>JBBANM010000034.1:2762-44621 GCA_040401995.1 Saprospiraceae bacterium
ATTTAGGTGTTTTCAAATATAACATCGTGGGTTTCTACTCCCGATTTTGTGAGGTTAAGGCTCCAGAGTTGTAGAGCCACATTGCAATGTGGCTCTACGGTATTGTACTGAATAACAAATATTTAGGTGTTTTCAAATATAACATCGTGGGTTTCTACTCCCGATTTTGTGAGGTCAAGGCTTCGGTGTTGTAGAGCCACATTGCAATGTGGCTCTACGGCATTGTGCTGAATCACAATTGTTTAGTTGTTATCAAATATGACATCGTGGTTTTTAAAGAACCAGATGCTGGCTAACCTCGATTTTGTAAAGCACCCAAATAAAAACCAGCATTCTCCTCTTTGAAAATGCGAATTCAAAAAAATGTGTCACTTTTTTGAATAATAAATGGGTTGGTAGTAACGGTTTTGCGACAATTTATTAAATTTGTTAACGGCCGTCAAAAAACACCGACCCTAATGAATAGCATTGTTACCCAACGGTTTATTAAGTGTCACGACAAACTCCGGGAAGAGAACCGAGTGCGGTCAAGCCGTCAATTCGCTATTTCATTGGACTACCTCCCGCAAAGCTTAAGCGAAATTTTGAAAGGCCGCCGCGATGTTACCATCGATTTGCTCCGCAAGGCCGTTGAAAAATACAAAGTCAATCCCGTTTTTCTCTATACTGGCGAAGGGCCCTTGTTCATGTCGGAAGAAGATCATCGCGATTTTCGAGTGCTCACCATCGTCACCAATGTGCAAGAAGACGAACGCATTGTGCACGTGCCAATGCCCGCGCAAGCTGGTTATCCTAGCGAGTTGAGTCAACCTAATTTTATTCAAAACCTGCCAACTTATACTTTACCGGATTACAAATACAAAGTAGGCACCCATCGCTCTTTTGATGTGGCGGGCGATAGCATGGAGCCCTTATTGTATGAAGGAGATAAAGTAATTTGCAATTTTTTGGAACCAACGCTTTGGGAAAGCGGTATTAAGGACAACTACGTTTATGTGGTGGTAACCCGTTCAGATGTGGCCGTAAAACGCGTCATCAATCATTTGAACAAAAAAAGGCAGTTGCAGTTGATCTCCGATAATGAATCTTACGAGTCGTACTCCATCAACTTCAACGACATCCGCGAAATTTGGCAAGTAAGGGCAAAAATTTGTCCTTTTTTCCCAGCTAGCCCAGTTCCAAAGCAAAACGTACATGACGATGTTCGGGAATTGCGACAAGTAATTCACGACCAATCAAAAATAATCGGAAACTTAAATCAAACCATCGAGCGTTTGCTCAATCAAAAATAGACCAATAGCCATGCCATCAGCAAAAAAAATAACCATCACCGGTTCCGTTGTTTACCTCGATTTGGAGGGCGGTATTTGGGGTGTGATCGACGATAAAAAAAAGGAATGGCTCCCCGTCAATATGCCAACCGAGTTGATGTCGGCAGGAGCAAAAGTTGAACTAAAAGCCACCGTGATCCACGATTTTTTTGCCGGTGATATGTGGGGGACGCCAGTTGAAGTGGTAAGTTTTAAACTGCTCGGTTAGTCATGGAGCGATAAACTTCACATTAGCAAATTTTTATATTTTGGACTCTTAATGGCTAGCACTCTACGCCATGTCTTTTTCATTTTAGCGGTATTAGCTACTTCTTGGTCGATTTTTTCTGCAAATGAACCTTAGAAACTGAATGTTGCTCCATCTTTCATTCCAAAAAACTCATTTACATGCTGAAAAAACATGGGGTTGCAATTTGTATGTTGTTGGCACTTATTGTGCTGGCGGGTTGCAGCGGGAATTCTACTTCCAAAACTGCCGAAAGCAAAGAAAAAGAAGAGGATGATGCCTTCATCTCCATCCAATCAGATGATGGTAAAGTGAAGATCAAGTCTCCCGAAGATTTGGAAAATTTCTTTGATAATGCAGGAGAGGAGGATAAAAACGGAAAACGAAAACCAAGCAAAACAGTTGATTACGAAAAACTAAAAGCCCTAATGCCGGCATGGGTGGGTTGGTTGAAACAGACCGATCTCAAAGGTGAACGTGTGAACGCTGGTTTTGTCAAGTTTGCCAGTGCCGAAGCCAAATATGGTTCGGACAATAAATTTGTAGAAATAAAAATTGTAGACAACGCTTTCGCCGCTAAGTTGGGTAGTTTGGATGCATTTGGTATCGAAATCGATAAAACTTCCGACGAGGGTTACGAACGCACCACCGAAATCCAAGGATACAAAGCGTTTGAACAATATGACCGCGATGAAAAATCAGGCAGCATCTTGGTCAACATCGGCAACCGGTTTTTAGTAACCGTTGAGGGGGAAGGGGTTGATGCCTCGACTTTGCGCAGCGCCGTTGACAAATTGAATTTGAAAAAGCTGGAGGGCTTGAAATAACGGTAAAATGGAGTATAGTTGTACTCCAAGTTTTAAAAAAAGGGACAATACCGATTCGTATTGTCCCTTTTTGATTACTGTTTTCTATTTAACCATTCTGCGCCACCGTGATTTGGGGCAGCCACGCGATCACGATGTTCTAGATACAATGCTATGCCTAAATGGGCGGCAATCTCCGCCTCCGTTTTTGCTTGCTCGGCAATGACTTCCGGTGTGTAGTAGTTTTTAACAAAACCCGTATCAAATTTTCCGCTGAGGAAAGCGGGATGCTGACACACAAAGCGACCAAAGGGTAGGGTAGTGGCTACACCTTCCACTTCATATTCTGCAATGGCTTCCAACATACGTCGAATGGCCGCTTCCCGATTTACGCCCCAGGTGGCTAATTTAGCCAACAAAGGATCGTAATAAATCGGTACTTCCATACCCTCTTCAAAACCGTCATCTACCCGAATACTATCACCAACAGGTTTGCGATAACGGGTAAGTTGACCTACGCTGGGCAAAAAGTTATTCAGTGGATCTTCGGCACAAACCCGTAGTTCTATCGCATGTCCGTGAATGGTCAAGTCCTCCTGGGTGAAGGAGAGCGCCTCTCCACGAGCAACCCGAATTTGTTGCTCCACTAAATCAAGGCCGGTGATGTATTCCGTTACCGGATGTTCCACTTGCAAGCGGGTATTCATCTCCAAAAAGAAAAAATCCATATTGGCGTCGACCAAAAATTCTACGGTGCCAGCGCCGCGGTATTGGCATGCTTTAGCAACATTTACAGCGGCTTCGCCCATCTTTTGTCGCAATTCTGGCGTTAAAATGGAGGATGGCGCTTCTTCTACTACTTTTTGATGGCGTCTTTGGATGCTGCATTCCCGCTCAAAAAGATACACCACATTGCCATGTTGGTCGGCTAAGATCTGGATTTCAATGTGACGGGGTTCGGTCACGTATTTTTCAATGAATACCGCGCCATCACCAAAGGCTGAAACTGCTTCACTAACGGCTCGAGCCATTTGTTCTTCTAGGTCTTCGGGGCGCTCTACTACCCGCATGCCTTTTCCACCCCCACCAGCAGCAGCCTTGATAAGAATGGGGTAGCCAACCGAAGCAGCAATTGTTTTTGCATCCTCAATATCGCTTACCTCGTGATTGCCGCCCGGTACCATCGGGATGTTGTAGTGCTTTACGGCATCTTTGGCCGAAAGCTTGTCGCCCATGACGTCAATGGCTTCGGGGGTTGGACCAATAAAGATGATCCCATTATCTTCTACCTTTTTTGCAAATCCGCTATTCTCGCTTAAAAAACCATAGCCAGGGTGGATACCTTCAACCCCAAGCTGCTTGGCAATTGCAATGATTTTATCGCCCAGCAAGTATGATTGATTAGATGGGGCAGGCCCAATACAAACCGCTTCATCTGCAAACCGAACATGCGGAGAATTGCGATCTACGTCAGAGTATATGGCCACGGTATGGATGCCCATCTTCCTGGCTGTACGCATAACGCGCAATGCTATTTCGCCGCGGTTGGCTATTAAAATTTTTTTCATGTTAGTACTTTTTTAATGTACAACTCGTGCGTTATCTTGCTAAAAAGAGAAAAATGTCAAATAAAAAATAAAAATATATTTGGAGTTTACCAAAAATTAATTATTAGATCTGCAATTTTTTAAGGGGTGTTGATCGGGTAGAGCTTATTTGCAGTAGATGAAAAAAAAATTGCAGATATTGTTGTTTGTACACAATCTTTGCTGTATTTTGCAAGTAATTTACAGCGTTCTATGTGAGGCTGCCGAAAGGCAGCTTTTTTTATTGCCTTTTTTCTGGGATGTCTGAAATCTTGCCTGCCCATTTGCCCAAATTCCAATGATCCGTACTGTCCCTAAATGCACCAGCAAAACAACCTGACGTAAAAAAAGGCAGTTTTGGCGGGCATTCCCAACTGGTAATTTCTTGAATAGGTTTTACCCCGTCGGTAGTGAATTTTGCAGCGCTATTGCTGGCGGGTGAAGGGAATAAAAACCAGGTTTTCCAAATATTTTTTTCCTGGTTGTTACCGGCTAAAGGTATAAAATTTCGCGCTAATAAATTGTGAATTTCTGGTCGAGTATCTTTTGACCAAGAGGCAATTCCTCCTGTCTTTGCTGGTAGATTGGGATTGCCAATCAGCGTGACATTCCAGATCTCCGGACCAAATTTCTCTTTGCTTTCATCATCTGGATCGCCGCCTTCCAAACCATACCGCCCTTTTTCTGAAAAACCGCGGTAAGTGTGATGGCCGGCAATGGAGAGCAAATACTGCAATTTACCACGGTAACCAGCTTCCCAGTCAAAGGCGTCATCCTCCGGGTCGTCGCAAATGAGGTAACGTGCATTGACCGAACCGCCGAAAAATTCAAAACAATCATCATCTGATTTTGTAACAAAAATGTATTCGATGGTGGTGCCGGCGCCCACGCCCGCAAGCGTGAGGCCATTTACCTCTTGATTTTCAACAATTACATCACCCGCGTACTCAATGCGTACATACCGCATGGTACCGCTGGAATGCATAGGGTTGTCTCCTCCAAAGTAACATTGCTCGGGCTCGTTTTTGAGTTGTCGATAGGTACAAAACTCCAGGTAGTTTTTACCCATTACTGGCGCTTGTCCCAAAATGACCACCCCTCCCCAATCGCCAGCTTGTGGTTGCTTTTGGCTACTGGTAAACAGGATGGGATCATTGGGAGTACCATTGGCGGAAATTTTGGCATCTTTTCCAATGACCAAAGTTGCGGCACTATCGCCAACGATTTTGACGCCCGCATCAATGATCAGGGAGCCTTGGGATACAAAAACCGTTCCGCGCAATTTGTAGACGTTGTCTTTTGTCCAATGCATTTCTGCGGGGCTCAGAGTTCCATCTACACAGACATATCCTTCACACGCTCGATTTTTTAGAATCGGTTCGGATATGATTACATACATGATAAACCCCAAAACGGGCAACAACAACAAACTCAGTAGTGGAATCGTCCACTCCCCAAAACCTTGGCGCCAGGTAATTTTTTCGAGACTATTGGCAAAATCAGCAGCATTGGGGCGACGGTGGTAATCGGCATCCAAACACTCCATAAGCAACTTCCGCAAGCGCAGCGGCAGACTTCGATTGTCGCGTACAGTTGACAATCGGATTTGTGGATCAGTGTGTGCGCCCAGTAGACAATCAGTCAATACGGCAGCCAGGGCATATACATCGCCCTCAGGAAGACCATAATACGCCGCCATGCGATTCGCTGAAGATTGCAATTGGGGTTTGTTAAAACGTTCCGGAGCGGTGTAGCCGTTGTGACTCGCTAAATCGAGGTGACGGGCTACAAAAATATCGTGAAAGTTGCGGGATTGGTCAAAGTCGCAAATCCATCCTTCTTGCATTTCATTGGCAGCTAGCTGGATGAGCAATAAATTATCGGGTTGTAAATTGCGGTGTACCAAACCTTGTAAGTGAAAACCATGCAAGGTGCGAGCAGTCTGGACAAAATAGGCCCGCATCAGTCGCCAACGTTTTGCGATGTTTAAACTGGCAAAAGGACTGGGCGGATAAAGCATTTTATACAATTCGGCTATGGATCCGGAAAGCGAAGCGCTAAAAAAATGCCATTCTAAAGATCCCAAAGAGGCAAAGGCACTCGCAAACCAGAGTTGTCCATTGGCGATGAAAGGAGGGAGACCACGGAATCGGCGGTCTTGCATGTCGCGTAAATCGTTGTAAATTTCCGATTCCCAATTCAAACGGCTATCATACAAGTGCCCTTCCTCTCCAGGAGCGATTTCTTTGACAAGGGCAAAATGTTCTTCTTGATAATCCCAAACCAACCAGACTTGTTTTTTGGCTTCTGGTCGCAGGTTATACAATCCCCAAAACCGTTGATGAACCCCTTGGTTTTTTTGGTATTGAGTAGGTAAGCGACCCCAAGCGCGATAACCAGAAAAATAGGGAGAACTCGCCCAAAGAGCAAGCGCGAGTAGTGCTTTTTTGCGTTGTTCCAGGTTGGATTGGCCTCGATCAAGGCAATCTTTCCATAGGGCAACTTCTGTGGGCTGCACATAGCAGCGATCTTCGCTTTCCCCTGTGGTCATTGGCTGGATTTGGGTTTTGGGTCGTTTTGTAATGAATCTCAGTAGTTTCAATACGACCTTCAGGTAAAATTAGGAAAAGAAGCACAGAAGTGAAAATACACCGAGTTAATTTTAGGGTAATTTTAGGAACGGGTAAACAATAAAGTATCACTTTTGCCTTACTCTTTCACCGCCACTCTTCCTATCTTTTTCGTTACAATGCCCCACATTGCGCCTCAAAAGATAGTCGATTGGCAGCAAAATAACGGCGGCTAAAATGACACTTTATTATTCACCCGTTCCTTAGAGCTTGTTCAGGATTCTGATTCGAGCTACAAATGGCTAAAATTCACCCCCATTTCGTTGCGAAAATGCTCATGTAGCGCTGCTACACTCCGTTTTTCGCGCCTCATTGGGGCAAATTTTAGCTCATTTTCGCTATCGAACCAAAATCCTCAACAAGCTCTTAATCAATAGCTTATCCAAAAAAAGATGAATCTCTGGGTTTTATTCTGCCGTTTTACTCGAATCTTTTACCCTTTTATTGATCGTGTCTATTTCAGCAGGGGTGAGGTAACGCCATTTTTTGGACGGTAAATTTTCCAAGGTTACATTCATGATGCGGATGCGTTTCAGCTTGACAACCTGGAAATCAAAAAATTCGCACATGCGGCGAATTTGTCGATTGAGCCCTTGAGTGAGAATAATGCAGAATACAAATTTACTCTCCTGGCGAATGGTGCAAGGTTTGGTGACAGCGCCAAGTATAGGCACGCCTTTGCTCATTTTTTCCAAAAAAACCGGAGTGATCGGTTTATTTACCGTGACCAGGTATTCTTTTTCGTGGTTGTTGCTGGCGCGAAGGATTTTATTGACGATGTCGCCATCGTTGGTCAAAAAGATGAGTCCTTCTGAGTCTTTGTCCAAGCGACCAATTGGGAAAATCCGTTTGGGGTAATTGATGGCTTGAATGATGTTGGTTTTGTCTTTGAGATCAGTAGTGCTGGTAATACCTACCGGTTTGTGGTAAGCGATATAAACAGTTTTTTCGGCGGATTTTAAAGGCTTGCCATTGATTTTCACCACATCGCCCTCCAACACGCGATTGCCTTTTTTGGCTACCTCACCATTAAGCGTAACTTTACCTTCGTCAATGAAACGATCAGCTTCGCGCCGCGAGCAGATGCCCGTTTGACTGATGTATTTGTTGAGACTGACTCCGGCATTGTTTTGCTCCTCCATGCAGGTATTTTGCGGTAAAGTTAAGGGTTTATTGGGGAGTTTTTACCTCGTTCGGGGAGGTTGTACCAATAAAAAAAAATCCCAGATTTCAGCGTTTCCGCTAAAACCTGAGATTGATTGGATTAGAAATACTTATGATAAAGATGTGCGTTAAGCTCCTTGACCAGCGGAGAAGACATCTTCCCCGTTGAAGCGCATTAAGTTCTCAGTTTTGATGATGGAGAATCCAGCTTCGGTCACCTTGCTTAGTAATTCTATGATGGTTGAGTAGGCTACATCGTTGTTTGATTTAAACCGGCAGCGCCAGTGATCAGTACAAAACGTTTCTGGCAAACCATTAGGCCATACTTTTACCCCGCGGTTGGTAATCATGGTCAAATGTAAATCTCCAGCGGTAATTTTGTTGATGGCTTCGCCAAGCGTATCGGCATTGCGGTCGTTGTGGTATAAGAAAACATCTACCCCGATGGTTTCTTGCTTCACCTCAGGCTGCGGCTTGAGTTTTACTTTGATGCTTTCTTTGGCATTTGAGTAATCAGCAGCCTTCAATTTGCTGGGTTGTAAGCCAATTCGGGCAATTACTGCATCCGCAAACTCGCGGGTTCCTACCTTTTCTTTGCTCACACCTTCTTTGTAAATATCGTAGGTGTGGATTCCGTCTTCCAGCGTAAGCAACCAAGCATTGTGAACCTTTTCGGCAATGTCACCCTGGCCAATGTGCACCAACATTTGCACTGCGCCCAGCAAAAGACCAGATGGGTTGGCCATGTTCATACCCGCCCGACGCGGCGCTGAACCGTGGATCGCTTCAAACATGGCTACTTCCTCGCCGATATTTGCTGAACCTGCCAAACCTACTGAACCGGCAATCTGTGCCGCTACATCAGAGAGGATGTCGCCGTAGAGGTTAGGCATAACGATCAAGTCGAAGTTTTCAGGGGTGTCGGCCAATTTAGCGGCGCCGATGTCAACGATCCAGTGTTCTTTTTCCAGATCAGGATATTCTTCGCCAATTTCGTCAAACACCTTGTGAAACAGTCCGTCGGTTTGTTTCATGATGTTGTCTTTGGTGAAGCAAGTTACTTTTTTGCGACCGTATTGGCGGGCATATTCAAAAGCGTAGCGGACGATTTTTTCGGTTCCTGGTCGAGTGATCAACTTTAAACACTGCACCACTTCGGGGGTTTGCTGGTGTTCAATGCCAGCATACAAGTCCTCCTCATTTTCGCGAATGATGACCACGTCCATCACTGGGTGCTTGGTGTCGACATAGGGGTGGTAAGCGATGCAAGGGCGCACGTTAGCAAACAAACCCAGCATTTTACGGGTGGTGACATTCAAACTTTTGAATCCGCCACCTTGTGGCGTGGTAATGGGCGCTTTTAAAAATACTTTGGTACGTCGGAGCGACTCCCAGGCTTCGGGCTGAATACCGGCGGCATTGCCAGAGAGGTATACTTTTTCGCCAATTTCAATTACTTCTGGTTGAATACGCGCTCCAGCTGCATTGATGATGCGAAGCGTAGCATCCATGATTTCAGGACCAATGCCATCGCCATAAGCCACTGTTACCGGCATTAGCGTCGGTGTGGCTGGGGGATAGGTTGCATCAATAGTTGGGTCGATTGACCCTGCTGAATTTGCCATAGAGTTGACTTTTTTAAGTTTTCAAGTCAACTCCTTATTCCATTTTTTGTTCGTGAAGAAATTAATCTTCCCCCTTATAATCGGATTGGGCTACGTAAAAAAAGATGAAACCCGACATGATCAGCAATAAGCGAACCACAAAACCCAGTAATTTTCCTCCAGCATCAATCCAGGTTAAAAAACTCAGGTTCATGCCCACTAGCATCAATACTAGAGTTGAGAAACCAAAAATGAACATCAAAAACCCAATGATTGTAAAAAGCGTTTTGTTTTTTGTCATGACTAAAAACTTATGTATTGGCTGAAGCATTGAATATTTTTGCTTCATATACCTGTATTCTTAAAAATTGAGCAACTTGTACCGATAACAAACAGTTTTTAATGGAGCATGTTCAGTTTCATGACCATTAAACTTCCCATCCCGAGGGAAGTATATCAACTGATGGAATAAAAATATGGTAAAGATAATCGAATGTCCGCGAGATGCGATGCAAGGGTTAAAAGAATTCATCCCTACCGAGGTCAAAGTGCGATACATCAACCTCTTGTTGCAAGCGGGTTTTGATACCCTTGATTTTGGTAGTTTTGTATCGCCAAAAGCCATCCCGCAAATGCGTGATACCACCGATGTATTGGCGCAATTGGATTTGAGTGCTACTGCTACTAAGCTACTGGCTATTGTCGCCAATAGTCGCGGCGCCGAAGAAGCTGCCCAATTTTCAGAAATTGACTATCTCGGTTATCCTTTTTCTATCTCGGAAACCTTTCAACTGCGCAACACCAACGCCACCATCGAGGAATCCTTAGAGCGGGTACAGCAAATTCAAGACATCTGTCTGGCCAAGGATAAAAAACTGACTTTGTACATTTCGATGGGTTTTGGCAATCCTTATGGCGATCCCTGGAATGTCGAAATTGTGCAGCAGTGGGTAGATCGATTACGGGACATGGGCATCGGTATTTTTCAATTATCGGACACCATTGGCGTGGCTAGTCCGGAAAGCATTCGCTACCTCTTTAGCCATTTGCTGGATCAATATCAGGATGTGGAGATCGGTGGGCATTTTCATACCGTACCCAATTTATGGGAAGAAAAAATAATTGCGGCCTACGAAACCGGTTGCCGCCGTTTCGACGGGGCGATTAAGGGTTTTGGCGGCTGCCCGATGGCCAAGGATGATTTGGTAGGCAACATGCCAACAGAGAATATGCTGCGTTTTTTTGGCGAAAAAAACGAAAACACCGGAGTGGATTTAAACATCTTCAATCAAGCCATGGAGATGGCGGGCGAAGTTTTTCCTCATTGATTTTTTCAAAAAAACAAGGGCAACCCAATTGCTTGGGCTGCCCTCATTCTTCCTTTCGAGAAAAAGAATTACATCATTCCTCCCATGCCGCCGGGCATAGCTGGAGCTGAGCCTCCTTCTTTTTCAGGACGATCGTTTACTACACATTCTGTAGTCAATACCATTCCAGCAATAGAAGCAGCATTTTCCAAAGCGATGCGGGTAACCTTAGTTGGGTCAATTACACCTGCTTTTTTCAAGTCTTCGTATTTGTCGGTACGGGCATTGTAACCGTATGAATCTTTACCGTTCTGAACGCGCTGCAAAACTACAGAACCTTCTACGCCAGCGTTTTCAACGATGGTGCGTAGAGGAGCTTCCAAAGATTTGCGAACGATCTGAACGCCGATGTTTTCGTCTTCGTTGATGCCTTTGAAGTTGTAAAGCGATTTGATGGCGCGTACCAAGGCAACACCGCCGCCAGATACGATACCTTCTTCGATGGCTGCACGGGTAGCGTGCAAAGCATCGTCAACGCGGTCTTTCTTCTCTTTCATTTCTACTTCGGTTGGAGCGCCTACGTGCAAAACCGCTACACCGCCTGACAATTTAGCCAAACGCTCTTGCAATTTTTCTTTGTCGTAGTCAGAAGTAGTGGTGCCAATTTGCTGTTTGATCTGGTTGATGCGTGCAGTGATTTCATCCTGCTTGCCTTTGCCATTGATCACCGTAGTATTATCTTTATCGATAGAGATTTTCTCAGCTGTACCCAGTTCTTCCAAACCAGCAGTATCTAGTTTGTAGCCTTTTTCTTCAGAGATAACGGTACCGCCAGTAAGAATTGCGATGTCTTCCAACATAGCTTTGCGGCGATCGCCAAAACCTGGAGCTTTAACCGCAACGATTTTGAGGTTGGCGCGCAAGCGGTTCACTACCAAAACACCCAAAGCTTGGCTTTCAATGTCTTCTGCGATGATCAACAAAGAGCGACCTGCACCGATTACTTTTTCCAAAACCGGAACGATGTCCTGCATGTTGGAAATTTTCTTATCGGTAATCAGGATCAATGGGTTTTCGTACTCAACGGTCATGTCTTCCGCGTTGGTTACGAAATAAGGAGACAAGTAGCCGCGGTCAAACTGCATACCCAACACCTCGTCAACATAAGTATCGGTGCCTTTTGCTTCTTCAACGGTGATGACACCGTCTTTGGTAACGCGTTTCATAGCGTCGGCAATCAATGCGCCGATTTCGTCGTCGTTGTTGGCAGAGATAGCCGCAACTTGGCGAATTTTTTCAAAGTCATCGCCGATTTGCTCAGATTGTTCCTTCAAGGATTCAACCACTTTGCGAACAGCTTTATCGATACCACGCTTTAAATCCATTGGATTAGCGCCTGCAGCCACGTTTTTCAAACCTGCGCCGATCATGGCTTGAGCCAAAACGGTAGCCGTAGTTGTTCCATCACCAGCAATATCAGCTGTTTTTGAAGCAACTTCTTTTACCATTTGTGCGCCCATGTTTTCCACAGCGTCTTCCAATTCAATTTCTTTAGCAACAGTAACACCATCTTTGGTTACTTGAGGCGCGCCAAAGCTTTTTTGGATAACCACGTTGCGGCCTTTTGGACCTAGGGTTACTTTCACTGCGTTGGCCAAAGCATCTACGCCAGCCCGCAATCTCTCCCGTGCGTCACGGTTGAAGCTAATTTCCTTAGCCATATGAATTCTAAGTTTTTTTGGGTTGAAAAAAGAAAAATCGTTCGCTAGAACAACTTAGCAATCTTAAAGAATGACCAAAATGTCATCTTCGCGCATGATCAAAAAGTCGTCACCTTGGTAGTTCAATTCTTGTCCGGCATATTTGCCATACAGAACGATGTCGCCAACTTGAACGGTCATCAAGTTGCCGTCTTTTCCAGGGCCTACTGCAATTACTTCGCCACGTTGTGGTTTTTCTTTAGCAGTATCAGGGATGATGATCCCCCCTTTTGTCATTTCTTCAGCAGGAGCGGGTTTTACCACTACTCGGTCGTTGATAGGCTTCATAATATTGGATGCTATGATTTTTGGTTAAACCATAAATTTTTTGTTCACTTTCCCTTTAGCACATCGCGTGCCAATGTGTGATTTGTGACATTTTTTCAGTCATACCTGTCAGTTGCCCCAAAAGCGGCAAAAAGAAAAGACGCTTTGTCAGTTGTATGGCGCTAAAAACAGAACTGCCATTGCTTACCCGCCGGAACGGTGTAAACAATGGCAGAAAAGTCAACAGGTAGAAACAGCAAAAGCTGAATCGTACTGTCAATTATTGAGAAAGCAATTGTTCAGCCGCAGCGCCAGTTACATTGCTACCCGCCAACAAGGTGGCAGCGATGCACAAAATGAACAAAAGTCCGGCAAGAACCCAGGTAGCCCGTTCTACGATGTCGGTAGAACCAGCAGCACCAAACAATTGGTTGGCTTGATTTCCACCAAAAGTAGAATCTACGCCGCCACCTTTTGGGTTTTGAATAAGAATGACTGCCATCAGCAGTACACTAACAAGAGCAATCAGCACAGTCAAAAGCGTCATGGTAATAAATTTTTAATCAAGTCAATTCTGGCCGCAAATCTTGCACTTTTTTCGGGAAATAACAAAATTAATCGCTCGTAAACTGCAACAGCCTTCGTATATTTTTCTTGGTTGAACAACAATTCGGCTAAAGTTTCCGAAACGTAGGTGTTTTTCATTTGAATGCTTTGCTGGGCAAATTCAATGACTTCCGCCTCGGAAGATGCCAAACCGTGGTTGTTGTCTTGCTTGGTTTTGATGCGTTCACGCGCTTCATCGAGCTGACGCATGTCCAACCATTTTGGTGCATCTGGTTTCAAAGGCTCGGGTTGGGTCTGTTTTGCCCAGGAACTAAACGCGCTTTTGGGAAGTGGTTTGAACACTGGGGTAGGAGGGGGCGAAGCGGCAGCCTCGCTTGGCGCTGGATTGTTTTCCCCTGGTTCTGACTTGGCAATGGGCTGCTCAATTGGCGGCAATGGCGGCGTTTGTTCAACAATTGACTCTGTAACCGTGGGGCTAATTGGCTGTACAATGCTTGGAACCATCTTGGGGAATTCCAAAACCGGTGCTTCCTTTACAACAGGGGAGCTGGTTTCTATCGTTTTCGGGGGCGTAAGCGGCGGTTCTACTATTAATGCTGCTGGCGGAACAACTGCAGTTGTATCAATTTGTAAAGCAATTTTTTCTAAATCTGCAGCGACGGCGGAGAGGTCTTTTAATTCCAAAAACTCTTCTTTCAACTGGAAATTCTCGCCATTGAGGGGCTGTTTTTCCGTCAATTCTTTCATCAAGCGTTGCAGTTTGCGGCGATCAGGAGCGTAAAGAGCGGTTTTTTGGAGCTGGGATTGTCGATCAGGATGCTCTTCCATCTCGCTTTTGATGAGAAAAAGCAGTTGCAGACTTTGGCTGTATGGGTATTGCATCGCCAAAGTCTTTAATGCCTCATATGGCAACTGGTATAAATTTGCATGCTGTTTGAGCAACTCGAGGTAGCTTTCTGCATTCATTTTCCTGCTTTTTCCATTTCCTGCTAATGGGACAATAAGGCTGATTAGTTTTTGTATTGCCCATTACTTAACAACACAGATCCTAAATCTACAATTTTTTTAATTATTTTTCTAAAAAATTCAACAATTTCTGGATCGCTCTACCCCGGTGGCTGATGCTGTTTTTTAAACCTGCTTCCATTTCGGCAAAAGTAAGCTCGTAACCCTCAGGAACAAAAATGGGATCGTAGCCAAAAGTACCGCTACCGCGCGGATTTTCAATGATGTGTCCATCGACGATGCCTTCAAAATAGTGGGTTTCGCCATTCCAAAGAAGGGCAACTACGGTTTTGAACCGAGCTTTGCGATTGGCTTGTTCCTTCAATTTCTCCAATAGCAGCGACATATTATCCGCGCTGCTTTTGTGTAATCCGGCAAAACGAGCCGAATAAACGCCGGGAGCGCCGTTGAGTGCTTCAACCTCCAATCCGGTATCTTCGGCAAAACAATCCAGTTGGTAATGCTCAAACACGTATTGTGCTTTGAGTAAAGCATTGCCCTCGAAGGTGTCGCTGGTTTCGGGGATGTCATAGGTACATCCAATGTCGATGAGGCCTTTAACATCATAGCGATCGCTAAGCAATTCCCGTACTTCCCGGATTTTATGTGCGTTTCCAGAAGCAAAAATGAGTGTTTTCATGTTGTCAAAAAGATTTCACGTAGGGCGGACCACAGTGCGCCCGACATTTTTTTTCCGCCATTTTGTCTTTCTTGGTAAATTGACAGTAACGGATCAGTCAGTAAAAACGTTATACCTTGGTGTAATGTCGGGTAATACAAGGGAAGTTCCAGGTGCAGCCCTAATTGTGGCAAGGAATGGCCAAAAATAATGACCGTGCTACAGTTTTTGTTGTTGGCAATTGCCGCCAACTGGATGGATTCCTCGGGGTTTATTGGCAATTGTAAAGCATCTTTTTGCAAATCCAGTTGAATGGCTTGTAGAATCTTGCTTAAAAAAGATTGCAATTCCTCAAGTTGCTCAGCGGGGTTGTAGAGCAACAACAAATGTTTGGCATTTTCGCCAATACAGCGATTAGCCGAGTTGTCGTTCTCGGGTATTGCAAACAATTTGAAATCAAAAAACGATGCGTTCAAAATATAATTTGTTTTTTAGAGGTAATTTTAAAATTTGCCAAATAAAACACAAGTTAATTTGAAAAAATCAGAATTTTTCCACAAAAATAAATATATTTGTATAAAATCCTGTCAAGATGAAAAACAACATCCAGATTACTAGGACGGAGCATTCGCGGTTAGGGACGGTAGATTTTAATCATCTTCCTTTTGGCCGGATTTTCTCCGATCACATGTTCATCGCCGATTATGAAAACGGCGAGTGGGTTAATCCCCGTATCGAACCATTCGGTGCTTTTCAGATCCACCCAGCATCAATGGTGCTACACTACGGTCAAGCCATTTTTGAAGGCATGAAAGCCTCTAAAACGCTGGATGGCTTGCCCGCATTGTTCCGCCCGGAAATGCACTCCCGTCGCCTCAACGCTTCCGCGCGCAGAATGTGTATGCCTGAGGTGCCTGAGCAACTTTTCCTTGATGCCCTACACGCCATCGTGGGCATTGATGCCGACTGGATTCCTCAGCGGGAAGACAGTGCGCTTTACCTGCGTCCTTTTATGATTGCTGCCGATGAATTTATTGGCGTTCGCGCTTCGGAAAAATACCACTTTATTGTCATTTCTTGTCCAGTTGGGCCTTATTATTCCAAACCGGTACGCTTGCTGGCTGAAACCCACTATGTTCGTGCCGTGAAAGGTGGTACTGGCGAAGCAAAAGCAGCAGGGAATTACGCAGGCGCATTGCTGCCCACGCTGGAGGCGCATCAAAAAGGGTTTGACCAAGTGATGTGGCTGGATGGGGTTGAATTTAAATATGTGCAGGAAGTAGGCACCATGAATATCTTTTTTGTGATAGACGGCGTGATCGTTACTCCAGCTACCGATGGCGCTATTCTCAAAGGGATTACCCGCGATTCTATTCTGACCATCTTGCGCGAAAAAGGGTACAAGGTGGAAGAAAGACCACTCACAATCGATGAATTGGTAGCAGCATCGGAAAAAGGATTGCTCCAAGAAGCATTTGGCGCGGGTACCGCAGCTGTGGTTTCTTTGGTATCCGAAGTATCATACAATGGCAAAGTTTTGACCATCCCTACACCTACCGAAGGCGGTATTGCGCACTTGGTAAAATCTGAGATCGAGGGCTTGCGCTCTGGTCGCATCGAAGATACCCACAACTGGGTTGTTCCGGTTAAAGTGGAAGAATTGGTATAAACGAACAATTTATTCAGTCCTTTTTATCGGACAAGTTGGCATTGCGTCAACTTGTCCGATTTTTTTTGGGGTAACATTCAAGATGGATGAATTATTTGTGCACCCACTGAAACATTTCTCAAATCGATTCCGTAAAAAGATCTTAATTTAAGCGTTAAGAGCTTGTTCAAGATTCTGATTCGAGCTACAAATGGCTAAGATTCACCCCTATTTCGTTACGAAAATGCTCATGTAGCGCTGCTACACTCCGCTTTTCGTGCCTCATTGGGGCGAATCTTAGCTCATTTTCGCCATCGAACCAGAATCCTAAATAAGCTCTAAGTTCTGGCCTTGTTCACGTTCTGAATCAGCAATGTAGTATGTTTTTGATGTTTTCTTCAATGATCCATTCATTTGAAGGAATAGTTATTTACAGCAAACGTAGCTCAAATTTAGACGGATCATGAGTACAACCATCATCCACCAAATAATTTGAACAATGCAAGTATTTCAACACGCCCTTTCAAAAGAAAATTTTGACCTTTCCTCATTTTCTACTGCCATTCAGCCCGATTTAATCATGTGTTTTGGCGAAAGAAGCTTGCTTACCAATGGCGGTTATCAAGCTATCGCCGATGCTTTTCCCAATGCAACAATCATTGGCGGATCTACCGCCGGGGAAATTAACAACTATAGCATAACCGATAATAGTATTGTTTTTACGGGGGTGAAACTCGAGAAATCGACCATAAGTTCTGCTTTGATCAACATCAATGAAGCGGAAAATAGCTTTGAGGCGGGAAAATTATTGATGAACAAGCTACCCAAGGAGGGTCTGAAATTCGTTTTTGTGTTATCTGATGGGCAATTTGTCAATGGCAGTGAATTGGTAGAAGGCATCAACCACACATTTGAAGATAAAATCGCCGTTTCAGGTGGTTTGGCCGGAGATGGCGCCAATTTTCAACAAACGGTGGTAGGGCTAAATAATGACCTTCAATCAGGCAACATCGCCGCGATTGGGTTTTATGGCGACGATTTGAACTTTGGCTTTGGATCTAAAGGTGGTTGGGATAATTTTGGATTGACGCGCATTGTCACCAAATCTGACAAAAATATCCTACACGAAATCGATGGTGAAAGTGCTTTGGATTTGTATTCGCGTTATTTGGGCGATTATGCCAAAGAATTGCCTGGTTCCGCTTTGTTGTTTCCGCTTTCCATTACCGATGACGATGGCAGAGAAGTGGTGAGAACCGTTTTATCGGTTGATAATGAGCAAAAAACCATGACTTTTGCCGGAAATATTCCAGAGGGTTCGAAGGTTCGACTGATGAAAGCCAATTTGGATCAGTTGATTGATGCCGCTTCTGATGCTGTCATGGAATCCAATGAATTGTCTCAAGAACATTTAGATCAACAAAAATTGTCCATTTTAATAAGTTGTGTGGGACGAAAACTTATATTTGGAAATCGCATTGAAGAAGAACATGATGCAGCCCGCGATGTGTTAGGTGAAAAAACAACCATCACTGGTTTTTATTCCTATGGTGAAATTTCTCCTTTTTCAGCGTTTAGCAAATGCGAACTGCATAACCAGACGATGACCGTCACTACAATTTTTGAAAAATGACATTTGAAGGGTATCACAAACTTCTAAAACGCCAAGTCAAAAAATTTCTTGAAGCGGAAAACCAGGAATTTGATGCCAAGCTCATCCCGTTTTTGAACGCGGTTAATGAGTCTTACTATAGTTTTGAAAAAGACAAAGCACTTTCTTCACAAGCATTTACGATTGCTGAACAGGAATTTTACTCCGTTCACGAACGATTGCTCGCTGAAAAAGCACTCCGGGAAAAAGGCATTGAAAAAATGCTTAAAACCGTCAGAACGCTCGCCAATAATAACATCATCAGTAATGGCGATGATTTTAATGATCTTTTGTGGGTAGCCGAATACTTGAACAGTCAAGTAAAAATGCGCATGGAGGTGGAGCAGCAACTCCAACGCGCCATCAACCAAACGCAAAAAGCTTCGCAGGCTAAATCAGAGTTCCTCTCCGTAATGAGCCATGAAATTCGTTCTCCCTTGAACGTTATCATCGGCATGACCCATGTGCTACAAAAAAACCAATGCCTCCCGGAACAAGAAAAGAACCTGGAGATCTTAAGCATTGCCTCCCGCAATTTGATGACCCTGATCAATGACATCCTGGATTTCAACAAAATTGAAGAAGGGAAAGTGGAGCTGGAATACCATGATTTTAGCCTCATCAAGTTGGTAAACGACATCAAAAAAGCCAACGAAAACAATGCCAAAGAACGTGGCAATAGCATCAAGCTCCTTTTTGACAGCGATGTTTATGAAATTGTTCATGCCGATAGTGTACGCCTCAACCAAATCATTACCAACCTGGTCAGTAATGCGGTGAAATTCACCAAAGAAGGCACCATTCGCATTACCGTGTCTTTGCTGGAAGCTTACGACGATAGCCAGTTGGTGCGCATTGAGGTAAAAGATGACGGCATAGGGATCTCACCTGAAAATCAAAAGAAAGTGCTGGAGCGGTTTACCCAGGCCAACAACAATACCACTCGAGAATACGGCGGAACAGGCTTGGGTTTGTCGATCACCAAATTGTTGCTCAATTTAATGGACAGCAAAATTGAAATCGATAGTGCAGAAGGCAAAGGTTCGGCTTTTTATTTTGACCTGATTTTAAAAGAAGGCAAGCTAAGTAGTAAAGAAGACAAAGACCTGGTGGTCTTGGATAAAAATCTAAAAGGCATTAAAGTTTTGATTGTGGATGACTTGGAGTTCAACATCATCATGCTGGAGCAAATCATCTCGGATTGGAATGTACAAATTGAAGTGGCCAAAAATGGTAAAGAAGCCTTGGATAAAGTCTCTGCCGCGCATTTTGATATGGTGCTGATGGACTTACAAATGCCAATAATGGATGGGAAAGAGGCTACCATTGAAATCCGCAAGTTCAATCAACAAATACCCATCATCGCGCTAACCGCATCTTCCAACCATTCCACTAAAATTGAACTATTGGCCAGCGGTATGAATGAATATGTATCTAAACCATTTGATCCCAATGTGTTATATCAGAAAATGGCAAAATGTGCAAAATAGTTTTTCTTGCTGATTTTTTTAAAAAATTGTAAAAAATAGCGATATTTAGAAAAAATGGGGATTTAAATTGCATTTTTCTTCTCTTGCACGAGAAAAATATTTTTTAATTGCTACATTCTGCTTTAAATCTGTAGCATACCTGTCTGATATAAACTTTGAGACCAAGCAATCGTACTATCTTGGTAATCTTTGTATGGAACACTAATTAATTTTTGAACGCAATATAACGCTGCCGGAATGACCAAAAAAACCACGCCATCTAAAGTCTCCATTCTTGGAATTTATTCTGAAGGTTTGGAACCCGTGCAAGATTTTTTAGAAAATTATGCGGGTTCAATGGAGAATTTGGCCTTGGTTGTTGCCCATTATATTGATCATGGATTGCTCAAAAAAACTTTGACCCAGATCAAGCCTCTTACAACGATGCAGATAGTGGAAGGGGTGGATCAAATGGAGCTGTTACCGAATACCATTTACGTGGCGCCAATTGGGCAAAAGGTGTCCATTACCAAAACCAATCGTTTGTTTTTTCACAGTACCTTGTTTAAAATTCAAGAAGAGTTAAACAAAAGTCAGGAAAGGTTTGATCTTGCTGTCAGAGGCTCTAGCGACGGTATCTGGGATTGGTTTCCACAGTTAGATAAGGCCTATTTTTCCCCTTATTTTAGTGGACTTTTCGAAATTGAATCTAATCAAACAGTTGGAATGTCAACAATGGTTGATCATATTCACCCGGATGATTTAGCTGGTACCCAAGCTGCTTTGGAGGCTCATCTGCGTCATAAAAGACCCTATAGAGTAGAGACAAGACTTAGAACTAAAGGAAATGTTTATCGCTGGTTTTTCGTATCGGGTCAAGCAATCTGGGATGAGCATGGGGCGCCCATTCGTATGGCGGGCTCCTTCACCGATATCCATGATCGAAAAATCTTTGAAAAACAACTCATCCGCACCGAAAGAAACTTAAAAGTAGCCCAGCGTTTGGCTCTTATTGGCGATTGGGAAATGAATTTATTGGAGGATAAATTGATGTGGTCCGATGAGGTGTTTCATATTTTCGGGTTAGAGCCGCAGGAATTTGAAGCCAACTTCCAGGCCTGTATGAGCCATATTCACCCCGATGATCAGGATTATGTGCGTGATACCTACTTTACTTCACTCAATGAGCGATCTGCCTATCATATTTTTCACCGCATTGTTACCAAGGATGGCACAATAAAACAAGTGGAATGCCACGGTGAGTCTTTTTATGATGAAGCGGGCAACCCTACCTATTCCATCGGCACGGTACAAGACATTACCCAACTAAAGGATATTGAAAATGCACTGAAACATAACTTGCGTATTCAACAATTGGAGCAAGAAGTACTCAAACGCAATGCCCAAAAAGAAAGTAAGCTAGAAGATACCGTCAATTTTTACCTTAAAGAGCTGGAAGCCATCTACAAAGGCATGACTTGCTCTATTCTTAAATTGAAGGGAGATCGCTTGTACAATTGGTTTTCTTCAAGTATTCCTGAGGATTTTACCAAAGTAGTTGAAGGAATGAAAATTGGACCAAATGAAGGTTCTTGTGGTACAGCGGCCTACTTGAATCAAAAAATTATTGTTGCGGATATTGCAACCAATGAATTGTGGGTCAATTTCAAAACTGAAGCCTTAAAGGTTGGCCTCAAATCTTGTTGGTCATATCCTATTGTAAATTCTAACAATATAGTGATTGGCACCTTTGCCATGTATTACAATGAAATTAAATGCCCTACCAAAGACGAGGAAAATGCCATCGAAAGAGCTAAAAACATCCTGCAAATCATCATTGAAAACAAAGCTTTTGAACAAGAGCTGATAGTAACCAATGAACGCTATCAATATGTAACCAAAGTCACCTCTGATGCCATCTGGGATTGGGATTTAGTAAATCAGAAAGTAACCTGGAGCGAAGCATTTCTTATTAAATTTGGCTATGAGATAAAACATAAAGACCAAGAACTGATAGAAAGATGGGCATCCCACATCCATCCTGAAGATTATGAAAACGTAACGACTAGCTTTAAAAATACCATTACTGGAAAAGGCACGGAATGGCATGCTGCATATCGGTTTCAAAAAGCCGATGGCGAATACATTTACATGAGAGATAAAGGTAACATCATACGCAATCAGGAGGGAAAAGCGATTCGAGTAGTTGGCGCAATGTTTGACGTAACCCATGAAGTCAAAGAAACACTTGAACGTCAAAAATCGGAAAAAGAAAAAGAAATTTGGTATACCATTCTAAATGCCATCAACAGCAATGATGTTTTAGAAAAAGGATTTCAAATAATCATCAAGCAATTGTGTGATTTTTTTGAATGTCTGTATGGGGAGGTATGGCTGGCTAACATCGACAACACTTGTTTGTTGTATCGTGTAAATCATACGATTACAGAAAGAGCGGCATTGATGCGAGGAGAAAAGTCATATACTTACATCAAAGAAAATCAAGGGCTTGCTGGCGCTACGATGTTTGAAAAGAAAATCATTCATTGGCCAGATCTACAAAACTCTGAATTAATCCGAAAAGATTATGCTCTACTTGCTGGTCTAAATGCCGGCTTGGGTATCCCTGTCCTCTACAACAACACGATTATTGCTCAATTTACCTTCTTTGCTGAAAAACCTTTTGATAACGAAAAAATTTCTTCATCCCTTATTGAAAATATCACTCAACAATTTGGAGCTTACGTTCAAAAACACAAGATCGATAATGAGTTGACTCAGTACTTTAATCTTTCTCCAGTATTTTTGTGCATATCTGGTGCGGATGGCCGACTAAAAAAGGTCAACCCTTACTTGATGAAAAAAACAGGGTATTCTGAAAAAGAATTGCTAGAGCGCAAAATCATAGATTTCGTTCATCCGGATGATTATGAAGAAACCTACAATGAAATTGGTAGAATTTATCAGGGTTTTCCAACTCGTCAATTTGAAAACCGCATGATCACTAAATCCGGGGAGGCGATGTGGTTTGAATGGTCGGCTTTGCCCATCATAGAGGAGGGTTTGACTTATGCTATTGCAACCGACATTACCGAAAAAAAGAAAACTCGCGAAGAACGAAAAATCTTGATCGAAGAGTTGACCAAAAGCAACAAGGAACTAAAACAGTTTTCTTACATCACTTCGCACAATCTCCGATCACCATTGACCAACATGGTAGGGGTTTTTGAATTGCTTGATTTTTCCAATATCCAAGATGAAGAAACGTCTATGCTGCTGGAAATTCTTAAAAACTCCACCCACAACCTAAATGAAGTTTTAAACGACTTAATTTCTCTACTGATTATCAAAGAAAATAGTAATTTGAGCACTTCAAATATGTCGTTTAGTAGTACTTTTGGGGCGGTCAAGAAGTCGATCAACTTGTTGATCGAACAATCACAAACTCAAATACAAACCGATTTTTTAGCCATTGATCAGGTGAATTTTAATCATGGGTATTTAGAGAGTATTTTCTTGAACATGATCACCAATTCGATCAAATACGCTATTCCAGGTGAGGCGCCTTGTATCCAAATCTATTCCCAAAAAACTGAAAATGGGGCTACCCAATTGGTTTTTGAAGACAAAGGATTGGGTTTTGACCTGGAAAAAGTGGGCGATCGGGTTTTTGGCCTTTTTCAAAAATTTCATCAACATAAAGACAGCCGCGGTATTGGACTTTATCTGGTGCATTCGCAAATCACTTCGCTGGGGGGAACCATTAAAGTGCAAAGTGAGGTAAATCACGGCACAAAATTCACCATAACTTTTAAAGGATGATAGACATGATTGCGAAGATAATGTGTGTTGACGACGACCCCATGACGTTGATGTTAAACAAATTAACGCTAAAAAAATGCAATTTTTGCCAAGATGCCCTGACTGCTGAAAATGGAAAAATTGCCATTGAATACTTTGAACAGCAATTGAACCTTCCTCTAGAAAAAAGGGAATTACCGGATTTGATTTTTTTGGATCTCAATATGCCAGAGATGAATGGCTGGGAGTTTTTGAATGCCTATTTGAAAGAATACATGGCAGTACAACCGGAATTAAAAGTGGTGATCTTGTCGTCAACAGTGGACCCCGACGACCGCGAGCGGGCCATTAAAAACCCGCTGGTTATTGATTTTATCTCCAAACCTCTTACCATTCGGCGTTTGGATGAATTGAAAAAACACCAGGCTTTGAGCCAGTATTTTTTGGATTGAAAAATTGCGATGGAACAACATAATTGATCATTGTCCCATCGCAAATGAGTTATATCGATACGGTCTTTCCGTACAATTGAGTTCTTTGCTCTTTAATCCTATCCGAACTCAAATACTCGTTGAACGGCAGCAAGCTATCAATCATTCCAGTTGGCGTGATTTCAATGATCCGATTGGCCACCGTTTCGGTTAATTGATGGTCATGCGAGCTGAAGATCAAGTTGCCCTTGAATGATTGCATCGCATTGTTCAACGCGGTGATCGATTCCAAATCCAAGTGGTTGGTGGGCTCGTCCATCAATACAAAATTGGGATGGTTGAGCATCACTTTGGACAACATACACCGCACTTTTTCTCCTCCCGACAATACACTCGAAAGCTTATACACTTCCTCGCCGGAAAACAACATCCGACCTAAGAAACTGCGGATAAATTGTTCGTCCTTGTTTTCAGAGTACTCGCGCAACCAGTTGATCAAATCCAAGTTTTGATTGCCGCTGAAATACTCCTGGTTTTCGTTGGGCAAATAACCTACCGTAATGGTTTGTCCAAATTCAAAAGTACCAGAGGTTGGTTTGGCCTTGCCCGATAAAATTTGATAAAAAGCATTCAAAGCAGTCGCATCACGACTCAGCAAGGCAATTTTTTCACCTTGGTTTACGGTGAAACTGACATTGGAAAACAGCTTAGTACCGTCGGTAGCCGTTGCTGAAAGTTTTTCAACATGCAGCAACTGATCACCTGGTTCGCGTTCGGGTTGGAAGAAAATGTAAGGGTATTTTCGACTGGAAGGTTTGATCTCCTCCAAATTCAATTTTTCCAGCGCTTTTTTCCGCGAAGTAGCCTGACGCGATTTAGAAGCGTTGGCGCTAAAACGCTGGATAAATTCCAGCATTTCCTGGCGTTTTTGCTCGGTTTTTTTGTTCTTATTGGCAATTTGCTGCGCCATCAACTGGCTGGATTCGTACCAGAAGGTATAATTGCCAGTGTAAATGCTAACTTTCTGAAAATCAATGTCAACGATGTGCGTACACACCATGTCTAGGAAATAACGGTCGTGCGAAACCACAATCACCGTATTCTTAAAATCCGCCAAAAAATCCGCCAACCAGGTGATGGTTTCGGCATCCAAGTCGTTGGTAGGTTCATCAAGAAGAAGAATGTCGGGATTACCAAAAAGCGCTTGCGCCAAAAGCACCTTCACCTTTTCGGTTCCCGCCAGTTCCTTCACTTTGCGGAAGTGCAAATCCTCTTTAATCCCCATAAGACTCAAGAGTTCAGCAGCATCACTTTCGGCGGTCCAACCGCCCATTTCTCCGTACTTGTTTTCCAAGTCGGCGGCGCGCATACCATCCTCATCGGTGGCATCGGGATTCATGTAAATGTCATTTTTCTCCTTCATGATCGCAAACATCTCAGGGTGCCCCATCAATACCGTTTGCAACACTTCCTCCTCCTCGTATTCAAAATGGTTCTGTTTCAATACCGCCATCCGGTTGTTCGTATCAATGCTGATCGAACCCCGATTGGGATTGATTTCCCCGGAAAGTATTTTTAAAAAAGTAGATTTGCCTGCACCGTTGGCGCCAATAACGCCATAACAATTGCCCCGGGTAAATTTTACATTGACATCGCTAAAAAGCACCCGTTTGCCATATTGAAGCGAAATGTCGTTTACTGAAAGCATAAGTTCGTTTTGGACACTTTATTGGTATGAATGAATGTTTCGTTTACGGGCGCAAAGATAAGAAAAAAAACAGAAAGGAAAATTCAGGGAGGAAAGGCATCAAAGCCTAAAATTGCTTTGTTTTGCAAATACCAGCAATCCTTAATTCAACGTTAACAATCGCAATCTTGCTGTGTAATAAGACTTAGCAAGGAGTGATTTACAATACGAGAAAACTCATGAAAGAAAATTATACCTGGTCAATTCCCTTTTTGACACTATTTGCTCTCCTGCTTTGCACTTCGCTTTGCGCTCAAAAAGGCGATCGATTGGTTACCCGTTGCATTTTTACGGATTATGAACCAGTGTCCAATATCTTCGTGGATGCTGAAAATATCAAATGGGTAGCCACCCCCAAAAAAATCCTCCAAGTAAAAGCCAGTAACTACGCCGATCCGTTGGAGTTGGGCGTGGGCATTCAATCGGTTTTCGGTTTTCGGGGTGGAAATGCCGATGTACGCTGGTCGGTAGATGCGATCACTGCCTTGCTCAAAACAGAAATCGACATTTCGGCCGCGCATTATGACGCCAAAAACGACCTTTTGTGGATTGGCACCAGCGGTTCTGGACTTTTTGGTTTTAAAACCCAGCCCCAATTGGCAGTTTTTGAAAAATTATCTACCGCCAATTCAAAACTAAAATCCAACGACATCACCGATATTTTCATTGACAAATCAGGGAAATATTGGATTTGTACTCCCTCCGGCCTGATGTCGGGTACCCCAGGTAAATGGAAAGCGGAATTGGATTTTTACGACGTCAAGCGCGTACGCGAAACGGGCGGAAGCATTTACGTACTGGCGGATGAGGGCATCCTCACCCCCAAAGGCGCCAAATGGGAAACTTACGCGATCAATGAAAAAGCCCTCGAAGGCGAGGTAATCGATTTTGACGTCGACCCCGATGGGAAATTTTGGATCCTCTCTGGCGTGGTTGCCGAATATGATCTATTGGACGAAACGGCAAAAACTTACAGCGGCCCCGAGTATTATACGAGCGAGTTTGGCAAGTGCATTGCCGCTGATCCCGATGGCACCATTTGGGTTGGAACCGTCGATAAAGGTTTGTACGTTTTTGAAAAATCTTCCAACTTAACGGTCAACACGGTTGTTGAAAAAGAATTGACCTGTACCGGCAACGGACAAGACGCCAACCTCAAAGTTAAAATAGTAGGCGGTAAAGCTCCATACACCTATCAATGGTCGGTACCCACTATGCAAGGAGATTCGCCCAAAAACATTGCTGCCGGAACGTATAGCATAACCGTTACCGAGGCTGGCGGAAAAACAAAAGCTGCCAAAATTACCGTCAATGATCCACGCCCAAAAGTTACCGCTCAACAAAGAACGCAGGAAAGCGGTCCTGCTAAAGCCGACGGTATCGCTGAAGTCAAAATTCCCGAGGGGGCTACCTACACCTACAAATGGAGCAACGGCGCAACAACCGCTGTAGCCAATAAACTAGTTGAAGGCGCTTATAACGTTACGGTAACCAGTCCGAAAGGCTGTAATACCATTGCCACCGTCAACATCAGCCAAAAAAGCACCAGTTTGATGGCGACTATCGAACCCGGACCCGCAATCAACTGCGCCGGTGGAACCACCACTTTAAAAGCTGTAGCCAGTGGCGGAAAAGCCCCTTATCAATACAAATGGAGCAACCCCGCATTGGAAGGAGAACAGGTGGCCGGCGTAACTGCCGCCAAATACCAAGTGACGGTAACCGATGCTCTGGGCACGTCTTTTTCCACAGGCTTTGAAGTAAAACAACCGGAACCTATCTCGGCTACCATTCAAGTGACTGCATCGAGCAGCCCCGGTAAGGCGGATGGAAAAGCAACGACCCAAGTCAAGGGCGGCGCTGGAAAATATTCTTACAAGTGGGACGATCAGGAATTAACCCCTACCGCAGTTAAACTATCAACCGGGCAACATACTTTAACGGTAACCGATGCCAGCGGTTGCTCAACTACCGCTACCGTCAACATTACTGAAAATCTTTTGCCACTTGCCGCACAGATTGAAGAATCAAACCCGATAAAATGCGCTGGCGGAAATGGCGGACTCAAGGTTAAAGTCAATGGTGGAAAAAGTCCCTACCAATATCTTTGGAACATCGGCGCCTTGGTTGGCGAATCGCCAGTGAACGTTCCTAGTGGTAATTATCAAGTGACGGTTACTGATGCTACAGGGGCAAAAATCACCGTTTCGACCTTTGTCAAACAACCGGAACCAATCGTTGCAACAGTGCAAGTTCAAAAACCCGCCTCTACTGGCAATGCTGATGGCAAAGCCCTAGTATCAGCTAAAGGTGGTATTGGAAACTACACCTACACTTGGGATTCGGGCGAAGTGATTGCCAACGCCATCAAATTGAGTCCGGGCAAACACCTGGTAACGGTGACCGATGCCAATGGTTGCACTACTCAGGCGGAAGCCAATATTTTCGAAAATATTTTACCACTTACTGCGGCCATTCAAGAAATCGGCAACATCACTTGTAATGGCGGTCAGGGTAGTTTGAAGGTGGAAGTAACGGGCGGAAAAAGCCCTTACCAGTTTCAGTGGAGCAGTCCCAATTTGAAAGGGGATCAATTGACCAGCGTTATGGCTGGCGATTACCAATTGACCGTTACCGATGCGGTAGGCGGCAAATTCGCTACGGCTATCAAAATAAAACAACCAGAAGCTTTAACGGCGACCATCTTGGCACAAAATCCGGCTTCTACCGGAAACGCCGACGGCAAAGCAACTTTACAAATCAAAGGCGGTACGGGCCCCTTTATTTATGTTTGGGATACTGGAGAAACAGGAATCACCGCGGCTAAGTTAAACCCTGGAAAACACTCCGCCACTATTACCGACGCCAATCGTTGTACCACCCAAGCAACCATTGAAATCTTTGAAAACATTTTGCCGCTAGCCGCCGTCATTCAAGAAACCGGCAAGATCAAATGCGCTGGTGGTCAAAGCAGCTTACAGGCCAGCGTTACTGGCGGCAAAGGCCCTTACCAATACCAATGGAGCAATGCGCAATTGAAAGGCGATCAACCCAGCGGCGTTGTTGCTGGCGACTACCAATTGACCATCACGGATGTGGTGAACAACAAATTCACCGCTATAATCAGTGTAAAACAACCCGATCAAGTCACCGCAGTGGTGCTTCCCCAAAGTCCAGCATCTACCGGAAAGTCTGATGGTAAGGCTAATGCCCAAGCCAAAGGGGGCTCTGGAGTTTACACCTATGCCTGGGACAATGGCGAAACCAGCGTCTCTGCCAGTAAATTGGCGCCCGGCAAACATACCGTAACCGTTACGGATGCCAATGGCTGTATCGGCAATGGAGTTGTAGAGATTACGGAAAATATTTTACCCTTGGCGGGCGTGATTCAAGAAACAAGTAAAATCAAGTGTGCTGGTGGCGACGCCGGTCTTTCGGTCAGTGTCAGCGGCGGCAAAGGCCCCTTCCAATACCAATGGAGCAACCCTGCCTTGCAAGGCGATCAACCCAATACCGTAAAAGCGGGCGATTACCAGCTGACCATTACCGATGCCGTGAACAACAAATTCACCGCCAATATCAGTGTAAAACAACCGGAAGCGATTGCGGTTACGGTTTTGCCACAAGCTCCGGCATCTACCGGCAAATCAGATGGCAAAGCCAATGCACAAGCAAAAGGGGGTACTGGCGCTTATGTTTACGCCTGGGACAACGGTGAAACCAGCATCACGGCCAGCAAGTTAGCTCCCGGTAAACATACTTTGACGGTAACCGATGCCAATGGTTGTACCGGAACCGGTAGTATTGAAATTACCGAAAATATTTTGCCGCTCGCGGCGGTCATTCAAGAAGCCGGTAAAATCAGATGTGCCGGCGGTGACGGTATATTGCAAGTCAACGTCAGCGGCGGCAAAGGGCCCTTCCAATACCAATGGAGTAACCCTGCTTTGAAAGGAGAGGCGCCCAATCAAGTCAAAGCTGGCGATTATCAAGTAACCGTAACTGATGCTGTGAACAATAAATTTACCGCTAGTTTCACCATCAAGCAGCCAGATGCAATTACCGTCAATGTACTGGCACAAAGTCCGGCCTCAACAGGGAAATCTGATGGTAAGGCACTTGCCCAAGCGCAGGGCGGCACTGGCGCGTATACCTATGCATGGGACAACGGCGAAACAACCGCCACAGCCAGCAAATTAGCGCCTAGCAAACACATCGTTACGATTACCGATGCCAATGGCTGTACGGGGAACGGATCCATCGAGATTACCGAAAACATCTTGCCACTGGCCGCAGTGATTCAAGAAACGGGCAAAATCAAATGCGCGGATGGGGAAAGTAGTTTGAAAGTGACCGTTAGCGGCGGTAAAGCGCCATTTAAATACGAATGGAGTAAACCTGCCTTGCAGGGTGATCAACCTACTGCAGTGAAGGCGGGCGACTATCAGGTAAGTATTACCGATGCGGTTGGGAATAAATTCACTGCTTCCGCCAGCGTTAAACAGCCTGATGCGATCGCCGTGACCATCGCTGTTCAAAGCCCAGCATCAACCGGAAATTCAGATGGCAAAGCTACTGCTCAAGCCAAAGGCGGATCGGGGAGCTATACTTACGCTTGGGACAACAGCGAAACCGGTATCTCTGCCCTCAAATTGGCGCCCACGAAACACACCCTGACTGTCACCGATGCTAATGGGTGTAAAGGTACGGCTACGGTAGAGATCACTGAAAACATCCTTCCCTTAGCGGCAACTGTACAAGAAACCGGTAGAATCAAGTGTGCTGCTGGAGAAAGCAGTTTGAAAGTAGCAGTCACTGGCGGTAAAGGCCCATTCCAATATAAATGGAGCAATGCTTCATTGCAAGGCGATCTACCGAGTAATGTAAAAGCCGGCGATTATCAATTAACGATCACCGATGTGGTCAAAAATACGTTTACGGCCAACATTTCGATAAAACAACCCGAAGCGCTGGCGGTTGATATTCAGGGCAACCTGGGCGCCACTACTGAACGTTCCAAAGATGGTCGCGCAACGCTAAAAGTTAAGGGCGGCGTTGCTCCCTACGTATATGCCTGGGACAATGCAGAATCGGCTGCGCTGGCCAAACAATTGACTTTGGGCGCCCACTCGGCTACGGTTACCGACGCCAATGGCTGCACCGCCACCGTCAATGTCAAAACGGAAAAACGGATTTTACCAGCCTTGACTGCCAGTACCCTCTCCAACGGACAAACAATTGGTATAGAGCAATTGCAGTTTGATGCCGATAGTACCAAAATGAATGATAAATCGCTGCCAGTATTGAATGAAATGTACAACTTTTTGCAAGAAAACGGCGGTATTGTCATTGAAGTTGGCGGTCATACCAACAACATTCCGCCCGATGTTTTTTGTGATAGATTGTCTACTGCACGTGCAAAATCGGTGGCGGATTACCTGATCGCCAAAGGAATCGACCCCAATCGGGTGTTTTTCAAAGGCTACGGAAAACGCAAACCCATTGCCACCAACGATACCCCCGAAGGTCGAAAACAAAACCAACGGGTAGAGATTAAGATCTTGCAGATCCGATAATCGTGGATCAAAAAAACGTTTTGATCCTCGGGGCCCGGGCGCCCATTGCGCTGGAGTTGTGTCGACAATTGGCTAAAGCCGGTTGCCGGGTAGTGTTGGCAGATTCGCTGCGCTACCCGGTAGCCCGCTGGAGCCGTTTTGCGCAACGTTTTGTGTTGCTGCCCCCGCCTGCGCAGGCCTACGAAGCTTATGTGAAGGCTCTGCAAAACCTGATCAAAGACGAAGCGATTACCGATTGCATACCCACTTGTGAAGAGGTTTTTTATCTCAGTCGCTGCAAAGCAGATTTAGCGACCAAAGTTTGGACCGATCGCTTTGACTTAATGGATCAGTTGCACCACAAATACCGGTTTTTGGAACTAGCAACGGGCTTTTTTCAAATTCCCAAAACCGTTTCCTGTCTCGATTTTTTGGATTGGGAAAATGCTGCGGATTACGTTTTTAAACCCGTCTATTCCCGTTTTGGCCATCAAGTGATCATTGGGCAAAAAAAAGAAGCTTGTGTTTTGCCGCAAAAAAATCCACAAGATTGGATTGCTCAAGAACGCATTCATGGACAAGAAATCTGCATTTATTCCATTTGGGATGCGGGTGTTCTCAAAGGCTTTGCCAGTTATGTGCCTCGTCATCGGGTAGGGAAGGGCGCAGGTATTTTTTTTGAACCTGTTTTTCAAGAATCGGCATTTCAGGCAGTTTTGGATTTTGGGCGGCACCTCCAGTTTACCGGGCAATTGAGTTTTGATGTGATCATGAAAGATAGTCAACCTTATGTTTTGGAATGCAATCCCCGCGGAACCAGTGGAGTTCACCTTTTAGCCGCAGATTTACCCCTTTGTTTTTTTGGGCAAAAAGAAGCGATCATTGCCAATCCAAATCGGCCGGTGGCACTGAAATCGGCGTGGGCTTTGACCAATCCCCTTGCTTTACTGACCAAAGATTTTTATCGGGCCAAAGACCCCATTTTTGACCATCAAGACATCGCGCCTTTTCTTTTTCAAGGCTGGAGTATTGCCGAATTGTTATATTGGGCTTGGAAAAGGAAAACCAACCTATTGGAAACTTCCACTTTTGACATAGCGTACGATGGAAAAAATAACTAACCAAAAAATATTGATTACTGGCGCTTCAGGATTTCTCGGCGGCCGTTTACTCAAACACTTCACACAAGCCTATCCTGATGCTGAGTTTCTCGGTATGGGTCGTCGCAGCGAACGTCAAGCGGAATTCAAAGCCCTAGGTTGTGCTTTTCAAACCGGCGATTTGTTGAATCCCGATGATTGCCAAACCCTTACTGCTGGAAAAGATGCGATCATCCACGCCGCAGCCATGTCTTCACCTTGGGGGAGATATGAGGATTACTACGCCGCCAACGTTCAGGCTACCCGCAACCTCCTTGATGCGGCTCAAGCCAATGGTGTGAAACGCTTCGTTTTGATTTCAACCCCCAGCGTTTACCAAAACTACAAAGACCGACTCAACATACGCGAAAGCGATCCACTCCCTAAAAAAACGGCCAACTTCTATGCGGCAACCAAATTAGAAGCTGAACGCATCGCGTTGACCCGCAATGGACAAGACATCGAAACCATTGCCATTCGCCCGCGGGCAATCATTGGCGCTGAAGACGCGGTTATTTTTCCAAGGGTCCTGCGCGCCTACGCGGAAGGCAAATTGCGGATCATTGGTTCGGGAAAAAACAGAGTAGACCTTACCTGTGTTCAAAATGTGATTGAAGCGGTGCGTTGTTGTTTATTGGCGCCGGAAAACGCCTTAGGCCGACCCTACAATATCTCGAACGATGAACCGATCGAACTATGGACCGCTATAAATTATATGCTCGAGCAACTCCATTTAAAACCGGTTATTGCTCGCTTACCTACGCCACTGGCCATGACCATCGCTGGCCTGGTGGAATTGTGGGCGCGATGGTTTGGCAAAGGCAAAGAACCGGCAATGACACGTATGGGAATTAGCTATTTGGCCAATTCCTTGACGATGGATATTTCTCAAGCGAAGGAAAAATTGGGTTATTCTCCAGTGCAAACCACCTACGAAGGCATTCAAGAATTTGTAGCATGGTACCAACAGCAACCAAAGTAAGGCTTCGCATTTTTCAATCAGGATACTGCACCGCGCCGGCCCATATCATCAATCCAGTTGACGGCAAAGGGCGCTGGCAATTTTATGCTACCTGGGCGCTGTTAGAACATCCCAGCCAAGGACTCATTTTGTTTGATACTGGTTATGCGCCTAGATTTAGAACGGTTACCCAACACTTGCCTTTTAAACTGTATGGGGTAATGACGCCTATGTCGCTTGAGCCACATGAACCAGTAATCGAACAATTACGAAGCATGGGCTACCAAGCCAGTGATGTTAAAGCCATTATCCTTTCGCATTTTCATGCCGATCATATTGCTGGCTTGCTCGATTTTCCGGGGGTAAAAATCATTTGTAACGCTGCTGGATTGCAACAAGCCCTTAGTTTAAAATCCTGGAAAGCAGTAAGCGCTGGTCTGATACCAGATTTATTGCCGCCTGATTTAGCGCAACGTGCCGAAAGTATACCAGATGCCGAATTGGGGCAGCTGAATGCGCCCGTAAGTACTTTTTACGATCTTTTTGGCGATGGCAGCATTCGATTGGTGGCTTTACCTGGGCATGGTCGCGGACAAATTGGCGCTTTGCTGCAAACCGAAACGGGTGAAGTACTGCTGGCTGCCGATGCCGCTTGGAACAAAAACGCTTTTGACCGCAATATCCTTCCCCGCCCTTTGGTCAAATTGTTTTTTGATGATTGGGCGGCGTACCAAAAAACCTTTGCCGAATTGCGTCAATTCACCAAGCGGCATCCGGAGGTCAAAATCTGTTTTACCCATAGCCCTGAAATTGCGGAGGAAGCACTACGTAATGAACAGCAAGTGAGGGCTCAAAGTGATGCCAAACATGTTTAAGTTGCAGGTATTGTGGCATTATATGCGGTTTACCTTACGCGGTAAATTTGCAGATAGGCAGCGATTGCAGCATTTTCAGCAACAGTCTTGGCGGCGATTTGTCCAAAAAATCTTGCCTCGTTCCCCTTTTTATCGCTTTTTTTTCGAAAAAAAACTTCCGCTCGAAATCTTCCCGCTGCAAAACAAGGAATCCTTCATGGCGAATTTTTCAGCCATCAACACCCTGGGGATTAAATTGGACGATGCCTTGGCCACAGCTTTGGAGGCTGAAATTAAGCGCGATTTTCGACCTACTTTAAATGGCGTTACCGTAGGCCTATCTACTGGAACCAGCGGCAAGCGCGGTCTTTTTTTGGTATCCGACTCCGAGCGGGCACAATGGACGGCCTTGGTGATGAGCAGGGTATTGAGAATGAACTTTTTGAAACGCCAAAAAGTAGCTTTCTTTTTGCGCGCCAACAGTAATCTTTATTCATCGGTACAATCCCGACTCCTGGAATTTCAGTTTTTTGATATTTTTCGCCCTGTTTCAGCATTAATTGCCGATTTGCAAGTCTTTCAACCCGACATTATCGCGGCGCAACCTTCGGTAATGGCGGAGCTGGCAGCCGCTCAAAAAAACGGTTCTTTGACGGTAAAACCCAAACAGTTGCTTTCCTTTGCCGAGGTATTGTGGCCGGATGACCGCGTTTTTTTTGAAACTACTTTTCAGGCGCCCCTGCGTGAAGTGTACCAATGTACCGAAGGCTTTCTCGGGGTAAGTTGCGATTACGGCACCATGCACCTCAACGAGGATTTGTTTATTTTGGAAAAACGCTATCTCTCCGAAGACCGCTTTGTGCCCATCATTACTGATTTTACGCGTACTTCACAGCCAATGATTCGCTATGAGTTGACCGATGTTTTGAGGGAACAAAAAACACCTTGCCCTTGCGGTTCGATCTTTTTGGGCATCGAGCAAATTGAAGGCCGAGAAGATGATGTCCTGGTCTTTTCAACTGAACAAGGAATTGAAAAAATTTTCGCTGACCTAATCTGTCGACGCATCGCGCAAAAAACCGATCAATTTCGGCAATACCGAATCACCCAGACGACTGAAAGTAACCTGTTGTTGGAGTTGGATACTTCTGCGGCTCATTTTGATGAAATAGCCGTTGTGATTCAAAAAACCGTTCTCGACTTGCTTGCCGAACGCCAAATCTTTGGCATTCGATTTGATGTACAGCAGGGTATTGTGCGCCAACCCGGAGAGAAACTACGTCGGGTAGTGCGCCAGAAATCAATTTGAGAAAAAGCCGATTATTTTAGATATTGAGCATTTGGCAGCAATTGCTTTTGCATAGAGCTTGTTCAAATTTTAGATTCTGGGCTCCATGAGGCAAATATTATTTCATGCTTCGTTAAAATTTTCGCCGTATTGCCCGCATACAGCTGCAAATTTTGCCTCGCCTGAAATAATATTTGCTCTCCTTCGCCTCAGATCTAAAACCTGAACAAGCTCTTAAAAACACACCTGAACATGAAAATCAACCTAAAATCCTGTACCGCTTGTCTTCCAGGGAAAAAGATAGAATCCAGCGAGTTGGAAGAACAGCTGGATTTATCCCAAGGATGGGCGGAAAAAAATAGCGGCGTGCTGAGTCGCTATCGGTCTGATCCAGGCGAAACAATTGCCGCCATTGGCGCAAAGGTGCTGCAACAAACCCTCACTGCCGCCAATTTACGTCTTAATAACCTGGATTTGCTCATTTTTGCCGGCGGCTCATTTGACCATCCTATACCTTACAATGCCTGTTTGATCAAACAATTGCTAGATGACCAAAAGGCACTTTTTCCTTGTTTTGATATCGACTCCACTTGTCTGAGTTTTATCAATGCCTTGGATATCGCCCATTTGTATTTGCAAAATGGCCGTTACCAGCGCATCGCTATTGTTTGTGCGGAGTTGCCGACTAGCTCGCTTAATCCAGGCGACCCCAAAACCTATACTTTGTTTGGCGATGCTGCCGTGGCAGTAGTTTTAGAAGCAACAGAGATGGGATCGGATGCCGATTATGCCTATACTCCCGGGGTAGCGCATTTTGTAAACTTCTCGGAAGGAGCAGATTTAGCCATGATACCTGCTGGCGGCATCAAACAACCTGGTTTTTTGCCCAATGTTCCACGAGATGATTTTTACTTTCGGATGGATGGTCGGAAGTTAATTGCGCTTACTTTACGCGTTTTGGACGATTTTGTGGAAGATTGGAAAAAACTATCTGGTCGGGATCTGCTGGATTATGATTGGATTGTACCCCACCAAACCAGTAAGTTTGGCAATGAAGTATTTTTACACCGCTACAACATACCTAGTGAAAAGGTACTCTTTAGCCTTCCTTATTTTGGCAATTGTGTTTCAGCATCAATACCTTTAGGGTTGAATGAATTGTATGGCTCTGGAAAAATCAAGCCAGGCTCAAAAGTGTTGCTATTGGGCTCTGCTGCGGGCTTGTCGATCGGCGGTATGGAGCTGTTATTTTAATACCATCAAAATTCTTGTCAGATGTTGATACTGGGTGCAATCGTTGTATTTGTCTACATGACCACTTGGTTTATCATCGCTGTGGTTGCCAAAGACAATGGCTTGGCTGACATTGCCTGGGGGCTTGGTTTTGCTGTTTTGGCAATAACGGGTTGCATACAAGGCGCCAACAACCCTTTGTATTGGGGACTTTTGGGTATGGTACTGCTTTGGGCGCTGCGTTTGGCGACTTATCTGTATTATCGCAATCGGGTGCGCAAAACTGAGGATTTTCGCTATCGGAGTTGGCGCGAAGATTGGGGCGATAATTGGGTTTGGATCACATTTTGGCGGGTTTTTATGCTCCAAGGCTTTTTTATGTGGGTCATTGCGCTCCCCATTATGTTAAGCGCCGATCAGTTACCAGCCACCTTTAACCAATGGGGGATAATCGGTTTAGCGCTTTTTCTTTTTGGCTGGCTATTTGAAACTATTGCTGATCAACAGATGCTGCAGTTTAAAAGCAAAGAAGAGCATAAAGGGAAAATCATAACCAGTGGTCTTTGGAAATATTCCCGGCATCCCAATTATTTTGGAGAAAGCCTTTGCTGGTGGGGCATTTATTGTTTTACCCTACAGTTTGAACAAACCATCTGGGGCATCGCAAGCCCCTTGGTTTTGACTTGGTTGCTTACCAGTGTTTCTGGAGTTCCTTTATTGGAAAAACGCTACCGCGACAATTTAGAGTTTCAGGACTATGCACGTCGTACTAGCGTATTTTTTCCTTGGCCGCCGCGAAAATAGCATGCTGTAAGATCTTTACTTTGCTTTATATTTGAGCTTACTATGGTTTTTTTGACCAACTAGCTTTCGCCAATCAAGGACCATTGCGTAAAAGAAAACTTTGACATGAAAATTCTGGTGATAGAAGACGAACCCAAAATTGCTTCGTTTTTGCAAAAAGGATTGCAGGAGCAAGCTTTTGAGGTAGAAGTAGCATATGATGGATTTATAGGTCAGCGTTTGGCTCTGGAAAATGTCTATGATGTGATCATCATGGACATCAACATACCGCAAATCAATGGCTTGGAGTTGTGCAAAAAACTGCGCGAAGAAGACGTTAAAAGCCCGATCCTCATGCTCACCGCTTTTGGCACTACCAACGATAAAGTGGCGGGATTTGATGCCGGCGCCGACGATTACTTGGGTAAGCCTTTTGAATTTAGGGAGTTGGTTGCGCGCATCCGTGCTTTGCACAAACGAAGCATCGACCACCATTACGCCTCGGTACTCAAAATTGACGATTTAGAACTCAATACCGACAAAAAATCGGTTCAGCGCGCCGGAAAACCAGTAGAATTGACCGCCCGAGAATTTGCCTTGTTGGAGTATTTCATCCGCAACAAAGGAAAAGTGGTTTCACGCATCGAAATTGCTGAAAAAGTATGGGAAATCTCTTTTGATACCGGCACCAACGTCATTGATGTGTACGTCAATTTTTTGCGCAAAAAAATTGATAAGGATCACGAGCATAAACTGATTCATACCGTTGTTGGAATGGGCTATATTATGAAGGAATGAATCCTGAACAAGCTCTTATTGTTCCCTTTTGTTAACCAGCAGCTACCATGAAAATAAGGCAAAAACTTACCTTTCTTTTTGCGGTGATCGTAGCGGTCTTCCTAATCTCATTTTGCTTGGGTATTCTCTATTTTTCCTATCGCTACCGCAAATATGAGTTTTATGAGCGCATGCGGGAAAAAGCCATCACCACCGCGCGATTGTTGGCTACCAAAGATGAAGCAACCAAAACATTGCGCTTAATTGAACAGCAAGACAGCGTGGTGCTTTTTTCAGAACGGGTGACGGTGTTGGACAAGAACTTGCAAGTGCTTTACGATAGCAAAGGAAAGGCGCTACAGTTGCAGCATAAGATTTCAACCTTTTTTAAGAAACAAAAAGAGTGGGGGGTTGCCTCCAATGAAATTGAGATCCGCGAGCAGATTGGCGAGCGAGAATTTTTATACAAACTCATCCAGGATCGTCGGAACAAATACATTGTGGTGGTTTCAGCCATAGACACTTATGGTAGCAGTAAAATGCGTTTTTTGATCCGTATTATGGCGTTTGGATGTGTTTTGGGGATCGGTATCATCATCATTGTTGGTTGGGTTTTTGCCGATAATATGGTTGAACCCATCATCGAAGTGATTCGGCAAGTGGAGGTAATTGAACTCGATACCCTACACAAACAGCGGGTGATTGCTGGCAATGAAAAAGATGAAATTGCCCAATTGGCGGAGACGTTTAACCGCATGCTGGAGCGATTGCAAAATGCGCTTTTTATCCAAAACAGCTTTGTGGCCAATGCATCACATGAATTGCGTACCCCATTGACGGTTATGGCGGGTCATTTGGAAGTGGCGCTCCTACAAAAACGCAGCGCTGAAGATTATCACACCCTTTTACTTTCGCTTCAAGAAGATGTGAACAACATGACGGCTTTGTCCAATGAGTTATTGGATTTAGCGCAGGCTAGCTCGGATGAATCTAATATTCCATTTACCGAATCGCGGGTTGATGAGTTGATTTTGGAAGCCAAATCCGATTTACTCAAGAAGAAGCCGCACTATTCCATCAATATTGATTTTGTTGATCCGCCGGATGAGGAAAGCTTTTTTTCGGTTTTTGCAAATACGCGATTGTTAAAAAACGCTTTTATCAACTTGCTGGAAAATGGCTGTAAATTTTCAGCCGATCGAAAAGTAACTGTGCGCTTAGTTTTTAAAGAGAAAAACATTGAGATTCTTTTTCAAGACGAAGGCATTGGCATCTCTAAGGAAGATCTTCCTTATGTTTTCGAACCTTTTTATCGGTCAAAAAACGCCAAAAGTATACCAGGATACGGCATTGGTTTGCCGCTCACCAAAAAGATAATTGAACTGCACCATGGGAGCATTACTACAACTTCGGTACTCAATCAAGGATCTTGTTTTAGGGTTGTATTGCCCCACCGGATGGAAATGAAAACAAAAAAAGAGGGGCTCTGATCAATGGTCAGCACCCCTCTTTTTTGCAAACAAAATAATATCGGTTATCTAAATCAGATTATGCTTCTACTTGTTTACGTCCGGAAGAAGGAGCATGACCAAGCGATTTTTTGTTCTCCATCCCTTTTAACTCAAAAGTACCGCCTTCGCGCTTGTAGTCGCGCTCGATGACGATTAAATTATCCATTACCGTATGATCGGCAAGTTTCACATTCGTTACATCAACCACTACGTGCTTAGCAGCAGGAATAGCATCTAATTGCGTTTTCAAGCTCAAGAAGTTGCTAAAGGTTACGCTGTCGGCCAATTTTACTACGTAGTTATCACCTGTTTTTGCTACAGCAACATTGGCTTTGAAGATATTGCCAATGGAAGTAGGGCTCAGGAAGAAGTTGATGAGCAATTTGATCGCAACGCCGGAGAACACCCCAACCAAGAGGTCAGTTGCCAGTGTAATAACTACTGTTGCTACAAAAACAATAAACTGATAAACACCTACATGCAAAGCGTGGCGGAATTCTTTTGGATGCGCCAATTTGTAACCTACAGCGATCAACATGGCGGCCAAAGCGGCATTGGGAATCAGTTCGATTACTGGGCGAGCTGCCAAAACAAAAACCAACAAAAACAAACCATGGAAGAAGTTGGCCCAACGGGTCTTCGCACCGTTGTTGACGTTGGCAGAACTACGCGCAACTTCAGAAATCATTGGCAAACCGCCAAGGATACCTGCTACCATGTTGCCAATCCCAACCGCGATCAAGTCTTTGTTGAAGTTGGATTTGCGATAATAAGGATCCAATTTGTCGATCGCTTTAACAGTCAATATACTTTCAATACTACCGATCAAAGTAAACAGGATCACATATTTGATGAAAATACCAGACTGAGCAAGACCGTCAAAGCTCACATTTACCCGGAAAGCTTCCAACAAGTTGCCAATGCTTACCAAAGTAAAAGGCGCTTCGGTATGTTTAAAATCCATTTCCAACTGCATCGGGATGGCTACCAATAGCACGATCAGCGGAGGGGGAATCATTTTTACAAACTTATTTTTGATCATCGGCATACCAAAAAGAATGATCAAGCTGATGACGCCGATCAAAGTCGTTTTGGTATCGAGGCTGGCAAGACTATTAGGGATATGCGCCAAGAGTTCCAATGGATCCAAGCCTTTCAATGTTTTAGGATCGATTCCTAATAAAGTATGGATCTGTTTAGAAAAGATGATGATCCCGATTGCCGCCAACATCCCGTGAATGGCAGATGAAGGAATGAAATCAGAATACTTGCCAAATTTAAGCAATCCAAAAACGATCTGGAAAGCACCAGCTACAACAATGGCGCCAAGAGCCAATTTCCAGCCTAGCTCACCGCCGCCAAATTCAGCAACCGCACCAGCACAAATAACGATCAAACCCGCTGCTGGTCCTTTGATCGTAAGCCGTGATCCAGCAAAAAAGCTTACTAGGATACCGCCAATAATGGCAGTAACAATTCCATAGATAGGTGGAAATTCACTGGCTTTGGCAATACCTAAGCTCAAAGGCATCGCCAAAAGGAAAACCAACAAACCGGAAATGGCATCCGTTCCAAAGTTTTCCTGTAGACCGGCCAATCCGTCTTTTGGTACTGATTTAACTTGTTCGTTCGTACTCACGGTAAAATTTATTTAATGTTTACAATCAACTTTTCAGGTTGTTCTTCTACAATCAGTTCGCATTGCAGCCAACTGTATTCGAATTAAAAAACAGCTCTTGGAAAGCATAAGCATCCAAGAACTGTCGGTTTCCCAGCTTATAAATCGCCAAAATGGGAAACAACATATACTAAAGAGGGTGATAAAAATGCAATGGTGTAGTAAAAAAGGGCTCTTGAGAAAAGGAGATGCAAATAAGTTGACTTCATTGTACGTTATTTGGACTGAAATGAAGCAAGTTTAAAAGAATGGAGCGTCCCTTTTTTAGCGACGCTCCATCAGATACTTCCAATCCAATCTGCGTAAAATATCTTGAAGCTAATCCAGCTGTGAATTCAATTCAAAAATCACAGCACTTACATTTTTTCTGCGCAAATTTTAAAAGAATGGAGCGTCACTTTTTCAACGACGCTCCATCAGATACTTCCAATCCAATCTGCGTAAAATATCTTGAAGCTAAT
>JBBANM010000034.1:44721-61985 GCA_040401995.1 Saprospiraceae bacterium
CCAGCTGTGAATTCAATTCAAAAATCACAGCACTTATATTTTTTCTGCGCAAATTTTAAAAGAATGGAGCGTCCCTTTTTCAACGACGCTCCACCAGATACTTCCAATCCAATCTGCGTAAAATATTTTTAAGCTGATTCAGCTATTGATTCGATTTCAAATTCAACAATTTGCTGCGCTTGACTTTTCATCGCGCTGCTGATGTTTTTACTTACCAGCTGTTGATGACACAAACCTACAACGTCCTAATTAACCTCAAATTAAAACGAGATTAAAACGAGATTAAAATGAATGTTTTTTTAAAATAACAGCTTGAATCTCTTGCTAGATAGGGTGTTTGAAAATAGCAAATAAATTAATATTGCTTTTAAATAAGATAGTAATACTCTTTTAAATTCATAAAAAGAGATTTTTTTCTTTTAAAGGTTCTTTCTTATTCACCCGTTCCTTATCAATTACCCAAAATTTCCTTCCAAATATTTTCTAGTCAACTCTTGCAGCGGGTTTTCAAACAACTTCTTGGTTTCGGCATATTCTATCACTTCCCCCCAATACATAAAAGCGGTATAATCGGCCACCCGTTGCGCCTGTTGCATATTGTGGGTGACAATGACAATGCAATATTTCTCCCGCAATTTCAACATCAAGCTCTCGATCTTGGCCGTGCTGATGGGATCGAGCGCCGAGCAGGGCTCATCCATTAAAATCACCTCGGGTTTCACGGCAATGGAGCGGGCAATACAAAGGCGCTGTTGCTGACCGCCGGATAACTCCAAGGCAGATTTATCCAGATCATCGCCTACTTCATCCCACAAAGCGCAATCTTTAATGGAATCAACGACGATGGCATCAATGGCGCTTTTTTCCATTCCGCCCCCAAGGGTAAGACCGTAGGCTACGTTTTTGTAGATTGATTTTGGAAATGGATTGGGTTTTTGAAATACCATGCCTATTTTTCTGCGCACTTCCACTGGATCAACTTTAGATCCGTAGATCGATTGCCCATCCAAAAGTACATCGCCTTTGATCTTAGCCTTGGGATTTAGGTCGTGCATGCGGTTCAAACCCCGTAACAAAGTAGATTTTCCGCTACCCGATGGACCAATCAGCGCAATGATTTTTTTATCGGGGAAATCAATATTGATGTTTTTCAAAACCTGTTTTTCCGAAAAGTGAAGGTTAAAATCTTTCACCACCATCTTTGCTTCCATAATTACTGTGCTTTGAAGTTGCGGTAGCGATACCGAATAATGAATGCCAATACATTGAGCGATAAAACCAACAACAGCAAAACCAGCGCCGTGCCATAGGCCAATGGGCGTACCTGCTCAATGGCATGGTGTTGGGTGGATAATATAAAAACATGATAGGGCAATGCCATAAATTCATCGTACACCGAGCCGGGGAGGTACCGCAAATAAAATGAGACGCCGGTAAAAAGGATGGGCGCAGTTTCCCCCGCAGCTCTTGACAATCCTAAGATCGCGCCGGTAACGATCCCAGAAACGGCGCTGGGCAACACATTGGTGCGAATCGCTTCCCATTTGGTTGCTCCAAGTGCCAGCGCGCCTTCGCGGTACGCGTTGGGCACGTTGCGCAGGGCTTCCTCGGTTGAAGTGATCAAATAGGGTAGGGTCATTAATCCCAGCGTACAACCCGAAGCCAACAAGGAACTGCCCATGTGCAGGGCATCGACAAAAAGCACCACGCCAAATAGGCCAAAAATCACCGAAGGAACGCCAGCTAAATTGCGGATGGAGGCGCGAATAAGGCGGGTACCAAAGTTATCAGCGGCATATTCATTGAGGTAAATTGCGGCCCCTACACCGATGGGGATGGCGAAAATTGCAGTAATCAAAGTAACCAAAATGGTGCCGGCAATACAAGGGAAAATGCCGCCCGCGGTCATGCCTTTTTTAGGGTATAAAAAAACAAAGTCCCAGCCAAGGGTGGAAATGCCTTTGCTAAAAATATCGAATAGAATGATCCCCAAAAAAAGGATAACCGTCAAGGTGCACAAGGCAAGAATTTTTAGCCCAATCCATTGAGCGGTATTATTGTTGGCAATGTTCATTGTCCTTTGATGCGGTATTTTGCGGCTAAGGTCTCAGCCAACAGGTTGAAAATTAGACTCATGATGAACAACAGCGCGCCTACGGCAAAAAGACTGTAGTAGTGGGTAGTACCGTAGGCTACCTCGCCTAGTTCGATAGCAATGGTGGCGGTCATCGTTTTTACGGAATCAAAAAAGCCGTGGGGCATCGCTGCCGCATTTCCTGTAGCCATTAACACCGTCATGGTTTCGCCGATGGCGCGCCCTACTCCCAGCATGATGGCAGCAATGATCCCCGAGAAAGCCGAAGGCAGGGTAATCCGCATCAAGGTGGTGAATTTGTTGCCGCCCAGTGCATATGCGGCTTCTTTGTAACTGTTGGGCACCGCGCGAATGGCTTCCTCGGCAACAGTAATAATGGTGGGTAATGCCATAATCGACAACAATATTGAGCCATTCAAAGCATTAAATCCGTTTTCTAGGCCAAATTGGCGAGCTATAAATGGGCCAGTCAGCACAATGCCGATAAAACCAATGGTAACCGAGGGTATGGCCGCTAAAATTTCAATGATGGGTTTTAGGGTGTCGCGTACGCGGGCGGGCGCTACCTCGCTCAAGTAGGCTGCCGTACCAATGCCCAGCGGAACAGCGATCACCAATGCGCCAAAAGTAACGAGTAATGTGCTGACCAATAAGGAAAGCACACCATAAGTAGGTTGGCCATACGCTCCAGGATTCCAATCACTCGAAAATAAAAAATCACTCAGGCTAATGTCTTTGAAAAGTCGCAACCCATTGATGAGCAACATGCCAAAAATGGCCATCAAGGCAAGTACCGACAACCCAGCGGCCAGGGAAAACATTCGGGCAAAAAAACGGTCTACTCTTCTGCGTATATGAATCGATTTCATTGTCCCAGCATTTTTTGATTTTGAGAAAAATAAGCGGGCGGAACCGGCGCGAAACCTTCGGCAATGGCCATGTTTTGTCCTTTTTGGCTCAATTTATATTGCAAAAAAGCTTTGATTTTTCCCTTGGGATGCCCGTTAGTATAGTGGAATAAAGGTCGCACAATGGGATAGCGACCACTAGTAATGTTGGCCAGCAGGGTGGGGGATACGCCTATCGAATCTTTATTGGCTTTGATTTTGAGCACTTTAATGCCGGGTGTCTGGCCGTTTTTGTCGGGTTGTACGTACCCAAAACTCACGTAACCAATGGCTGATGGATCTTGTTTGATAGACTCCACCAGTTGGGCGGTACCCGTCATGCTAATCACGTCTTCTGCAAAATCAGCGCCTAGTATTTTTTCCCGAAAATAGACATAGGTACCCGAACTGCTTTGCCGACCGTATCTGGAAATGGGCATATCCTTGCCGCCGAGCTCTTTCCAATTGTTGATTTTTCCACGAAATATGGCTGAGAGTTGCGCCAGATCCAATTCATTTATTGGGTTGCTAGAATGTACCGCCAGCGCTAAGGCGTCGGTGGCAAAAACCATGGCTTCGGGGTGGATACCTTGGGCTTGAGCCAAGGCAATTTCTTCTGACGTTATTTCCCGTGAGGAGTTGGCAATATCAGTTTTGCCATTTATCAGTGCGGCAATTCCCAGCCCAGATCCCCCACCAGTAACAGCTAAGGATACATTGGGATCCTGATCCATAAACGCTTCAGCAATACTCAATACCAAGTTTACTTCCGAATCTGACCCTTTGACTTTGATATTGGCGACGTTGTCGGGGCGACCACCGCATGCCCAGAGCACACTAACTAATGCAAAACAAATGAAGGGGCAAAAACGCATAATTTAGTTTTGCCCTAAAATAGCATCTTAATACCAATTGGACATTAAGCCAATGTTAAGTCTTGGGATGATTTTGCTCATAAAAAAATACGCCAGGCAACACTGTATGCGCCCGGCGTATTTCAGCTCCTAAGTAATTGATTACTCGCCGCCGTCGCCTTTGGCTCTATCTACTGCAAACCCACCAATAGTGTATCCACATTTCAAACCTGCATCACAATCCATGCGGTAGTGAATGCCGCCATACAAACGCGATAAAGAGGCTTCTTTGGCCTTGTCGTCGAAATCGTTTTTGCTTTCAGGGAACAAATACCCCAAAACAGCTGCCGCTGCTCCTGAAAAAGTAGAGTGCCCCGAAGTATAGGCTGGGAAATTGGGTACCCCTGTCAATGTTTTGATGCTAGGGTCCAATTGCGAAGGCCGTGGGTAGTAAAAGGTGTATTTAGTTTCCCAACAGCTAATGGCGGCATCCATCATCGCCATATTGAGTAGTGCAAAACCGCGAGCGGTACGCACCTCGCTGAATTGTGCTTGATAAAACTTCTCAGCAGCCAAGGAATTCCAGTGCCCAGGAGGTGTATAGGTTCCAGCGCCATCTGCCCAATAGTGCACGATGGCTAATTTTTTCCGATCGTTGCTAGACGCTTCTTTTTTTACCTCCGCCAATTGAGCTTTTATTTCCGCTGAACCCGTTTTGAAGGGCACTGGCGGGCGGATAGTTGGCAGCATACTGGCTGAAAATAACCAAGGTTTTACTTTGCCAAAAATGGGCAACATAGGAGGACGAACGGGGTGTTCCAAACTGATCCACGGTGTTTCTCCTTGATCAGCTACCCTCTTAGCCAAACTGTCCCATTTTACCTGATTGCCTACCGCGTTTTTCATGCCATCGGTTCTGAAGCGGGCCAAAAATTTGGCGGCCACGGCTTTGCCTAAGGCTTCACCAGCTGCAATATCGCTAGCAACGGTTGCGCCAGCCCATAAGCGGTAGTTTTTATGCTCAGCGGCTTTACCTTCCAAATAAGGAATTTCGGTTGGAAACAGCGCCTTCATGATATCTAGTGTAGCTGCTGCTAGTACTGCATCTTCAGACGGATATGTACCTTGATCGGTAGTTGGTACCAATGGCTTAATGGTAGCATCGACTATATAAGGCGCTGGGCGATTGTAGGTTTTGCGGTAGTTCGCAGCTGCCACCAGGGCATCGTACTGGGCCGCAGTCACGTACGCATAGGAGCGCGAAGCATAAGGCGGATTAGAAAATGGAAATTGCGGGTAATTGAACGGATTGTTAGAATCGGGAATCGGGTAGGTGACTCCGTCAGCGCCGACAACTGTGGGCAAATTGTATTTGGCCACCAATTCGCGCATGATTTCATTCCAACGCAATACACCGCCCACACTCCAGTAGGCGATGGCCTTTTTTTGCTCATCAGTAACCGCGCTAAGCGCTTGCTTGGTTGCTTGCAATTCACCTTGGTATTCAGGGCTGGTAGTTGCCGAAGGTGCCGGTACGGCTATATCCGAGCCGCTGGCCAGTATGATGGTTTTCCAGCCGCCCGCATTTGCATCGGTGCGGGTGGGTTTCAGCGGGCCCCAATTTTCAGTAGCCTGATCGAAATCTTTGCTACAAGCTGTCAAAATCAAAATAAAAGCAGCAAGTAGTATTGAAGGTGTGGTTATTTTTTTCATTTCTCTTTCTTTTCAGTTTTGTTAAAATCCAATGCTTTCATGATCCCAAAAGTAAAGGTGGAGGATTGCCCCACATTTCTGCCTGCTACAACTCGTGCGGCCATGCCTACCAATTGCAAATCAGCCAAGGCTTTGATGCGGTAATGCATCAGCAAACCCACGCGGGTGGCATCCATGTTATTGGCTGGAAAAGGCATGTCGTTGCGGCGAATATCAAATCCGCCCAAGGATTCATTGTGTTCATAAAACCCCTCAGCAGCAAAGCGGTAGGTGTAGTAGCCGGCACGAGCAGAGTAGTTCGCCATGTCGGGTATTGCTACTTCGCGCGAGTTTACCTGCTGGGTAGTGAAATAAGCGATACGATCCAATTGAATGTTGTTGCGTCGAATGTAGGCTCCTTGTAAAGTCAAGGTCAAACCGCTGGCATGTTGGAAATAAACCAACCCGCGACCAAACAAAGTACGGCTTTGTAAGCCAATGGATAAAGGCAGAAAATCAGGGGTGTAATTGGTTAGCGGTGTAGAGAAGCCGCCGACAGCCGAAGCCACCAATTGTCCGCCCAAAGCTTGTATGTCCAACGCTTTAAATTTAAGCGCTAAATTAAGATCCTGTAATCCTTTCAGGCCAGAAAGCGTTCCGGCGCTGGCGTGGGTAAATACGTAAGGCGCACCCAATACCACATTTAGCCGGTTGGTGACACCATATACAGCCATGATGGCTATGTTTTGGGTACTTACATTACCAAGGTTGAGGTTTTCGCGTTTAAACGTTCCTTCCCAGTAGTTGCGCCACTGATCATGGGTATAGGTAAACCCGCCACAGAAGCTGTTTTTGGGCATAAAGACGCCATCGGTCAACGATTGCGCTTGTGCCGCTCCTCCTATGCAAAGCAATAGTAGGAGTATGAATTTTATTTTGTTGATCAAGGTCGTAAAGTTTTATTTGAGACAACTATATAAATTGCTTTGCCTGTTTTTATCAGACTAGGCATAAATCGCAGCTAAGATGTAGCTACGACGAGGCTTTCCAATGAAATAGGAGGAAAAATGAGACCTTCTTAAATCATTGATTAAAAACATAGGTTACTTGGGTTCAGAATACAATGAATTGATCATTGTCCTAAAGCCAAGAGATTGATTGAAAGCCCATAAAGTAAAGTTATCCCAATTCGGGAGGAGGAGAGTCGATTTCAGGCTTTACCGCGCTGAAATCAATAGCAGAAGTAGCAATGGAAACGCGTACTTCTAAGGGTTGGGTAATTGCCACTAAGGCGAAATCAGAATGAGGAACAAATATCTTGGTGTAGTTCTTTAGCGGGTTTTTGTGGTTGCCCGAATGCTCTTTAATATCGAGCAGCCGATCTTTGATGCTTTTGGCTAGGTCGGTGTGAACGACTTGCGTTTTTTTGTATTTGTGACAGTAAACGTAAAGCGTGTCGTTTTGCAATTTTTGCTTCACCATTTGAAACAAGGTGTCTTTGTATTCAAACTGTCCTTCCGTCGGTTCTAGATCGCGGTCGGCCTGGTGGTACAAAAGAACGGGTACCTTTAAAACCTGCAAATCTTCGTCGGCTACCACATTTTTTAGCTTCAAAAATTCCCGTTTCAATTCGGCTTGCTGGATGGCAAATACCACATAGTGCCCCATGGTGTCATAGAGAAAAGCAAGGAGCAGCAATATGGAATAAAGCCTTTTCAAATGGAAAATTTTATCAAAATTAGAAATTACTTTTCAACAACCAACTAAATTTTGATTTTTTAAAATTTTATACTGTAAAGGAAAGTGTTGGGATCAAAATAAAGTCGATCAATACAACCCCAATAATGGCTACGATGGCTGAACATATAGTCAGGCATCGTAGCCACTGTAGATGGTTGAACATCATACTACTGGACATTTTAAATTTTTGGCGAGCTGTAAACCTTCCAGGTCTCCAAGACCTGGAAGGTTTTGCAACCCCTCAACAGAAAAATGTCCAGTATTATAGTTGAGCATACACAATTGGGTTCAGAAAATGAGATATTACCCCGACTTACTCAGGAGATTGTTTTTGAATTTATATCTTGCGGTAGAGAAAGGAAACTTTAGAGCTTGTTCATATCCAAAGCCTGAACAAGCTCTTAACACTTGCACACCCTCAAATCAAGTTCTACGATGAGAAAATTGTTGATTATTGGATGCTTATTGGCGTCTTTCCCGCTTTTTTCCCAAATCAACGTCTGTCAAGACATCATTCATCCCACTCTTAATTCATCTTTATTTCAAGGCGTTTATTACAATGACCTGAAATGGGAAAAAGGATCGGTCATCACGGTTACCTTCCTGAATGGCGACCCTTTTTTGCAGGAAAAAGTAAAAAAATATGCCGGGACGTGGTCGCAATTCGCCAGCGTCACCTTTAAATATGTCACCGACAAAAATGCTGATATCCGCATCACTTTTGATGATGGGAAAGGTTCCTGGTCACTGATTGGCAACCAATCAAAAATGTTTTCAGTGGATCGCAACAGCGGCACTACTGTAAATGGCACTAGCGGCCCTTCCATGAACTATGGCTGGTTCAATAAAAACACCGAAGATGCCGAGTTTCAACGCACTATTTTGCATGAATTTGGTCACTCTTTAAGCTTGCTCCACGAGCACTTAAGCCCCTTGGCTAACATCAAATGGAATAAACCAAAGGTGTATGCTTACTACATGCAAACCCAGGGCTGGAGCAAAGATATGGTGGATAAAAACGTATTGAACCGTTACTCAGAAGGCCAAACCAATGGCAAATACGATCCCAAATCCATCATGCACTACCCGGTTAGCAAAGATTTTACCTTAGATGGCTATGAAGTGGGTTGGAACTACAACCTTTCTGACGAAGATAAAGCATTGATTAAAACGCTCTATCCAGGAGTGGGCGTTACCCCGCCAACTCCTACCAAACCTGACCCAACCAAACCGAATCCAACCAAACCAACTACCCCAACTCAACCAGTAGCGGCTATTCCTTATCGCATCAGTAATTTGCGTTATGGCGATGGCGTATGGAGCTTAGTGGTGTCGAAAAAACAAGTGGATTTTGCCCAATCCTGGCGTACCCGTAAGGAATTTCCAGAAAAGGAAATGAACGAACTTTGGGATAAAGACTACAATGTGACCAATTTGACATTTGGTAATGGCTTATGGGCATTGGTGATGTCGCAAGGAACACCCTATACCGATCAAGAATGTATTTCGACCGAGGAATTCCCCGGTGATGAGATTGAAAAATACTGGGCGGATGGCTTAATGGTGACTGATTTGGCCTTTGGTGGCGGCGTTTGGGCAATGGTGGTTTCGGGTGGTACGGAGTATACCGATCAAACTTGGAGTACAAATGAAAATTTCCCGAAAGACGAAATCAATACCGGCTGGAAAGATGGGTATTACATCACTGATCTTGAATATGGCAACGGAGAATGGGCGGTAATCATGTCAAAAGGCACTGGTTATACGAATCAGGTCTGGCGAACCCGCGTCAACTTTCCAAATACCGAAATTCAGGAAATGTGGGAAAAAGGCTACCAAATTACCGATTTGACTTTTGGCAATGGGGTCTGGGTGTTGGTGATGTCCAAAGGAACGGATATGAACCAGCAATCTTGGCGTACCCGAGTTGACTTTCCAAGCAAAGACATTGACGAGCTCTGGAAAAAATAAGGTTTAGGAATGGTTGAATAATAAAGTACCCCTTTATCCTTGCTCTTTTACATCCACTCTTCCTATCTTTTTCGTTACAATGCCCCACATTGCGCCTCAAAAGATAGTCGATTGGCTGCAAAATAGCGGCGGCTAAAAGCGCACTTTATTATTCATCCATTCCTTAGTTCTGAATGATGATTTTGGCAGTTGCACTTTTTTCAGCGGAATACAACTGAAAAAAATACATTCCGTTTGCTAGCGTCGGCAGTTTTATGGAATTTGTAGATTCGGAATAAAGACCTTGGGCAACCGTCTTTCCCGATAAATCCATTATACGCCAAGCCATATCTGTCGGGTTGAATCCATCTTTGAATTCGATGTTTAGCCAATTCTGAGTAGGATTGGGCCAAATGTGGAAAGGGATGGATTCAGCCCGAATGGGTTCATGAATGGCAGTGACTGCAGTACCACCCTCCAATAAATAGATCCAAGCATTTTTTAAATAAGCAGGTACGGGCGTTCGTCCGGCATCGACCACCACACAATTGTGCGCATTTAAGCAATCTGCAGTACTGGTGAGCATTCGCGAGTTGTTGTATGGTGTTTGCTTGGTATACACGTCTACAATTTGACCAAAAACACCCATGCCCAAAATGCGAAAGGCGTTGAATTGTTGCTCAGCGGTGCACCCTTGATCATCCAAATTGTGCGAAAACCCATAATAGGCGCTAGTTGGAGTAGCATGCGGTTGGTAGATCCAGGCGGCATTTTTTTTGTAAATGGCATTGTAATCTTTGGGGGAGGCGAAAAAAATGGCGCGATTGACAACATGATTTTGGGCAATAATCCCGACATGTCCTCCACCCTGGGAATGCCCAGCAATGGCTATTTTGCTCCAAATAAGCTCGCCGCTGGCATCGATGAATTGTTTCCAGTTTTGTGCTGGCTGCTGATTTTGTAGGTATTGAAGCAGTTTAATCAAACGATTTTCAATGGAATTGGCTCGGTTTACACTCAGCAGCGACGAGCGATCTTTGCCGTCAATGATTTCCAGTCGCGTTTTTTCAAAACACAAACTGTCTCTATTGGGCTGACATAGCGTGCCGATTGCGGGCGTATTGGGGTACATGAGCCCGATGGCATGGTAGCCCCGATTGGCAGCGGTGGCACATATGCTATCATACCCTGCCGGAATGCCGCCCGTTCCTGGAAGAAAAACAAACAAGAGGTTTTTCTTTTTACTGACTTCTTGGAAGTAAACGGTGTGGTATTCGTTATTGGCTGCACTGGTGTAGCTATCGATAGCTGCATCAGTAGCGCTGGGTAAAATGGCTTGGAATGACTGAGCGGAAAGAATACAGACGCCACAGAAGAACGAGAGAGAAAATAAAAGATGCTTCATGTTTTTTACATTTTGACTAAACGACCCCGACAACGTTTAAATAGAACCCAACTTAGATTTAAAGCGTGTTTGTTTAGATTTTCGTATTAAATTCTTCACTTTTGCAGCTTCATTGACAAAAACAGAGCACATGGAAAATCCCATCGTAAAAACCTCAGAAATCCGCGTCTCCATTGGTTTGGATGCGGAAAATATTCCAGTATCGATTGGTTGGTCGGCTGATGATGGTCCGGAAGGCGAAAACCTACAAGCCAGCAAAGCGATGTTGCTGTCTTTTTTTGATCCAGAACACAAAGATACCCTCAAAATCGATCTGTGGACCAAAGAACTGCAAGTGGCGGAGATGGATCGCATGATGTACCAAACTTTGCGCGGGTTGGCGGACACGTACTACCGCGCTACCCAAAACCGGGAATTAGCTACTGATATGCAGCAGTTTGTACAATATTTTGGCGAAAAAACGGAAATTTTACCCAAGTCAAAATAAGACGTTAAGGAACGGTTAAACAATAAGTGCTCACTTTTGCCTTGCTCTTTCGCCGCCACTCTTCCTATCTTTTTCGTTACAATGCCCCACATTGCGCCTCAAAAGATAATTGATTGGCGGCAAAATAGCGGCGGCTAAAACAATCACTTATTATTCACCCGTTCCTAAGATGAACCTGGGCAATATTTTTTTCAAAAAAATTGTAAAAAACTTGCGGGTGAGTAAAAAGGTGTAGTATATTCGCCCCCCGGTGGGCGCACTTGGTGCTGCTCCTTTGAATCCCCCAGGGTGGAAACGCAGCAAGGGTAAGAAGTTGAGCGCTCGTTGTGTTGCCCATCTCCTTTCCCTTCCTGGGTTTTATCCTTTATTCTCCCCACTTTCGGGTTCGTTTTCCAAAGTAGCTTTTTCATTTTGTTGGTTAAAACCGTAGGGGCAATGCCTACAACCGTTTTTGCAACAGTAACCGCGTTGTTCCAGGAAAAACGCCGTCAAAACAAAACGACCGTCCTCCATATAATAATCGCGGCCTTGCACGAGAATTGGCTCTGGCATTTAGGGTGTTTTTAGTTCGCCAGCGACACTCTTAAACGTTCTGTAAGGCGTAAATCTGGCGCTTAGCTAAAGCATAACCGCCAAATAATACACCACAGTAAAAGAGATCACCCAAAAGCGTATTCCAAAAAAATGGAATGCCAGCTACCCAAGCGCTGATCAAACCCATGCCGTCTTTGGAATATACCGCATCGGCAATCCAAGAACCCGTATTGGTAATGAGGAAAAAAGTAAGCGATGAAGCCAAACTGGCAAAAACCACCCGACCAAAAGTTACCTCGTGCAAAAACACATATCCTAACAACACCACAGCTGCAAAACCAATGTAGGTAGAGGAGTAGGCGCTAAACCATATAAAACCAAATGGATTAGGATATACTACATTGTTAAGTACCAGATCACTCAACCAAAGCGCCAAAGCTGGCACCAAAAAAGCCAACAACTTGCGATTGAAATGCGCAGCGCCAAATAAAGCCATCGCGCCAATGGGCGTGAAATTGTAAGGATGATGCACCAAGCGACTAAGTGCTGCGGTAAAGATCATCGAAGTGACGATCAACAATTGAACATTGTTCTGTTTCATATAAAGCTTAAATTTTTAAGAGGGTGTTTGAATCCTTCTCGCCTGCGAACTAAAAATCCAAACACACTCTAAAGCGAAATTTGGCACAAATTAATCCAAATGTCGAAGAAAATCCAAATTCTTGGTTAAGGATGTACGGCGGATAATGCCGTCTACCCTCCTTCGATCTTCTTTTTTGTAAAAGATGTACAAAAATAAGTTACGAGATGTTGCGAATTGTTTAAATTTCGGTCTTTACTATTCGATAAAAACTTCTTTAGATGCAACGATTCAGACTTCTTCTTTTAGCGTTATTCTTAGTTCCTACCTTGGCCATGCAAGCTCAGCCCGAGCGCTGGCAACAACGGGTAGCTTATCAAATGAACATTGATTTTGATGTGACCCAACATCAATTCAAGGGCGTTCAAAAATTGACTTACACCAACAACTCTCCTGATACCTTGACCAAGGTTTTTTATCATCTGTATTTCAATGCTTTTCAGCCGGGCAGCGAGATGGATGTACGCTCACGTACCATCCCTGATCCAGACTCGCGGGTAAAAGACCGCATTTTTTACCTTAAACCGAATGAAATTGGCTACCTGAAGGTGAACTCATTGAAGCAAAACGGGAAAGCCATCACTTACGAAACCAATGGCACCATTTTGGAAGTCACTTTGGCGGCGCCGCTTTTACCGGGGAGCAAAACGGTATTCGATATGGTTTTTGACGGACAAGTGCCCGTGCAAATTCGCCGCTCGGGTCGCGATAACGCCGAGGGTATTGCTTATTCTATGGCGCAATGGTACCCGAAAATGTCGGAATACGATTACCAAGGCTGGCATGCTAACCCTTATGTAGCCCGTGAATTTTATGGGGTTTGGGGCGATTACGATGTCAAGATTACCATTGATAAAACGTACACCTTAGGTGGATCTGGCTATTTGCAAAACCCCGAGGTGATTGGCAAAGGGTATCTACCCGCTGGCGTACAACCCAAAGCCACGCCAGGTAATAAATTGACTTGGCATTTTGTGGCGCCCAATGTGCATGATTTTATGTGGGCTGCCGATCCGGAATATGCACATACCAGCCTGAAGCGCAAAGATGGCTTGGTGCTTAACTTTTACTACCAACCGGGTGATAAGACCACCGAAAGCTGGGAGAAATTGCCCCAAATTATGGACAAAGCTTTTGACTACATCAATCAACGTTTTGGCCAGTATCAGTACAATCAGTACAGTTTTGTACAAGGCGGCGACGGCGGTATGGAATACCCCATGGCCACCTTGATTACCGGCGAGCGCTCCTTGTACAGTTTGGTGGGCGTAGCCACCCATGAACTGATGCACAGTTGGTACCAAATGATGTTGGGCTCCAATGAAAGCTTATATGCCTGGATGGACGAAGGTTTCACCACCTATGCCAGCTCAGAAGTGATGAATTATCTAGTTGAACAAAACGTTTTGACCGGGCGAAAAAAACTGGACAATCCTCATTTGGCCACTTATGGCGGTTATTTCAACTTGGCTGCCAGCGGTGATGAAGAACCAATGACGACTCACTCCGACCATTACAACCTCAACCAAGCTTACGGCTCTGCGGCCTACAACAAAGGCTCGGTCTTTTTGGCGCAAATGGCTTATGTCATTGGCAAAAAAGACTTTGACCGCGGGTTGTTGCGCTATTTTTATACTTGGAAAGGCAAACATCCCAATGCCAACGACTGTGTGCGTATTTTTGAAAAAACGTCGGGTCTGGAATTGGATTGGTACAAGGAATATTGGGTAAATACCACGCGTACCATCGACTATGGCATCAAAAGTTTCAAAGACACTTCGGATGTGGGTAGCGTGGTCACGCTTTCACGCGAGGGCGGCATGCCCATGCCAGTAGATTTGGAGGTGACTTATGTGGACGGCTCCACAGAAATCATTAACATTCCACTCGAATTGATGCGTGGTAGCAAGCCACAGGAAAATGCCGCTGCCAAATTCAGGGTAGCGCCCGACTGGAACTGGACCAATCCAACCTACCAATTGGTGTTGCCGGTACGGTCCAATCAAGTTAAGACGCTGAAAATCGACCCTTCCCTGCGGATGGCCGATGTGAATCGGGAAAACAATAATTTAGATGTCAACTAAGAGTGTGGCGGCTTGCTAGCTTTTCGCATAGCGTAGCATTGAACAAACCCGATGATGAAGATTTTACAGCTGGTGAAAAAATTCCCTTATCCCATCAAGGACGGGGAATCTATTGCCGTAAATGCTTTGAGCAAACCTTTGACCCAATTGGGTTGTGAAGTGAGTTTGCTCACTATGAATACCACCAAGCATTTTTTTGATTATCAGGAAATTCCAGCAGAACTTGGACATTACCACGAAATCCAGGCGGTTTTGGTCGACAATCGACTAAAACCGCTTGATGCGTTTCTCAACCTTTTTTCCGCTAGTTCTTATCATGTGTCGCGTTTTGAATCAAAGGATTTCGAGCGCGCGCTCCAAGCTATGTTGTTGAAAAATAATTATGATGTTGTTCAGCTGGAGAGCCTCTACCTCGCACCTTACATTCCGATTATTAGGGCATACAGCAAGGCCAAAATTGTGATGCGCAGCCACAATGTGGAGCACGAAATTTGGAACCGCATCAGCCAAAATACGCCAGCCGGGTTTAAAAAACGCTATCTGGAGTTGTTGACCAGAAGACTGGAGCGTTTTGAAATTGCGCAATTGCAAGAGTATGATTTGCTGGCTGCCATCTCCGAACGCGATCTAAAAGTGTTTGATGCTTTAGGTTATACCGGAAAATCATTGGTTACTCCCATTGGTTTGCAAATGGATCAGTATACGCCCAATTGGGAATCATTTGAAAAACCGCTGGCACTCAGTTTTATCGGCTCCTTGGATTGGCCGCCCAATGTGGAAGGCTTGAAATGGTTTTTGGAACAAGTATGGCCTCAAGTACAAGTCGAATTTCCCGAATTGACGTTTCACATTGCGGGTCGTGCTACGCCCGATTGGTTAATGAATTGCACCATCAATGGCGTGAAAGTGCATGGCGAAGTGCCCAATGCCCAGGCTTTCATCAATCAATATCCGATGATGGTGGTACCCCTGTTTTCGGGCAGCGGGATGCGGGCAAAAATATTGGAAGCCATGGTGCTAGGGCGTTTGGTAACGACCACCAGCATCGGCTTGGAAGGGATTGCGGCTACTCATGGCGAGCAGGTACTTATTGCAGATACGGCTGAGCAATTCATTGAACAAATTCGACAAGCATACCGCGAACCCTCATTCAGTCGGCAATTGGGGCAAAATGCCTGCAATCTGGTAGCCGAGCAATTTGATAGCTTGCGGATTGCAAAAAAACTACTGCAAAGCTATTCCGACTAACCGCCCGCAAGTAACAACGTAAAGGATTGATTAAGCGGCAAAGGAAACTTATCGCTACCTTTTTTGTTTTTCGCTTTATAAGGCGAAAAAAATAGCCCATTTTTGCAGTCTATTTCAATGTCGAGATGAAGTTGGGGTAGTCATAATAGTTTTTTGATTTAGTTCAAAAAGCGTTTCGACTATAACCATCAGCTTAAAAAAACAAAATAATGTCGGAACAGCTGACCCTGGAGCCCAAGGCTTCGGTTTTAAATACCATAGAAGAAGCTATAGAAGCCATTCGCCAAGGCAAAGTGATCATCGTAGTTGACGATGAAGACCGCGAAAACGAAGGAGATTTCATTTGCGCTGCTGCCTGTATCTCTCCAGAAATCATCAATTTCATGGCTACGCATGGTCGGGGTTTGATCTGTACGCCAATCGATGAACGCCGTGCCGATGAGCTAGATCTGCCCATGATGGTGTCTTCTAACACCGCCATGCATGAAACTGCTTTTACTGTATCCATTGATTTGATTGGTCATGGTTGTACTACAGGCATTTCCGCGTACGACAGAGCCCGCGGAATTCAAGCCTTGATCGACCCAGCTACCAAACCTGGCGACTTTGCGCGCCCAGGGCATATTTTTCCCTTGCGCGCCAAACAAGGAGGCGTTTTGCGCCGCACCGGACATACTGAAGCTGCCATCGACTTGGCCAGCTTGGCGGGCTATTATCCAGCAGGCGTTTTAGTGGAAATCCTCAATGAGGATGGTACCATGGCGCGTTTGCCAGAGTTGCTCTTGATTGCTCAAAAATTTGACCTCAAGATTGTTGCCATTAAGGATCTCGTAGCCTATCGCATGAAAAACGAAAGGTTGGTGCGCCGCGAAATGTCGGTTGAGCTAAATACGCAGCATGGCCTTATTAACATCATTGCTTACGAACAGATTCCTACCGGCGAAATTCACCTCGCCATCTGCAAAGGGCATTGGTCGGAAGATGAACCGGTATTGGTCAGGGTACAGTCGGCTTCTGAAACCACCGATATTCTGGGTTCATTGTTTGAAGACCAAAGCAATCTACTGAAAGGCGCCCTGCAACAAATTGAAACAGAAGGAAATGGCGTTGTTTTGTTGATGCGACAAACCGAGAAGAGCGATAAATCTTTGTTGACGGCCTTGAAACAACTTAAGGAACAACAAGATCGCGGTGAAGTGCTCCAAATTCATCAAGACATGTCGCAGCGTGACTTTGGCGTTGGCGCTCAGATTCTGCGGGATCTTGGCATATCAAAATTGCGATTATTGACCAATAACCCGCGCAAACGAATTGGTTTGATGGGCTATGGATTAGAGATAGTAGAGCACATTGGGTTCTGATCAACGAACTCTATTGGTAAAAAAAAGGGGATAAAACTGCCAAGCACGTGTATTTGAACCCCGAAGGGGTGAAAGGATTATAGAAAAAATGTCATGTGGGTGTATTTGAACCCCGAAGGGGTGGCATTATTTTTCCATTTGACCGTATGCTATCGGAGATATTTCATCATGTCACCCCTTCGGGGTTTTTATTAACGAAATATACACGGTTATTTTGCTATAATCCTGTCACCCCTTCGGGGCAATGTCATTGACTTAAGGATTTTAAGCTGCTCTTCGGTAGTTTT
>JBBANM010000035.1:0-114 GCA_040401995.1 Saprospiraceae bacterium
ATGCCCACAAAGGTACTTCCTAAAGTTAACAACTTATTTTTTACACGTTCCTTAGCAGAGAATTGTAGAGCCACATTGCAATGTGGCTCTACGGGCGTTGTGGGTTATCTCGAA
>JBBANM010000035.1:214-59369 GCA_040401995.1 Saprospiraceae bacterium
ATATTGTTGATTAGCAGGGAATTGTAGAGCCACATTGCAATGTGGCTCTACGGGCGTTGTGGGTTATCTCGAATGTTGTTGAACAGTGACAAAATCTTTTTTCGCAAAACTCCCAATATTGTTGATTAGCAGGGAATTGTAGAGCCACATTGCAATGTGGCTCTACGGGCATTGTAGACAATAACAAAAATGGGTGCATGAAAATCAATTCATGCACCCATTCCTATTCAAAAAGAAACGATGCTTAATTATTGAACAAGTTATTGTAGTCCAATCCGCCGTCTTTGGCTTCTTTTTCTGGACGATTTTTGAAGCTATCCAGATCCAAACCACCAGTGGTTCCTTTTGGACCGCCTTCCATCAGCATGAGCGTGCTTTTATTTTCCCACTCTTCAAGCATCTTCAAACCTTGCTCTTCAAACATACCATTTTGAAGATCAATGGAATCCATGAACTTGGAAGACATGTCCATGAAGTTTTCCATTTCGCCTACTTTGTTGGCTACATCTTCGGTGATGGCATCCATGGCCATATCAAACATTGCGCGCTTATCTGGATCTCCACTGATTACGCTCATGGCCGATTTCATGGCAGAGTGCGAAGTGCGAATCGCTTTGCGTTCGATCTCTTTTACCTTTACTTGGTCTTTGGTGTCTTCCAGTAAAACTTCAGAGTTGCTGTGCATTTTGCTCAAAATGCGGTAGAGTACTTCCATTTTTTGGTAAAGAACCGTGTATTTTTGATTGCTTTCCTGCAAACGAGCGGCCTTGCGAGAAGCCAACAACATTTGCTGGTCTTTGTCAGCTTCGCGGGCTGCTTGCGCCAAGCGCATATTGCTGTCGATTTCCTTGTTATTGTCCTCTACCAAAGTTTGCATTTGGCGCATTTGACCACGAAGGATGCCAATTTGCTTGCGCATTTTAGCTAGGTTGTCTTCCAAATCCTCGATGTAGTTTTTGAGGATACCTATTGGGTCAATGGTGACAAACAAACCCGTGAGCCAACGCATCACGCTTTTATACATGTACCAAACGAGGTTGCGGGTACGCGGATCCAAAACCACATAAAGAAGCGTTACCAAAGCCACAATCATCAGCGTCAGGTAGATGACGTTTTGGGCAAGAGTAATCAACAATGCGAGGTTGGAAAGAACCAAGAAACCGAGCCCTCCCAGGATGGCGATCATAAAGATGGCACCCGTCATACCTTCTGGGCGTTGCCAAAAAGATTTTGATTTGAAATCAGGGCTTTGAACTGTACTCATGGCGCTGTAATTTTAAGAGGCCGGATGGGCGTACGGTGTACTTGACGCCTACATCCAACGGTGTTACAAATATTGTTGAATATTCATTATATCACGATCGATCTCATTCATGATCGCCCTTAACGTAGCTTCGAATCCATCTTTGGTGGTTTCGATGCGCTCTTTGGCGGCATTTATCAAGTCGTCGGCTTGTTCTATGGTAGATTGAGCTTGGGAAATTTTAGTTTCCAGCTCTTTGATCTTGGATGCATACTCCTCAATCTGTTTGCGCAACTTTTCAACTTCGGTTTGTTTGGAGTTGACGCGCTGCTCAATTTGTTTTTGCAAAGCTACATCAAACTGCGATTTTTCACTGGTCAGCAGTTTTTTGTAGTGCTCGGCGGTAGCCAACAGCTTCTCTTTGGTCAGTCCAACGGTAGCGGCAGTGGCAAAAGCCGATTTTAAAGCGATAGGCTCATCAATTTGTATTTGAGCCAAGTTTCCCAGGGATTGTTTGAACTCAATATAGTCAAAACCTGGGAGGTTGTTCTTTTCTAATGCGCTGATCAAAAAATCTACACTTTTTTCATCCAGACCGTGGTGGACGCCAAAAAGCGTTTTTAAACTTTTTTGCATGGTTGTGTTAGCGTTTGCTTTGTGCAAATTAAAGGAAATTGCAGCAAAAAATGCTGTAAAATTCGATTTTCCTGGATGGAAATCAGATCGAAACCTTGTAACGCGGCACCAACTGTTTCAAAAATACAAAAAATGGGATGATTCGGGCACTATTTTCGAACCTGTTTTAACCGTTTACCTCCAATGTGCTGAATCCATTGCTCTGTTTTCGCAACTGAATTTGCACTCCAATTCGCTCTTTGAGCTCTTTGACGTGAGAAATAATGCCTATGGTTTTTCCGGTAGATTGTAAATTCTCGAGGGTAGAAATGGCCAGATCTAAACTATTTTCATCCAGCGACCCAAATCCTTCGTCAATAAATAGCGATTGGATGCTGGTGTTGCGACCCGCTAATTCCGATAAACCCAATGCCAATGCCAAACTTACCAAAAAACTTTCCCCGCCCGAGAGCGTGCGCATGCTGCGAACGTTGTTGGCTTGATAGGTGTCGATGATCTCCAGTTCCAGATCTTCATCGGCGCGTTTTTGGATGACGTAACGGCCATTGAGTTCCAATAAATGGGCATTGGCCAAACCGATGAGCTTACGGAGGGTAAGTCCTTGGGCAAAACTGCGGAATTTTTTACCATCGGCCGAACCGATCAAGTCATTGAGTTTGGACCAACGTTTGAATTCCTGTTCTTGAGCATTTATTTGCTGGATGATGACTTCGCCTTCCTGGCGCAATTTTTCTTGTTGGGTAAGTTTTTCTTGTACCTGACCAATCGTTTGTTGCAATTGACGATAATCTGCCTCTTGGATCTTTAACTGATTTTGCAGCTCTCCTAATTCCGGCTCCTCGGCAGTTTCCAGTGCTACCTCTATCAGTTGTTTTTCGTTTTCGGCAAAAAGGCGTTGACATTCGGCATTGCGCTGGCGCAACGTTTCTTGGGCAGCGTGTAGTTCCTTTTCCTCTTGTGGGTTAAGCATGGCGGCACGCAAAACAGTCATATCCGACAACTGGTATTGGCCGGCAGCAGCGAGCAGGGTTGCGGTTAAGTTTTGCCGCATTTTTTCACCTTGAAGCAATTGCTGTTGTTGCCCCTCTAATTCAGTATGAAGCACCAGGATGTTTTTTTCTTTTAGTTCTCTTTCTTGCCTACTATCCTGCATTTTTTGCCGCAATCCTTCCAATTGCTCGGCCAATAATGCCCTTTCTCTCAAGGGATCGCGATCATTAAGGAGCTTAATTCTGACGGCACGAACCTCTGCTAACTCGCTCTCTTCGCTGGTGATTACTTGTTTTAGGGATTCCAAATCGGGTCGACGACTGCGGTATTGCGCTTCGGTCTGTTCTTTATCTTGTAAATATGCTTCCAGCTGACGTGAAAGCGCTACTTCCAACGCTTGTTCCGCAAGGTATAGCCTAAGGAATTTTTCGATCTCTTGGCGTTGATTGGCGGCAGCTTCAGGTAAAAAATCGTAGCCCAAACGATCAAACTCTTGCCGCAATATTTTTTCCAATTCCAGCAAGCTCTTTTCTAGTCGCTGGGATTGTTCGGTCAAAAAAACGACCCGTTCGCGGCTTACTTGCAAGTCGTTTTGGGCAGTTTGTTCTTGCTTAGTTAGCTGCTGAATTTGTAGGTCTAACTTCTGAGATTGATTCAATAAATTGCGCAGGGTTTCAATGGCTTGTTGTTTGGTGGCCAACTCCAAATTGGTGGCACTCAGAGCCGCTTCAATTTGTCCCGGTTGTGAAATCGAAAAATCGAATTGAGCGATTGTGGCAGTTATTTTGCTGAGTTCCGCTTCGGTAGCTTTGATTTTGGCATAGGCAAGTCCCAATCTTCCACCAGCGGGTTGTTCGAGTTGATTGATTTGCAGTACGATGTCGCGAAGTTGGTGCGCTAAAGTATTGAAATGCTTTTGACTGTGTTGGTAGTATTTTTGGGCTTTTTCAAATTCCAGTTTGGCCTGATCGATGTAAGGCTGAACGGGGTGTAAATGAAAAGGATGCTCGGTCGACATACACAGCGGACAAGGATCGCCGGGTTGCAAGGCAGCGCGATCCTGCTCATAATTGGCGATCAGTTGTTGCTGGTTAAAAATGGCTTGTTTGTATTCAAAAACAGCAGTGCTTTCAATCAAGGCTTCATCGGCATTGAGTAGCTCTTTTTGCAAAACGTTTTCTGCTGAGCGCAAGCTGTTCAGTTGTTCCTCTTGCTCGTTCCATTCCAGGAGTAATTGCTGGTATTGCTTGCTGAGTCCGTTGAATTGCTGCAAACGCGTCTCCCGCACCCGCAGTTGCTCCAAATCGCTATACAAGGCAGCAATCAACTCATTCCGATCGGCGGGATAGCCAGCGGGCAGAGCAGCACGGAAAGCTTGTTCCAATTGCTCGCGTTTTACTTGCTGCTGGGTCAATTGTTCTTTTAAGCTGGCGGCCAGTTGCTCTTGTTTCTGAAGTTGTGCAGTCGTATTTTTTAGTAGTTCCTGTCCGGCTTGAAATTGTTGCCGATCAGCGGTATGTTGCTGTAGATCACGGTCTAAAACAGGCAATAAAGTGGGGAGCGTTGCCCATTCTTTTTGTTGTTCAAGCCATTGGGTATTAGTGGTATATTTTTGCTGAATTGCTGGTAATTCCTCGTTCAGTTGGGTTAGTTTTTTATGCAAACCCCGCAAATAAGTTTCCAGCTGATTGGCTTCTTCTTTTTTAGCATTGAGATTGGGCAATCGTGCAGCCAGTTGTGCATCGAGTTGGATGGTTTGGTCAAAAATCGGCTCCATTTCTTTTTGCTGCTGTCGTAGTTGCAGCAGCTGATCCGTAATGGTTTTTTCGGAAATGCGCAGCGTTTCTGCTTGCTCCCGTTGCAGCGACAAGCTCTGAGTCATTGTTTCGATGGCCGATTGCACATTTTTTTCCTGCGCAACCACTTCGTCTAACCTCGACAGATCGGCTTGCAAGGGCCTTATCTGAACAAACAACTCCAATCGCGCCCGATCGCGAATGGTAGCAGCTATGGCTTGCTCAATTTTATTTTGCTCTTGCTGTAATTCCCCCCGGCGTTGTTCCAGTGTTTGTCGGAAGGTCAATTTTTGCTGCAAACCCCGTAATTGCTGCAATTGCTGCTCCAGTTTACTGCTTTCGTATTGGGCTTGCTCTCGCTCTAATTCCAATTGTTCCCGTTCAGCAGCGGGCAAAATGGCCAAAGCCGATTGTTGCTGCTGCAATTGGCGCAGCAGCTGTTCTTCGTTTTTACTGCGTTGAAAAGCCGCTTTTGACAACTCGGTATACATCTCCGAACCGGTAATTTTTTCCAATAACTCGCTGCGCTCGCGTTCATTGGCCAAAAGGAAAGCGGCAAAATCACCTTGGGCGAGCAAAACCGAACGTCGAAACCGCTCGTAATCCAAGCTGGTGAGTTTTTCGATTTCCTGATCGACCTCGCGATTTTTTTCGGCAATGACTACAAAATCTTGTTGTTCCTCATCCCAGCGGGCTAGTTCGCGTTTAGGGCCTTGAATGTTGCCACCAATTTTTTTCCCAGCGCGATAAATGCTCCATTTTGCTCGTAAGAGAACGCCCTGATTTTCAAACTCTAACTCCGCCAAACTTTCCACTGCACCGTACGACATGATTTCTTGATAGGCGCTATCCCGGGGCAACTTACCATACAATGCTAGGGTGATGCCATCCAAAATGGTGCTTTTGCCAGCGCCTGTATCACCTGTTATGGCAAAAAGACCAGCATTACTCAACGGCGGACTCGAAAAATCGATCACCGCATCAAGGCGCAAAGCGTGGAGATTTTTGATGGTTAGTTTGTGGATCTTCATGGGCGGTCTAGTTCTTCGGTGGCATTGGCGCTCACCCAATCCAGCAATTCCCGGAAGGTTTGTTCCAGCTCGGGTTGGTCTTCAGGGGCGTTTCCGCTGGCCAGACATTTTTTTTGAAAAACCTCGAGCGCTGCTAAATCATCCAATTCTGCTACATCGGTTTGATCGTCGAGTGCGGTATAAGTGCGGTTGACTTTGATTTTTAACAATTCGAGATCCATCTCGGCGGTAAACGTTTTGAGGTGGGTATCCAAATTGGGAACAAAACGATCGAGGTCGACGATGATTTCCAGCCAAGGGCGTAAGCCATCTCTTTCTTTATCCGCAAAAAGGCGAATTTTTTCTTCTACCTCAGCCAAACTACCCTGAATGGTTTTAAGTCGCCGAAAAACTGGAATGTCAATAAAATTACAGCATAGTAATTCCTTTTGGGAAAATTCAAGCAAGTAAACGCCTTTGTCGTCTTTGGTTTCGCTAAAACTCAGTGGTACCAAAGAGCCAGAATACCGAACGCGTTCCAAGTTGCCTACCAATTGTGGGCGATGGATATGCCCCAGCGCCAAATAATCAAATATAGGATGTAATTCGGCAGCATTTAGATTTTCGGTGTTGCCGATGTAGATATTGTCTTGTTTGCCAGAAGCTTGTGCGCCCGAAGCGTACAAATGCCCCATGGCAATGATGGGGACTTTAGCGTCGGCATAAACCGCTGCGGCTTCCCCCATGCGCCAAAAATACTGTTGAATGCCTTCTTGGATGCGTTCTATGCGCCCCAAAGCCGTTTCACCGGCTACACTAAAACTTAGATCGCGATCGCGCAGGAAAGGAATGGCGGCGATCACCGCTTCGAGGTCTCCTTGGCCATTGCGCAGGGGGATTAAATCATCGGTAAGTTCGGGTGAAGCGGCGCCGACCACAAAGATGTTCAGGTTTTTGAGCAGTTCTTTGGGGGCTTCGAGCATACCCGGTGAATCATGGTTTCCGCCAGTGATGATAATGTACCGACAAGAAGTGCCTAACAGTCGAGTCAAGAAATTGTAGTACAATCGTCGGGCTGGGTGTGGCGGATTGCTGGTGTCAAAAATATCACCGGCTACCAAAAGGGCATCCACTTCCTCGCGCACGATCAGCGCGTACAGCCAATCAAGCGCAAGGGTCTGTTCTTCATGTCGATCATTAAAGAGCAACCTTTGTCCTAAATGCCAATCAGAAGTATGGATGAATTTCATTGGTGATTTTATTGGTAGAGTGGTTGCGGGTAATAACTTTTTTTATGATTCAAAAAAAATTGAAACATTGCCCTCTGGTGGTGTTTTCCGAAAAATAGGAAAAGTTGCGGGAGGTATGCAAAGATGCGGGAAAAAAATGAGTCGACTTACCAATCAAGAGCTTCCGGTATTACGATAAAAATCCTTTCCCACCTCGGATCGGTTCTACTGGCGATTGTTTTAATTGAATGCCAAACGGAAGGGTGGGGGAGTTTTAGTATGAGTTGTTTTACACTATTAATCACCTCAATTCTAATGACTTCAAGGTTGGTTGTGAAATCTATATCCATTGACAAATAAGGGTTTAATGCATCATTGAGTTCTTCGTTCGTTTGAGCCAATGTCACCCTCCTAAGTCTATCCATTATGTCGAAAAAATGAACTGCGGATGATTTTCTTCCTGCAACAAGTTTATCACGATTGTTTAAGTCTAAAATTTCGAGGGTTTTAAGGGCTTTAAGTTTCTTTTCAGGGGTTAGTTCAGGTTGGAGTTCAAATTTTCCAGTTTCTAAATTTAGCCATAAGAAATCATGGGGATTTTCTAATCTGGGATTAATAAATGCCAGTTTTTTGTGATGCGGTTCAATTTTTCTTTGGGTTTCCAAAATGTTTCCTGCTGGGTCTAATACAAAGCATTTATCTGCTTTGTAAGTCATATTACAGATCTTACATGCCAAAATGTAGTTTTCCCACTGGAAGGTAAATTCAGGAAATAACGCTTTAGGGTGAATGTGTTCGATATCAGTGGCTTCGTTGCTCTCGCAGTAATTACAAATTTTTACGGCAACACACATCGAAGTTAGCGTTTCCTGAATCGTTTTAAATGCAGCCTTACCGTTCTTACCGCCTTTATTTTTCCATAAAGATTGAGCTGCTCTTACTTTTAAAGAAAATTCAGTTTTTGAGTTGATTTTATCTTGGAGCTTTGATAATTCTTCTGTTGTAGAATTATCCAAAGCTTTTTCAACTAATTGGAGCATCAGTAGTTAAGGTTTTTTGCAATTGAATCCTTTCCTCTTCTTCTTCTTCATTTATTTTACCAAAGGCGGAAAGCATATTTAGTCTTCCCAACCGAGCTAGTTTCTCATCGGTTCTACTGGATCTTACGGGAGATTGACCAAATACTTCTGTGCCATAGGCATCTAAAATATTACCAAATACCAAGCGGTCTTTTTCTATTCCCTTGATTTCTGCAGATTTAAAATCACTTCCAGGGGCAGCCAAACGCCAAATCGTTCCCTTTTCACAAGCTCTGCAAATTAAGGGGCTGTGGGTGGTTACAATAAATTGAATGTTTGGAAAAAACTGGGTAAACCATTCACCAATTCTAGCTTGCCAAGTGGGATGAAGATGTGCATCTACCTCATCAATCAAGACAACCCCAGGAACGGGAATATCCATTTTTTTTGCGTCGGAACGAATGTTGGCAAATACTTTATCGATCGGATAGGACACTGTCAATTGTCGGATCAGCTCAAAAACAAGACTTAAGATAGAGCGATAGCCGTCACTCATTTCGGTGACTTTGACCAGGTTGTTGTTGCCGTCTTTGAATACTACATCGCCATCAATATCAATGCTATCAAAAAAAGAATTATGGGGCAAAAGACCACTCTTGTTGATGAATAATTTAACACTTTCAAACATCTTTTCATCCTCATTGAGAAAACCATTTTGAGGTTCATTTGCCATTGAATTGCCGGTGCTTTCTTTTTGTTTCAAGCGCCGCCTGTCCAAATCTTTTAACCAATTTAGGGCTTCGGTTAAGGCAATGTCTTCTCCAAAAACCGTCAAATGTGCGGCTGCTCTTGGTGAAGATTTGAAAATCATATCTCTTTTATTATCCCCTCCGGTAAATCTTCGAAACGGGCCAAAACCAGCAGAAAATTTCCCAGAATGATGGCTTAAAGGATCAAAATCATCGGGCCAAGTCAAGTGTTCGCCTCCAAGGGTTGCATGATCTTCATATAATCTAAGCAGTCTAAATATTACTTTGTCTTTGTATTTAGTTTGCTTATCAATAGTTTTCTGGGTTAGTTGAAGGTCAAATTTTGGATCAAAGGTTTTTTCAAGGATTATTTCGCCTTCTTTCTCATTTTTTCTTAGCCATTCTCCCCAAACTGGTAAGATTGAATTTATTTCTTGAATTCCTATCAATGCTGCTGAAATACAGCGCATTACAGTCGATTTTCCACTTCCGTTATCGCCAATAATAACATGCCACCCTGCAGGCTTAAGAAACTTTATCTCAAGGTGATCTATCGAGCGAATGTTGGTTATGCTGATTTTCTTAATGTACATCTCAAGGTTTTCTTTAGACAAATAAATTTAGTTGGTTTTTAAAATTTATCCAAAAAAAGTTTCCAATTTCACCCCACAAACCCCGCCAATCCTACAAACTCTTCATCCGACCACTGCACAATGCGACCATTTCTCACCCGCGCCCACTTGTACACATAAGACTCGCCAACAGGCAGCTCTATCTCGGCACGCCAGGTGGGGTAGGGTGAGGCAGTAGCCATCACTGCACGCGATAAATCCCAATTGCCCAATGGGCCAATGCTGCCTAGGAAATAGACTGTATCGCCAAATTCGGCGCCAATTTCATGCTGGAGAACGACCTTGATACTAGGGTTTTTAGCTTTTGATTTAGAAGCTTGTAACCAATATACACCATAGGGCGGAATGACCAACGCGCCTTGGTTAAAGCTCAGTCGGGTATCGGTCAACACGTCGTGGAAAAGCTGAAAACGCCATTCCGCAGGTAAGGAAGCCAGCGTGGTTTTTTGTACTTGCCGACTCAAATTGGCCACCAACAACATCCGTTCGCCTTCAAATTGTCGTTCGCAAACAAACAACTGATCGTTGTCGGGCATGATGACGCGGTCGTCGGAGCGGCCGTGGAGTGCCTTAGAACTGCGCCGTTTTTCAATGTAACGCAGGTGGAAATCGAATATCTTTTGCTCTGGCGCACCGTCAATTTTGCGCTGAGCCGCTTTTTTCCAGTTCATTGCTGGGCGATGCACCCAGCGATTGTCGCCCGCTTTTTCGTGGTCGAGTAGGTAGTCAAATGAGTTGAGTTGCCCCAATTCGTCGCCTGAAAAAATCAGAGGAATGCCGCGCATAAAGAAAATGACCCCGTTCATCATTTCCAAACGTTTTAGAGCCAAGTTGATTTTATTGGGATCTGCCTCTACTTGCGCTTGCTGCAAGCCGGTGAGCGCGGCGGCCGTGCCAGAAATACGGGCTTCCCCCGTTTGGCGGTCGCGCTGAAAAACATACCCTTCGGAATAACTACCTGGTACAACTCCGGCATAAAAATCGGTACAAAAATTGCGGGTAGCCCTCCCGTTTTGTCCAACCGCCTCGGCATTGGCATCGGAAATCCCCCAACCAATATCGTCATGACAGCGGATGTAGTTGATCCAAGTCGCTTCTTTGGGGATGGCTGGTAACCGCGAAAGGGTGGTGCGCAACAAATGGGCGTTTTCACTGGCCAAACCATGCCAGAGGTGATTCATCAACGTTGCGTTGTAACCGATTTCACAAGCTTTGCCTTCAAAACCGTCGCTGCCCAGGTATTTGATGATGTCGTCGGGCGCTACGATGGCTTCCGATTTAAACAAAACCCCTGGGGCAACCATGCGGATCAAAGCGCGGAGGGCAACAATGATCAGTACCGCTTCAGGTTGGTTTTGCGAATTGGTACCCATTTTTTTCCATAAAAACGGCACGGCATCCAAACGCAAGGTATCAATACCCGCATTGGCCAAAAACAACATTTCTTGCAGCATGGCCGCAAAAACATTGTGATTGGCGTAGTTTAGATCCCACTGGAAATCGTAAAAAGTGGTCCAAGCCCATTTTTTGATCTCGGGTTGGTAAGTAAAATTGCCGGGTGAAAAATCGGGAAAAACTTCAGGTAGGTTTTTTTCATAAGCATCGGGCAGGGTGCGATCGTCATAAAGCAAATAGTAATCCTGGTATTTTTTATCGCCAGCCAATGCTGCTTGTGCCCAGGTATGTTCTTTAGCGGTGTGGTTCATAACATAGTCAATCACCAAAATGATGCCCTCCTCGTGTAGGCGTGCGGCCAGTGCTCGCAACTCGGCCATAGTGCCCAATTGCGCATTGACTTCCCGGTAATTGGCCACTGCATAACCGCCGTCGTTGGGGCCAAGTCGGGGTTGCAACAAAGGCATCAAGTGCAGATAAGTAATGCCCAATTCCTTGAGGTAATCGATGTGCGTCATCAAACCTGCCAAATTCCCAGAAAACAAGTCAACATACAGCATTACGCCAACATGGTGCGGTTCCTGAAACCAATCGGTTTTTTGTTCTCTTTGTACATCCAGATCTTTTAACGCTTGCGGACGTTCTTGGTCGGCTTGTTGCAAAATATCTAGGATAGCAACAAGGGCTTCCTCAGATGCATGGGGATACAAAGTTTGATAGGCAGTAAGGAAATCCGGCCAATACTTTTTGTAACGGGTAGCGAGAGGTTCAGGGAATTTGTGCTTGAGTTTCATACTATCTCTTGTTGAAAAAGTGGATCACTTCTTTTTTGTTCATACCTGGGCGCAGTTTTGGATGGTACAATTGTTGAATCAAATCTCGATCAATATCCGCATAAGCCGTGGTACAAGTCCAATTTTGTTGAAAAATACTATTGGGATATTGTTTAGAATCTTGCATCAAACCCAAAGCTTGGGTCAATTCTTCGCGCAACAAATGCCGCCGACAATTGATTGCTTGAGTGCGTTGCAAATCCACGTACATCGTACCGTTGGTTATTACGCCTTCTCCATCCCAGTTAACCCAAAAAAAACCTAAATTATCAGGCACCCATTGGGCAGCTTCGGGCGAATACTCGCGCATATAGGTAGCTGCATCGCCAAAATAGACGATAAAATTGGATTCGGAGCGGGAATTTACGCGATACAATTGAATTTCTCCAATCAAGTTGTTGAGTTCCGCGATGATGAGGTCCAATTCTTGCAAAAGGAGCGTTTGGGTGGTGTCGGTTACGTAGATTTTGATGTCTTTTTGCCACTTTTTAAGAGTCTCGTTTTCACCATATTCTGCGCCAAAAGCAATTGATAAGAAATATTCTTGAGATGAATTTAAAGGAGCATTTGAGGAATGGGTAGCTTCAGGAGGAGATTGGCAGGCATTCAGCAGCCAGCAGAGAAATAAACAGTGCCAAAATAGATTTTTCATAGATTCCTAAAAAAGCAAACTTGGCACAAAAGGAAACGCCAAGTTTGCTTTAATACTAAATGCTAAGGTCTAATATTTTCCACTTTAGGCGCAGTGCCCAAAACCTGATCAATCGTCAAATAGGTGATTTTACCCAGATTTAGGGCTTTTAACCCTTCGTCAATTTTTGCCCGATCGCCTACCATGAACAAAGTCATGTTTTGCGGGTCGATGTAAGTTTTAGCAGCCTTTTCAACCTCCGGTTTACCTACTCGCAATAGTTTTTCTACATAAGTATTGAGGTAATCAGCGGGCAGCTTGTACATGATCTGCTCATTGATTTTAGCAGCGATAGCATCCAAGGAAGAAAATTCTGAAGGGTAACTTAGCGCTTGGTAGTTTTTGGCTTTGATGACTTCCTCATCGCTTACCGTGCGGATATCGTTCAACTCTTTCAAAAACTCAGTTACTGCCTTATCGGTTACATCGGTTTGCACCGAAGAGCTAGCTATAAAATAACCGCGGCCAATAGGTTCAAAAAAACTTGAACCTGCTCCATAAGAGTACCCGTTTTTTTCGCGTAAATTGGTATTGAGCCGTGAAGTAAAGGAATTTCCCAGGATGGTATTCATCACTTCAAGGTTGAAATAATCGGGTGTTGATCGGCTTACGCCCAATTGTCCAAACCGTATTTCCGTTTGTGCGGCGCCTGGTTTGTCTACCAAGATGATGTTCAAGCCTGGCTTTTTGGCGGGTTCATTGATTTTAGCGGTTTTGGGCGTGCCACCCGTCCAGGTTTTGAACAATAGATTGAGTTCCTGCTCAGCAGCAGCTTTGGTCCAGTCGCCTACAATGATCATATAGCCATTGGCCGGTGTGAGGTATTCTTTTTGAAAAGCTTGTAAATCTGTGACTTTGAACGCCCTTAAAGCTGCCTCAATTTGAAAAGAAGAACGGGCATACGGATGATCTTTGCCATAGAGCGCTTCCAAAAATCCGACGTTCGAAATAAAGCGACTTTCATCATGGTTTTGTGCCAAACGAACCAAATACTCGGTGCGTTTGCGTTCCACTTCCTTGGGGTCAAAACGTGGACGCAACAAGATATCGGATAGCAAGCCTAAACTGGTTTTCAACTTTGAAACCGGGGTTGATAAACGGAAAGATAATTGCTCTAATCCTGCGCCTACACCTAAATTGATACCTAGGAAATTGATTTCATCGGCTAGTTGGAGCGCATCACGGGCGCCGGCGCCTTCGTCCATCAATTCGGCAGTAAAGCTAGCTAAGCCCTGCTTGTTGGGAGCATTGAAAATATTGCCGGCGTTGAAAACCAGATTGATCTGAATCAAAGGCAGATTGGATTGTTGCACCAAGTAAACGGGCAGCCCATTGGCCAATTTGAAGAATTGCACCGTAGGCAGTTTGAGCGACTTAGGCGGACCCGCCACGGGGGCCTTGCTACGGTCGGCAGGTTGAGCGCCAAGGGCGCTACAAAAAAGTACGATATACAACAGTATTAGGTATGGTTTCATGGTTGTTTATGGTTTGGCGACGGCGAGGTCGGTTTTGGTTTTAGGGACAATGCTCAGCAACAAACGTTGATTAGATTGTAGATAGCGACTGGTAATGGCTTGAATGTCTTTGACTTCTATGGCGCGGTAGCGGGCCAAATCCTCGTTCAAGTAATCAGGGTTACCAGTGTAGTAATAGTAATTATTCAGTGATTCCGCTTTGGATTCAATGGATTGTGCTTCGCGCAAAGCCCGGGCTTCATTCTGGTTGACAACTTTTTCGATTTCGCGTTTGGTAGGCCCTTCTTTTTCTAATTTTTGGATTTCCGCGTCAACTACTTTGAGTATTTCTGGCAGAGAATGCCCAGGACGCGCCGTTACGGTGATGATGAAATTAGAGGTGAGTGCCATTGAATTTTGGAAGGCATTGACATCTTGAGCAATGCCCAATTCGTAGACCAATTTTTGGTACAAACGCGAGGTTTTACCAGACGCTAAAATATTGGCAATGATGTCCATTTCGGCATCGCCAGGATTCATTGCGGTAGGCGTTTTGTATACCAAATACAAACGCGGCAGCTGCACATTGTCTTCCAAGGTGAGGTACTTTGCCTCGGTAAGACTGAAATTTGGCGCAACGGGGCGATTAACAGGCGCGCCAGCTGGTATTTCGTTGAACCAGTGTTTTACCCGTTCCAAGGTAGCTTTGGGGTCAATATCGCCGGCTATCGTCAAGACGGCATTGTTGGGCACATAGTATTTTTTGAAAAAATCGGTTACATCCTCGTAAGAAGCGGCGCTTAAATCGGCCATAGATCCAATCACATCCCAGTGATAAGGGTGATTTTCGGGGTACAATTCGCGCACAATATTTTCGAATGCCAAACCATAGGGGCGGTTTTCATAGCTTTGACGGCGTTCATTTTTTACCACATCGCGCTGTCCGTCTACTTTACCGGGCGACATGTCCTTGAGCAAATACCCCATTCGATCCGATTCCAAAAACAAGGCCACATCCAAGGCATTGGAGGGGAGCGTTTCATAATAATTGGTGCGATCGGTGTTGGTACTTCCGTTGTTGCTACCACCGACACCTTCCAAAAGGTTATCAAAATCGCCTTCCTTTACGTTACCCGAACCTTCAAACATGATGTGTTCAAAAAGGTGGGCAAAACCCGTACGCCCCGGTTTTTCATAAGAGGAACCGACATGGTACCATACGTCGACCGTAACGGTTGGGGTGGTATGGTCTTCGTGTAGAATGACCGTAAGACCATTGGGTAATTTCTCGAGTACGTAATTTAATCGCAAATCGAGTTGCGCTTGACTGGCCAAAGGCATTAGGCCGATCAAAAGCGCTAGGTGAATTTTGATAAAAGAATCCTTCATATTTGGTTTTATTTCTTGCTACAAGGATAACATTTATTGTTTTCAGATCCAAATACACTCTAAAGCAAAAAAAAACGCTTGACGGGTTAGCCATCAAACGTTTCTTTGCGCTGTCTTCAAAACAGCATAATTAAAGCAGTCTGTGAAATTCTTAACTTAAGGTTTTGCGCTTATTGCGAAATCTTCATATTCAGCAATTTGTTGATGCGCAATTCCAATTCTTTGGGGTTGAACGGTTTAACAATGTAATCCGCTGCGCCAGCTTCTAAGCACTTAATTTTTTCGTCGGTATTCTCTTCTCCAGAAACCATGATAACCGGGATCGGATTCCAAGCAGGTCTGCTTTTTAGGAGATGCAAAAACTCCAAACCGGAAAGCCCGGGCATATGCAAATCAGCAAGAATCAAATCAGGTTTGTTCCCGTCGCCAAGCCAATCTCGGGCATCTTCAGCGCTATTGAATTCATGAGCTTCAAAAAAATCTCCGAGGTAAAAACTCAGAAATGTGCGCATCATCTCGTTATCGTCAACAATTAACAGCGTTGGTTTCATCATTAGGTAGATTTCTGTCAAAATAGGCACTAAGAGTTTCCGGATTTCACAGCGAAGATAATCCAAACTTGCTCTTTATTTTGTCGCCACAATTATAAACAATTAAACATTAACTTTTTGTATAGCTGCCAACGGAGTTTTTATCAGAATTTTGATGTCCATCCACAAATTGTAATTCATTGCGTATTCGACATCTAACATTTTGCGGTCTTCCTCCGAAAGATCAGCTTTTCCGCGGCCTTCAACCTGCCATAATCCGGTAATCCCCGCCGGCGCTAAAAAACGCATGGCATATGTATCGGCAGTTAATTTTTGCGCCTCATACAAGGGGAGCGGACGGTTGCCCACCAACGACATATCACCCTTTAGTACGTTAAAAAGCTGAGGAAGTTCATCAATACTAGAAGATCTTATAAATCTACCTATTCGGGTGATTCGTGGATCGTCTTTCATCTTGAAAAACAAGCCTTTGTCTTTTTCTTTTTTGTTCAACAAGTAATCGCTTTCTTGAACAAATGAGTCGTCGCTGACCAATTGCGCCGAAGATTTGGCCATCAGGTGCGCCTTGAATTCTTCGGAAAGGTTGGGTTGGCCTTCCGCATACTGATTGTTTTCCATCAGTTTTTTCACTGCTGAGTCGGCGCCAACGCGCATGGAGCGAAACTTGTAAAAATCAAAGACCTTGTACCCTTGTCCGGCTCGTTTTGAGGAGTAAAAGATCGGACCTTTGGATTCCAATTTAATCAAAATGGCGACAACGATAAATAAAGGCGAGAGGGCCAAAATCAATAAAGAGGAGCCAATAATGTCAAATGTTCGTTTCCAAAGAGGGATGCTGTAACTGTTTTTTTTCATTGCTAGCAAAAATTTTACTCAAGTTATGGGGTTTGAACTACACTTATCTGATTTTTCGGAAAACGGACGAAAATAAACTTTTTTTGGCGAAAAAAAAGCTTTTTTTGGACAAGAAAAGACTGTAAACTTTTTTTCGATTTATCGCTGCACACAAGCTGTTATTGCTGTGTTTTTACTGGAAAAGGGGACTTTTATGCCAAAAACCGAAATTCCAAAGATTTGTGGCTAAGGAATGTTAAATTTAACGTGGTTTTCATTTAGAGTGTGTTTGGATTTTTAGCTCGCCGGCGTAGGGAGTCAAAATTTGTAGCGCGAATAAAAAATCCAAGTACACTCATATACTACTGAAAATGTAAATTTTCCATGAGCGATTTTTTACTGCCTCGCTGGGTGAAACAGATTCTTAGTCAACCCTTGCGTATTGCCGAGTATACGCCGGATAAAGTAGCGGAACTCAAACAAAAACTAGCGCGATTGGCGCATCCCAATCCCATTGTCAGCGTAGTCATTCCGGCCTGGAACGAGGAAGAGGGCATATTGCATACCCTATGGTCCTTGGCCAATACCAATACGCAGTTACCAATCGAATTTATAGTAGTTGACAACAATTCTACCGATGGCACCTCCGCTTTGTTGAATGGCTTAGGGGTAAAAACACTGCTTGAAACCAAACAGGGGGTTGGGCACGCGCGCACCTGCGGCTTGCACAATGCACGAGGCAAATACATCTTAACTGGCGACAGTGATACGCTTTACCCTCCAGGTTGGATTACTGCCATGGCGCAAACCATGATCGATGGCGAAAAAGAACCGGTTTACTGCGTCCACGGGAGTTATGCTTTTTTACCTGGCCCGTCTACCCCGCGTTGGCAATATGCGCTCTATGAAATGATGAGCGCGGTGATCAAAAAACGCAAGGAACAAACGCAGCCTTTTTTAAATGTACTGGGTTTTAATTGTGGTTTTGTTCGCCAAATGGGCATTGATCTCAATGGATACGACATTGAAACGCAACGTACTTTTCGCGGAGCTGCCGGCGTAGTGGAGGAAAATGCTACCGAAGACGGCATGATGGCCTTGCGCTTGATGAATGCTGGCGGTAAAATCCGCTCTATCCCTAGTGCTGATGCCCGTGTATGGACTAGCGACCGCCGCATCCAGCTTGACGGTGGTTTGAAAAACGCCTTGATCATGCGGGTAAAAAAATACCTTTTTAAAAGATAATGGCCATGTCTATAGTGCAAACCATAAAAAACAACCCCACTTTAAAAAAATTGGTGCATTGGGCGCTGATACCCTCCCATCAAGCCCGGCCGCGTGCTTGGGTGAAATGGTGGGTCAATCCTTTTTTCCACAAGCGAGGTAAGGGCGTTAAGATTTGTAGTCGTACGCGCATGGATGTGTTGCCTTTTCAACCATTTGAAATTGGCGATTACAGCACCGTGGAAGACTTTGCAACGGTCAACAATGGAGTAGGAGGGGTACATATTGGCAGTAATACAAGAATTGGGATTGGTAACGTAGTGATCGGACCGGTTTTTATTGGCAACAATGTGATCCTTGCCCAAAACATCGTCTTGAGCGGACTTAACCATGTGTACACCGATATCGACATCCCCATTTATCAACAACCGGTCACTACTGCCACCATTACCGTGGAAGACGACTGCTGGATTGGCGCGAATGCGGTGATCACGGCCGGAGTTACCATCGGGAAGCATAGCGTAGTAGCTGGAGGGGCGGTAGTTACTAAAGATATACCGCCTTTTAGTGTAGCAGTTGGGAATCCAGCGCGGATTATTAAGCATTATAATTTTGAGACAAAGAACTGGGAGGGTGTGGCGAAGTCTTAATTTTTGATAATCATTAGTTTAAGTATTACGTTTACTAAACTTTCGAAAGTTTAGTAAACGTAATATGTAAAACTATGATTCGAGCAATTATCGAAAGTTTTTACTTTAGCAAATTCTCATATGTGGCCAGCAAAGTCTTTACAGAATTTGCCCAAGTAAATTGTTTTGCCCTTTCCTTTCCTTTTTCGATTAAATCTTTGCGCAAAACATCATCTTCCAGCAATCTCACCGCAGCAGGAACCAGCATTTCGGGTTGATGCGGGTTGATGTACAAGGCGGCATCCCCGGCAATTTCGGGCATTACGCTGGCTTGCGAAGTAATTACTGGGGTGTCGCCCGCCATAGCTTCAACAATTGGCAGTCCAAATCCTTCCAAAAATGATGGAAACCACAACATTGCCGCTCCTTGATAAATGAGCGGTAAGTCAGCATAGTCGATGTATCCTACCCGGTGAATTCGGCTGGCTGCAGCAGTAGCGCCACAGGCTTGAATCTTTTTTTGCAATTGCTCCACGCTCAATCCTTTGATCACCAAGCGGTGATTGTACTGCGGATATTGCTGGCAAAAAAGGGCAAAGGCCCGCAACACACCATCAGTATTTTTACGCGGCTCGGTATTGGCTATAAAAAAGAAATAAGGAAAATTTTCAATGCCGTACTTTTTGCCCACAGCGGCAATTTGATTAGGAGCTGCAATATTGAAAAAACGCTCGTCGGCGCCATTGTAAACCACGGAAACTTTTTCTGGCGCTAATTTCAAACGTTTAATGATCAATTGCCGCTGAAACTCGGAAACGGTAATGATGTGTTTTGCTCGTTTGGCTACAATGGGGACCACTAGGCTGCGGTACACATTGCCAAAACGCTGGTACAAACTGCCCCCATCTTTTTTGAGCAAATAATTTTCTTCTAAAAAAATCAAATCGTGGATGGTGACCACCAATGAGTTTTTGCTCCAAATCGGCGCAGTATTGCCGGTGCAATGCAGCCACCGCTCGGGAAATTGTGCGGCGTAACGCGGCAAAATCCATTGTTCCCATACCGGATAAAAAGCTGAAGGTAGCGTAGTGACCGCCAACTGCTGGCTCGATTCAAGGCATTCGTCTTCGTCGGCCTTGATCAAAACTTCAAAATTAAAAACCGTTTCTACTTTGGCTAAGCGATTCAATAATTCCAGGGCAACAACGTCCATCCCATGTTTTTGGGGGCGAAACAATCGTTGGGCTTCAATCAACAGCGTTTTTTGTGGCGTACTCATGGGATACTGGATCAGGTGGTGGCAATGGTTTGGGAAACGGTCGTATTTCTTTCTTTCAGCAATTCTGCTTGGGTAGCGTAGATTTTATCCACACAGGCTTCCCAAGTATGGCTTTTAGCGCAATCAATGCCCGCTTGTCGATCGGTAGCAGACAAAGGTTGCAGCGCTTTTTCAATGGCTTCCACGTACGCAGGTACGCCCACGGCCAGGTGCACGTGGGGCAAAAACATCTGCATGGCTGGAGTGTCGGTAGCCACGGTTGGTTTGCCCATAGCGAGGTACTCGTCAATTTTGCGCGGGTAATTGCCTACGGTTAAAGCATTGACCGATTGGGGATTCAAGCAGACATCTAGGTGCTGTATGTAAGTGGGCAGCGTATCGGGTTTGCGCGCGCCCAGGAAGTACACATTGGGTTTGCCGTGCAATTTACTTTGCTGAAACATTGTTTCTTCAGGGCCGATCAACACCCAAGACCAATCGGGTTTTTCATCCGCCAGGTCTTCCAAGAGTTGGATGTCCAAGCGTTCGCCGGTCAAAAAACCAATGTAGCCCAAACGCGGATGCGGAATGGATTCTATATCGGCAGGGATGGGGTAATTTCTCTCGGCATCGTACATGTCCAATTCACAACCCTGGCCAATGTCCAAACTCCGCGGATTGTAATGCCGGCCATAATCGGCTAAATAAGCGGAATTGGCAAAAATGGCGTCCATGGTAGCGATGGCTTGCGGTTCAACTACACTACCGTGGTATTTGAAATAAGGATGTTCGATGAGGTTGTCGCGGATATAGTAAAAACTAAGCAGCGGTTGCAAGTACGTTTTGGTGTACAAGGCATTGAACATCTGACTGTCGTTGAAAACAATCGTTTTTTTCTCTGCCCAGTTCAATCGCTCTAAAATGCGGCGAATGCTTTTGAAAAAACCGCGGGCATTGCGGCGGTTAAGGATATTGTACAGCGTACGGTTGCGCAGCCAGTTGATTGACAAATTGAGCGTGGCTGGGGTGTGCACCCACAAGTTTTCACCGGCTTGAATGGTATTTTGACCCAGTCCAAGCGCCATTCTTAAACGCTCTTTGCCATGTTTGGTGCCGATTTGCTTGTAGATAGATTTGATGTCCATCGCGGGGTTGACGTACATCACCCGATGTTTTTTGCTAAATTCAGCCGCGAGGTTGCGGGCGTTGCTGCCCAAGTTCAAAGCCCATTCTTGCTGGGCGATGAGTACGTAATTTTCAGCGTCGGAAACGGAGTTCATCAGATTTTTTTTTGGTTCTTAAGCCATTGCGGACCCCCCAAAGCAAACACAATAAAGCTGGTAGGGCAATCAAATTCCAAGGCATTTCCTTATGGTTTTGCTTGTTCGCCATGTGGCGTATGGATAAAAGTTTTACGGGCTTTTCCAATGTGTAACATGGCTTTAAGCATGGAAAAAAGCGCGCCAGGAATTTGCAAAAATGCTTGCAACAGCTGGCGGTTGTACCATTTTGCTGGAATACCCAGCAACAGTGAAAATGCCAATAAAGCCAACAATATCAACGCGGAAGGCAATCCCCACTGCGCAAAAAGTAGCGTCCAGATAAACCAGAGACCGGTAACCGCCACCAGCATAACCCTGGGCAACAAATAGGTTTGAAATACTTTATTGAAAAAAGCCAGATTGCCCCGAAACAGTTGAAACCAGCCCTCGATAAAGTATTTTTCAAAAAACTCTACTTGGGTGGCCAACCATCTGCTGCGTTGCTTGCTAAACACCGCTTGGTGGGCTACTTTTTCATCGTACACGTATTGGCCATCCAGAAAAGCCACCGGAATGCGTTGTCGGACAATGCGAAATTCAATCTCTTTATCTTCACCAGAGGTTTCGCCAATGTTTTGCAATAAACTAACAAACAAAGGCCACTCAAATGCCATGCCGCTACCGATCAAGGCGGAAGGCAGCCCTACGGCATTGTGACCCCGGCGAAAAATATGGTTGTTGATCTCTTCGGTACAGGCATCGAGTAAGGCAAAAGGGGTTTGAAATGCTTTGGCGGTGCGGTGACCTTGTACTACCCGATACCCTTGTTCAAAAGCATTGTTGACCGCATGTAAAAAACCAGGCGCCATATGGTTGTCGGCATCCAGAATGAGCAGAATGTCTACGGGGTCTGCCTGGGTAGCTTCCACCGCTTTTTGCAAAGCTTTGCCCTTGGTGCTTTTTTCAAATTTCACTTCTACCACGCGGATAGGCAGGGCATGCAAAGTGGCCATTGTTTCTTCGCTAAAGGAGTCGGCAATGATGACCACCTCGTAACGGTCATGGGGGTAATCTTGATTCAGGGCGTCTTTGGCCGTAGCAATAATTACCGAATCTTCTTTATACCCTGGAATGAAAATGCGAATGCGCCGCAGTTCGCGGGCAGGCGCGAACACGTGCGGGCGAGCCAATTTTCCTGCTATCGAAAAAAACAGCAAATACGCTACCTGAATACAGAGGTACCCAAGAATAACAAGCTGAAAGATAAAGCCAATGGTGGATAGCATAGTTCTATATTTTGTAATTGGGTTTTTCAAAAAAAACTCAATCCACTACCAATTGCGATTGTAAAGTTGCCGCATTTGGAATGGGTTCTTGAAAAGCCGAATGCGTCATGTTCCAAATTAGCGCACGCCAGATGGAATTGGCGTGGTCGAATTCGCCTTTAGCAATGTGTTTGGCTATGTGTACGGTGGTAGAAACGCAGATGAAAAAAGCGCTGGCAATCAAGCGTTTGATGCCGTGGTAGTTTCTTCTTACGTATAAAAGTCGATTCCGATACAGATAAAAGGTTTTAAATGCCGAATTTTTTCCAGTGGATACCGATTCTTTGTGGTAAATCTCAGCGGTACCCACAAAATGGGTGGCATAACCCGCTTTTTTGAAGCGCGCCGCCCAGTCGAGCTCTTCATAGTAGAGGAAAAACATTTCGCTCATATCACCCACTTGTTTGATTAGCGCCATGGGCATCATCATCGCCGCGCCATTGGGAAGATCGGTGGGACGGGTATCGTTGAATTGTCCGAGGTCTTTGGCTAGGTAGCCGATATCGCTGCTGCGACTGGTCAAAGGGTGCAAACCAATGGCACCGGCGTATTGGATGGTATCAGGTGTATGGAAATATTTGATTTTGGGGCAGGCTACACCACATTCAGGGTGTGCTTGCATATAGGCTACCATCGTGGAAACCAGCGTTGGGGTCACTTCGGTGTCATTATTGATAAAAAACGCGTATTCTCCTGTGGCAAATTGCAACCCCACATTGTTGCCACCCGCAAAACCCAAATTGACCGGCGTACTTACATGGGTGATAAACGGAAACTCCTTTTTTAGATAAGCTGAAGAATGCTGGGGCGAAGCATTATCAACCACGATTATTTCCCAATTCGGGTAATCCAGTAGTGCAAGGGAACGCAATAGATCAGCGGTTACCTCGGGGGTGTTGTAGTTGACAGTGATGAGGGAAACGAGTGGTTGGTTCATGCGTAAATGGATTGATAGGGATTACTTTCTTCCTCGGGATTTTCAATGACTTTTATGGGTGCTGGCGGATCATCCCATTTGGTACTCATCCAAATCATGGCCCAACTGATGTACAAAATAGTGGACGAAGGCATTTGATTGAGCACTTCGTTGCCATAACTGCAAAGTAGGATGCCATTCGAGCTGGCACTCAAGGCAATAAGCTTATAACGCATGCCTTCATCACGGGTATTCCATATGATGGCGCCCGATTTTCCAGCAATGTACATCATGATGCCAAACCAGATCCAGAACCCAGTAATGCCATACATTGCCCAGATTTTGACATACAAACTATCGGGTGCAATGGTGGAAATGAATTTATCGCCATTGTATTTGGTACCCCACTGGCCTATGGTGCCTACGCCGGTTCCAAAAGGTCGATTTATTAAGTAATCGCGCAAGATTTTTTGGTTGTTCAGCCGCACCATCAGCGACGGGTCGTTGGGATCCAAGGAGGTGCGGAGGCGAACAATTTGGGCATTGGTGTTGCCAATGGTGGTATATTTCAAAAAAGCATAAGCGAAAAAAGCCATAACCGCCCCGAGTATCAGAATTTTGGTTTGTTTGCTAAGTAGGAGATAAGTTAGCCCCGCGCCTGCCACCGCTGCGAGCGCGCCACGCGTACCGGAAATCAAGTAACCATAAAGTAGAAACATACCCGCAGTGCCGTATATTAAGCGCCGGATAATGCTGTATGGACCCAATACTAAGATCATACACATGCTCCCGATAGCTGCTTGGGAAGCGCCAAATTGACCAGCTTCGGTGTAAAATGAAAACACCCGTAGCTTGCCAAATAAGATATGGGTTTTGTGTGCGCCAGCGGCTAGCCAAGCGTTTTCGGCAGCGTCGGTTCCCAGAAATTGTTGTTTTAGGCCATACATTGCGCCTAAAAAAGATAAGCCAATGACGATATTGATGAACATATCAAGATCGGTTTTTTTGCGAAAAACCATTAACGCAATGGGAACGGCGAATACCCAATACAACGTAGCCGAACGCATTTCATAAAACCAGCCGGTGATGCTGGGCCGTTCAGGGTTGACGATCTGCATGATGGTGAGCACGCACCAAGCCAAGGCCATACCCATCAAATCGTTGGTGATGTATTGAAAACGGTAATGGCCGCTGCGGTGAAACAACAAAGCAATGGAAATCAACACCAATAACCCGTCTTGCCCTAATCCAAACTGCGGCCCAGAAACATGTCTACCCAAACCAGGTATGGCAAAACAGTAAAAAATAAAAAAGATAAATCCGAATTTGGGTCGTTGAAAAACAATGATTACAAAAGCGACCACCATCGGCATCAAGAATAGCAAAGCTGCAATAGTAAACCCTTTTCCCGCAATCAATTTGCCAAACACCAAAGCCATTACCAACGCCGGAATCAGCCACAGTTCCTGCCACCAGCTGCGTACTGGGGTGACAATATTGGGTTGTATGCGTGGTGTTCTTGCCATATGCCCTTATTTCTTTTTGCGCCGGATGCGGATTTTACTAATCACATTCCGGTTGCCAAATTGAAACTTGAGGACACGTTTCACGGTTGCGCGGATGAAATTGCGTTTTTTCGGCACTTCGCCAATGTATTCTTCGGCAAAATCAGCTTCCACCCCGTTGAGCAACAGTGAAGGGGTCAATTTGGTGATCCGCGAAAACATCGCTAAGAATTCTTTGTCGAGCGTAGTCCAAACGCGGTTCGCCCGGCATACCAATATGGTCAATTGAAAAGCAGGAATGGTTTCTTGGGTGAAAATCAGCTTTTCCATGGCCGGAATTTCCACCAATACAATATCAGCAGCCGGAATACCCGTCCAAGGATTGAGCAAATTCCAATCGTGAACATGCACAGTGTCACCCAACTCCGTGAGTCGCGATTTCCACATGTCGATGATCGTTGTTTTGCCTTCGCTGACTTGCATACTAAAAATACCGACCAAGGCCGGTCGTACGCTCAAGTCGAGTTTTCCGACTAATTGCTGAGTGAGACGCAAATTGGCTTTTTCAATAAAATTCTCCCGTTCGTGGAGTAGAGGGTACACGCCAAACAATTTTACACCGGTAGTTTTTACCGCTCTGGCCGGTTGTTGCAGCGTTTGGTTGATCAAAAAATGAATCAAAATAATGGACATCACCATCATAAAACCGGCCATAAAACCAACAGCGGCCAAGACTTTTCTTTTCGAAGCATTGGCTTTGGTGGGTAAAAACGGCGGATCGACGATGTTCAGACGCGAGGTTAATTGATTGTTTTGCTGCATCAAGCGCGCCAGATTGAGGCCGTGCAACAACTCAAGGTACTCTTGTTCAGATACTGATATTTGCCGTTCAATTTTTTTCAACATCGCACCCAATGGCGCAAACTTGCGGTATTCTTCCTGGAATTCTTTTTTGCGTTTGTCCATCACCGTTAGCCGCGCTTTGCTTTGTTCGAATGCGATGGTGGTTTTTTGATCCACTCGTCGAGGATGCTTTTGGTAGGGATACCGTTTGGGGTGTTGCTCTTGACGTAAAGTTTGTCCAGGGTTTCTTTGATGCCGCCTTCTACCGCAATGGCCACCAATTTGAGGCTATCAAGTATGCGTTTTTGATCTACGCCGTTTTCTTTGCCGAGGAGTTCGGCAAAGGCAATTTTGTTGTAAACCTCAGAAAGCTTTTCGCGTTGCTTTACAATGTCTTCCCCATACAGCGTTTGATAAATCCGCCCTTTGATATTGTCGTTGATTGTACCCAAGCCTTTTTCCAGGGCTTTTTCATCCATCTCCAGCAAGTGATTTTGGGTGTAGAGGTTTTCCTTCTCACCAGCTACCGCTTTAGTTTGCTCGTAATAGTTGATGATGTCGTTGCTGGTGTTAAAATCGAGAAAACTCAACTCGGCGCGATCCAATTTTTGGTAAGCGAGTTTGGTTTGTTCTTCAAAGTAGGCGATTACGGAGGTGGTCTGACTTTCGCGTAGATCGCGGTGTTTTTTGATGAAAATCTGGATGATCATCTCCAGCGTATGTTTACAAATGGCGGCATCACTGCTTTTGTAAGACAGTTTGATCAAGTCGCTGAGGTTGATGCGCTGGGTTTCAATCGAGTTGAGGGCTTTGACCGAATAAAACTCTTGATCTGAATTGATGATTTGGTAAATGAGGTTGACATCGTTGCTTTCCAAATAGGCGGTGATCGCGGCAATGGTGAGCGGCAAATCCACTTTCACCAATTTCTTGCGCAGGCTATCGGGAATCAATTTGTGTACTTCTTCATAAGCGCCCCAGCTAAGTTCTGCCGGGTCATGTTTTTCCAGCATCAAGTGACGTGCCAGTAGGGTGATGCCCAGTTCTACTTTGGTTTCGCGCGAGTTGATCAGGGTAAGGAGGTTATCAAAAGCGTTGCTGGTGGCAAAAAAGTCGGCTACCTTGGCGCCATTGAGCGAATACCCCGAAGCAATACCTGTATAAATCACCGTTTCGGTAGAGTATTCTTTTTTTTCATTGCGGGTTAAATAGTAAATAGAACCTGCCATGAGCACGGGCACAAAAAACAAAGATTTCCAGTTGCGGAGCAGTAATTTAATGAGGTGGACGAGACTCATTTAAATTGTTCGATTAAAGTGGACAATGTGGTACCAGTAAGGGCTTCCAGTTGCAAGTAGAGGTTCTGAAATTCATTGATGTAGCCTTCAAACTCCAAGACCGATTTATTGTAAATATCCTGAATCTTGGAAAATTCGTCGATTGTAACCCCACCTTTGGAAAACTCATTTTCCGCCATCTGAAAATTGATGTAGGCACTGATTTTGTTTTGGTTGCCCAGCATTACTTTTTTTTGTGCCAACTTAAACTGCATGTAACTCCTGATTGTTTCCTGGCGGATATACAACTTGGCATTGTCTTTTTCGGCCTCGGCAATTTTTACTTGATACTCATTGAGCTTCAAGAGGTTTTTGCGGTTGATGATGTTGGTTAGGGGCATCTGGAAATTGACGCCCAGGTTGTAAAAACTGGTTTGCACCGTGTTGAAGTTAAATGAAGCGGCCGAGGCACCTGAACCCGCGGAATTGGTGAAATTTCCGGTTGTTCCGTATACGTAGGTGGAGGTAAACGAAACACCGCTGAAGATCGCTTTTTTGGCGATTTTTTCATTCTCTTCCGCTACGCCAATGCTACTGGCAATTCTTTTTAAAATCGGAGAGTGTACTATAGCAGAATCAATCAAACGAGGAAGCAGACTATCGCCAGCCAAAACTTTTGTCAGTAACGAATCGGTAGGGAATATTTGTGCTTTCGCCGATTGCACCAAAAACATCAGTGTAAAAATCCAAATTAACTTAGGCGTCATGGTTTTTTGGTTTGTATACGACTAAACAACGGAAATCTAAGAGCTTATTCAGATTTTGAATCTGAGGCGAAGGAGAGCAAATTTTATTTCAGACGAGGCAAAATTTGCAGCCGTATGTGGGCGATACGGCGAAAATTTTAACGAAGTCCGAAATGAAATTTGCCTCATGGAGCCCAGAATTCAAAACCTGAACAAGCTCTAAAACCCAAACACAAGCATACATAACTTCACCAGCAGTGGGATCGACACTAAGGAACGGTTCCAATTGCTGTTCTTCTTGCCTACGGCTCACGCCATTTTTTGTTGCAAAAATAATCAGGAAAGCTAGCTCTAAGTGTTTTGAAATGCACCATCTACAACGGTACCGCGCGGAATGAGTCCTAAATTTTTTCTGATGATCGATTTCTGTATGGGATGGATTTTATTCACAGCATCGTTCAAAATCTTGATCAGCATGTGTTTAAATAAAGTGGGATCATACCAAGGGATGAATCGCCAATACCCTTTGTAATTGACTGCCCATTGTAAGAAACCAATCCAATCCTTTTTTTTGAAACAGCGCCGCAAATCGCGGTAAAATAAAGCTACTTCTACAGTTTTGTCAGGTAACGTGGTGTTTTTAGGGATTGAATTTGGCCAATTCGCTAAAATACGCTGAATGCCTTCAGCAAAATCAAATCCGGTAAATCGACTCGCGGGCATCCACATGTTGGTTCGGGTATCTGCTTCAATGAGGTAGTAAATGTCACGACCAGGATGGTATATGTAGGAAATACTGGCAAAACACAACAATCCTAGGTTTTGTCCCAACTCCTCCAACAAACTTTCAATACGCGGATCGCGGTAGTATTTCCGTCGGCAGGTAAAGGTAAACTTATTGTCGAAATAAGCAAGGACTTCTGAAGCATTATAAGTGACCAACTGCCCGTTGCAATATAAGGCTTCTACTCCAATATCGATCCCGATGATGTATTCTTGGATCAACAAATTGTGTTTGACGTTGACCTTGTGATCCATGGCGTCTACAAACTCAGCCCAGTCATTGCAGAGGTTGATTCCGCCGCCACCCCAGCTTAGGTCTTCCTTCAAGATCAGTGGAAAATGTAGTTCGCGTACTTGATCGGCTAGGGGGATGTTTTTTTGGTATACGACATAGCGAGGTGTGGCAATGTTATATTTTTCACAAATATTTGAAAAACCAGATTTGGATGCCAACATTTCGCGGTTTTCTGGTTTGCTTAAGGGCATGATTTTGACAAATTGCTCAATGGTGAGTTCGCATTCAGTCATAATTTTAATGACTTTATCATCTAACAGTATAATTTTTTCATATGGGCTTTGTGGATCCGAAGCAATATCGATGAGTTGTTGTTGTACTTCCGTGGGATCTGTTTTTACCGCAATCCATTTGTCAAAATACCGATTGGCATTTAGCCAGGCTTCCGGAGGACAAAGTACGTCAACAGTGGAGCACCCCCCACTTTTTAGCATAAACGGGATTTCAGCCATAGAGTCCCATGTCTCCACAGAAACCAAGAGTATGTTTTTCATTGAGAAAAGATTTATTTATCAGCGTTGTTACATTCTTTATAATTAAACAGAGAAAACCAATAGACTCAATATATACAGTTAAAAAGGATGTTTTTATTTTAACAATGCATCTAAATACGGAATAATCAGCTAAAAGGTGATTGAAGTTTTTTTTTTTTTTTAGATTCAGTCCAAATAAAGGTTTTCTTCGGTTTTTGGTAGAATTTCTTCGATTTTTGGTGGATGCTTGGTATGTTTAAAAACGGTTTTGATTTTTTCTTTTTGATAAAGAGACATGACAAATCTCCGCATTGAATGCCACCAATTTTTAATGGCTCATCACTTGTCAAAAATTAAATCTGAGTTTTTTTTCCAAATTCCGCCTAGATAACGCCAATTACCTAAATAATCGCCTCTACTCCGTGAATTGGGTTATTTTTGGAAAAAAATCACCATGACGCTGCTTTTCTGGTTGTCTTTCGGCATTTTATTTTACGCTTACCTGGGTTACGGCTTGGTGATGTGGCTGTTGGTCAAAATTCGCGGCGCACACCCCGTACCGGCCCCATATGCTCCTGAGGATCTACCGGAAGTAACTGTTTTGATTGCCGCTTATAATGAAGCAGACATTATTGCCCAGAAGATAGACAACACGCTGGCTTTGGATTACCCCAAGGACAAACTCAAGCTATTGTTCATCACTGATGGCTCTACGGATAACACTGGCGCCATCATTGAGCAATATCCGGAGATCCAGCATTTGTTTGAGCCAGAGAGGAGGGGCAAAATCGCCGCTGTACAACGCGCCATGCCTTTGGTGACATCGCCGATCACCATCAATTCGGATGCCAACACTTTTTTAAATGCGGCGGCGGCACGCAATTTGGTCAAGCATTTTGCCGATCCCAGTGTTGGTGCGGTTGCCGGTGAAAAACGCGTCTGGAGCGACACCAAAGACACCGCCAGCGCGGCCGGTGAAGGACTATACTGGCAATACGAATCTTGGCTAAAGAAAAAAGATACCGAACTGGGAACCGTTGTTGGCGCAGCCGGCGAGCTTTTTGCCATCCGCACCGATTTATTTGAGGTCATACCTACTGATACAATAATTGAGGATTTTTTTCAAACCCTGCGCATAGCACAAAAAGGCTACCGTGTGGCGTACGCTCCCGATGCGTACGCCATCGAGCAGGCTTCGGCAGACGTAGGCGAGGAGATCAAACGCAAGATTCGTATTTGCGCTGGCGCTTTCCAGGCGATGTGGCGTTTGCGGGCTTTATTCAATCCATTTAAGTATGGCATGCTCACGTTTCAATATGTGTCGCACCGGGTATTGCGTTGGACATTAGCGCCGCTTACCTTGCCGATTTTGCTGATTGTCAATGGTATTTTGGCTATCGATAGCAGTTTTTATCAGTTGCTGTTGATCGGACAGGTTTTGTTTTACTTAGTGGCCTACATCGGTTACCTTACCCGCAATAAGCCTTTGAAAATCAAAGGTTTTAGTGTGCCTTTTTACTTTACCATGATGAATGTCTGCGTGTACCTGGGTTTTGTCAAGTACTGGCGTGGCAACCAATCGGTGGTGTGGGATAAGGCCAAACGGGCGGAAAACAATAAGAGTCTGAATCAAATGGGTGTATGAAGAAATAGAATGGAGGTGGAGAGTACGATGTTAGTGCTAATTATTTTGATCAAATTATTGATAATAAAGTTTTTATAATTTAAAACGAATGAGCATAGAAAGAAAAAACCACTGGGAAACAGTCTACGAAACTAAAACATCAGAACAAATGAGTTGGACGCAAGAGACCCCGAAAACGTCACTTGACTTTATCAACTCGTTCTCGATAAATAAAACAGCTAGTATTATAGATATTGGAGGAGGAGACAGCAAACTTGTTGACTATTTAGTCGAGGCAGGATTTGAAAACGTTACAGTGTTGGACATTTCGGCAAAAGCACTTGAAAAAGCCCAAAAAAGACTTGGCAACAAAGCTGACAAAATCAATTGGGTTGTTAGCGACATAACCGAATTTGAGCCAAAAACAACCTTTGACGTTTGGCACGACCGAGCAACATTTCATTTTTTGACAACTTCGCAACAAATTTCTAAATACATGGATACTGCCAGGAAATTTGTAAATGGTTATTTGACGGTTGGTACATTTTCGGAGAATGGACCTAAAAAATGTAGCGGACTAGATATAAAACAATACAACGAGGTGACTTTAACATCAGAACTCAAAAATGGATTTGATAAGATTCGCTGCGTAACGGAAGACCACACTACGCCATTCGATACCACTCAGAATTTTATATTTTGTAGTTTTAAACGACAGGCACAGTAAATTGAACAAAAAGGTGGCCTGTGTATTTCTGAACGACGGGCATTACTGCATTGAAATATTGTACCTGGCTTTGAACTTTCGCCAACGTCCTTTATGTTTCCATGTAAACTCCCGAACATTCAGAAATACGACCCCTTTTTAAGCTACAATAAGATGTGAATCAAATACTTAAGAGTAATTTCGCTATATCAAATTGATCTTTTGCATCAAATACGGGCGATTGGCCCTTGAAATAGGAATTACTTTTTTCTCAATCACCAAGGTGTTTTCTTCGATGTCAAAGATCTTGCTCACATTGACAATAAACGAGCGGTGTACCTTCAAAAAGTATGGATGATTGAGCTTGGATACGATGTTTTTAAGCGAAGAATGCACGATGTATTGATCATCGACAGTTTTAAAAAGCACATAATCGCCGATGGTCTCTACGTATAGGAGATTTTCAAGGTCGATGCGCACCAATCTTTTGGCGGTTTTGATGAAAATGTAGCTGATGTTGCTTAGGGTGTTACTTTGCGAGGCGATTGTCATGGCGTAAATATGTTAGCGTTCTACAAATTAGGTCTGCACTTCTTTCTCTTTACGGGAATCTGCCGTAAAGGTTTAGCCATTTTTCCATTTTCTGGATTTTTTGTGCCTTCGGTTGGAGGAGATTATAGGAACACGGATTTAACGGATGGGGCACTGATTTGATTTCGCCTTCGGCTGAGGATGGAACAAGGATTGTTTCGCCTCCGGCTGTTAGATTTTTAAGAACACGGATTGAATGGATTGGACACGGATTAATAGAAAATAGAAATTAGGCAACAGCATAAGCGGAATCTTCGCGCATGTATTCAGGCAAGAAACCAAGTACAATTTGATCTGCAGGTATACCTTTCTTTACCAGTTCCTCAGCAATTTGCATCTCTGTCCAGTTTTGTTGGATCCAAATTTTATTGTTTTTTATTTCCAGATGCAACAAGGTTGAATCGACAAATTTCTTGCCATCTTCCCAGCCCTGAATGATGACTTGATAGCGATGCCTTTCTAAATCAGCGATGAGCTGTTTTTCTAGACCCTTGTTTAGGATCTTTTGAGTAGCATAAGGCTCTAATAACTCAAGAATGGCTTTTTCAAATCTATTTATGGTATCCATTGTACGATTTTTTCTGAAATAGGATCATAAACAATAAAATTAAAGTTTTTAGTTGAAGTAATCAACTTAATGAAAGGTCTTTGAAAAAAAGTATCATAGATCAATTTAGGAACAGCAAGAAATAAAACCCTATCAGGCTCAAAAAGCTGTAAGCCTAATAAATAATTTTCATATTGTCCTCGTGCCTTGTGAAAAGCTGAAACTGGTGAGTCATCAATGAATGACTTAATCTCAATTGCAATTTTTTGGTTATTCCTCTCAGCACCCAAAACAGTCTCAGCGCCTAAGTCAACTTCCATGTCTACTTCGCCAACTGAAAAGACTAGAGGATCATGGGTGATTAGCCAGCCTTCTTTTTCGAGCGCAATTCTAACTGCCTTGTGATATCGATCTCTTGCCATAATAGAGCAAATTTACAGATTTAAATCTTTTATTATAAACATAGATTTTACTCAGACAAAAAAATCTAATTAATTAAAACCAAAAAATAATCCGCAAAACTTCATCTAATTCCGATCGAAAACCCAATATTCTTTACTTTTGGGCAAAAATTAAGCAATGACCAACCGCAGGCTACCCGCCGAATGGGAACCCCAAAGTGCAGTACAATTTACTTTTCCGCATAGCCAAAGCGATTGGGCGCCGATGTTGGACGTGGTGATTCCTTGTTTTGTGGAATGCATCAGCGCAGTGGCGCGGTTCGAGAGGGTAGTGGTGGTTTGCGAAAACCGGGATACCACGCAAGCGTACTTTTCGGCGCAACAACGCGAACAGATTCATTTTGTGGAACTGCCTTCCAACGACACTTGGGCGCGAGATCATGGCGGAATCACCGTATTTGAGTCGGGAAAACCGCTGATCCTGGATTTTGTCTTCAATGGCTGGGGCTTAAAATTTCCAGCTAATTTGGATAACCTCATTACCGGCAAACTACACCAAAAGGGCGTTTTTCAGGCGCCCCTACGTGCAGGCGGGCTCGCGCTCGAAGGCGGAGGCATTGAAAGCGATGGGTTAGGGACCCTGCTGACAACCGCGGAATGCTTGCTTTCATCCAATCGCAATCCGCATTTGAATAAAGCAGAAATCGAAGCAACTCTAAAATCTTTGTTTTGCTTACAGCAAGTGTTGTGGCTCAACCACGGCTATCTGGCGGGCGATGATACCGACTCGCACATCGACACCCTGGCGCGTTTTTGCGATCCACATACCATTGCTTATGTACAGTGTACCGATCCAGATGATGAACATTTTGCGGCATTATTCGCAATGGAGCAAGAGTTGAAAACCTTTCGCCAACTCAACGGCGATACATATCAACTGATACCCTTACCTATGGCCGATGCGGTTTACAGCGCGGAAGGGGAGCGTTTACCGGCTACTTACGCCAATTTTTTGATCATCAATGGGGCCGTTTTGGTACCTACTTATGAATTGCCGCAAGATGCGGAGGCATTAAAAATATTAGTTGCGGTTTTCCCTGATCGCGAAGTGATCGGTATCAATTGTCGGGCGCTGATCGAACAACATGGCTCGTTACACTGTATTACGATGCAATACCCGGAAGGCGTTGTCTCATTTTAAAATAACATCCCTATGAAAATCGGTCTGGTACAACAAACCTGCTCAACAGATAAAGCAGCCAATATTGCCAAAAGCATTGCGGGCATAAAAAGCTGTGCTGAACAAGGCGCGGAATTGGTCGTGCTTCAAGAACTCCATGCGGGCATCTATTTTTGTCAGGCGGAGGAAACCGACTTATTTGATCTGGCGGAACTCATTCCGGGGCCGACCTCAGAGGCGTTTCGCGCAGCGGCGCAAACGTATGGGGTGGTATTGGTAACTTCTCTGTTTGAAAAACGCGCGCCAGGTATCTATCACAATACCGCGGTAGTGTTCGATAAAGACGGTACAGTAGCCGGTAAATACCGCAAAATGCACATCCCCGACGATCCAGCTTACTACGAAAAGTTCTATTTCACGCCGGGGGATCTAGGTTTTGAACCCATCGCTACTTCGGTAGGCAAATTGGGCGTACTGGTTTGTTGGGATCAATGGTATCCCGAAGCAGCGCGTTTGATGGCACTCAAAGGTGCGGAAATGCTCATTTACCCTACAGCTATCGGTTGGGAATCAACAGATACTCAAGAAGAAAAAGACCGGCAATTTGGCGCTTGGCAAACCATCCAACGTGGCCATGCGGTGGCCAATGGTCTTCCGGTTATCACGGTAAACCGGACAGGGCATGAACCAGATTGGACGGGTGTAACCAATGGCATCCAGTTTTGGGGACAAAGTTTTGTAGCTGGTCCGCAAGGCGAATTGTTGTTCACTGGCGCGATACATGAGGAGCAATCGGTAGTGGTAGAGGTGAGCAAAGCGCGCACGGAAGCAGTACGCCGCATTTGGCCATTTTTCCGCGATCGACGGATTGATGCGTATGAGGGGTTGAATAAGCGGTATTTGGATGTGTAGAGACGCGATTCATCGCGACTTGTCAGGGGTTATAAAATTGAAATAGTATTGTCGAGAAATTAAAAACAATTTAATTGCGAATTATTTCTGCTTTTTCATATACGATAAATACGTATAAATCCGCTCAAACTCCTCGCGTTTCAACACCTGCGCCGGCATTTTACTGCTATACCGATACGATTGCGGATTTTGGATAAACTGCCAGATGTCCTCTTTTTTCCAATACTCCGTAATGTTTTTAGGATAGTTGAATTCCGGCCCCATCACCCCGCCAATTTTATTGACGCCATGACATTTCATACAATGGAGCTGAAAAACAGCAAACCCTTTCTGCGCAGCGCGATTCCCCTTGGGATAGGCAGCGCCAAATGCATCAGCAAAAGTGGTGATTTTGATCTGAAAAAAACCATAAGGCCAGGCGAAGGTATCATCTTCCTTGGGTATGTTTTGCCAAACGAGGTAGAACGGCTCAAAAACTTTGCGCAAGCTATCCGCCCAATTTTTGTCGGCAGGTAAGTCGGCGTCGCGCATGGCAACGTAGCCCTCGTGCGCGAGCACCTTGCTCAGGGGCATGTCGGGCGCGTACCCGTCTACGCATACGAAGCTGATGCGGAGGCCTGAGGTGTCTTTGACTTGGGCGAGCAAGGGTTTCAGTAAAGCATTCAATGGTACCACCTGGTAGCGCTTGCTTTTTTTGAAAAAATGGTCGTAGTGGATCTCCACCAAGGAATCTTTAGGGAAACCGCCTTCCGCTTGTAAATCCATAAAATCGGACTCAATGGGGAAGAGTCCTTTTGGGTTGTTGTCGTTGTCAATTACATCCGTTCCACCAGATTGACAGGCAGACAGCACTAATCCTAAGCCAAAAGCAAGCAGTAGATTTCGATAATTCATGACCTTATTTTGTGAAAGTTTAGCACCTCGCCTTCGGCGAACGAGGAAAAATTTTCAGCCACAAATTGCACAAATTTTCACAAATTAGGATAGAAACTGACCTTTGTGCACCCTTTACGAACGGAGTTCGTGCTTTAAATTGTGATAATTTGTGACTATTTTTTTTAACCACTCCATTGGGGTTGCTAAAATTATACTCTATTTTTAAAAGAACGCACTGCTATTTAGTTGAAGTAGCAGTGCGTTCTTGCTCTAAGATGACGCTTTTAATAAGCTTGAATAATATCGTACTGCGTAATGATGTGGTGGATTCCCGCTTTATCGCGCGCAATCACCGCCGGAATTTGTCGGCCAATATAGTTCCGCAATTGGCTAAACGACATGTTCTCATCCACCATTGGTAAAGGCTCGCCCATCACCGCTGAAATGGGTTGATCCGCATGTTTGATGGGATTTTCTAGCAAGTAACTTAGTACAGCGTTTTCGGTCACTACACCAATCACTTGCCCTTCATCCATTACTGGCAATTGCGAAATATCGTGCGATTTCATCAAATCAAAAGCCTTGCGTACGGTGTCGGTTTTTTGGATCACATAAAACGACTGGTCTTTTTTGCGACTGATGATGTCCTTTACCCGCAATTCAGTATCCAGAAAACCACGTTCGCGCATCCAGTCGTCGTTGTAGATTTTCCCTACATACCGGCTACCATGATCGTGGATGATAACCACCACAATATCATCTGGCGAAAGCAGGTGTTTCAGTTGGTGCAATCCTGCCACCGCTGATCCGGCAGAATAACCGAGCAAAATGCCTTCCTCCCGCGCTAAACGCCGCGCCATCACCGCTCCATCTTTATCGGTTACTTTTTCCAAGTGATCGATGATGTCGAAATCGATGTTTTTAGGGATGATGTCTTCGCCAATCCCTTCGGTGATGTAGGGATAGATCTCATTGCTATCAAATTGGCGCGTTTCGTGGTATTTTTTCAATACCGACCCATAAGTATCGATGCCCCAAATTTTGACATCTGGGTTTTGTTCCTTTAAGTACTTTCCAGTGCCGGAAATAGTGCCGCCAGTGCCAACGCCAGTAAGAATATGGGTGACTTTTCCTTCGGTTTGTTTCCAAATCTCGGGTCCAGTGCTTTCGTAATGCGCCTGACGGTTGGACAGGTTGTCGTATTGGTTACACCAGTAGCTATTGGGAACTTCCTTGCTCAAACGATCGGCTACCGAATAGTAGGAGCGCGGATCATCGGGCATAACGTTGGTGGGGCACACGATCACTTCGGCGCCTACTGCCCGTAGCAGATCCATTTTCTCCTTCGACTGCTTATCGCTGGTGGTAAATATGCATTTGTAGCCTTTTACCGCCGCCGCAATGGCTAAACCCATCCCAGTGTTACCAGAAGTACACTCAATAATGGTGCCGCCGGGTTGAATATCCCCGCGTTTTTCGGCATCTTCCAGCATTTTGAGGGCCATCCGATCTTTGATGGAATGACCAGGATTGAAAGTTTCCACTTTCATCAATACCGTTGCCGGAATGCCTTCCACCGTACGGTGCAGTTGCACCAGGGGCGTGTTGCCGATGGTGGATAGAATGTTGTAGTGAACGTCCATGATATTGTCGGGTTATAATGCGAATTACTTGTAATATTTGACTTTAATGAAAAAACGCGGATCCTTGGCGCCCAGCATTTTTGCAGTTTGTGGCGAAAGCACCACCGCTAAGTTGCTGTTTTGATACGCGTTTTGAGGGATGCGCCCCAGAACTTCCGCATACACGGTGCGTTTGGTCACCGGATTGTACAACTCGATGATCGAGCGCAAAGGCGCTGATTCATGTAAGGCAAAATAATTGCGCGAACCTGGCGCTTCTTTTTCCCAAATCGCTACCCCCTGATGGCGCACCTCTTTTTTCTTGACTTTGTAATCGTCAAAGGTTTTTTTTAAGTTTACCAACTTTTTGAGGGTAGGGGGAACCGGGACTATGACTTGCTCGCCAGCGGGGATACCGCCCAATTTAAGCCAACCAATGCGCAACAAACGCCCGGGTTGAAGCTTACTATTACCCAGTTTTGCCCGCGCAATGATCGTATCTTCCGGCATTTTAAAGTAAACCCGGCTGATGCGAAACAAATTATCGCCGGGTTTGATGCGATAAAAAACTGGCGCATACAATTTCGGATTGAACTTGGCTGGTTTGTAGCGAATAATGGCTCGATTAGGAATGGGTACTTTTACCTTTTGCCCAATCGCTACGGCATTAAAGTTCAAACTGGGATTATAGAATCGCAGTACATCCATCGACACGCCGTAAAATCGGGCCAAGGAAAAAACCGTTTGACCGGGCACAATTTGGTGCTCAAAAAATTTATCGTTGCCGCTTACGGTCAAAAAGATGGTGTCGCGGGGTCCCAGATAACGCAAGCTATCGCCGGTGGCATGTAAAGATGCAACTGGCAAAAAGAGTAGTAAAAAATATTTCCACATGGGCTTATTCGTTCAATTTTGTGGGGTAAAGATCGGCTGAACATCAAAGTATCAAGGTATTATTCAGTCGTTGCTAATAATCGCGTAAAAATATGAAAAGTATAGGTATTATTCCTGCTCGATATGCTTCAACGCGTTTTCCGGGCAAACCATTGATTGATTTAGCGGGTAAAACGATGATTCAGCGGGTATACGAACGCGCCGCAGCGGCTCCTACGCTGGATGCGGTAGTGGTTGCTACCGATGATCAGCGTATTTATGATCACGTGCTCTCTTTTGGCGGACAAGTAAAAATGACGCGTCCGGAACACCAAACAGGTACCGACCGCTGTGCGGAAGTATCGCAACATTTCCCGGATTACGAGTTGGTGCTCAACATCCAGGGCGACGAACCATTTTTGAGCTACGAACAAATGGAGCTGGTGCTGGCGCCCCTGCGTGCTCGCGAGGCTGAGATCGCCACTTTGGCGCTGGCTGTAAGTAGTTTGGAGGAATTACTCAATCCCAATATCGTCAAATTGGCGATTGATCAGCAGAACAGGGCGCTTTACTTTAGTCGTAGCGCCATTCCTTACCTTCGGAATGCGCCACAAGAAAAATGGTTGGACACGGCCGTTTTTTACCGTCACATTGGTTTGTATGGTTTTTTGCGCGATACACTTCTGGAAATTACTCAATTGCCCATGGGGCGCTTGGAGCAACTCGAAATGCTGGAGCAACTCCGGTGGCTTGAAAACGGCCGTTCCATTGCGGTGCGTTATACCGATCGCCCGATTGTTGGCATCGATACGCCTGAGGATTTGGAAAAAGCGTTGGCGTATATTAGGAAGCAAGAGGGTGCGTGAGGATATTTGTGGTTTAGCACAGTTTGGGTAGAGCCACATTGCAATGTGGCTCTACAAACATCATGCTGAAGCTCAAACTTTGGTGGTAAAGGCTCCAATGCTGTAGAGCCACATTGCAATGTGGCTCTACTTACATCGTGCTGAAGCTCAAACATTGGTAGTAAAGGCTCCAGTGGTGTAGAGCCATATTGCAATGTGGCTCTACCAACATCGTGCTGAACCGTAAAAAGCCACATTGCAATGTGGCTCTACCAACATCGTGCTGAACCGTAAAAAGCCATATTGCAATGTGGCTCTACCAACATCGTGCTGAACCGTAAAAAGCCATATTGCAATGTGGCTCTACCAACATCGTGCTGAACCGTAAAAAGCCATATTGCAATGTGGCTCTACTGCAGGGTGCTGAACCTAAAACTTCCAATCTACCCGCAAAGCAAAATTACGCGGCGGTTGCAACAATCCTGGGCGCAAGGAATAAATCCGGTTGCCCAAATTGTTGACCAAAAACGATATTTTGATCTGGCTGGTAGGGCGATACGCAAAACGCACATCATAAACCGTGTACCCTTTATTGTTAGCTTGCCGCCATTTTTGCAATCCAGGCACAAAAAACTCTAGGGTGCGGTCAATGGCTTCGATGTTGCTGGCATAATTGGTGGATGCACCGATAGAAAACCGCTTAATGGCGGTTTCTACGTCCATTTTATAACTGCGCTTGGAGCGGTATTTCAGTATGTTATTGGAAGAGGAAGAACCGACCGCATTGATTTGTCCAGGCGTTGGCTTTTCGCCCGCTTGTAATGGAGCCAGATCAAAATCCAAAAACTTCGGATCCAAAAGCAGATAACCACCCAAGAAGGTAGTGGGGCAACCAAAGATCTTCGCCTGACCAGTTGCGCTCAATTCCACACCGCTAATTTGCACGCCGCTAATGTTGATGGAACGAAAACCAGTCGTTAGGTTGGCAAAATTGAATTCCATCATGTTTTTGTAGTGCATGCGGAAAGCGGCCAAATCTAAGAAACCTGAAAATGCCCCAAATTTGAACCCTTGTTTGATGCCAATTTCGCTCGACCAACCCGTTTCAGAAGTCAAAGCGGGATTGGGAGAAACTGGAAAACCGCCAACTACGGTGTAGATGTATTTTTCGGCAATGGTAGGGAATCGGTAGCCTTGTCCCCAGGTAGCGCGCACGTGGGTCAACTCAGCAATGCGATAATTGGCGCCAAACCGAAATACGGGCTTTGCCTGGCTCTCTTTGGAAGGCGTTACTAATCCGCCAGGGTATTTAAAACCGGGGTTATTGATCAAGTTGCTTTCGTAGCGAAAGCCGCCGCTCAATAGGAGGCGATCACCCAATTTTTTTTCCAAATCCAAGTACAAGGCGCGGTTGCGAGAAGTAAAAGTAGTGTCTTCGTACAAGGGAGCGGTGACGCTGGCGCCAATCAATACACCGCCAGCGGTAAGAATCAATCCCGTTTTTTTAAATTCTCGCTGAAATTGGTACTCCAGGTAGTATTGCGAAGAAGTATTGCTGCGGTTGTTGCTTACTTGGTTGTCGATGTTCAAAAAACGACTTAAAATCTTGTGACGGTTACCTTTTTTGTCAAAGAAAGACACAAAAGGATCGATGGTGAAACGGGTCAACTGGGTTTTGGAGTAGGTGCTCGCGGTACCAGTATAAGCTTCGGTATCAGATTTCCAATAGAAAAAACTGTCGTTGTTGCCCCTGTTGATGTTGGTTCCGATTCCGATCATCAAACGATCACTCAGATGGTAGCGCAGTTTTACATTGAAACGCCCAAAATGATTGTAAGTATCCTGATTGTGGGTGTTTTCATTGAGATAATAGGCGCTGGCGGTTAGATCCAATTTATCAATTTTTTGACGGTGCACTACCGAGGCGCCAGCGGTAATTGGCGAACTGCTCCACCATTTGAATCGTGGATCTCGCGGATTCCCGACGGTAGAAACGAAGGTAGTTATGCGGGTTTCGGGATCGGACGATGCATAAGCAGTACGGAAATTGATCACCCCATTGAGCGCTGCAGAACCATACAACGCTGATGACGCTCCCTTTACCACTTCAACCTGACCTACATTTTCCACCGGGATATCGTTCCAGTAAGGGAAACCAGCATCGGCTGCAAGAATTGGAATATCGTCCATCAACAACATAACCCGACTACCAGCACCATAAGAAAACCCTGAACCACCGCGAATATTGGCCTGCCCATCGATGACGGTTACACCGGGTACTTTTTGTAAGGCTTCATCCAGTTTGAATTTATTGCTGCTTTCAATCAAATTGGGTTTGAGCACCTCCAGACTGACTGTTTCTTCCCCCAATTTTTTTTCAAACCGCCCGCTAGTGATGGTGGTAGTGCCCAATACAGCCGACTCTGAGTACAGCTCAATGACTAAATCGGCTTTAGACTCGGAAGTCAAGGTGATAAATTGAGATTTCGTCTTGAAACCGACATAAGAGAAATAAGCCTCATACACTCCAAGAGGCAATTCTATGTTAAAGTTTCCATTTTGATCAGAAACTGTGCCGCTTGATCCCAAACTAATATTTGCCCCAATTAGTGCTTGTTTGGTATCAGAATCGATAACTTTTCCAGCAAAATGGCCATTTTGAGCACTAGCCAAGCATGCTATCATTAGAAATACAGTAGTGTGAAGTAGCCGCATCATAACTTTTTGATTTTCATTTGCTGATCAATTCTAGTGATTATTCTTTCTATTTTTTCTAAATTGCACCAAGAAAATATCGGACATGAAGAAAAAAATTACCCTATTTCTTTTTGGCATGCTTTTTTCGGCAAGTATTTTTGCCCAAAGTATCCCCACTTGTAAACCGATCGCCAATTTGCCCGACACCGCGGTAGGCGTATTTCCTTTGCCATATGATGCAAAGCTTGCCCCCAAAGGCGGCATTTCTGATACGGCTTGTTTGAACACGTATTTTCAATTCTCTTTTACCATTGCAGTGCCCGCTACTTTCAATGTAGCTGGGATTGGGGCTTTGCCGATCACTAGCATTGCCTTGAATCCAAAAACGGCGGTAGGCAATTTACCAGCCGGGTTACAGTATGTTTGTAATCCGCCGAACTGTGTTTTCCTTCGGGCTACTAAAGGGTGCGTTGTAATGTACGGTTCACCTACTGATGCCGCTACTGTTGGCCGCAACGATTTAAAAATCACTGGTCTGGTGAATACGGTAATTCCCATAGAAATAACTTTCCCAAGTGCGCAAATTTCTACTCCGGGAAATTACTACTTATTCATTCGCCCCAAAGGTTCTCCGGCTTGCAAACCTTTGTCAACTGATGATCTTTTGGCGGCCACTAAGCTGAAAGTGACCAACTGGCCAAACCCCTTCTCGGGTAGTACCCAAATCGAAATCGACTCAGAATTACGTGGTCGATTCGACCTTCGGGTGTTTGATTTGCTGGGAAAAATGATCAGCCGCCAGCCTTTGGATTTGATCAAAGGCATCAACCGCGTCACTTATGAAGCGGAAAACCTTATGCCAGGCATCTACGTCTATAGCATTACCGATGGATTCAATACTGTTTCACGAAAAATGGTAGTGGAGAGAAACTAGTCACTTTGTAGGTTGAAAAAATAAGGAGGTGTAAGTTTAGCACCCCATCTTCGATGGTGTTTCTTAAATGATATAGCCACAAATTGCACAAATTAGGACACAAACTGACGTTTGTGCACCCTTCACGAACGGAGTTCGTGCTTTAATTTGTGAAATTTGTGGCTGAAATTTTAATTCTCTCAACGCCGAAGGCGAGGAGGCGTTAAACTTTCACAAAATGGGGAATGATTTTTGATGAATTCATTCCCCATTTTTTTACAACAAACCCTGTCGAAAATCTTTTTGCAATACCAGTTTAAGGTTGGTTAATACCACTTCGCCCATGCTGTGACAATGCAAAAAAGCATTGTTCTTATGGTGTTCCGCCAATTCCTTACATAAGTTTTCAATCTTTTCTGGCTTCGAGATCTGATCTTCAATCATCACCTCAAATAAAGAGGAAACCCTTGATTTTTGGGTACGTAGTCGCGCCGCAATCAAACTACGCTCTTCCAATTGGTATTGGCGCATCGATTCCAAGTTGATCCTTCCTTTTCCGACCAGGTAGATCGGGTTATTTTCTTTGAAATGCTGCGGTTGGTAAAAGCGTTTCCAGCCTTCGTACGATTGTTGGTCAAAATCGATGGCTCGCATTCGGTATTGGTTGCCTTCGATATCGGGTGTAATGTCTACCACGTAGTTGTAGGAGCGCATGTCGCCCAATAGGCGTACAAAACAGCGCTCATTGAATTTTATGAATTCCTTGGCGATGCGAATTTGGTTGAACTCCGACTCGTTGGTCAAATGTTTTTTCATAAAATCATCGCCTGGTACCCCGGCAATGTGTTCTTCAATTAAGGTACGGCCATCGGCCAAGTACATCACCGAGTTGGGGGAAAGTAGCTCTTCCAATTCTAAACCATAAATCCTTGAAGCATCGGCTTTTTTGACGTAAAAATGGTCGTAGTTGTCGTTCAAGCGGTTAATGATGCGCACCCGAAACGGTTTGGAGTTGCCAAAATTGCAGTAGTCGATGCGGGCAATGGTGAGGTGGTGGAGCACTTCCACATCCCCATCGGTTTTTAGCAAGGCATAAATCAGCTTAAGCCCTTCAAAAATCGTTTTTTGCTCGTGATCAGGGTAAAAAACAGTTTCCCAAAGCGTGTCTGTTCCCGACAAATCCAGCAATGGCACCGTCATGTTGTGCCGCAACAAATCATCGTATTGCAAGGGCAGATGCGCCGTGCGGTTGTACTTTTTGAGGTATTTCCACAAAGCGGGAATGACCTCGAAATTGATTTTCTTTTTGGAAGGAACGTTGCCAATCATGAAGTAAATTTTGTAGGGACAAGTCACATGGTAACTATCCAGGCTCTATTTTATTCCCGAAGGGAATGTATATTTATAGCACTGTCTAGGGTCTTTTGTCCCAATCCCGAAGGGATTATATGTTTATCCTTGGCATATAAACATATAATCCCTTCGGGATTGGGAAAATATTGGCGTTTTATACTATAAACATACATTCCCTTCAGGAATCTTAAGGGCGGCTAGATAGTTACCACGTGATTTATCCCTACTCAATATCCTCAATTTTTGAAGAACTCGCCTACTTTTTTATTTTCGCCCAATTGGCATCGGCTTTGATGATGAGGTCAGCATCTTTCTTTTTCCACTCCTTTTGCACATCAGAATTGTAGTTGAGGTACAACTTGCCATTGACGATCGACCATGCTTCAGGTTCTACTGGTGCTTTGTGTTCTTCCGACATTCCATAGGCGCAATAGCCGCCATATTGAGGGGCATATTTGGTAGGATCGGCTTTAAAAGTAGCTAAGTGTTCTGCGGATGCAAAATACCAAGTTGCTCCGTTCCAATCCGTTTTGAAAGTTGTATCACCCTTCACCGGTTTTGAATCGGTAAAATATGCCACTGGGTCATAGCCTTTGATGGCTCCGGCATCAGTTTGGTAGATGTTGTCGCTCTTTTTTTGAGCAAGAACTAAAGTTGAAAGGGCCAATAAAAAGGCCAGCGAAAACACGAATTTTGATTTCATTGGAATGTATTTTGCTGCAAGAACTATACGATTAGCCGAAGAGTTGTCCGATTGAGGTGGTATGTACTTCCTATGTTCCGGTGCGGACAATTACCAGTACTTATTTTTTATCCACATGGCGAGTGGATAACCCCTGGCCTTACCAACAGGGCATGTGGATAAATAGCCTACTTATCCCCAACCAGTAGACGGGCTTTTTTCTATTTTTGATCTCTTGTATTAGTTGGTATTTGTTACAGCTAAAAGGTCAATAAAAAGGATACATGCGGTTAAAGAGTTTGGAAATCAAGGGTTTTAAAAGTTTTGCCAATCAAACCATCGTCAACTTCAGCGAGGATGTGATTGGCATTGTTGGCCCTAACGGTTCTGGAAAATCCAATATCGTCGATTCTATCCGTTGGGTATTGGGCGAGCAAAGCAGCCGTGAACTGCGTTTGGACCAGATGTCGAGCGTAATTTTCAATGGTACCAAAAAACGCAAAGCGGCAGGTTCGGCGCAAGTGACCCTGACGTTTGAAAACACCCGCAACCTGCTTCCCACCGAGTACAACAACGTGGCCATCACCCGTATTTTGTACCGCACTGGGGAAAGCGAGTACCGCCTCAACGATGTGCCTTGCCGCCTCAAAGACATTACCTCGCTGTTTTTAGACACCGGGATTGGTTCCAATTCCTACGCCATCATTGCCTTGGGGATGGTGGATGATATCCTGGAAGACAAAGAAGACGCGCGTCGGAAAATGTTTGAACAGGCTGCCGGAGTCTCCAAATACAAAGTGCGCAAACGCGAAACCCTGGGTAAACTCAAAAGCACATCAGAAGATTTGGAGCGCATTGAGGATCTACTACACGAGATCAGCAACAACCTCAAAACGCTGGAAAAACAAGCTAAGCGGGCGCGTAAGTATTTTGAACTCCGCGATGAATACAAGACCTTAAGTGTTGATCTGGCTTTGCTTAAAGTCAGCGTACTCAAAGAAAAACACAAAACTTTAGCTACGCAGGTAGAACGCGAACAAGACAACTACCGCCAAATTGATATTGAAGCCCGCCAAATTGAAGCTGCGCTGGAAAAAGAACGCAAAACCCACGTGGATAAAGAACGCGATTTGTCGGATCGGCAACGCGACCTCAATAACTTGGTAGGTCGACTGCGCGGCATGGAAAACGATCGGCGGATGTTTCAGCAAAAACAGCAGTTTGTTGAGCAAAATCGCGCTAAATTGGAACAAGACGTGCAAATTGCGGTGGGTAGACTGGTGCAATTGGAACAAGATATCGACCACTACCGCACCGAATTAAACGCCGAACGCAGGGTTGAAGCACGCCTAGAACAAGAACTGGTTACCGCTGAAAATAACCTGGCAGCGGTGCGCTCCAATCACGGCACCTTGAAAGCCGACCTAGACCTGATTGTACAAGACCAGCAACAGTTGGAACGGGCGGTTTTTGAACTCGAAAAACAACGCGCCATCAACCGCAACCAGGTGGACAATAACCGCCAAGACTTGACCCGCAGTGACGCCGAAATTGCCCAGCGTCGGGAATCAGTAGCCGGTTTGCAAACGCGGATATTGGAACTCGAGCAACGGGAAAAAGAACAGGCAACCATCGTTGCCAACTTAGAGAAAGCGGAAGAGCAGCGTCAGTCCGACTTGCAAAAAGCCGATACGGACCTCAGTGAGCTCAACCAAAAAATGGCGCGCGTGCGCCGCGAGCTCGACGCCAAACGCAACGAGTTCAAGCTCACCAAAAGCATGGTGGAAAGCATGGAAGGCTTTCCCGAGTCCATCCAGTTTTTGAGCAAAAGCAAGGAGTGGGGCAAACAGGCGCCTTTACTTTCGGATCTGCTGTATGTCGCCGAGGACTACCGGGTAGCTATTGAAAACTACTTGGAGCCGTATCTGAACTTCTATGTGGTCAATACCCTGGAAGATGCTTACGCTGCTATTCAATTGCTGGGGCGCAGCCAAAAGGGGAAAGCCAACTTTTTTGTACTCGACGCCTTTTTGGACTACCAAGCGCCGATGACGCTATTGCCAGAAACCCAAATGGCCATTGAATTGGTGCAAGTTGACCCACAGTACCGCAACCTATGCGCGTATTTGCTGGAAAATGTGCTGATTACCCAAAAAGATGATGTAGCTGGTCCATTACCTGAGGGTTCGGTAGTGATTTTGTCGCAAAGCGGGCGGGTAATCAAACGCCGATTTAGTGTATCCGGCGGTTCGATTGGATTGTTTGAAGGCAAAAAAATTGGCCGCAAAAAAAACCTCGAAATCCTCGAACAGGCGATTAAAAAAGGCGAACAAGAAGAAAATCAGCTTTCTACGCTTTTTTACAGCCTCAAAGAAAAAATTGAAGGTTTTAAGGCCAAACGCAGCGATGCCGAGATTCAGCAACAGCGCGCGCACCTCAACCGCATCGGACAAGAAAAGGTATCGCTGAGCACCAGTTTGAACAACTTTGAATCGCTGATTCAGGAAGTAGAAGGTCGCCGGCAAATGGTGGAAGAACGCATCGCCGGTTTGGAGTTGGCAATTATTGACATCGATGCGCAATTGGAAACCCGCAACACCGAATTGACCGGCGCTAAGGAAAAAATATCGCATACCGATGGCAATTTCCGGCAATTGGCCGAACAGTTGAGTCAGGCCTCCACGGCTTATAATGAGAAGAACATTCAGTTCATTCGTCAGCAAAACAAGGTGACGGCCTTTCAGCAAGAGTTGGTTTTTCGGGAAAAACAATTTTCCGAAACCCAACAAACTCAGGTACAGAGCCAAGTTGCGATCACTCAATCGGATACCGAATTGGGGCTCTTGCGCGATGAGCTGGCCAGTAGCGAGGCACAACTGCAGCAGCTTTACCAAGAGCGCAAGCAAATGCAAAATACGCTCACCGAAGCCGAACAGATCTATTTTCAAGCCCGTAGCGGCATGGTAGAGATGGAAGAGAAACTCCGCAAGCTATCACGCCAACAGACCGATCTCAATGTATTGATCAACAATTTAAAAGAGAAGTTTAACGACGTAAAGTTTGAGATCAGTTCCATTTCACAACGTTTGCGCATCGAATTTGAAATTGGCATCAACGATATTCTCGATCAGCAACCGCAATCGGAATTACCCGAAGCGGAGTTGCAGGCGGAGGTTGAAAAAATCAAAAAACGCCTGGATACTTATGGCGAGATCAACCCCATGGCGGTTGAAGCTTATGACGAGATCAAAGAGCGTCATGACAACATCTCCAAACAACGCGACGACATTGTAGCGGCCAAAAAATCACTGGAGCAAACCATTTTGGAAATAGAAGAGACGGCAACCGTGCAGTTCTTGGATGCGTTTGAAAAAGCGCGCTTGTACTTCATTGAGGTTTTCCGCAGTCTCTTCACCGAGGACGATAATTGCGATCTGATCCTCCTTGATCCCGAAAATCCATTGGATTCGAAGATTGAGATTGTGGCCAAACCGAAAGGGAAGCGTCCGCAGACGATCAGTCAGTTGTCTGGTGGGGAAAAAACGCTGACCGCTACGGCGCTACTATTTGCCTTGTACCTGCTCAAGCCGGCGCCATTCTGTATTTTTGACGAAGTAGATGCGCCGTTGGATGATGCCAACATCAATAAATTCAACCGGATCATCAAGAAGTTTTCCAAGGAGTCGCAATTCATCATTGTCACTCACAACAAGCTGACTATGGCGGCGGTGGATACGATCTATGGGGTCTACATGGTGGAACAAGGGATCTCTGGCGTTACGGCGGTGGATTTCCGGGATTTCGAGCACGTTGGGACTTTTGAGGCAGCGGTTAATTGATAATAATGATCAAAGATCAACTCTCCCAATGGTTGCGAGCAGCAGGATGGCTACCCTGGGTACATCAAATCCAATTTCGCGTAGAACAATGGCGCAATGCCCGTCGCAACCTCTTGTTCAAACGCGCCAACCCACAACTGGCCTTACCACCCGATTATCTCCTATTTGAAGCCTTTGGTTTAGATTATCGGCGTTACTACGAAGGCGGACTGATCTCAACAACCTGGATCAAAAGTTTGCTAGAGCCCCATGTGGATCTAGCCAATGGCAAAATATTAGAATGGGGCTGCGGTCCGGGGCGATTGATTCGGCATTGGCCTGCGTTGTTAGGTCCGAATTGCCAGATATATGGCACCGATTACAATCCACAGAGCATTGCCTGGGATCGCGCGCACCTGCCCGGGATCCATTTTTCCGAAAACCAATTGGCGCCACCATTGCCTTTTGCCGATGGTTTTTTTGACGCGGTATATGCCATTTCGATTTTTACCCATCTTTCCGAAGCGATGCACCATGCTTGGTATGCAGAGCTCTTGCGGGTATTACGGCCAGGCGGCGTGTTGCTCTTCACCACCCACGGCGATGCCTTTCGTGCGCGCCTACGTGGGGCCGAGCTGGCGCGCTACGACGCAGGCGAGCTGGCGGTATGGGCGCAGGTGAAGGAAGGGCATCGGAATTATTCGGCGTTTCATCCGCCGGTTTTTATTGAAAAAATGATTGCCCAGGAAGATTTGTTGACGTTTTTGCCAGGGGAAAAGAGTGGGGGAGTAGCGCGTCAGGATACTTGGGTGGTGCGGAAAGGGATGTAGATATATTGGGAACACGGATTTGATGGATTAGACACGGATTTTTTCAGCCAAGAGGTGATTTTTTGTGTAAAGCATTTGTACTTAAAACAAATAACTGTATTTTTATTAGCTAAAATTCATGTTGTTAACAATACTACCATGACCGCAGACGCACCCAAAACCATCGACGAATACATCTCCGCCTTCCCAGCTGACATTCAAGTGAGACTGGAAGCAGTTCGCGCTGCCATTCATGGTACCGTGCCGCAAGCCAAAGAATCCATCAAATACGCCATGCCTACTTTTGAGCTCAAGGGGAATCTAGTACATTTTGCAGCTTTTAAAAACCATATTGGGTTCTATCCAGCTCCCATGGGGATCAAAGCATTTGAAGAGGAATTAGCGCAATATAAAACCGGTAAGGGCTCTATCCAATTCCCATTTGAGAAGCTGACGCCATTGGATTTGATTCGTCAAATTGTTGAATATCGGGTTTTGGAGAATTTGGAAAAGGCGGAAAAGAAGAAGGCAAGGAAGGCTTAGCACTATGCGTATACCTGGATTGTTAGTTTGCAAGCGAATTGCTTTTCCAGATCTGCGATACAAAAAGATTATTTCTAAAAAAGATAGGGTGAATTTTTTTATAACACTATTTGTTTTATATTTGCAACTGTAATTACCCCTTCCAATCAATCATAAGGAGTAAAACTATGTCCACTTTTAATGACGAACAAATTGCCCAATTGGCTCCAGATGCCAATTCTCTCAAGGCGGGACGTGATTTGGCCAATGAAAAAAAATGGCCAGGCCTATACTTTAATCATAGAGTCATATGGGGCTTCGCACAAGGATCGGGATCTCAACCTTATCAAACACAAATTGATCAAAGCCCTTTAGGCTACAATTGTAGCTGTCCAAGCCGCAAATTTCCCTGTAAACATGCCTTAGGTCTTTTGTTCCTTTTTGGCCGCCGACCAGACCTTTTTAAACAATCTCCTAGCGAACCAGATTGGGTGGAGCAATGGATGAACAATAGAGAAGAAAAGGTTGAAAAAGCAAAAGCAAATCGGCTACATCCGGCTATAAAAGACGTAAAAAGTAAAGCTAAACGCGAAGCGGTGCGCCTAGACTTAGTCAAAGCTGGTGCGGCTGAGCTGGAATTAGTATTAAGAGATTTATTGCGTGCTGGTTTATTGAACCTACCTAGCCGTGGAAACGGTTTTTTTGAACAAGCCGCGGCCCGAATGGTCGATCAACAAGCCAATGGGTTGGCTCAAATGCTGCGTCAATTTTCTAAAATCAATTACAGTGATGGAAATAGTTGGCACAGTGAAGTGCTGGAACATATGCTGATGATTTGGCAAGTATTGGAAGCGTTTAAGCGTAATGACGATCTCCCTGAATTGCTTCGTGAAGATGTACGTAGTTTATTGGGGTGGTTGCCAAATCAGGAACAAGTACTAGCGAACGACAACGCATTACATGTAACGGATCAATGGATTGTCTTAAGTAAACAAACTACAGTTGAAAATAAAATTTCAGTGATCCGTATACATCTCTGGGGTTGCCAGACGGGGAAGCCAGCATTATTACTCGATTTTGTCGCCCCAGGAGCAGCACCCAAATATCACTTTTCGACTGGTATGTTGATTGATGCTACCTTAGTTTTTTTTCCCTCGCAACGGCCATTCCGAGCGGTAATTAAAACTGAAACAAAAACGCAAGCGACATTGCCGCAGGAGATTCAATTGCTCAAAGATTGGCAGGAAGCTCAATTAAATTTGTCAGCTATACTTAGCCAATATCCCTGGGCAGAGTCGAATGTATTTTTTTTACAATCATTAAAACCAGTCCATTACGAAGGACAGTGGTTTTTAGAAGATATAAATCATTCTTTAATTCCCTTGCATGCTGATTTTTCGGAAAAACAACGCTGGTTGTTCATGGCGATTACTGGGGGGCATCCTTTCCCAACTGCTGTATTGCGCAAGCGAGATGCGGCAATACCCTTGGGGATTGTCTTAAATGATGGGTATAAAGCAATCTAAAATTCATTAACCAACGCTATCAACTCAGCATCGATGAATGAATGGAATGAACTAGTAAAACTTGGAATGCTTGGGACAGAAAAAGGACGTTTCACTCCCGAACTTTTACCCTCGGCATTGCAATCCTACTTTCATAAACGCAGGGAACAATCCGATCCTGAAGGTGATTTTTTAAAGGCAGCTGCTTTGTTGTTAGCTTTTCGCCGCGCCGGTACTCAGGCAGCCACACCTCCTTTTCCCCGTGTAGATCCTGCCAAAGAGGAAGAACAGCCCTATGTAAGTTTCGAACAACATTCGATCTTAAAAAAATTAATTGCCGAAGAATCCAGTCGAGACAAAGAATTGATTGTTTTATGGTTAGAACATTGTGCTGCTCGTGGGCGAATTGTATTGCCGGATGTATTACCTGATTTACTTGATATACAATCCGCGTTTACCCATTTTCCATATTTTAATCAAATACTGGGAAAGCGAGGACAGTGGCTTTCTAGTCAACAAGATAAATGGAAGCTGTCAGCAACTAGTATGGAGCAAATTTGGCAAGAAGGGAATACTGCCGAGCGAAACGAATTGATTCGTCGCTTGTTGGATTCTGACACTCAGCAGGCGATACAATATATCATAGCAGGCTGGCCATACGCCCATGTAAAAGAACGTATAACCTGGCTCAAAGGATTGAATCGGATTCGTACCGATCATGCGCTTGAATTCGTTGAATCAACGTATCAAAAGCTGCATCAATCAGGTACCAAGGGCAAAGAAAGCATAGAGCAACTTCTTGCTCTTCATGCTGCTTATTTAATATCTCAACCTTCATCAAAGCTGTTTTTCGACTTTCAAACGCCATTGCAAAATCTGATCAAGCGTGGAAAAGGTTTTTTAGGATTAAGAGAAAAAATCACTATAGAATTACCTACTGAATTCGATGATTTTTTCAATGAAAAATTAAATCTTTCTTTAGGAGTAAGCATAGAAAAAAAATTGAGTCCGTCAGCGCAAATCGAAGCCTGGTTTAGCTGGATAATCGCTCACATACACCCGAGTTGTTGGGAAGCAGTTCTTGGTAATGAATGGCGACAAATATTTCCACTTTTTCCGCCTCAATACCATTTACCCTTGGCGCATGCACTAGGGAAAGCAGCACGAAAAGACGCATTAAAGGTCTTTATCACTTTGTCGCATACCAATGATATTGCTGACGATGTATTGACTGAACTGCGCAACAAAGATCTTTTGCACCATCATGATAGTTCCTTTGCTCAGCTAAAAACAGCTTTGGAGATATTGCCGACAGTGGACATTGAAAAATTTATTTCATCACTTAATTCAAAGCAAATAGGCTATTTCTATCAGTCTTTTCCGGAAATTGAAGGAGAATGGTCGCTAAAAACGAGTCTGTTGCTCTACAATGAATTATTTGATTTAGATAAGGATCAATTTGCGTTTCAAAAGTACATACTGAAACAAGGCTGGAGAAACCTAAACTTGGGCATCTTGTCTGAAATGGCCAAAAAAATTAAAAGTGCCACTGGGTATTCTCCAGAAACCACGTTGGTGAATAATTACATCAAACCATTGTATCATTTATTATCGACCAAACAATCCATCCAACAAGCATTTCATAACAACTAATTTCCCATTCTATGAAAACAGTTTTACGTCAACACGCAGAACAACAATTTGCCGAAGAACTTGAGGAGTTACGAAAACATGATAATGGACATCGTCCGCCTAATTGGCTGATGTCGCCGCGTGCCGTGGTGCAATATTTGGTAGGAGCCAAGCTTAAAAATGGCTATGAAATCACCCCTAAATACATAGGTAACAATCGCCTTATGGAGATTGCCGTGGCCACCTTAACCACCGATCGAGCATTATTGCTGTATGGGTTACCGGGAACTGCCAAATCTTGGGTGGCTGAACACCTAGCCGCAGCTATAACCGGTGATTCGACGCTCATGATCCAAGGTACGGCGGGTACTGGTGAAGATGCCATTCGCTATGGGTGGAATTATGCTCGACTGCTAGCGGAGGGGCCTTCTGAACAGGCATTGGTTGAATCGCCAATGGTAAAAGCGATGCGCTTGGGTAAAATTGCGCGAATCGAAGAATTGACAAGAATAGGAGCGGATGTTCAAGATACGCTTATCACAATTTTGTCTGAAAAAACCCTGCCAATCCCAGAACTCAGTACTGAAGTTCAGGCAACTGAAGGGTTTAACGTCATTGCCACTGCTAATAACCGTGATAAAGGGGTGAATGAACTTTCGAGTGCCTTGAAGCGCAGATTCAATACGGTCATTTTACCCGTTCCCGCTAGTTTGAAAGAAGAAGTAGACATCGTGCACCGCAGGGTGGATAGCTTGAAGAAGGCATATAAACTGCCTGCCGAAGCTCCAGCATTGCAAGAAGTACAACGCTTGGTTCAGATATTTCGAGAATTGCGCTCTGGAGTTACTGCCGATGGTAAAGTGAAAATTAAATCTCCATCCGGTAGTTTAAGTACTGCCGAAGCCATTTCCGTGCTTGGCAATGGTTTGGCTCTTGCCGCTCATTTTGGAGATGGTCGTTTAAATGCATATGATCTTGCTTCCAGTTTGATTGGTTCAATTGTAAAAGATCCAGTTCAAGACCAGGTAGTTTGGAATGAGTACTTAGAAACGGTTGTTAAAACCAGAGAGGATTGGCGAGACATTTACCGTGCGTGTAAAGAGCAATAACCCCAATTGATACAGCTATGTCAGTTAAAATATTAGGCATTCGGCATCATGGAGCAGGTTCTGCACAGTATGTCGCTGAGTATTTAAAAAGTACCAAGCCAGACTTGATTCTTGTGGAAGGCCCACCGGAAATGGAGCCTATGGCCCAATGGATTGGCGATAAAGCGCTTAAGCCGCCAGTTGCGTTATTGTGTCATGATCAGGATAAAACGGATCAGGCTGTATTTTATCCGTTTGCAGCTTATTCTCCCGAGTGGGTAGCCATTCAATTTGCCAACACTAAAAAGATCCCATTTCGAATGATGGATTTGCCATTGGCTATGCGGTGGCAAATGGATCGTGATCATGCATTTGCGACAGCCGAAAATAATATTGTCGCCAAATCACCCTTGTCCTATTTTGCCGAAGCTGCCGGATATGAGGACGACGATCTATGGTGGGAGGATCTTTTTGAAAACCGCTTTTCACCCAAGGAAGCGGAGGACCATTTTTCCGCTGTAATGTTGACCATGCAAACGCTTCGTGAAGCAGGTTTGCCCTCTTCATTGGATGTTGAAAATGTTTATCGGGAGGCGTATATGGCGCAATGCATTCGCCAAGCTGAACTCGAAATGTACCAAAACATCGTGGTGGTATGTGGGGCTTGGCATGCCCCTGCTTTATTAAATCTGGAAACCAAGGTAAAAGAGCACTTGACGATTATCCAAAAACTACCCAAAACAAAAATTAAAGTAGGCGTCTCCTGGGTTCCCTGGACAAACGAACGGCTAACTTGGTGGAGTGGTTATGGGGCGGGAATCAATTCTCCTGGTTGGTACACGCATCTTTGGGACAACTCAAAAGACAAGGCCGGCGTAAAGTGGTTGTCGGGAGTAGCCCGTTTATTTCGCAGCAAAAAAGTGGATGTTTCTACCGCTCATGTCATCGAAGCTACCCGATTGGCTGAATCACTAGCGTCAATACGCGCCAAGTCCCGTCCGGGTTTATGGGAGTTTAACGAAGCCACCATTGCTGTCATGTGTATGGGCGACTTTATTCAAATGGAGTTGTTGAAACGCGAGCTTATCGTGGGTAAGAGCATTGGTAAAGTCCCTCAAAATTTACCCAAATTACCGCTACACTCCGATTTTGAAAACAACATTGAAAAACTGCGCCTTCCCCAACCCAGCGGAAAAAAATTATTGGAACTCGACTTGCGTAAAGACCTGGATTTAAAGCGTTCCATTTTTTTCTTTCAGCTACAGATTTTGGAAATAAAATGGGCATTTCAAACCGGCGTGCGGAGCCGAGGAACTTTTAAAGAGGGCTGGGAATTAAAGTGGGAACCCGAAATTGTCATTCAAATTGTGGACAAAGGTATCTGGGGGAACACCATTGACGAAGCAGCCAATAAATACCTGATTTCAAAAGTAGATCAATCCAGTTCCATCACTACTTTGGCCGAGTATATCCGGCAGGCAATCCCTGCCGAATTGTTTTTAGCCATTGATCATTTATTGTTAAAAATCAATGAATTATCGGCAGTTGTAGCCGATATTCAAGAATTAATGGCTGCCATTGGACCATTAAGTCACGTTAGTCGGTATGGTAATGTAAGAGGTACGGATTCAACCACGATTGCTAAGGTTGTTGACAGTATTTTGATCCGTGTTTGTGTGGGATTACCGACAGCTTGTTATGGAATGGATGAACAAAGCGCGCAAAGTATATTCAAACTTATTCGTACAGTTCACGATGCAGTTCGCATTCTCGAAAACAATGAATTGGTCGGAGAATGGCAACAAACACTACAAGTTCTAGCCACCAAAGAGGGCATACCAGCAATTATTCAGGGTTGTACCTGTCGCTTGTTGTTTGACTCGCAAACGCTATCCCCCGAAGAAACAGCTATACATTTTGGGCGAGCCTTATCCGAAGGGAATCAGGCAATAGATAGCGCCGCTTGGCTCGAAGGTTTTTTGAGTAATAATGGCACTATTTTATTACTAGATCCTCACTTATGGAATCTTTTATACCGTTGGATGGCCGAATTAGAGGATGATACGTTTCAACACATGTCGCCCATTTTGCGCCGCACTTTCGCCCAGTTTCCTGCTGCGGAACGCAAGCAAATTGGAGAAAAAGCGCGACAAGGCATTCAAAATGCGGGTCGAAAAAATGAAGAAGTCAACAATTATCAAGCCTTCGATGAAGCTCAAGGTCTAAGCGCACTACCGGTTTTAGCCTTAATTTTTGGACTACAAAAAACAGACAATCATGCCTGATATCCTTAACCGTTGGAGATTAGTACTGGGAGGCGAATCAGCTGATGGCACCCAGGCACAATTAAGCGATAAAGAGGCTTTGATGGATGAAGCGCTTTCCGCTTTATACGATTTCGACAATCGTGGCGGAAAATTCAAATACGCACCAGAAGCGAAAGGGGCCGGTGGCAGTAGCTCGGGCGCCCCTAATGTTGCTCGGTGGCTAGGGGATATTCGCCAGTATTTTCCCCAAAAAGTAGCTGAAGTAATGCAGCACGATGCCTTGAATAAGCCCGGATTGAAAGATAAACTCATGTTGGAGCCAGAGGTGCTAGAACAGGCTACTCCTGATGTACATTTAGTAGCCACCTTATTGGAACTCGGTAAGTTAATTCCTGAGCGAACTAAAGATACGGCTCGCATCGTAGTTCGTAAAGTGGTTGAAGAACTATTGAAACGACTTGAACAAAAAACCATTGCTGCGATTACTGGAGCCATCAACCGAAGCGTTCGGAATCTGCGCCCCAGGTACAATGAAATAGACTGGCATAGTACCATCCAAAAAAACCTGAAACATTATCAATCTCTATACAAAACCATTATTCCGGAAGTGCTGATAGGTTATGGTAAAAAATCGCGTCGGGCGCTAAAGGATGTTGTGCTCTGTCTTGATCAAAGCGGTTCAATGGGTACTTCCGTTGTATACAGCGGCATCTTCGGTTCAGTTATGGCTTCGCTCCCAAATATAAAGACCAAGATGATCGTATTTGATACCAGAGTTGCGGATTTAACAGAAGACCTAAAAGATCCTGTTGATTTACTTTTCGGCGTGCAATTGGGTGGCGGAACCGATATTAACCTTGCTTTAGGCTATTGTCAAGGGGTAATCGCTAGACCTACCGATACAATTCTGGTATTAATAACTGATTTATTTGAAGGAGGAGACCAAAATCAAATGCGTCAGCGCATGACCGAAATTGTTTCAGCGGGTATTCAGTTAGTAGTATTGTTGGCACTTAACGACGATGGTTCACCCAGTTATGATAGGGCAAACGCTCAGTTCTTGGCGGCTTTAGGTGTGCCAGTATTTGGATGTACCCCCGATCAATTCCCGGATTTGATGGCTGCTGCTATTTCTCAGCAAGATTTGGCCCAGTGGGCTGGTGAAAATAAAATTGCTTTGAAAGGAAAAGCAACAAGCTGAAAAATCATTTCATAAGCTCTAAGTGATAGTAGGGTGGTCAAAATTCAAATAATCCCTTGATTCCTTGCAGAATATAGTCTCAAATCTTACATTTAGGATAAGACTTGATAAAATCATTATCCGCGCTACAATTGGAGACATTTTGGACTGATTTCCGCTCGCGAATTCAATATTTTACCAAGTTCGTATTCAGCACCTAAAACACCGCATCATGTCATCAAACCAAGCGCCAGGGATTCGACCCATCCTTACCTATTTGGGAATAACCCTTGCCCTCAGTTCCATCTTTTATTGTCTCATTATTTTCACCAAACAAGGCGGTTTTGGACTCTATGTCACCGGACTGATGTGGTGCCCCGGCGCTGCTGGCATGATCACTGCGCGCATTTATGGCCGTACCATTGCCAGTTTAGGGTGGGAGTGGGGTATGTGGAAATACCAGCTTTGGAGTTACCTCGTTCCCATTTTGTATGCCTTGGCAGCTTATCTGATCATTTGGGTAGCAGGTTGGGGCGGTTTTTACAACCATGAATTTGTCAAAGGATTATCTGAGTCGTTTGGTTGGGGCGGACTATCCGATGCCTTGATCATTCCATTTTACTTTGTATTGGCGGGTATTTACGGCATGGCGCAAAGTATGGCCACCGCGCTTGGCGAAGAAATTGGTTGGCGAGGTTTTTTGGTGCCCGAGCTTGCCAAACACCTCAGTTATACAAAAACTGCTCTCCTGAGCGGCGTCATCTGGGCGATGTGGCATTTTCCCATATTGATTTTTGGCGATTACAATGGCGGTACGCCCATTTGGTACAGTTTGAGTTGTTTTTTGGTTTTGGTACTGGGCATCAGTTTTGTTTTCGCCTGGTTTCGCTTGCGCTCAGGTAGTTTGTGGACGGGAGTTATTCTGCACGCCAGCCACAATTTGTTTGTTCAACGGATCTTCACCCCGCTGACCAGTGATACAGGGAACACCAAATACTTCATCGATGAATTTGGGATTGTGTTACCGGTGGTGTGTTTGTTTTTTGCGTTGTATTTTTGGCGTAGACGGGGGGAGTTGAAAAACAATAGCATAATATACTTCGCGTCGTCAAGTTTCGAGCATGAAAAATAACGATCCGGTTCAGGTAAAGGACAACTTTTTTTCAAATCTAAATCTCTTGTCATCCTAAAATTCACCACAGAAAATCGACCACAGATTCACAGATTCTTATCGCCTTCGGCGTAAGCACGATTCCACAGATGGGGCTAATCCACAATCTGTGGAATCGTGCTTGTGATGCATCACAAGAATCTGTGGAATCTGTGAATCTGTGGTCGATCATCTTTGCGCGTAGTTTATTTTAAGCGTTAATCAAGATAAAACTCCAACTGCTCAATAAAACAATAAAACAATGAAACTAATCTTAATTCTCCTTATTTTGGTAATAGTAATTTTTGGAATAATTACTTAGGCTCAATTATGATTTCAAGTTGCTGTGTATCTTTGTAAAAAAAGCCGATGATT
>JBBANM010000036.1:0-54856 GCA_040401995.1 Saprospiraceae bacterium
GATCTCAAGATATTAATTTTTTATTTTGTTTTGCGACATTTTGAATTACACCCGTGTGGTCATTATCCATGCGCAAATGAATTTCATTGCCCAGCAAGACTTAGGGTACAATCCCAAACAAAAGATCGTAATCCCTTTTTACACCAATGATGCCTTACAAAATGCCGAAGCTTACCGCAACGCCATCAAGCAACTCTCAGGCGTTGAGCGCGTATCGAGGGCTAATAACTATCCAAGTCAAGACGTAATCAACGATTTGAAATTTTACAAGGATGGGGGTAATATGGATGCCTCGCAAATCATCCGGTTCATGTATGTGGACGATCAGTTTTTGCCTACCCTGGAAATGAAACTCTTGGCGGGGCGCAATTTCTGGTCCAACGATAGTCTAGGCGGCGTAATCGTCAATGAAGCAACTTTGAGAATATTGAATATCCCTCTTGGTGCCGCTATTGGCCAGCATTTGCATTCAGATATTTCAGCTACCGAAAAATTTGACTTAGAGATTGTAGGGGTGATGAAAAACTTCAATTTCAGCTCTTTGTACCAAGAAGTTACCCCGTTTTTAGTGATGTACGATAACAATAGAACCGTCATATCATCGCAGATGATTCTAAAGACTCATACCTCTGATATGAAACAACTGCTGACAGGATTGGAGACTATTTGGAAAAAACAGGTTTCCTCATTGCCTTTTGAATACGTGTTTATCGAAGATGAATTGCAGGAACAGTACGCCGCCGATCGCCGTCTTTTTAGCATCATCAATGTCTTTACAGGTTTGGCCATTCTGATTTCTTGTTTGGGGTTGTTGGGTTTGGCCATGTTTACTGCCGAACGGCGTACCAAAGAAATTGGCATCCGCAAAGTGTTGGGCGCCTCCATTCTTGACATTACTACCTTGATCTCTGCGGAGTTTTTGAAATTGGTGGTCATCGCGATGTTGATCGCTACGCCATTGGCATGGTGGGCAATGGCGCAGTGGCTCAAAGATTTTGCGTACCGGGTAGAAATTCAATGGTGGATGTTTGTCCTTGCTGGATTGGCGGCTTTGATCGCGGCATTGGTGACGGTGGGTTTTCAATCGGTTCGAGCGGCGATGGTCAACCCGGTGAAGAGTTTAAAAACGGAATGAACAAATTCCAGTAAAGTACATGTACCAAGCAACATTCTCAATATTCGAGTGTCTTTGGCTGCGTTTTCGATTCTCAACACTCATCCGACTAATCATGACCAAAAGAATGTTGCTCGGCATTTGTATTGCCCTTGCTGTACTTACTGCTGAACTATTGCCCGCCCAAACAACCACTCGAACTTTACCCGCTCAACGCACTGCCAAACACGTTACCATTGATGGAAAGCTAGACGACCCTGCTTGGCAAGACGCGGCCAAAGCCAATGATTTTACCGAATTCCGCCCCGCCATTGGCAAAAAAGAACAACAGAGTGTTCGTACCGAAACTTTTTTGATGTACAGCGACGAAGGGATTTACTTTGGCGGTACTTGCTACGAACAAACGCCCGATAGCATCGCCCGGGAACTGGTTGGTAGGGATGGTTTTGGGATGAATGACTATATCGGGTTAATTTTTGACACCTACAGCGATAAACTAAATGGCTTCGAATATTTTGTAACGCCGCTGGGCGAGCAATGGGACGCCAAAATGACTTCCAACCAAGACAGTGACAACGGCGGCGAGGATTTTAGCTGGAATGCGGTGTGGAAAAGCGCGGTGGTTATTCACAACAAAGGCTGGTCTTTTGAGGTGTTTTTGCCATATTCTGCCATTCGATTCAGCAAAGATAAATTGCAAAACTGGGGTTTGAACATCACCCGGCGCAGACAAAAAACCGGGCAACAATACACCTGGAACCCCATTGACCCCAACAAAAACGGATTCTTAACCCAGGAAGGCATGTGGACGGGTATCACCGATATCAAACCGCCTTTGCGTTTGTTGTTCTCGCCTTATTTTTCGCTGTATGCCAACCATTTTCCAGTCAATCAGGCGGATCAAAAAAACTGGACCAAACAGGTTTCTGGTGGACTGGATCTCAAGGTAGGTCTTAACCAAGCGTTTACCCTGGATGCTACGTTGATTCCCGACTTTGGCCAGGTTCAAAGCGATAATAAGGTCCTGAATCTCACCCCGTTTGAAGTGAAATTCAATGAATACCGCTCTTTTTTTACCGAAGGAACGGAACTGTTTAATAAAGGAAATTTGGTGTATTCGCGGCGCATTGGGGGCACGCCCATCCACTTGTACGACGCCTATAACGATGTGCAGTCTAACGAGGTAATGCTCAAAAACCCCACCGAATCAAAGTTGATCAATGCTTCCAAAATATCGGGGCGCACAAAAAATGGGTTGGGTATTGGTATCCTGAACGCGATTACCCGTCCGCAGTATGCGTTGATTCAAAACGTAGAAAATGGCTCCATTCGGCAGTTTGAAACCAATCCACTGACCAATTACAACATTTTTGTTCTGGACCAGACCTTAAAATACAACTCCAGTGTGAGTTTGATCAATACCAGCGTCATTCGCGCCAGCGGTAATTACAACGCCGACGTGACCTCGGGTTTGTTCAGCTTTTTTGACAAGAAAAACACTTATAATGTAACTGGGAACATTTCGATGAGTAATTTGACGTATAAAGGCGCGGAGAAAAGTAGCAATTCCATGGGGTACAGCCATTCTTTTAGCATAGGCAAAACAAGTGGACGGTTTACCTATAATTTGGGACAAGACCTAACCGATACCAAGTACACCAGCAACGATTTGGGCTATTTTACTAACAACAACTTTATCAACCACCAAATGTATGTAGGGTACCGCGTCACCAAACCCCAGGGGTGGTACAATCGCTTGTTTTTTAATTTCAATTCCAGCATCAGTACCTTGTTTTCGCCCATTGGGTCGATTGCAACCCGGTACCAGCAATCGCGCATTCAATTCAACTTTAATGCGCAAACTAAAAAACTAATCTGGTTTGGCGCCATGGTCAATTTCCGGCCCAAGGAAAATGATTTTTACGAACCGCGCAGAGTTGGTTATTTCTACACCCGTGGTAATAGCATAGCCATTGGTGGCTGGTTCGAAAGCAATGCCGCTAAAAAATATTCTGTTTCGCTAGAAGCTTTTGAGCGCAGATTCTTGAATTTTTATGGATTGAACGGGGTGGATTTATTCATTGGGCAAAGCTATCGTTTCAGCAGCAAGTTTTCGATCTCGCATCGCTTGAGCTTGAATCCTCGTCCGCGCGGACTGGGGTACACTACTACACTGAGCGATGCTGACGAAAGCATCATTTTGGCGCTGCGCAAGGTCAATACAATCGACAATGTCCTTAGCCTGAAGTATAATTTTACGAATAAAATGGGGTTGACGTTTAGGGCTCGACACTATGCCAGTACCGTCAAAAACCGAGAATTTTTCTCGCTCAATACCGATGGTACTTTGAGTGAGAAGAAAGGTATTACTGATAACCTGAACCGCAATGTCAATTATTTCAACATCGATATGGTGTACACCTGGCAATTTGCGCCAGGAAGTTTTATGAATGTAGTCTGGAAAAACGCTACTTTCTACAGTACCAACCAGTTGGAAGAGAATTATTTTGGTAATTTGGGAAACACTTTGCAAGCTGATCAGAACAACAACCTATCGCTTAAGGTGATCTACTTTTTGGATTATTTGCAGCTAAAAAACTTCAAGTTGAAAAAGGGGTAGAAACCGCATCACTCTCTAAATTTAAAAGTCATGTTCCGTAATTATTTCAAAATCGCCCTGCGTACTTTACTCAAACAGCCCGCATTTTCATTGGTCAACATACTGGGGTTGTCATTGGGTATGGCGGCTTCTTTGATTATTTTAAACTACTTGAATTTTGAGCGGAGCTATGACCAATTCAATTTAAATGTTGACCGCATTTTTCGAGTCCCAATGCAGATAACCGAAAAAGGCGGGGTAAAGCAAACTTTTGCCTTTACTTATCCACCAGTAGCCACCACCATGATGAAGGATTTTCCGGAAGTTCAGGACGCGGTACGTTGGCGCGGCCAAGGTGGGGTAGTGCAGGTCGGCGACCAAGCTTTTTTGGAAAATACCTCCCTCTTTTTTGTGGATCGATCGGTTTTTCACATTTTCTCTTTTGATTTTTTAAAAGGCAATCCAGCTACAGCGCTCAAGGAACTGAACGATGTGGCGCTAACCGCCTCGACCGCTAAGAAATTTTTTGGGTCTGCTGATCCCATTGGAAAAACGATCCGCTACAAAGATGAGGACTATGTGGTAAATGCTGTTTTAAAAGACTTGCCGCAAAATTCACATATTCAATTTGGCCTGCTCTTCAATTTTGACAAATACATCCAACTGGTAGAATCTAAAGGTGGTCACATCCGCGATAACTGGGGTTGGTCCGACTACTATACTTATATTCTCTTAAAGCCAGGAACGAATGCGGAATCCCTACGCGCCAAACTTCCCGCCTTTGCTGAGCGCTACAAAGGAGAAGAAATGAAGGCTACAAATTTTACCATGCAATTTGACTTGCAACCGCTCAAGGACATCCACTTAAAATCTACTTACGACTATGAAATGCCAGGCAATGGCAACTTTAAATTCCTCAATTTTTTAGCCCTCGCCGGGGTGTTTATTTTGATCATTGCTTGGATTAATTACATCAATTTGGCCACTGCAAGGGCGCTCGATCGCTCGAAGGAAATTGGCATTCGCAAAGTGGTTGGGGCATTGCGGCATCAATTGATCCGCCAATTTTTAGTAGAAGCCCTGCTAGTAAACGTGATCTCAGTCCTGATTGGATTGCTGATTTTTAATTTTTCGCTACCTTATTTTCGCGATTTGATGGGTAAAAATGTACCCGGTTTTAGCTTAAACAATTGGCCATTTTGGGCAGCGCTAGGAGGTATGTTTTTGTTGGGATCATTATTGGCCGGATTTTATCCAGCCTTTGTGATGTCGGCTTTCCGACCGATCCATACGTTAAAAGGCGACCCTATTCTTGAAACTGGAAAAAGTAGGAACAACATTTTGCGGAGAGTGCTGGTGGTGGGGCAGTTTGCTGCGGCCATTGTGTTGATTGCCGTCATAGTAGGGCTTTACCAACAGATGCAATTCATGCGCCGGTTGGATCTGGGGGTCAACATTGATCAAACATTGGTGATCCGCGAAACTTCACCGCGCGACAGCCTGGAGTTGCTCAAAGTAAAGTCTTTTCTGACGGAATTGAAACGGAACCCCGAGATTATTGCTACTGCTGCCTCTACCGATATCCCGGGCAAAGAAGTGGGCAACTCGACCACCTTCTGGCGCAAAGGGGCCAAAAACGAAAAACGTGGTCGCACGCTCGGGGTTGATCCCGACTTTATCCAAAATTATGGCTTGAAAATTATTGCAGGCCGTATTTTTCGCGACAACTTTGCTGCGGAAAAAACCTCGGTTATCTTGAATGAGACAGCGGTTCAGGTTCTGGGTTTTGCTACACCTGAATCGGCCATTGGGCAACAAATTACTTATCCAAATGGCGATCTTACTGTGATAGGGGTACTGCAGGATTACCATCAGGAATCACTACGGCAGCAATATGATCCGATTATTTTTTACGCGGCCACGGGTTTTTGGGAATTCTATTCGCTTAAAGTGAAAAGTTCCGATATGCCAAATACGGTGGGATTAGTAGAAAGTACTTGGAAAAAATATTTCCCGAGCGATCCATTTGATTACGTTTTTTTGGACGATTTTTATAACCTACAATACAAAACCGATTACCAATTCAATACTATTCTTTGGAGTTTCACGGTATTGGCGATTGTAGTGGCTTGCTTGGGTTTGTTGGGTTTGTCGGTATTTGTGCTGTCCAAAAAATCAAAAGAGATCAGTATTCGCAAGGTTTTGGGCGCCAATGTACTGCAGGTTGTATGGCTGGTTACCAAAGAATATTTTCGTTTGATTTTGGTAGCTTGTCTATTGGCGCTTCCGGTTGCGTATTGGCTTATGAGTAGTTGGCTCGAGAGTTATGCCTTCCGTATTGACATTGGGTGGCAATTTTTCGCCCTGCCGGTTGTAGGCATTGTAGCAATTGCAGCTTTGACGGTGAGTTGGCAAAGTTTGCGCGCTGCGATGGCCAATCCAGTGAACGCATTGCGAAGTGAATAAGCGCATAAAAGCAAAAGCCTGTTGGTACTGCATTTAGCGAAAGAGCAGTACCAATAGGAATTACTGCTACTTCAAGGTCTTTTTCAACACCCTAGCGGCATTGCCGCCCATGATTTTCGCCACTTCTTTTGGTGAAAGTCCCTTGTTTGTCAAAGCTTCAGCAAAGCTTGGGTATTGACCGTAAGTGGACAATACCGGTTTGAAATTGCCATCCATATCGGTGCCGATGCCCACGTGATCGATCCCCACGACATCCACCAGTCGCAAGGTGTTGTCGACGTATTCTTCAAAGCTTTTGTTGAATCCGGATGGCCAGGCGCCAATTAAACCGCCAGTTTGGGCTACAATTTTGGCATGTTCTTTAGAAATGGCGCGCTTGGCGATGGGGCGATCGGGTTCCATCTCCAAAATGCTGTGCGAGAGCATAATGGGCGAATCACTTAGCTCAGCTACCGCTTTGGTGGTTTGGAAAGTAGCATGCGCCACATCGATCAGCATACCCAGTTGGTTCATTTTGCGCACCACCGATTTCCCGAAATCCGACAAACCATTGTGCATGCTGTCGGCGGTTTGTAAATCGCCCAGGTCGTTGGGCGCATAGTGCACCAGTTGTACCGAACGAACACCGTCGCGATAAGCCTCGTCTAGTTTATCCACCTGCCCATCTAAGAAATCGCCGCCTTCAACCGCGATGAAAGCCGCTAGGGAGCTGTTTTTTTTGAGCTCATTGGCTTGAGTAGCTAAACGCATGGAGGCAGATTGGAAAAAATCTTGCAGGGCTTTTAATTGCCGGTTGTACTCGGTCCATCCTTCACCGGGGGAGTATTTTCCACTCACCGAAACGCCATTTGCGCCTAGTTTAAGCAGCTTGGCATCGGCTACCAATGCAAAAAATGCGCCGCTTAAATGCACGTCATTCATTGCGTCAAGGGTCTTTTTGGGGTTGCCAAGCAAGCCAGGGTGAGCGTGTAAATCGAAAGTGAGATAAGAGTGGGGAGGATCCAAAAGACCTTCGATTCCCTTGAACCCAAGGATAGCTGCACCTGAGGCTAGGTAAATGCCGTTTTTTAAAAATTGTTTCCTGGTTTGCATGGCGGAATGGCGTGTTTGCAGTGAAAATTAATGCAATCAAGATAAACTTTTAATGGGATTTCAACATAAACTAGCCTCAGGGTGGATCGGAGATTATGTAAAGATTTAAAACCAGCGTCTTACTGCTGATTTGTACTGTAGGTATTCGTCGCCAAATTTTTGGGTCAAATAGCTTTCTTCGCGTTGAACGATGCCGATTTGGACAATCAGTAGCAATGGAATCAATAATAGGAATCCCAGCCAGGCATTGTTGAGCAGCATAATGCCCAAATAGGTAAGCGTGAAAGACACATACATCGGGTTGCGGGAGTACTGGAAAATGCCTTTTTGGACGATTGCAGTGGTAACCCCGCTCGGATTGACGGTGGTGTGGTGTTTGTTCAATTGCAGCACTGCGGAGACCACTATAACGAGACCTATAGCTACAAAAACCCAACCCAATAGGCGTACCATTGGAGGAAGTATTGGGTAAGGGAAAAAGTAGCTCGCGATAAGGCCTAAAGCGATGAAGACGACGTACAGCAAAGGTGGAAACATAACAACCCCTGCTTTGTCGGGAAATGGTTGATTGCTCATGACGAATTGTTTTTGATTCAGGAGCAAAATTAGCGGGAGGAGAAGTCATTGTCCTTGCCATAAGACAAGAAGCGACTTGTCATAGGGCAAGAAAACAATAAGTACAGCAGGATAGGAAAACGACGATTCTATTTACAGACGATTTATTTTCTGTAGATCAATTGAGCGTCAAATCGGCCATCCGTAATTTTAATACTGTCACCTAGATTTGTCGGGTTGTACAAAACGCCACTAAAAGTTCCAGCAATGATTCTATTGATGGTGTCCAATTTGGAAATAGTTAAGGAACAGGTATTGCTGAATTTGTTGCCGTATTCTTTATAAGATTGATTGTATCTACTGGCAATAAAATTGATGCTTCTACCAAGCTTGTGATCAAGCTGATAAGTTCCTGGAGTAGTGATGTTGACCGTAAAAATGCCAAATGATTGATCAATGGTTTTTGATAAAATCGTGTAATCTGCGGTAACGCTAAGTTCAAAAGTTCCGTTAGGCTGTTTGTCCAAAGATGCGGAAACTTTATTGTCGTTGCAGCCTCCTATTGTACAACGCCTACCATAGTTGGTCCATACTTCATTGGAAAGTATAAAACCCAAGGTGTTTTGTCCTGTCGCTGTTATTGCTGGAAGGGATAAGTTTGGCATACTTCCTCTTTGGCAAGCTGCAATAATGATTAGCCCTACCGTAAAGAATAGAAATTTCGATTTCATATTGCTGGTGTTAGATCTTATTCAAACTTCGGATCGTAAACTTGCTTTATGTTATCGCTGTTTACGCTGCATTTGGCTGAAAACTAGCGACTTATTCACAGCTAAAGACAATAACGCCGTATTGGAAAAAATATTTATCTCGTTTATGCAACGCTCTTTACTTTTTATCTCTTTCCAATTTCAGTAAAGGCAACACTTCCTGGGAGTAAAAGGGGGCCTCCATACACCAAAAAACATAGTCCAAATGAAGGTAGTTGATTGCAAAATCCACAAAAAATAATTGCTGAAATGGCTCATCATTTGAAATTGATTTTACTTGACCTGCAATTAGCGAATCGTCAACATATCAGGCTGCTGAGCCACCGAAAATTGAAAAACATCTTTGCGAGAATAATGACCAACGACGTCAAAATCTAACTTGCTTTTTGCCAAGACGGAAAAATCCAATTCGGCGGTAAGTAAACCCTCCTGATTCCATAGTGGCCCAGCTAATACTTCGCCCATGGGGGAAATAATAACACTACCTCCGGGACACATAATTTCGGGTTCATTTTTCAAGTCGTCAAGGTATTCAACTGGATAGTCCGCTTTTCTGACGAACTGATTAGCGGCCAACACAAAACAGCGGCCTTCTAAAGCAATGTGTTGCATGGTATTTTGCCAAGCAGCTCTTGAATCGGCGGTTGGGGCCAAGTATATTTCTACACCTTGCTGATACATCGCCATTCGCGCCAAGGGCATGTAATTTTCCCAACAAATGAGTCCTCCTATTTTGCCGATTTCGGTGTCAAAACTGACGAGTGTAATGCCGTCACTTTCGGCCCAAATGTACCTTTCTAGGCCGGTCGGTTTTAGCTTTCTATGTTTCCCAATGAGGTGGCCTTGTCGATCAAAATAAAGCAGCGAGCAATGTAAAGACCCGCCGATAACTTCTTTTTCGGTAACTCCCAAGGCTACAAAAAGATTGGCTTTTTTGATGGCGTTGCCTATAGCCAGAAGGTGCTCTGAAGTGGTTTCAATGCTGTTGTTCCAATAGTGGAGCCATTGGTCTCTGCTTTTGTCAGTTCGTTTGCCAATGATGGCGTCAAAATTTAAGCCTCGTGGATAACAAGGGATAAAAGATTCTGGAAACAAAAGCAATTCACAACCTTCATCGGCCCCTTTTTTAATCCATTCAATGATGATCTCTACCGTTTTGGGCAGGTCAAACAAGGCAGGAGTAGCTTGTACCACTCCCACCTTGACGATTTTATTTTTTGCCATTTTTTTGATTTTTGTGTCGTCCCTTATCCATTTTTTGGGGAAGATAACTTCTGCAGCAACCACAACACTCCTCCACGAACAACTCGGTACAGAATGAAGCAGATAGTAATCAATACCGATCCAATGATCGTGGGCAAAACGCCGCCAAAAGTATAAGTCATGGCCAAAACGAAACCCAGCAAGCATTCCGCCCGGTAAATGGGTAGAAACAATGCCAGCGGAAAAAGCCCCAAAATTAGATAGCCAGGGACGTCGTCATTTCCCAAGTTAAAAAAGAACGAAATCAGTATCCCTAATACCAAACCACCACAGCAGCCATAAAGCACCTGATTTAGCTGCTTTCTTATCTCCTGATCATCATTTTTGGGAAGAAAAACCCGTTTTTGAATACGGAAAAGCAGCCATGCTGTCAAAACGGGCAGTAACAATCCGCCCCACCAATTGGAAATGGCTGGAAGGTCTTTATTGGCAAAAAAATGATGGCTGGGTACGCCACCGTGAAAATGCCCCCAAGCCAAAAGTGCCCAGATCGCGCAGGTAATGAAACCAGTAAAAAATAGACTGAGCTTTGAAAAGTTTTTTTGGGTCATTGGATTTTGGTGTTGATTGGGTACTAAAACTCCTGCTGTGCTAAGTTCCTAAAAATAATGAAGTACAGGGCAAGTTTTTCTCTTCAAACATTACTCATTTTCTAAAAACGGTCGAAAGTTTTCGGTGTTGATGATCGACCAGGATGCATTGGGATAAGCATCTGAAAATGTGATTGGTATTTTCACTTTGCGATTGGGATTCCATTTTAATTCAAATGCTGCAAGTTTTCCGCCCGCATCTTCAATATAATCTATTTCCTGCCCACGATTGGTTCTCCAAAAAAAGGCATGGTGTAAATACTGGGCGTATTGATTGCGTTTTTTGCGCTCGCTGATTAAGAAGTTTTCCCACAATGCCCCTTTGTCAGATCGAAGATCCAGCGGATTAAAGTTGTTGATCAACATGTTTCTGATCCCGTTGTCGTAAAAATAAATTTTTCGAGAAGTTGAGATCTCGTTGCGGAGGTTACGACTAAAAGGTGGCAGGCGAAAAATGATAAAGGATTTTTCCAACAAGTCAATGTAATGAGCGATGGTGTCTTTGCTGACTTGTAACAAACCTGCCAATTCATTGTAAGATACTTCACTACCCAATTGTAACGCTAAGGATTGGAGCAACTTCTCTAACAGTTCGGGTTTACGAACGTTGGCAAAAGAGAGCAAATCTTTGTACAAATAGCCCGCTGATAAACTAGCGAGCATGGCAGGCTCATCACCTGGATTGTTTAGCACATCAGGGTAAGAACCATACAATAAGCGTAGTTCAAGTGATCGCTCGGCTTCCAGGAAACCAACGTAATTTCCCCATTCTTGCCAAGAAATCGGGAACAATTGAAACGTAAACAACCTTCCAGTAAGTGGCTCGTTGATGGAATTGGCCAAATCTAAAGAAGAGGAACCAGTTGCGAGGATTTGTTTTTCTGGTAGTTGATCAACCAATAATTTTAACGTTAGTCCGATGTTTGGTATACGTTGTGCCTCATCAATAACCACAAAATCATTGGCTCCTATCAATTGACGCAATTGGGAAGACGAAACATTGGTTAAACGCTCGCGATCAAATGGTTCGTCAGCATTTAGGTATAAGGTTTTACCAGGATATTCCGCCAGGATATTTTTTGCCAAAGTGGTCTTTCCTGTCTGCCGAGGCCCAAGTAACAAAATGGCTTTTTTTCGCCCCATCCGTTGCTTAATCTGAGCCGTTAATATTCGATCAATCATATTTTATGTACTGAAGACTAAAATTTAGTTGGACTACAAAAGTCCTAATAGCCAAATTTACGTAATTTTGGCTAACGTAATAGCCAAAATTACAGTTTTTTGGCTAATAGGATTTTTTTGGCCAAAATATGCCCAATGTTTGAATGCACGATTTCTTTCCTACGCTAAGATTTTCTAAACCCTCAATTTGGCTTTTCCCCAATATTTCCATTTCTTAGGCAATTCATCCTGAACAAGCTCATAACCACACACCGCCACATGAAATTCAAATTATTCTTCCTCTTCTGCTGCGCCCAATACGCCGTTTTTGCCCAAGACAAACTCCAGTTGCCCGAACTGGAAAAAACAGTAGAAATCATCACCGATCAATGGGGCGTGCCGCACATTTATGCGCAAACCGAGCACGATCTTTTTTTTGCTCAAGGATTCTACGCCGCCCGCGATCGCTTGTTCCAATTTGAAATGTGGCGGCGACAAGCTACCGGCACCGTAGCGGAAATTCTGGGCGAGCGCGAGCTGGATCGCGATCGTGGCGCGCGTTTGTTTCGCTTTCGGGGCAATATGGAACAAGAAATGGCGCATTACCACCCGCATGGTAAGCTGATCATTACGGCTTTTGTGGCAGGAGTAAATGCTTGGATCAAGCAGACCTTGCAAAATCCTGAGCTGCTGCCCCTCGAATTCAAATTGTTGGGTCTCAAACCCGGATTGTGGACGCCAGAAGTGGTCGTTTCTCGCCACCAAGGTTTACTGGAAAACGTGGTAGACGAATGGAAATATGCCAGAGCGCTGAAATTGGTGGGTGCAGAAAAGCTCAAGGAATTACTCTGGTTTCACCCCCAAGATCCAGATCTGAATATTGACCCTAAAATTCCGCCTGCTTTATTTGAGCAAGATGTGCTGAAGTTGTACAACGCTTTTCGTCGGCCACTAAGTTTCAAACCGGAGGATTTAGTCAGCGCGGTACGCAATCCAAATTCGGCGCAATACCAAGATTTAGTTGAAGCCGATGACCAGGCTTACGAAGAAGCCCAACGCGAAAAAATTTCCAATGTTGGTAGCAACAACTGGATCGTGAGCGGCGCGCTTACGCAAAGTGGTTACCCCATGCTGGGAAATGACCCGCATCGTGCTTTATCGACGCCATCATTGCGCTACATGGCGCACCTAAGCGGAGCCGGCTGGGACGTGATTGGCGGCGGTGAACCGGTTATTCCCGGGATTTCTATTGGCCACAACAATTCTGGCGCCTGGGGCTTGACGATTTTTGCTACCGACGCAGAAGACCTATACGTTTATGAAACCAATCCTGCCAACCCCAATCTATACAAAGTAGCGGGGGAATGGCGCGCTATGAAAATCATCAAAGACACCATCCAAATCAAAGGGGGCGCGCCGGTAATTGTGGAGCACAAATACACCCACCACGGCCCGGTTGTATTCGAAGATCCAGCTACTAAAACAGCCTGTGCGGTACGGGCGGCATGGTTGGAGGTTGGGGGTTCGCCATATTTGGCCAGTTTGCGGATGGGCCAGGCCAAGAATTGGGAAGAATTCCGAGCGGCTTGTCGCTACAGCCACATCCCTGCCGAAAATATGATTTGGGCCGATCGCAAGGGCAATATCGGTTGGCAGGCGGTGGGAATAGCACCCATTCGGCGGCATCACAGTGGTTTGGTTCCGGTGCCCGGCGATGGGCGCTATGAATGGGACGGTTATTTACCGATTTTGCAACGCCCATCGGTGCTCAATCCGACGCAAGGGTATTGGGCCACCGCCAACGAAAACAACACCCCCAATAATTTTGCTTTTCCCGAAAGTACCGGTTTTGTATGGGCGGATCCCTACCGCAGCGATCGCTGTTTGGAGGTGCTGGGTTCCGGTCGTCGGCATACCATACAAGATTTTATGTCTTTGCAGACCGATTACCTCTCCATTCCTGCCCGCAATTTGGTTCCGCTGTTGCGCAACCTAGTTAGCGCCGATACCAGTGCGGAGTGGGCACGAAAGCAGCTCTTAAACTGGGATTTTAAATTGGAAAAAACTTCGATTACTGCTACTCTTTTTGACGCTTGGGAACGACAACTGCGGGTGCAATTCGAGCAATTGTTGGTACCCGAAAAAGCGCGTAGCTTGATCACCATCCCTACTCACCGGATTGTCGAATACTTGTTGTTGCCGGATGGTAAATTTGGCGCTAAAGATCCCGTTCGAGCGCGCAACGACTTTATGCTTCAAGCGCTAAGTACGGCGATGCGCAATTTGGAAACCAAATTTCAAGGAATACCGCGCAGTCGCTGGCAATATGGGCAGGAGCTTTACAAGCATGTAGAATTGCGGCATTTACTGAGCAACTCTGTTAATCCAGAAATCCGTAAACAGTTGAATCATGGGCCATTGCCACGCGGAGGTAGCGGAAATACGCCCTGCAGTACCGGATCAGCATTCAATCAAATCTCCGGAGCTTCTTTCCGTTTTATCGCCGATACTGAAAACTGGGACCATTGTGTAGGCATCAATACCCCCGGACAATCGGGGAACCCTGCTCATCCACATTATCGGAATTTATTCGAGCTGTGGGCAAATGATCAATATTTTCCCTTGTTTTTTTCGCGAAAAAAAATTGAATCGGTGCAGTATGGCAAGTTGGATTTGGCGCCTAGGTAGGTTAGTTGTCTAATTTCAATTGCAAACCATCGTACCCCAAAAATACGTTTGCGGGCAGCGTTTGTTCGACCTCTTCATGTAAGCCCATGCGGTGGCTCATGTGGATGAGGTAGGTCTTTTTTGGAAAAATGCGTACACTCAAGGCCAGTGCTTGCTCCAGGTTGAGATGCGAGTGGTGTTCGCTATGGTGCAGGGCGTTAAGCACCAGAATATCCAATCCATGCAATTTTTTTAATTCTTCATCGGTAATGGAGCGCACGTCGGTTAGGTAAGCAAAATTGCCTACCCGAAAGCCCAAAATCGGCAAACTGCCGTGCATCACTTCGATGGGGATGATGTGGAGGTCGCCAATATCAAAAGGCGTTTCCTTATCGATCGTCAATAGTTGCACCATTGGCGCGCCAGGATACTTATTTTGTTCCTTAAAAACGTAGGCAAAACGCTGGCGAAATTGCTCCTGCACTCGCGGGGTCGCGTACACGGGCATGTCGCTCATTTGTTTGAAATTGTAAGGCCGCACATCGTCCAAACCCACAATGTGGTCATTGTGCTCGTGGGTCATGATGATGGCGTCGAGATGACCCACTTTTGCTGCCAGCATCTGTTGTCGAAAATCCGGACCACAGTCAATGGCTACGGTGGTAGGGCCATACTGCAACAGCGCCGCAGTACGCAGCCGTTTATCGCGTGGATCCGTAGATAAACAAACCGCGCAATCGCAACCCAAAACGGGAACGCCCTGCGAAGTACCGGTGCCGAGAATCGTGACTACGAGTTTGATGGCGTTTCTTCGTTTTCGGTGGTGACAGAATTATTGCGGATGTCTTTTAGCAACTTGGCCGACTTATCGCTGAGTTTGGTTTCCGGAATATCGAGGGTACCCAATATTTCTAGCAATACATTGATTCGCCCTTCGGTATCGTAAAATTTGTTGATTACCGCAATGTTGCGGTTTTCAACTAGACAATAACCCGATTGGAAATTTCCTTTTTCGTAGCGTACTACGTAGGACATTTCTTCAAAAAGGGTTTCCAGTTTTTTTAGAAAATGCGTTGTGTATTTGAACATGCTATTGGAATGCTATCTTTAAGGCGGAAGTTGATATTCCGTTGTTTTACAAAAATACCCAGAACGGCGGCCACTTGGAAATTTTTGACTACAAATTTACTGACTTGTGCGTTAACAAATGAGCCAGTGTCCTGGTTGTGCGAACTAATCGCCCTTTTTTGAACTTTCAAAGCATTAACATGATCCATTTTTCATACCGACTGACATTTCTTTTACTTTTTTTGAGCGCCATGGTGCTTCAAGCCCAAGAACAACGCTTCAAAGGCAGCCTTTTGGGTGGTTTTAACTTTTCGCAAATCGACGGCGATTTGCTTTATGGCTATCACCAAATCGGTTTTTGCGCTGGACCGCAAGTCAATGTAATACTCAGCAAACGCTGGGAATGGGGCATAGGGTTACAATATTCCCAGCAAGGGGCACGTAGGGCGCCTCGCGACTACGCTTCGTCGATTTACGAAAGCATTCGCTTCAATTTGGTGGAAGTACCGGTGTTGTTTCACTTCAATGAGTGGAAATTTCAGGTGGATGGCGGTTTTTCTTATGGCCGCTTGATCAATTCTAAGGTCATCGACGTCAATGGTGTTGACATCACCGATACCCAAAAATTGAGCAACAGCGCGGTCTTTTTAGTGCTCGGCGGCTCGTTTCGCTTTACGGATCATTGGGGGTTGAGTATGCGTTTTTCCCGTTCGCTTACCAATTTTAGAAAGAATAGCGCTGATGGTACTTTTATCAGTAGAAATGTAGGGATTCGGGGAATTTACTTCTTTTGAAAAAAAACGCAATTATGCCTCGGTTTGCGGTAATTGATTTAGGTACCAATATTTTTTCGCTGCGGATCGTCGAATCGCTTGATGGTAAAACTTACCAGCAGCTGTACAAAGAAAGCCGGTTTGTAAAATTGGCCGAAGAAGGGTTTGTAAAAATTGGCGCTGCCCCTTATGCCCGCGGCTTAAAAACCATTGCCGATTACCGCACGCGCTTAGAGGAATACGGGGTAAAAAAAATCAAAGCGATTGGTACGGCGGCATTGCGAACAGCGGAAAATGGCCCTGACTTTTTAAAAGATGTTCTTGCTCAATCCAGTATCCAAGTTGACCTCATTAGCGGCATAGAGGAAGCGCATTTTATCCATAAAGGGAGTAAACTGGCGGTTCATTTTGACGATCAAAAAAAATTGATCATGGACATCGGCGGCGGGAGCGTAGAATTTATTATCGCTGATGCGGATCAGGTGTATTGGGCGGCGAGTTTCATGATCGGTTTGGCGGTTATGTTTCCGAAATACCACCAAGAAGATCCCATCTCCAAGGTGGAAATTACTACGTTAGAAGCTTTTCTAGGTAGTCAGTTAGCGCCGCTGGAACAGGCGCTGCAACTTTACCCAGTAGTACATTTGGTAGGTACTTCCGGCACTTTTGACGTGATTGAAAACATGCTTGCGGATAAAAGAACCGGGAAGCACTACACCCAACTCGCCATCGACAAAGTCCTAGTATTGTACCAACAACTGATCAACAGCACTTATGCGCAGCGAGAGGCCATGTCGGGTTTGTTGCTTTCCCGAGTGGACATGATTGTAGTGGGGATGATATTAATTGGAAAAATCATCCACATGTGTGGCGCCACGCAATTGTTTGTCTCGGATTTTGACCTAAAAGAAGGCATTTTGCAAGACATGGTAGAGGGTAGAATCTAACAGTTATTCCTCTTCAGGACTACCCATCTGATTCTCTTGATGCAGCTTCTGGAAAAGTGCCTCCATGCGAAACATCTCGTCCAGCGTATCATCCAAATAGAAATCAATATCGGGAATACGGCGAACTTGTTTGCGCAAGCGATGCGCCAAACCTTGGCGCAACCGTTGCTTGTGCTCATCCATTTCCAGGATAACGGCCTGTTTATTTTCCGTATTAAAAATGCTCAGGTAGATCTTTGCTAGGTTCAAATCCGGCGTAACTTTTACCGAAGTAACCGTTACCAATGGCGCCGCCCCAAATACATATACTCCCTCTTCTTGAAGAACCATGCTGAAGTTGCGCTTCACCAGTTCTCCCATTTGTTTTTGCCTTATCGTTTCCATTACCCGGATTTTTTTTCGCTCTCTAACACCTCGGTAGGCATTATCATTCGCAATAAATGGTATTTTCTCAAAAATAGTTGTTTTTCATTCCCAGGGGCGCAAAACTAAAAAGATTTGAGCTTCTGTTGTAGGCTTTTATTAAATTGCTCCTTTTTTGAGTCAACAATTTTCGTCCATGCAAGACGTACTGGATAGCCCGATTGAATACCTAAAAGGCGTAGGCCCTAAGCGAGGAGAACTCCTGCGCAAAGAGTTGGGTATTGCTACTTTTGGGGATTTGCTCTTCCATTTTCCTTACCGTTACATCGATAAAACGCAGTTTCACCGCATCGCTGATCTCACCGAAGAGAGCGGATGGGTACAAATCAAAGGGGTATTGCGCCGTTTTGCCACTGAGGGTGAAGGACGGAAAGTAAGACTCGTGGGGCAATTTCGTGACGATTCAGGTAAAATCGACCTGGTGTGGTTCACGGGGGTGCATTATTTGCAAAAACAATTGGTGGTAGGGCAGGAGTATGTCGTTTTTGGCAAAATCAACGCGTTTCGCGATCAACTCAACATTGTTCACCCCGAAATGGAGGTTCATACCCCCGAAAATGTACAAATAGCGCCTGCGTTTGCGCCCGTATACCCCAGTACCGAAAAACTCAACAGCCAGGGGCTTGATCCAAAATCGCGGCGGCGAATGGTAAAAACGCTTTTGGAAAAACTACAGCCCGAAGAAATTCCTGAGAATATCCCCGATTACGTATTGCGCAAACTGCATTTTTGCTCGCGCTACGATGCCATTGCACTCATCCATTTTCCGCGCAACGGCGAAGAGCTAGAAGCTGCCCGCTTGCGACTCAAGTTTGAAGAGCTTTTTTTTCTCCAACTTCAATTGCTGCGCATCAAAAGACGCCGTAAGGATGAAGTGAGGGGATTTGTTTTTGACAAAATCGGCGATTATTTCAACCATTTTTACCAAAATAAACTGCCTTTTGAACTGACCAACGCTCAAAAAAGGGTAGTTAAAGAAATCCGTCGGGATCTAGGATTGGGAGTACAAATGAACCGGCTCCTCCAGGGCGATGTGGGCAGTGGGAAAACGATGGTGGGTTTGCTATCTATGCTCATTGCCCTCGATAGCGGTTATCAGGCTTGTTTGATGGCGCCTACCGAAATTTTGGCGCAACAACATTACAACTCTATTCAGCAATACCTACAAGATATGGACGTCGGTGTGGCTTTTCTTTCCGGAACGGTCAAAGGAAAAGCCCGTAAACTCGTTCTGGAACGTTTAGCTGCAGGGGAAATCCATATCCTGATTGGCACCCACGCATTGATTGAAGACCCAGTGGTTTTTCAGAATCTGGGGTTGGCCATCATCGATGAGCAACACCGTTTTGGGGTAGCCCAGCGCGCCAAATTGTGGAAAAAAGGCCATCCTTATCCCCCACATGTGCTGGTGATGACCGCCACGCCCATCCCGCGAACCCTGGGCATGACCCTCTACGGCGACTTGGATATTTCGGTTATTGACGAGCTGCCGCCAGGGCGTAAAGATATCGTAACGCTGCACCGCACCGAAAACCATCGATTAAGGGTGATCGGATTTATGCGGGAGCAAATTGCCTTGGGGCGACAAGTGTACATCGTTTTTCCCATGATTGAAGAATCGGAAAAACTGGATTTACAAAACCTAATGGCCGGGTACGAGGCGATGAGTCGCGAATTCCCGGTTCCAGACTACCAAATCAGCATCTTGCACGGAAAAATGAAACCAGCGGATAAAGATTTTGAAATGCAGCGCTTTGTAAAGGGCGAAACCCAAATCATGGTGGCCACCACGGTAATTGAGGTAGGTGTCAACGTACCCAATGCGAGTGTGATGCTCATTGAAAACACCGAACGTTTTGGGCTATCGCAGTTGCATCAGCTACGGGGTAGGGTAGGGCGCGGTGCAGAGCAATCCTATTGTCTGTTAATGTCGAGCTTCAAATTATCTGCTGATAGTCGTGAACGCATCAACACCATGGTGCGCACCAACAATGGATTTGAAATTGCCGAAGTGGATCTAAAATTGCGTGGTCCTGGGGATATTCAAGGTACCCAGCAAAGTGGAATCATCAATTTGCGGATCGCAGACTTGGCCAAGGACGGAAAAATATTGCAAACGGCGCGCGAAATCGCTGCGCGCATCTTGGATGACGATCCCGGATTTCAACGCCCCGAACACTTTGTGCTAGCCCGACAACTGGAAAAAGAAAAAACGGTGTATAAAGGCTGGAGTCGGATTAGTTAATGGGTAAAAAGAGCAACTGTACGACCGAAGCGCGAAAAGAAAGCGACCTATCTCACTATACTTCCCAAAAAGGTGTATTTTCAGTTCAGATAATTCGGATCATGAAAATGAAGTACGCTATCTCTTTGGTTATCTGTTGGCTGTGTTTTTTGAACACAGGGTTTGGGCAGCAATATTTCAAATTGCTGGAGAAGACCAATGCCCCTTACGACAAAAAAATAGCCCATTTTTCAAACGGAGACATACTAGTGGGCGGATCGCCAATTCGCGGACAAACGGCGGATCAAAATGGCGGCATCAACCTTTTTCGCCTGGATCGTTGTGGGAATACCATATGGGCCATCAATTACCAATGGGGGCAAAATTTCATTCAGTTTAAAGATTTTAAGGTGACAGCAGCCAATGAAATTTACGTGTACGGCTCTGCTTACCAGTTTATGGACGAATATGTTTTTATTTTGAAATTGAATGCGAAGGGCGAAATCTTGGCTTTTCGTGTTGTGCATATGGGCACGGTGGATAATTTCACCTACAACCTTGAAGTTCAGGGAGATCAGGTTATGGCATTTGGGCTAGTACTGAACTATAATACCCCAAAAAGGGGCTTTATCGCGCTTTTTGATGAAAAATTAAATTACCAATCGTATAAAATTTTTGAACCTTTTGAATCTTTTGGCGGCGCTATTATTACCAAAGACAATGGTTTTTTATGTCGCTCGGGGCCGTACACTTACAAATTTGATGCCCAGAGCAACTTGGAATGGGCAAATACTTTAGTTACCGATCCTGGCGAAGCACTTTTTCCTCAGGCCGGTCCCATTGAAGTCAGTGGTGGCGCCATTTTTGAAGCAATTAATAACAATGTCGGTTTTTTTTACAAACTGGACGAAAAGGGGAATTTGCGCTGGAAAAGTGAGCAATTCCAAACCACTTCCCATCCTGCCGACATTCAATTGCTGAGCGACGGTAATTTACTGGCGGTCTATAATTTTCCAGCTGAAATTGGCAATGCCCCTTGTCAGTTACTGTTGTCAGGCGAAGGGAAGATTTTACGTCAATATAAACTGGTGACCGATCAAGCTTTTTTTACTGGGAACATCTATGCCTCCATTAGCGACGATGATGTGGTCAATGTGATTGGTAACCTCGATATCCAGGCGCTAAATCCAGATCTACCTTCGGGTTTTATGTTGCAATTTCCAAAGGATTCATTAAATGCTAAGTGTTTTAAGTGGGTTTCGTTTTCGGATCTGCGACCCAACAAATTGGCAATGAGCCTAGCCCCACAGCCATTAACTTATTTCAAAACCACCGTCAGAAACGTGGAGGCCACTGCCTTTGCTACAAAATTTAAAATTTCATTTGTAGACTACTGTACCATTACGCAAAAGAGTTTGATCAAAGTGGATACGACCTTGAATTGTGGGCAAAACTGGGAGGTTAGTCTGCCCGGGCCGCAATTTACCTGGGTAGATCCGGTCATCGATAATCCGCGAACGTTTACATTACCAGGTATTTACCAAGCGCACGACAATAATTGTGTTTCCCCGCAAGTATATGAATACAACCTTCAACGGATCCCTTGCGTATGCGCCGCCTATCTGCCCAATGCATTCAGTCCCAATGGCGATGGTCAAAACGACCAGCTTCATTTGTTCAGCAATTGTAAGATAGCCGAATTTTTATTGCGGGTTTATGACCGTTGGGGCGGGGTGATTTTTGAAAGTACCGACGCACAAGAAGGTTGGAATGGTCATGCACACGGCCGCCCAGCCGACGAAGGTGTCTACGTGGTTACCATTCAATATCAAATCCAAAATGATAGTAACGAGATTCAAAATGGATCGCTGGCGCAAAATGTTACGCTGATTCGCTAAAAAAAATCAATTTTTGCGGAACGCTTTTCTGTGCTGAACACACAGGTAAATGAACAACATCATTAACCAAAATATTCAGCCCAATGAAAAGCTTAAACATCAAAACCCTATTGACAATCCTTTTTGCAGTCTTCGCAGCATCTATTTTTGCTCAAAACGCCCCTATTAATGGCGATCAGCTCTCCATCAGAGCTTGCAACCTAGTCATTACCTCCATTGTAACCGATAAACCAGTATATAGCCCAGGAGAAACCGTACAATCTAAAATTACAGTTCGCAACATCGGCGCACTTCCAGCAAAAGGTACCCAGCAAGATCCAGCCAATGGATACATGGTAGATGTGATTCTATCGCTTGATGATGTGGCGCCAGTTGCTTTTGCCACCTTGCCCGCTCCGTATGTTTATCAAGAAGACATGCTGGTATTGGGCGGCAGGATATCTAATACCACTACCCTGAATCCAGGCACAGAACAAACATTTGCTTTGAGCTTTCCGCTTCCAACGAGCATGCTTAAGCCTTGTCAGTATGGCTTTGTAGCACTAGGCGCTATTGTAGATCCGGGTCAGCGAGTGATGGAAACCAATGAAATGGACAATACCCGTTTTACCCGCTTTAAACTGAACTGTTCACAAACACCGCCTACTACAGCTCCACGTCCCGACTTAGTGATCAGCTTTATGGCCTTGGATGTGCCTGTTGGCGGCCCTGGATTGCCTTTCTCGCCTTTGCGCGTGGAAGTAAAAAACATTGGCAGTGCTCCAGCAATCGGCACCGATTCCGATCCAGCCAATGGTTATATGGTTGACATCATTACTTCATCTAACACCAATGCGCCAGTAGTTTTTGCTCCCTTGGCCGCTGACAATCAGTTTCCTGAAGATAAATTGGTGATTGGCGGTCGAATCAGCAATACCAAAACTTTGGCGCCTGGCGCTTCTTATGTCTACTTCCTTAATGGATTGAAATTGCCGATGGTTGATCTACACAACTACTGCAACAAGACCTTCTTCCTAGGCGCTGTTGCTGACCCTGGATTGAAAATTGCTGAAATGGATGAGAACAACAATACCCGGTTTATTGAATTTCGGGTGGATTGTAGATCGTATACCGGTGGGAATTAATGAATTTGTGTGATGGATTGTAATAAATAGCAGCGTTGTAAATGAAGACTATTGCGATGGGATGTTATCCTGTCGCAATTTGTCTTTTAGAGTGAGTTTGCAGAAAAATAAGCATGTTGCATAAAATCAAGCACCTTTTCCAGTGGCATCTCACAAGGTTTTAGTAACTCTTGCTGGGTTTGGTAAAAATTGAAACTGATAAAATCTTTGCCGCCCAATTCCTCTGCGTACACTTTTGTGCTTTTACCCTGATTAAAATCGGTTCTGCTTACCCCGTAAGTTTTGCCCAAATAACTGGCTTTGCTATAACCCAAAGGGATTTTTTGTAGATGATCCAGCAGATTTTCCATTCCTTATTTTTGATAAAACTCCAAAGGCAGTTGGTCAGGATCGCTGAAAAAAGTAAAATACTTACCGGTAATTTCATCCCGCCGGATCGGTTCAACCGGAATTTGGTGACTTTCAAGATGCGCCACTGCTTCTTCCAAATTGGTTACTTCAAATGCCAGGTGCCGCAAACCAGCAGCTTCGGGGCGCGAGGGGCGCTCAGGCGGGTTAGGGAAGGAAAAAAGCTCGATCACATATTCGCCATTCAGCGCCAGATCGAGTTTATAGGATTGGCGTTCGGCTCGATAGGTCTCCTCTACGATGGTAAAACCCAAAACAGAGGTATAAAAAGCCTTGGATTTTTCATAATCCTTGCAAATAATGGCAATGTGGTGGATTTTGTTCAGTCTTAGCATAGTGGTGGATTGATGCCCTAAAGTAGTTTTTATCCCCGAACTAACCAAGCTGCGCTGCTTCCATTATCTGGGCTGCGCTGATGTGTGAGCACTTAAAATGCCCCTGTGGGCAAGCCGTTTTGCCATGCAAATTGCAGGGTTTGCAATCCAATTTTTCAGTCGTTTCCACGATTTGACTTACATCGGACAAAGGGCCAAAACCAAAAGCGGGCGTGGTGGCACAAAAAATGGCCGTTACTGGTGCATTCATGGCTGATGCCAAGTGCAGAGGCGCCGAATCATTGACAAAATTCATGCCGGCCTTACTCATCAAAGCGGCAGATTCCAGAAAGCTTAACTGCCCAACGGCGATTTGTACTTTTTTTGCCTTACATTTTGTTTGGATGCTTTCACACAAGGCCAGATCACCTTTTCCGCCCAGCAAATAAACGGCGTATCGATCAGCATATCCATCAATAAGTTCTACCCAGCGCTCAACCGGATATTGCTTGGTAAACCATACAGAAGCCGGGGCAATACAGATATAAGGTTCTTGTGGTTGAATTTTTAAAAAATCTGTTGCTTGCGGGTGTAACTTAGGTTTTACGAAGTTGTTGTCGGTAAAAGGCATAATCAGTGCCAGGTTTCGTTTCACTTCGTGGTTGTTCACATCTTGCGCGTCAATTTGATGTTTGACTTTGTGGGTATAAAAAAAAGACAAAGGATTTTTGTCGAACCCTATTCTAACTTTTGCGCCTGAAAAAGCGGTAATCAAACCCGAAGAAAAAAAACGGTGGACGTTGATTACCCAGTTGTAGTTCTCTTTGCGGATGTTTTGAATCAGCGCTTGGATGTTGCGGTATTTATTTTCTCCTTTTTCAAATACCATCACCTTGCGGAGATAAGGATGTTGATCAAAAAGCGATTCGTGTCCTTTTTTGAGCAAAAAATCGATTTGCGCGCCAGGGTAAAATTGGTGAAGCTTTTCGATGAGGGGGGTAGCCAGAATGACATCTCCAATGAAGGCAGTCTGTATGATGAGTATTTTCATTTGTCGGGTATAAAAAAAACAGAAGCCTTAGAGTGTCTTTGAATTTTTAGTTCGTAGGCGAAAATGAGTCAAAATTTGCACCAACGAAGCGCGAAAAATGGAGTGTAGTAGCGCTACATGAGTATTTTCGCAATGAAGTTGGAGTGAATTTTGGCCATTTGCAGCGCGAAATAGAAATCCAAAGACACTCTACAAGCCAATTTTGTATTTTTTTCAAAGGGCAAAGATAAAAGAATATTCGAATTTTAACGATTGTGTACCGGAGAGAAGCGACTAAGCACCAGGCTCAAGAAAATAAATCGGCCTCCAGCATCCCTGGAAAGCAATTTTTTTCTTAATTAACAGCTGTTTTTTACCAAAACGTTAAGCACCAAATCCTCATCAATGAGCCAGAACACCCGTTTGTTATCCCTCGACATCCTCCGGGGTATGACGATAGCCGGTATGATCCTTGTCAACAACCCCGGCAACTGGGATACCATCTATGCCCCTTTGGATCATGCCGAATGGCACGGTTGTACACCTACCGACTGGGTATTTCCTTTTTTCCTGTTTATGGTGGGGGTTGCTATCCCTTTGGCTTTGGGTCGTCGCAAAGACGAAGGACAACCTATGGGCGCGATTTACCGAAAAATTGGACTTCGCTCCTTGATCATCTTTGGCATTGGGTTGTTTCTAGGGCTGTTTCCCGGATTTTACTTTCGCGACAAATCCAATCCGCTGATTTATTTCCACTACACGGTTATGGCCCTATTTATGGTGGCAGTTTTTTTCCGTGAAGTGTGGAATCAACCGCAATACCAAACGCCTACCCATCAACGGTACCGCCAATGGGTAAGCTACATAGCCTTGGGGTTGGCGGCGATTATGGTGGTGATTGGCATCTGGAATTACGATCTCAGTACTTTGCGCATTCCTGGTGTGCTTCAACGCATAGCATTGGTCTACTTGGCATGTGGAATCATATTTATCAATTTCAACCCGCGTACCCAATTTTGGATTGGAGTTGGTCTATTGTTGGGGTACTGGGGTTTGATGACCTTGGTGCCTGTGCCGGGTGGAATCGCCCCCAACCTAGGACCCGAAACTAATTTGGGTGCTTGGTTCGACCGACTGATTTTCACTACTAATCACCTCTGGAAACAATCTAAAACCTGGGATCCGGAAGGTTTGTTTAGCACTTTTCCGGCTATAGTTACCGGCATCAGCGGAATGTTGGTTGGCGAGTGGTTGCGCTCCAAACGCAGCGACTATGAAAAAGTAAGCGGTTTGCTGGCGGTAGGGGTAATTCTTTTTGCCCTTGGTTTGATTTGGAACCCACTTTTTCCATTGAACAAAAAATTGTGGACGAGCTCTTTTGTGCTCTACACCAGCGGTATTGCCATGCTTTTTTTGGGGGTAATTTACTGGCTTGTTGATATCAAAGGCTGGAAAACCTGGAGCAAGCCGTTCCAAATCTATGGTATGAACGCCATGTTTGCGTTTATTTTTTCGGGTATTGTGGCCAAACTTTTAGGTTTTTACAAGCTATCCGGCGGAGAAAACGGCGAACTCCAGAGTTTATCTTCCTGGATATACCATAGTTTTTACACCAATTGGTTGCCACCTTACAATGCCTCCTTGGCCTATGCGATTACCAATGTACTTTTTGTTTTTGGAGCTTGTTGGGTATTGTATCGGTTCCGATTATTCATGAAAGTTTAAAAAATAACCTATGCGCTATTGGAAGATTATGTTCCGGTTGTTGTTGCTGTTGTTTGTGGTGTGGGGATGTCAACGCAAGGCCAAAGTTGCTGCCGATGATTGTATCGATCCGAGTAAAATCAACCGTGAAGCGATGTGTACCATGGACTATCGACCAGTGTGCGGGTGCAATGGCAAAACTTACAGCAATGCTTGTGTTGCCGAAAATGCTGGCGTGAAACGCTGGGTGGAAGGTGCTTGCAAATAAACAGTTGGAGTAGGGTAAGTATGAAAGTTGAATTTCCTTATTATTCCATTGGCCATTTTATCAATGAACCGCAGAACAAAACGGAATTTGAGATCTTGCGTTTTGAGGAAATAGAGGAGGAGCCCGATGTAGAAGATCCACACAAACATACTTTTTATGAAATCATTTGGGTGGAAAATGGACGTAGTCGGCAGGTAATTGATTATCAAGAATTTGAGATTTTGCCCAATACTCTTTTCTTCATTTCTCCGGGTCAGGTACACCATTTTGAAGAATGGCAATCACTGCTGGGCGGGAGTATTTTTTTTACCGAAAACTTTTTTTTGTTCAACCAGCAAAACAAGGACAAGCTTTTTGAACTGAGTTTTTTGGATAATTTTTACGCCAATCCTGTTTTGCAACCCGATGTCGAAAATTTTCAAGAAATATTAGTCATCATCCAATTGTTGCATGCTGAAAGACGACGGGAAAATTATTCAGCCAGCATTGCCCAATCGTTGTTGAACGTCTTGTTGTTGCAAATTCAGCGCTGTTTTGACCAACAGGCTCGGCAAGCGGTTTCCAAAAAATACATTGTACTTTTCAAGCGCTTCAAAACGCTGATTGATCAGCGTTTTCAAACCGACTGGACGGTTTCAGATTATGCGCAAGAACTCAATATAACCCAACACCATCTCAACTACATCACCAAACAGGTAGCAGGAAAAACTGCGAGCGAAATGATTCGAGCTCGCAGTTTTTTGGAAGCCAAAAGGCTATTGACATTTACAGATCACACCGTTTCGGAGATTGCTGCCTCGCTTTCTTTTTTTGACAATTCCTATTTTGCCAAGCTATTTAAAGCAGAAACGGGTCTATCGCCTCTAAAATTTAAGTCGCTGATGACTGAAAAGTACAGAGGTATTTAAAAAACTTACTTAATGTGTTGCTACCTCAACCGCCCCTATGTTCAAGGCTTCTCGATCGGCTTTTTCAAAATCTACCTCGCCTTCCCATTTGCCGATGATTGCCGTTGCCAAACAATTGCCAAGGGTGTTTACAGCAGTACGGCCCATATCCATCAGCGCGTCGATTCCTAAAATTGCCGCGATTGGCCACTCTGGTAATCCAAAAGAAGCTGCAGTTCCCGCCAAAATTACCAACGACGCCCGCGATACGCCCGCGATGCCCTTGGTAGTCAACATCAAAGTCAACAACATCACAATTTGCTGCTCCATCGTTAGGTCGATTTTTGCTGCTTGAGCCACAAAAATGGCTGCCAGAGCCAAATAAAGCGTTGATCCATCCAAGTTAAAACTCAAACCAGTAGGCAATACAAATGATACCACCTTCTTGGAAACACCGTATTTTTCCATGTTTTCCAACGCTTTGGGCAGTGCTGCTTCAGAGCTTGAAGTAGCAAAAGCCAACATCACTGGCTCTCCGGCAAATTTCCAAAAACGGCGTATGGGGACTTTAAAAATCAAGGCTACGGGCAAAAGCACAAATACCAAAAATGCAAACAAGGCCACGTAAAGGGTCAAAAGTAACATGGCAAGGTTTTGAAAAACCCCCAAACCCAATTTAGCTACGGTATAAGCAATAGCTCCGCCTACCCCAAATGGCGCGGTGTACATGACCAATCCCGTGAATTTGAACATGATCTCCGAGAGGCTATCAGCAAAGGTCAAAAAAGGCTTGCGTTTTACCATGGGAACTAAGGTCATGGCAAAAGCAAAAAGCAAGCAAAAAACAACAATCTGCAGGATTTCCCCTTCGGAGATGGATTTGATAAAATTTTCCGGGAAAGTATGGAGCACAATTTCTGGACCAGTCATCGGTTTGCGAACTTCGGGCAGTTTTTCGCTGCTGACCAATTCAGGGATACCAACTCCGGCTTTTGAAATATTGATCGCTGTTAAACCAATAATCAAAGCCAATGTGGTAACTAACTCAAAGTAAATCAACGCTTTGACGCCCATGCGGCCTACCGATTTCATATCGGAATGACCAGCAACGCCCATCACGAGGGTACCAAAAAGCAAAGGGGCAATCACCGTTTTGATCAAGCGAATGAATATTTTGCTGAATACATTGTACCATTCGGCGTAAGCTGGTAAATCATGTCCCAATTCGGCGCCAAAAATCAGCGCAAACAAAATCCAACTGGTAATGCTTCGGCGTTTCCAGGCTAGGAAACCCAAAGCACCCAAAGACAACCACCGCATACTGATGGCGATGGATTCTGGTACGGCATGTGCTCCGTAGGTCAACCAATTGACGAATAAAGTGATGGCGACAATTCCAAGTACAACATAAGTACGGGTAGTCAATCCTGGGCGAGCCCCGTTTGGGGTTTCTTGGTCTAAGGCGTTATTCTGGTTCATAAAATGTAGCGGTTAAATTCTAGTCGCTAGCAAGATAAAATGTTTTGCTAGAAAATTGAATATGGAACAACCAAATTCCCATGGCATATTTGGTATTCCTTGTGGGGAACGAGTAGACTTGCAGAGCGCTTTTTAGAAAATAAACCGTTTAACCTACCAGTAGAAAATGTTCAAGTAATGATCGCAAAGATGGCTTTGTCGGGCGATTAAAACCGCTAAAACGTTACAAACGCAGTAAAATTCGTGAAAAATGTATTGCGTAGCGTGCTGGTGTTTTCTTCGCCTTTCAAAGCATGTGGAATCACGTAGGTGGGGGTGATGCCAAAAGTAAATGCTCCCCGGGAGATGTAGATAGGAGCAGATAGCGTAAAACTGAGCACGCCGAAAACTGATTTTTCTTTAGTTGCCCCCTTCGGAACCCGATTAAGCCTTCGTTGAGCCCAAGGTTTGCCGGCGCTAGCCTGGTACCACTTGAGCGGAATTCGCGTAAACGCCACGTTTTCTGTACCCGATAGCATGGAAATCGTAGGAGAAATGGAAACATTGTCGATCCAACCAGTGAAATCTTTGTCCCAAGCGCCGCCAAAATAAACATTTACCTGCTTGCCGTTTTCTTGTCCAAAATAACTAGTGAAACTTGCACCCGCGATCATTGGACCAAAATCAACGCTGGTAGAAACACTCAAACTATTGCTTAATAACCCTTGCGTAGCCGGAACAAACCAAGTATGGTTGTAAGATGCACTGTACCGCCAGGCTTTGGTGAACTTTCCTAAATAGCCCAAGCGCAAACTCGTTTGGGCATAATAAAAAGCAGTATCAACGAAACATAGCCCAGTAAGCGAACCATATAAACCACTGCGGTGATAGTAAGTCAGATTGGGGTAAAGAGCGGCTTTTTTTTGACCATAATCGCGCCCCGCAAAGAGATAGCGGGTATCGTAATCCATATTGACCACCAATGAACTGATGCCCCTATTGGTAACTGCTGAATCTTTTTTTACCGTCTGATCGGGGTTTTGGCTATAAAGGGGAAGGTAAATGCATAAAAATAAGGGTAGTGCCAATCCAAAATAGGCCTTTTTCATAAATGGTGTTTTTTTGATGGTTTTTTTTGTTCAGGGAATCCAAATCAATAAAAATCCAAATTCGCATTGAGACTCCAGATAAGATTCAACGTTTAATCGCCTACAGTTTTTTGGCGACTGAACCCCCAAATTGGTTTTTATATCCGAAAAAAAACTCCGTCAATCGGATATTTGAGCGGCATGTAAAACAAAGCCTTATTTTTATGCCATCAACCAGCCCGAGAAAAACACCCATCACCAAGTAAGCTAATTATGAACCGTAAAGAGTTATTAAGCGAGTACTTTGAACAGTTTTTGTATACCCTGCACAGTTTTCCTGAGGCGGTGCGTTTTTTTGTCCGCCACCGACTGTGGGAAGGCTTCTGGCGTTATGGCTGGGTAGCCAAGTTTTTGCTTATTGTAGGTATTATTGCCAGTTTTAAGTTTATGGGTATTTTTTTTGAATCGCTGAATAAACTGGACACATCGAGCGCCACTGCGGCTTTAAGCAGTATGGGCACTGCCGCTCAACACTTGGTTTCCAAAGAGTTTAACTTTCTTTTCCAAAGCGGTATGCGCTATATATTGCTGGTGTTGATGGAGATTTTGGTTTTCCACGTATGTACGCGTACCATCGACGTGCTTACTAACGACCAGCACCAACCTACCATGCGAGATTTTGTTCGTGCTGAAGTGCGGATGATCAAAGTGGGCGCTTATGCTTGGGTTATGGAATCCTTGTTTTCTGGATTGATTAAAGGAACTGGCGCTATGTTCCCCATGATTTCTTTTCTGCAGTACCCTATTATCTTTTTACTTCAGGCTTATTTTATGGGTTTTACGGTGATCGACAACTATTTTGAACAATTCGAACTCACCATCAAACAGAGCATCAAACGTGCGCTAAATTACATCGGCGTGGTACTGGCCATGGGCATTACCTTACAAATTTTCTTTCAATTGCCTTTGGTGGGTGCCGTGATCGGACCATTACTAACTGGAGTTGCTATCGCGCTGGTCATGATGGAAAATGACAACCTGCATTTGCAAAAAAGACGCCACGAAGAAGATGAACCTAACCATTCAATGGAACAAGAAATTGTTTAATTGCTTTATCGCTTTAGCGCGATGCAAAGGATAAAGTCGCCCATTTGTTCGTAAAATAGATCAAAAGTCTGTTCTTCATCGCCCTTGCGTACCCATCCTGTGAATGTGCCGCCCAGGGGATCGAAATGAAACTGGTCCAGGTTCAAATGAACAATCCAGTCGATTTCTCGTTTGCCATAGGCTTTGTAGAGCGCTTCCTTGGCGCTCCAGCATACGTGGAGTTGCTCGATTTTAGTAGCTGGATCTAATGCCGCAATTTCTGCGAGCAACATGAATTTTGGCGCCAGCATCTCTATCTTAGGTATGATCAATTGGATATCAATGCCACAAACTGCTGTGGATAGCACCGCAGCCGCGTAGGTTCGCGAATGACTGATGGACAAATGCACGTCTAATTGGCGCAAAAAAGGCTTCCCATAAACATCCTTGAGCAGGGCATGGCGCTCGGGCACGCCCGAGAGATCGTGTACCAATTGCCTCGCCGCCAGCCATTCCAAACGGCGATGACCCCGGAAAAGCGCCAATTGGTGCTCCTCTTCGGATTCCAATCCCAAGCTATCCAAAAACCAATCCTCGGTTTCCTCAATTTTCCAGAGGGCTGAGGTGGTCGATTTGATCCAATTTTTCTGGTAAATGATCGGCATAAGCTGTATTATCGTTGCAAAATAGGCAAAGCCTGGATTTTATGATTGTTAAATCACAAATCGGGCTAGAATTGCCGAAGGTTACAACAATGATCATTCAAAAAAAAGCTGCCCTTACCGGCCACAATGCTGCCATTTTTGCCATCACGGCCACCCATGATCCGCAATTTATCTTATCTGGCGCCGGGGATGGTTGGGTAGTGCGTTGGGATTTGGCCGATCCGGAACTAGGGCGTTTGGTGGCCAAGGTAGATGCACAAATTTTTTCCTTGGCGCAATTAACGGAGCTGGGCAAAATTGTTGCCGGTAACATGAATGGCGGCATCCATTGGATCGATTTAGAGTATCCAGAATTGACGCGCAATATCCAACACCATAAAAAAGGGGTTTTTGGTATCTTTAATTTGAATGAACATGTCTTCACCATTGGCGGAGAAGGGGTGCTAACCCGCTGGAATGCGTTTGAACAGCGGAGTATAGAAAGCATTCATCTCAGTAATCAAAGCCTGCGCAGCATCGCTTATTCCGTCTCCCGCCAGGAGCTGGCCATCGGCGCCAGCGATGCGCAGATCTATTTGCTAGACGCGCTTACTTTTGAACTCAAACACACCATCGCGGCAGCACATGCCAATTCGGTGTTTAGTCTGGCTTATTCTCCCGATGGGCAGTGGCTGCTCAGTGGTAGTCGCGACGCGCACCTCAAGGTTTGGGATGTCAACACTTGGCAGGTACACTTGGCCCACCCCGCCCATTGGTTTACCATTAATGCCATTGCTTACCACCCGAATGGGAGCCTATTTGCCACTGGCAGCCGCGATAAAACCATCAAAATCTGGGATGCGCATACTTTTGAATTATGCAAAGTGATTGATACCATTCGCCACGGTGGGCATGTCAATTCGGTCAACGACTTGTTGTGGACCCAGTTTAACAACGAGCTGGTTTCGGCCGGTGATGACCGCAGTTTGATGATTTGGAATGTCGAAACCGAAATTTAGTTTTTTTCTACCTTTGCGGGAAAACCCTAAGCCCCAAACACACTCTAAAAAAACAAAATCGACAATGATTCTTTCTGATACTAAAATACTGGAAGCCATCGAGCAAGGACAAATCGTGATTGAACCTTACCGCCGCGAATGCCTGGGCACGAATTCCTATGATGTGCACTTGGGGCGCACCCTGGCAACGTATAAAAATCAGATCCTGGATGCCAAACAGCACAATGAGATTGAGCATTTTGAAATACCCGCAGAAGGTTTTGTGCTGCATCCCGGTATGTTGTACCTCGGTGTAACGGAAGAGTATACCGAAACTCACAACTCAGTTCCTTTTTTGGAAGGAAAATCAAGCGTAGGCCGTTTGGGGATTGACATTCACGCTACGGCTGGTAAAGGCGATGTAGGTTTTTGTAATTTTTGGACACTGGAAATCTCCTGTACGCAACCCGTACGCGTATACGCGGGTATGCCCATCGGACAACTCATTTATTTTTTGGTGGATGGCGAAATTGAGCGCTATTACAATGCCAAAACAGATGCGAAATACAACCAACGGACGGATAAGCCAGTGGAGAGTATGATGTGGAAGAATAAGTTTTGAATCTACTTGGGGTGTAGTGGGATGGTTTTGTAGGGAAATTGTTTCCAAGTAATCGCTCGACTTGTGCGTCAGAGACGCGGAGATATTGAATCCAAGTCAGAGACTTGGACTAGCGGATACTTGGACCGCCACTAGAATCTTCAATTATTCGCTACCTACGATCGCTTGCACCACACCGAATAAATAATCCGCACTTTAGGGGTAGAACTGATCCAGCGGGGACCATTTTTGATGGCGTTGATTGCAGCTTCTTCACAAGCATCACCTATCGCTTTGAGGGTTTTAAAATCTTTGGGTACCCCTTTTTCATCAATTTCGAAACTCAAGGTCACCGATCCAGTGACGGCTTTGGGGCCTGCTGTCGAATTATTGGCATTGATGTTTTTGTCCAAATACGTTTGCAACGCCGCTATTCCGCCTACCGGTTGAGGAAATACGGGCGCGCCCTTACGATCAATACGTTTTTTCGATTTGGCAGAATGTTGCTTGGCAAAGGGCGATTCCGGATCCAATTGCAACTCGTCCGCATCGTTGTTGAAAACAATGATCTGCGAGGAGCCATCATCGGAAAAAAACTCGCCTGCTAATCTTTTGGTTTTGGATGCATTGTAGAAAAAAACGCCATCCATATCGGTAAACGTGGCCACATTCATAGAGGGGATTACCACTGCTACGCCAATCAGCGGTTTGCCATTGGAGTCGACCAGCTTGGTTTCGGTCAGTTCGGTAGAGCTTACAGTGCTAGCACTACGGGTGCGGATTTCGGTCACTGTCGGCGCATAGTTGGCTTTGGCATTAGCAGGTTTCGCCGTTTCTTCACGTTCTGCAGTTTTTACTTTTGCTAAGCTAGGTGTAGCTTCTGGAGCGGGTGGCGCAGTTATTGGTTGTGCATCTCGGGTCTCGGCTAGGGTAGGGGGCGCTCCTCCACTTTCACCCGCTACAGAGGCGGGTGCATCTGAAGCAAGGTCGTTTTTGGACGATTCGGTAACTTTGGATATAACGCTTTGCTCTTTGCGGGTTTCCAATTTTTTGGTATCATTCAGCGCTAGGGTAGGCGGTGCGCTAAGGTCTTCCTCCTTTTTTTCAACAATTGAATCTCCTGATTTTTCAATTGCTCCGGTTGTTGGTTGGTTGAGTTGGGCAATGTTCTCGTTAGAAATTGTTGGCGTCAAAAAAAAGCGCAGGGCAACAAGACCAACGATGAGTACCACGGCGGCAGCGGCAACTCGGGGCAACCAGACTACAATGGCCGATTTTTTCTTTTCTGTCCGTTGATCCAATCTTTTTTGCAACAAAGCCAAACGCTGTAGGTGGTCGGATTGCGGGAAACTTTGGTATCCCTCCAACGCATCGGCCAGAAAAGGATCAGTCGCTGCGTCCTTTTCCAATGGCGCTGTTTCGCTGTGGCGGAGATCCCCGCTCAGCCAACGCCCCAACAATCCGTTTTTATCCTTATTAGCCATCCATACAGTTTTTTAAATTTCGGCGACCATTCTGAATATTCGAACGAATGGTACCCAAATCCATTTGCTCCATCTCGGCAATTTCCTTGTAACTCTTATCGTCGTAGTAAAAACGCCGGATGCACCTTTGTTGTTGATCCGTAAGTTGTTGCAAACAGCGCTCCAATTGTTGGATTTGCTGCTCTTGGTCTTCCACATCCTCCCCTAGATGCGGAATCTCCAGCGAATACATAAAACCGGGATCAAAAGGTACGGTAAAATTTTTCCCTACCTTGCGCAGGCGCATCAAACAGTGGTTTTTGGCCAAAGTGTACAACCAGGGGCGAAAGGCCCGCACCTCGTGTTTGGTAACTTTGCCAATCAGCTCTTCAAAAATATCCATCACCGCATCGGCAGCAGATTCCTCTTGTTGCAGGTATTTCAAACACACGCCATACACCAGCTCCGTGTAGCGACCATACAAGTCGCCCAATACCGTCAGTTCTTTGCCAGAGCGGTAAAGCTCCAACAATTCCTCGTCGGTTTGGTGAGTGAGTGCCTTATGGGTACGTCGCAACATGCAATGAAATTATGCTACAAAGTAAGCACATTTTAAAAAAAATAGAGCAGGCATATGTAATTCCATACCCAATGTGCATCTAAACCCCCATTAACCATAAAAACCTAACTACCATGATTCAGAAAATGCTAATCCTCTTTAGTGCGCTGGCTTTATTGGCCACGAGCGAACAACTTTACCCAGCAAAAGAATACAAAATTACCGGAAGGGTTTTGGATGAACAGGGACAGCCGTTGATCGGTGCTTCCATTTTTGTAACAAAGACGACAATTGTAACCGTAACCGACGTCGATGGCAAATTTGATTTAAATACCCAAGATTCATGCAGCACCTTAGAGATCGCTTACACTGGTTTTGGAGTTCAGCAGATTCAGGCTTGTGCAGGGCAACCGCTTGAGGTAAGGTTAAAAGATGATAATAGCAGTTTAAGTGAGGTTGTCGTCACGTCGAAAAGTTCTTCAAGGGTTTCGAAACACACTTTTGTTTCGGCGCCCATAATCTCATCAATGCCCCGGAAACCACAAATGCGTTCTGGAACGATCCAGTATGATCGAAAAAAAGTCAAGACTAGCCATAATGATAAGGAAGTTGAATCCGACGAACGCAGCGAACCCTTTAATACCGAAAACTACGGCAAAATCGAAGAAAACCGTTTCCGCCGGCCCCAACAAGAACCCCTGTCTACCTTTTCCATCGATGTAGATGCTGCATCCTACAGCAACCTACGTCGCATGATTGAAGAAGGGCAATTGCCTCCGCCGGACGCCGTTCGCATCGAAGAAATGATCAACTATTTTGATTACGACTACCCACAACCCAAGGGTGATGTGCCTTTTTCCATTACTTCGGAAGTATCAGCATGCCCCTGGGAACCCAAACACCGCTTGGTGAGCATAGGCTTGCAGGGAAAGGCTATCCCTACCGCCGATTTACCAGCCTCCAACCTTGTTTTTTTGATCGATGTATCGGGCAGCATGGAATCAGCGGATAAATTGCCCTTGTTGATCAGCTCCTTTAAGTTGTTGGTCAATCAATTGCGGGCCAACGATAAAATTGCCATCGTGGTGTATGCGGGCGCGGCGGGCGTAGTGCTGCCGCCTACTGCTGGTAATGAAAAGGAAAACATCATCCAAGCTTTGAACAAACTAGAGGCTGGCGGCTCAACGGCCGGCGGAGAGGGGATTGAATTGGCGTACAAACTGGCTAAGGAAAACTTCATCCCTAAAGGCAACAACCGCGTGATCCTGGCCACCGACGGCGATTTCAATGTGGGCGTGAGTAGCGAAGGCGCGCTGGTGCGCATGATTGAAGAAAAACGCAAAAGCGGCATTTTCTTAACGGTGATGGGTTTCGGAACCGGCAATTACCAGGACGATAAAATGCAACAACTAGCCGATAAAGGCAACGGCAACCACGCCTACATCGATAACCTCAGCGAGGCGCGCAAGGTGCTGGTGAAGGAATTTGGCGGTACTTTGTTCACAATCGCGAAAGACGTTAAGCTACAATTGGAATTCAATCCGGCCAAAGTAGCGGGCTACCGCCTCATCGGTTACGAAAACCGCTTATTGGCCAACGAAGATTTTAAAGACGACACTAAAGACGCCGGTGAATTAGGCTCGGGCCATACCGTAACCGCGCTCTACGAAATCATCCCAGTAGGGGTGGAAAGCAATTTTTTGGCCGATGTGGATGAGTTGAAATACCAACGCCGCTCCGACAACAACAAAGCTCAAAATCTGGGCGGCATACTCACCGTCAAGTTTCGCTACAAAGCTCCCGACGGCGACAAAAGCAGCTTGATTGAAGAAGTGGTGTACGATCGCGCGCTCCCGCTCGAGCGTGCCAGCGACAACTTCCGCTGGTCGGCTGCGGTAGCGGAGTTTGGGATGTTGCTCCGAAAATCCATTTTCAAGGGCGATGCCACGTATAGCAAATGCCGTCTTTTGGCGGATGGCGCTCGTGGTAAAGACGAGGAAGGCTATCGCCGCGAAATGATCAAATTGTTGGATTTGGTAGGGGCTTTGGATAAGTAAGTTTGTTGGTTGATTTGGAGGGATGCTGAACCAGGGGCGTGAGGGGCTTTTGGTTCAGCGTTTTTTTGGAAGGGGGGCTTCAAAATGATCACCCCGGCGGGCGCGTCAGAGATGCGGGAGACATTGGATCATAGTCGAGAGACTTGGACTAGCGGGGGATTTGAGTGGCCAGCTGAACGCGATTCAGACCGCTATCCAGGAAATGCCTGCCCCAGCTCAGGACTTGCTGTAAAAAGCCTACTCCTTGCAACGTGGCTTGAATGCCGTGACGATACAACTGAATGGCGACGCGATACGCGGACGTCGGGAGTTTGAAGCACCTTCTTCGATCAACGATCGTGTGGGTTACGCGCAGGGGGTGATGTGGGGCGCTACTTCAGCGCCTACGCAGTCGGCCATTGACAACTACAACATCGCTGCGAAACTGTTTAAGTCAGTGCTGACTGAATTGAAATCCATTGCTGCTGAAGTGACGGAAATGGGTAAGCAGTTGGATGTGAAGGGTGCGCCAGCCACGCCGGGGAGATGGCCGAGTTGGGAGTAGATGAAGGGGTTCCAGGATTCGGGTAGACCGAGTCCTGGAACTTTGTCCACTTTCGCTAGATGGTACATTGAAGAAATAATTCCGCTATCTTTCCTCTGAAACCAAGATCAATCGCCAACACATGAAATCCATTCAAATCCTCCTCTGTCTGCTTCTTTTTCCATTCGTTACTTTTGCCCAACTCAAACTCCAGTGGCGCGAGCAATATCCCGGAGTTTGGAAGGCCACGGTTGGCCAACCTGAAAAAATTAGCCTACTCAGTGCCGCTGGGGCGAGTGCCAACGCCTCGGCCTTGGCCAAATTGCCCAAAAGCAACTTCCCGCTCGTGCAATCCGAGATCGACGTCAAAATCATTGACCATAAGATTTACCTGCGTTTTCCACTGGATCAGGCCGAGCAACTCTTTGGCCTGGGGCTCAATTTCCAAACCGTCAACCAACGTGGACGCATTCTCAACCTGCACGTTGACCACTACGGCGCTGAGGACAACGGCCGCACTCACGCCCCAGTTCCATTTTATGTTTCTTCAAAAGGCTATGGCGTTTTGATCGATGCTGCACGTTACCTGACGGTTTATGTGGGCACTGGCGTACGCAGAGAGAGTCAGCACCCACCTGTGTTGTACGACCGCAACACCAACAAAGAGTGGGACGCTCAACCTTATTCTGACGCGGTTGAAATTTTGATTCCTGCCGAGGGTGCTACCCTTTATGTTTTTGCAGGGCCAAGCCCTATGCAGGTCGTACAGCGCTACAACCTGATGAATGGCGGTGGTTACTTGCCGCCCAAATGGGGTTTGGGCTTCACCCAACGTGTCCCTACCTTGTATACCCAGGATGATATTTTGAAGGAAGCCAACAGTTTTGAGGAGCACAATTTTCCCCTCGATTTCATCGGCGTTGAACCTGGCTGGCACAGCATGTCTTACCCTTGTACTTTTGAATGGGACCCAACTCGTTTTCCCGACCCCAAAGGTTTTTTAGAAGCTTTGGCAAAAAAAGGGCTCAGTGCCAATTTGTGGTTCAATCCCTACGTATCGCCCAAGGCCAGTTTGTACTCCAAAATTAAACCCTTGTCCGGTTCCCACACAGTTTGGAACGGGATAGTACCCGACTTTACCTTACCGCAAACCCGGCAACTTTTCAAAGACCATTTTATGAAAAACCACTTAGCCATTGGTGTAGGGGGCTACAAGGTAGATGAAGTAGACGGCTATGATTTTTGGGTATGGCCAGATGTGGCAACTTTCCCGTCCGGCTTCAGCGCCGAACAAATGCGGCAGGTATATGGTAATTTGGTACAAAGTATGACCGCTTCCTGGTACAAGGAAATCAACAAACGCACCTACGGCCTGGTACGTGCATCTAACGCGGGTTCCAGCAATTTTCCCTACGTGATTTACAACGATTATTACAGCCACAAAGACTTCATCACCGCACTTGTCAACAGCAGTTTCATCGGCGTATTGTGGACGCCCGAAGTACGCGCTTCCAAAACTGCCGAAGAATGGGTGCGCCGCATGCAATCCGTCTGTTTTTCCCCAATGGCCATGCTCAATGCCTGGGCTGATGGCACCAAACCCTGGTCTTTCCCAGAAGTTGAAAAAGCGGTGAACGAGGTCGCCAGTTTGCGCATGCAGCTCCTACCTTACCTATACTCCACCTTTGCTCAGTACCATTTTGAAGGCAAGCCACCTTTTCGGGCCATGAACCTCGTGGAGGGATTCGGGTTTACAGCTTCCAGTACCCCTGGCCAGTTGGATGCGACGGCCAACCCCTACGCAATGAGCATAAAAAAAGACATCAAAGACCAATACATGATGGGTGATTTCATGCTGGTCGCTCCTATGTTTGAGGGGGAAAGTAGCCGGGATGTCTATTTGCCTGCCGGGAAATGGTACGATTTTTACACGGGTGCTTTTGTTGGGGAAAACCAAAAAATCAGCATCAGTCCCGCTTTGGATAAAATTCCGCTGTTTGTAAAGGATGGAGGGATTATTCCGATGGTTCCGACGCGGCGTCAGGCACCCAAAGTAGGTGAAATTTTGCCGCTAGAGGTTCGCCATTATGGGGAGTCTGCGGGCAGTTTTCAGTTGTACGACGATGATGGGGTGAGTTTTGATTACGAAAAAGGGGCGTATTCTTTTACGCGGCTGGCGGTTTCAAAAAATAGTGATGGTAGTTTACAAGGGGAGTTGCCGAGCTTGCCAATGGGTAAACCCTTTGGATATGAAAGAACCATAAAATGGATATTTATGAGTAAGCGTTAACGCTCGCGTCTGCACACTGTACAAGGTGAGCATCAAGCATCTAATGGTAAGGAATGGTTAAACAATAAACTACCACTTTATTATTCACCCATTCCTAAGAGCGTTTTGGCTGAAGAAAAAGAACGGGCTTTCGTTTCTAAAGAAAGCCTAAAATGGTGTATTTTTCGGAGTATTGTGCATGCTTGTTCGTCGGAGACGCGGGAATAATGGGAACAAGTCTGAAGGCTTATTCCAAAGGTTTGCTACTCTAAAGAAATCCCCGCTGGCGCAAATCTTGCACAGCAGCGGATTAAAATATCTGGATGGTATTCTGCTATGGCGAGTTTGGAGTTTCGGGGGATTTTTTGAAAAATGATCGCCATGATGGATGCAGCAAAGATACGGAAATGTTGGATCCTGGTCGGGGGCTTGGATCAGCAGGAGGTGTTTGCCACGAAGAGAGATACCGTTCCGATGGAACGGGAACGTCGGTTGAAATTCCATTGCTACAAAGATACCGTCCCGATGGGCCGGTTAAATAGCGTCCCGGTGGGTCGGTTAAATCTTGTTTCGACGCGTTGGCTTTTTTAATTTTTTACATAACCTCAGCGGTATTCATGGCTTTTCAGAAAAACGGATCCCCAAGCAATAATCCGCCTCATTTTGTAATTTTAGACTAAGGAACGGCTAAACAATAAAATGTCACTTTATCCTTGCTCTTTCACCGCCACTCTTCCTATCTTTTTCGTTACAATGCCCCACATTGCGCCTCAAAAGATAGTTGATTGGCAGCAAAATAGCGGCGGCTAAAATGACACTTTATTGTTCACCCGTTCCTAATCGATGACGCGGTCATCAACTCATCACTTAAAACGTAAATCATGTTCCACCTAAAATCATTTTTTTCCAGCCTAAGTAACCAATACCTATTCCTTACTGCCGCAAAACCAGTCAAATGGCAACAAACGGTCATGACTTTTGGCGTTGTGCTCGCTCTTTTGGGCGGAATTACCGCTCTTCCAGTAAGTCACCTTTTCGAAGCTAACACCATCCCAAGCTTTGCTACCCACCGTATTTTTGGTCGTGTGATAGATGTTTATACCGATCAAAAGCTGGCCAAAGTAAAGGTTAGTGTGGATAAGGTATCGACGCTGACCGATGCAAACGGGCATTTTGAATTGAAAGTTCCAGTAGACCCTAAGAAGAAGTTTTACAAAATTAGCTTTTCTATAAAAGGCTATGAAAGTGATTACTTGGACAGCATCCCGGCAAATAGCAATGAGGAAATCATGATCGGTTTAATGAAAACGATTCGGAGATGATAATCAGTTGAGCGCGTCCGGTTGCTAATTGGGTGCGCTCAAATTTTCAGTTCGTACTATATTATAGTCTGTGGTGCACCCATTTCCTAATGGACTTCGACCCTAAAGTAGATTCTTTGAGTGTGCAATTAAAAGGAGAGCGAGGTGAAATGATAACGAGCAATACATTGGTGTCAATGACAACTCTCATTGGTCTAATTTAGTAGGAGCTACCTTGTAGGGGGTGCGCATATGCTCGTTCAGAAATGCTTGCATTGTTGCTTCTGTCCAACCTTTTTCATCCCAAACTTGGTCAGCTAGCATCGCCAGTCGGTTGGCTTTGTAAGCGATGATGAGCTTTTTTAACTCTTGTAACTCCTCTTCTTTTAGATTTTCAGTTAGCTTCAGCAGCGAAAGCTGAATTTCATTTAAGGGCAATTGAATGGAGGTCATAAGTAAATCTTTAATCCAAAAATACAAGGTTTGTGTTGGAAATACAAGGTTTTTTGTTGCTGTGAACTCTCATGTTATCAAGATCGATTTGCCACAGCTTTTATTATAGATCTTTTGCCTTCCACGCCTTATACTTCTCCCTTAAACAATGTCCGCAAGGTCGATAGCCATGGGCCAGCGCTTCTTGCTCGTTTTGGAAAAAAACTCGGTTCACCACTTTCATTCGTTTTCCGGAAGAACAAGAAAGCAAACCATAAATTTTAAGTTTGGCGTTTCCGCCCAGGGTGATGGCGCTTGTATCCATCAAAATTTTGAGTTGGCGAAATTGGGCAAAAGTGGAAGGGCCTAAATCTTGATGACGGATCATAAGCAGGGATTAAAAATAAAAAAGCGTTTGCCAGGCAGATCCCGTGCAAACGCTTTTTTTATCTCTTTGATAATGTAATGCTTAAAAATCAGCGCTACCCGGCGTACGCGGAAACGGAATCACATCCCGGATGTTGGACATCCCGGTGATGAACTGCACCATGCGCTCAAAACCTAAGCCAAAACCCGCGTGTGGCGCGCCGCCAAATTTGCGCAAATCCAAGTACCACCACAATTCTTCGTGGGGGATGCCAATTTCGTCCATGCGGGCGATGAGGTTTTCATAGCGTTCTTCCCGCTGTGATCCACCTACTACTTCGCCAATGCCTGGAAATAAAACGTCCATCGCAGCAACTGTTTTGTCGTCCTCGTTGAGGCGCATGTAGAAGGCTTTGATGTCTTTCGGGTAATCACGTACTATAACTGGTTTTTGGAATTCTTTTTCCACCAGGTAGCGTTCGTGTTCCGCCTGCAAGTCTTTGCCCCATTCTACTGGAAACTCAAACTGGCCTTTTTTATACGGTTTGGATTGCAAAAGCAATTCTACTGCTTGGGTATAGGTGATGCGTTCAAAAGCATTGTCGACTACAAATCGCAATTGCTCGATCAAACCCATGGCACGGCGTTTTTCCTTGGGTAGGTTTTTTTCTTCTTCCTTGATTCGTTCGTCCAAAAACGCGAGGTCATCGGCATAGTTGGTCAAACAGTAGTTGATCAGGTACTTGCAAAATTCTTCCGCCAAGTCCATGTTGTCGATGATGTCGTTGAAGGCTACTTCAGGTTCTATCATCCAAAATTCCGCCAAGTGGCGGGGCGTATGGGAGTTTTCAGCGCGGAAAGTTGGGCCAAACGTATAGACTTTGCCCAAAGCCAAAGCGGCAATTTCGCCTTGCAGCTGACCAGATACGGTCAGGTTAGCAGATTTGCCAAAGAAATCTTCTTTCCAGTTGATTTGTCCGTCTTCGGTTCGCGGCGGATTGCCTACTTCCAAAGTTGTTACCCGAAACATTTCGCCAGCTCCTTCGGCATCGCTACCGGTAATGATTGGCGAATGGAGGTAATAAAAACCGCGCTCGTTGTAAAATTGATGCACCGCAAAAGCAATCGCGTGGCGGAGGCGAAACACTGAGCTAAAGGTGTTGGTACGCATGCGGAAATGCGCGTTGGTGCGCAAAAACTCCATGGTTTGCACCTTGGGCTGCAAAGGATACTCATCAGGATTACATTCGCCGAGAATGGTTACCGTTTGTGCCAAGAGTTCAACTTTTTGACCAGCGCCTTGTGATTCGGCCAATTGACCTGTTACTGATAAACAGGCGTGAAATTTTATTTTTTTGACCAATTCCTCGCCTAATTGCTCGGGGTCAATGACAACTTGCAAGGTACCAGGGCCGCTGCCGTCGTTGAGTACGATGAAGCGATTGGAGCGGAAAGCCCTTACCCATCCTTTTACTGTAATGGTGTCTCCAATTGGGAGTTGACCCAGTATTTTGGCAATTTCTGTCCGTTTCATGAAACTACATTTTTGGGCAAACCTTTAGTGGTTCGCTAAAGCGCTGCGAAAATAAGTAGAATGGTTGATTTTTTCATGAAATCATCCGCCAAATGAACAGCAGCAAGTAGACAAGGTAGGGTAGGGCTACAAAAAACGGCTTTTCAATTCTGGCGTGGGGATCATGCAACTTTCTTTTTGCCCAAACCACCGGTAGCGGTTGCGGGCAATCCAGTCGTAGATTGCATTGCGAAAACCTTTGGGCAGGATGATGAAGCCATAAGCCAAACTCCAAGGAGAACCCAAACGGCGGGCAATTTCTAGGGGTACATCGGAATGGGTGTAAACCTTTCCTTGGTCATACAAAACGACGGTAGTAATATTGGTCGTTGAAAGCCCCTGCGATTCCATAATTTGCTGCCCAGCCGACGATTGGATGGCAGTAAAGCGAAATTGACCCTGTGGATCCAGTTTGATCATTTGCTGAACAAATCCATTACACAGGTTGCAAACGCCATCAAAAAGTACGATGGGTTTGTCGGTTGGAAAATCAAATGCAGTTGTCGTAGTCATGGAAATAAAACAACCGATTTTGTTGTTGGTTGACTCTCTATTCAAAAAGCGCGTGGTACAATTCTTCCACTTTCCCAATGGGGTGCAAGCGAATGGAAAAACGGTTGGTATCCAAGCCTTTGAGGTTGTATTTGGAAAAGTAGATCTCTTTAAAACCCAGTCTTTCCGCTTCCTGAATGCGCTGATCAATGCGGTTGACGGCGCGGATTTCTCCGGAAAGCCCCACTTCGCCAGTGAAGCACACCGAACTGGGAATCGAAACATCCTGCAGCGATGACAGCAAGGCGCTTACAATGGCCAAGTCAATCGCTGGATCATCAACCGAGATACCGCCAGCGATGTTGAGAAAAACGTCGTGCATACCAAAAGGTAGCCCCCCTCTTTTTTCCAATACCGCTAACAACATGCTGAGTCGGCGCAGGTCAAAACCTGTAGCGGTGCGTTGCGGGTTGCCGTACACGGCTTTGCTGACCAAGGCTTGGGTTTCAATAAGCATCGGGCGCAAACCTTCTACAGTTGCGGCTACGGCGCTTCCACTGAGATCTTCATCTTTTTGCGAGAGCAACAATTCGGAGGGATTGGCTACCTCGCGTAGCCCATTGGCTTGCATCTCGTAGATGCCCAGCTCATCGGTGGAGCCAAAACGGTTTTTGATGGTGCGTAGAATGCGATAGGTATAGTGTTGATCCCCTTCAAACTGTAACACGGCATCTACGATATGTTCCAGCAGTTTTGGACCGGCAATGGCGCCGTCTTTGGTGATGTGACCGATTAAAAAAATCGGGATATTGGTACTTTTTGCAAACCGCTGCAACTCGCCCGCGCACTCGCGTACCTGAGAGATGCTTCCCGGCATGGATTCAATAAAGGGCGCCTGTAGCGTCTGGATCGAATCGATGATGATCAAGTTAGGTTGCAGCTCCTCGGCGTAAGTGGCAATTTTAGTGACGTTGGTTTCCGTGAGAATGAAACATTCAGATTGCAAATTGCCAAGTCGGTCGGCGCGCATTTTAATTTGTTCTTCGCTTTCCTCACCTGATACATACAAAACCTTTGCTTTCAATTGCATGGTCACTTGCAGCATCAGCGTTGATTTTCCAATGCCCGGCTGACCGCCAATTAGGATCAAAGACCCCGGCACAATGCCGCCGCCCAATACGCGATTGAGCTCGGTGTCGGAAGTAATAAGTCGGTGCGACTCGTTGGCCTGGATATCGGGTAATAAAACCGGCTTTGGACCGCTTTGAGGCCCCCCCGACGTATTTTTCCAAACATTGCGCGCGGCTTCTTTAGGCGTTTCATGGAAAATTACTTCCTCGTGATAGGTGTTCCACTGATCACAAGAAGGGCATTTTCCCATCCATTTTGGAGCCGTAGCGCCACATTCAGAACAAACAAATATTTTTTTTACTTTCGACACAACTCATTGTATTTATTATCCGTATAAAACAACCCAGAAGATAATCCATTGTCTTTAATTCACCAAGTATTTTAAGTAATGGATCAAAAAGACGGTGAAAATACGGAACTCGCTTTTGAAAAGGGATAAAACAACAAAAGCCCTACTTTAGGTCAACTAAAGCGGCCAAATTGTTTTTTTTAAGGCTGGTTTTATTGAGAGAACTATAAAAAAAATGTTGAGTGTGAAGATGTTACTTATTTTTCAGCTTGAAAAAAAAGATGCGTTATTTTTATGTTAAAACTCAACTGAATTCCTTAAGATTTTGTTGATTTACAGTTCGCGTTTAACACAACAACCGCTTCATCTTTTCTTCACGTGGTAATTGCTTTTACTCTAGGGTCAAAGTCATTATATGTAGATTGTTTTCATTTGGTTTTTTGGGGTTATTCAGGGTGCTGCTTCGGTCGCACCCTGCTTTTTTCCCCTGCTAGCTATTATTCGGGCGCTTGGCATAATCCAGTTGCGCTATTTTTTCCACCCGGTAATAAGTATCCAAACCACTCACCGCCACTGCATCAAATTCCTCTAAATTGATGTGACCACTTTCCGCAATGCTGTTTTCAGGTACCCAAATTTCTAGAACTTTGCCAATAATGATCAATGTGTCGTTGGCCTTAATGTGGTGTTCTTCTTCAAAGGTCAACCCAATTTGGATGTTGCTTTCCAGCACATATGGGGCTAACAATTGAGGCGTATACCAATGCGTAAGTCCGCAAGCATCAAATTCTGATACTGAGTCAGGGTATTTAGCCGACGTTTGATGGGCCTGTCGGAAAATACCCTCGTGCACTTGATTGATGGTAAAATGACCGTTGGCTTTGATGTTTTCGTAGGTGTGACGGGGCTCGGTCAAGGGGCGTAGCATAAAACCCATATACGCAGGGTGCGAGCCTATGTGGATGACCGAATTAAAAACGGCCAAATTGGTTTGTCCCTCCGCATTAATCGTCCCAATGAGGTTGACGCCTTTAAACCCGGACAAGGCGTTGAAAAAATTGAGACGCGGAATTTTCGGCATATCAGCCAGGTCAGTAGCAAGAAGGTGGCGTTTCATAGTCAGGTTTTGAGCAAAACAGACTTGCTCTCTAAAAGTTGAAAAAGCATATCGTAATGTAGTACTTTCTTCTTGCGTCCTTTTTTCTAATTTAGCGAAAAAAAGGAATGAAAAATTCTACCCGCTGGGGCGTCGCCCTATTACTCTTGGTTGCAGTTTTGATCGGCTTGTTTTACATCACCGATCACCGCATAAAGGATTATGGCTACCCCAAGAAATCTCCTTCAACGGCTGCCGATCGGCACATCAATTCCACGTATAAAATCGAAACTATCGTTTTGGCCAATGATTACGAAGGAAAAGTAGTTGCCACGCTTTTGTCTCACCCGGCTAAACATCCTACCGATAGCGCTGCGCTATTCATTCATGGTTACAGCGATTATTTTTTCCATGATCATGTGGCGCAGTGGTTTAATAATCAAGGGTTTGATTTTTATGCCATTGAATTGCGCAAGTACGGCCGTTCCTGGCTACCGCACCAGAAACCCAATTACTGCCGTGATCTCAGCGAATATTACCCTGAACTGGATTCCGCCATTGCGCGCATCCGCGAACGCGACAGGCATCATTTTTTGGCCGTCGCAGCCCATTCTACTGGCGGACTCACCGCTACGCTTTATGCTAGTGAAGGAAAACGCCGAAAAGACATTCAACGCTTGATTTTGGACAGTCCTTTTTATGGGTTCAATACCAGTCCGGTGGCTACTGCGGCGGTGGGGTTGTACGCCATTTTGGGGAAATTCCATACCCAAGGCGTGTTGCCCGTGCGCGGCGGCGGATTGTATGGACAAACCATCAACACCAAATATGGCGGCGAATGGGATTACAACTTTTACTGGAAACCATTTTTAGGGTATCCTTTTCATCAATCTTGGGTGCGGGCAATTTTGGCGGGGCAAGCCAAATTAGACCAAGGCTTGAGCCTTGATTGCCCGGTATTAGTGCTGCATTCTGATAAAACGTATACCGGGAAAGAGGTGAAATTGGCCAAACATGCCGATGTGGTGTTGGATGTAGCAGACATCAAGGAGCAAAGCGCTAAACTAAAAGGACAAATAAAAGTGGTGGCCATTAAAGATGCTGTACACGATGTCTTTTTGTCGGAACCTCAGGTAAGGAAAACGCTTTTTGCCGAGATAGGAAACTGGTTGAAAGGGCTATAATAAAAAATAGGGTTCAAGAATTTTTCTCGAACCCTGTTTTAAATTTTAATTGGCATTGACCAACCTCCCCGATCCTGAAATACTAGAATCAATATTGGGATTGCCGCGGTAAAACACGTCGCCGCTACCGGAAATTCTCACCTTCAAGTAGTCGCTGACAGAAATCTGCGAATCGCCCGATCCTGAAGTTTGTACTTCGGAGCGACGGGTTTTAAAGCTAAACCCTTGCAAATCGCCCGATCCAGAAACCTGATGGTAAAAATTGTTGGCGCTACCTTCCAAAAAGATATCTCCCGAACCACTGATGCGACAGTTTACATCCTGCGCTTGCAGCCCTAGATCCATTTTTCCTGATCCGCTGATACTTAAATCCACGTTGTTGTTAACGGAAAAAACGTTGTCGCTGGTGATGTCGCCCGAACCACTGATGCGGAGCGAGCTCAAACGAGGCATCGTCACGGTAATTGTCAGATTGCCAAGATTATTGATACAACCGTTGGTGGTTTCGATGTACCAAATTCCATTTTGAACGTTCAAGCGCAGGCGATCGATGATGTTGCCATACCCTTGAGCCGTTACTTGGTAATTGGCGCCTTGGCGAATGATTACTTTGGCCGAAATTTGTAACGAAATCCCGTTAAAATTAGACACATTGAGCGTCTGGGTGACGAAGGGGCCTTGGCCATTGATACAACCTATGCCATCGTCAAAATTGAAAACACAAGCAGTTTGAGTAAGGGCAATAGCCGATGCCCAAAACATTATCCAAATGATCCGTTTCATAATAACAGTTTTTTTGTCAGGCAATAAAAAATAAAAAAACTGGGGCCTTTTTGGGTGATGCTTACAAGAGAAAGTTTGTTATCTATTTCGGCCAAAACCGCCAATTCTTACCGTTACGCCAGCCATTCCGCCGGAAAAAGTTTTATCGCTATAGCTGGTATTGGTGCGCGTACCGTTGACAAATCGATAACCAGCAGTACCTGCCACGCGTAACCAACGGGCGATGTTGAGTTCCAAACCAATTTCTGGAGTTGCAACAAAAATTTGATCTACATCGCGGAAATCGAGTTGAGGGTCGTTAAAATTTACATTAACTCCGCCCCAACCAATGCGAGCGCTGGTGTACAAGTGGATCAAACGACGAGAAGGGAAAGCAAAACCCAGCCACAAACCGCCATGGCCAATATCCAGTTTTTTGATGTCGTGTTGGCCATTGATCAAACCAGTAAAATCAGTGCTTCCCAAGCCATAGGCGCCAATGAAAAAGCTGTTGATCACAACGCCGCCGCCGCCGCCAACGGATACGCCAAGTTTGTTGTTGAGGCCAACCTCATAAATAGGCGCGCCAAATCCGCCAACAACTCTTGCTTTACCAAAAAGGGTTTCTGTTTGTGCATTTGCTGCAACTACCCACAGGATAGCAGCAAGAAGAAGGAGTGCATTTTTCATAAATTTCAGTTTAAAAAGATCAATAAAATAGCGATCTCTACCTGGCGTAATTAGCGCCAAGGAGTCTGGTGAATCAGTAAAAAAATTGGAAAAACCCCATTAAAACGTTGGGGCGAAGCAACTAGAAGCCTTGATTAAAAACGAATACCTGCATTAAAACCGATCCATCCTTGTTGTCGTATACCGTTTATGGTACGATCTAGTAAGGTGTGTTCAGGTACCAATATACTTTTTCCCAAAATTTGCGTTTCAGGATCCAATCGTTTGGAAAAAAGCACATTAGCAGTAGGCCCAAAAAACAAACTGGTGCTGCGTCCGATACGGAAGTCATATAGAAGTCGGAATTGACCCAGCAAGTGCAAACCGTAAGTCCATTCTTCCTTTTCATTGATTTTAATGCCCAGTGCTTCGAAATTTAGCAAGGTTCTTTTACCAAGCCGGAGAGCAGTACCTGCTCCATAACCCAATCCCCAAGTCAGGTCTTTAGAATTAGTGGTGCTGTTTTTATCAGTACGACCTCCGAAATAGAAGATGTTGTAAAATCGCTTTACCCCTATTTTGATGGATAAATTTCCATAAATACTTTCGCCCCAGTACAAATCGACTTTATTGTACCCCTTCGCGACGAAATTGAGCAAGCCGAAGGACACGCCGCTTACCGTATCGGCGACGTTGATAAGGGCAATTTGAATGCCTTTTACCCTTCGGGCTACATTGAATAGGGCACTGACTTGGCCAATTTTTACATCTCTTGCCACATTGAACAAACTGGCTGCTTGGAGCGGCGTTTCTCCGCCACTTACATTAAATAAGCCTGCCGCTTGGATGGTACGCGAGCGGGCGCCGGCATAGTTGAACAAAGAGGCACCCTGGATGCCATTGAAGTCATGGGCAGCAACGTTAAACAAACCGGCAGTCTGAATGGCAAAACCTTGCCCAGCAACGTTGAAAAGCCCGGCTGCTTGTAACCCTTGAAGTGTATCGCTAACCACGTTCATCATCCCGCTTAATTGGGTGCCAATCAGGTCATCGCCAACGGTATTGACCAATCCAGCTACCTGCACGCCTTTGACATCGTTGCGGATGTTGTTGCCTATGCCGCCTACTTCCAGACCCTCTACGCCGCCATTCGTGCCCCAGAGCAAATTGACAGAGACTTTATTGGTGGTGCGATTGCTTTTAAAAGCGTTGGTTCCTAGAAAGGGCAACAATGAAATTTGAGCCAACCGGGAGGTTGCGGTTTTTACAGCTTGATTGATGGGGCGTTCCAACGCAGCATCGCTGGAATCGGCCAGATAACGAGTTATGGTTTGAGTCGTGTCGGTTCTGGGTTCTAATCCGAAACCCTCACTAGTGCTAGCTATCCCGGTAGCTTCAATATTATCCGTATTGGGCGCTAGCTGATAAACTCTCAAATTCTCAGCATTGTGGTTTTGTTCGGTTGCCAATCCTGTTTCGCGTTGTTGAATGGAAGGCATCTGCTGTTGCCAGAGACGTCGGCGCTCGGCCAACATTTGCTCCATTCGGGGATCGACGTACAGCGGAGATTGTTGTTGAACTTCTTTAGGGGCAACTTTTATCGAAATTTTTGGAATTTCTTTTTGGGAGGGTCTGAGCACCACTTGTCCGCCAATAAATCGATAGGCGACCGGTAAGGGTTCGAAGAGTTTATCCAAAGTTTCATTCAAAGTGGCATTGCTGACCGATAAAGTTACGGGTTGTTGGAGTGGGATGTACTCGGGGCTATACGCAAAACGGATATCATAGGTGTTGCTTAGATCATCTAACACCCGTTTTAGGGGCGCTTTGGCATACCCAACGCTGATCCGTTTGGCGCTATTTTGGGCGGATACGGCGGGCAATATTGCCCAATACAGACAAATGAAGAGACAAAATATACGAAGGGTCATGGTGTCTACATTTAACGGTACAATTACTTGGGACAGCTACCGGAAAGGAAATATTCACCTTTTTGTTTATCGATCTTAATATTGACAAATACCTCTTTTAGTACCGAAAAAACAGTATCCAAAGAGTCGTACTCAAAAGACGCAGTAAAGGTACATTCGAGCAGCAAGGGGCTGGTCACATTGATTTTGGTGTTGAAATAATCCTCGAGGATTGGAATGACTTGTTTGAGCGGGGTGGATTTAAATATGAGTTGTTGTGCTTTCCAAGTGATTGGATTTACGACGGTAGCAGCTGTATCCAATTGCTGTTCGTTTTTGCTATATACGCCGGCATCGCCAGGCAGCAAAAACAAATGAGCGGCTTGCGGGGTGTTGGTTTTTTTCGAAACTACACTGACTTCAACTTTGCCGGTTACTACGCTAACTTTGATGTTTTTTTCGCCTGGATAGGCGCGGATGTTGAAACTGGTACCCAAAACGCGGGTTTCAATGTCGCCACTGCTGATGACAAAAGGATGGGCAGGGTCTTTTTTGACTTCAAAAAATGCTTCTCCAGTTAATTTGACCGTGCGAGTAGCGAATGCTTTTGGATAACTTAAGGTGGAAGATTGGTTGAGCCAAACTTTACTGCCATCAGGCATCGAGATTTCACGGCGTTCGCCTTCAGTAGTAGCAACGGTTTCCCAACGAGGTTGGAAAAGGCTGGGGGCAAAAAGCCATACGCCAAGTGCCAGCGCTACTACTGCAGCCGCAGCGGTAATAAAAGTGCGGAAACCTGTGCGGCGCAAAGGAACAATTACAGCCTGTGGCGGAGCTAATGTTTCAACATGTCCCTCAATTCTATCAGACAAGCGATTCCACGCTTTGCTGGTATCTGGTTGGTAAGGCGTATCGTATTCAGCAGAAAGGCTCCATAACTGAAGCATTTCATCGTAAAATTGGCGATTAGCGGGCGTAGCTTCTACCCAGGCAGAGAGCTCCCGTTCCTCTTGCGGTAGTAAATTACCGGAGAGGCGCTTCGCAATCAGATCTAAGTAAAGTACATCTTCCATCTTGACAGAATAATAGGTTGAATTTAAGGAACGAGTGAACAATAAATTACCACTTTATCCTTGCTCTTTCGCCGCCACTCTTCCCATCTTTTTCGTTACAATGCCCCACATTGCCCCTCAAAAGATAGTCGATTGGCGGCAAAATAGCGGCGGCTAAAATGTCAATTTATTATTAACTCGTTCCTAAGATGCCATTTTCTTATCCATACCCCTACGTCAAAGAATCATTTTATGAAAAATTTCACCAAAAAATATGCAAATACCTACTTAAGTGGCCCCTTAAAATTTTCAAAGCCTTACCCATCTGGTTTTCAACGGTTTTAATAGAGATGCCCATTTCGTTGGCAATCTCTTGGTAACTCATTTCTTCGAATCTGCTCAACTGAAACACTTCTCGGCATTTAGGCGGCAAACCGTCGATGGCTTGATGGATATTATCTTTAAGTTCGGTATGTAAGTATTGTTCTTCGGCAGTGCTGCCGGCGCTTAAATGAACCTGATTGTCGAGGTCTTCGGAAAAATATTTTTTACTACGCAAATATCCCAAACCCTCATTCACGGCCATGCGCCGCAGGTAAGCCTCAACCGATGAATTGATCTGAATTTGTTCTCTTTTCTGCCAAAAACGGAAAAATACCTCCTGGGCCAAGTCTTCAGCCGTTGCAGGGTCTTTGACGAGGCGTAGGATGGTTTGGCAAACTTTAGGATAGAACGCCTGGAAAATTTCCTGTAGCGCCCTTTTATCGCCAGCTTGCAGTCGGTCTAATTGGTCATTGATCCGTTCTAGTTGCATATCACTTCGCTCAAGCTGCAAGATACAAGATCCAATGAAAACCTAGGATGGATTCCAAGGCTTATTCTAAGTGTGATGGCAATTAGAAGATTACAATCGAGATATCATCGACCAAAAAAATTATTTTACGATCGCTTGGTCATTTTGATTTGCCTTTTTGTTTGGGTTATTTTGTAGAGCGTATTTGGGTTTTTGTTAAAAATTTGTCTCATGGAGTATAAACTCAAATCCGAACAAGCAATAAGTAACGATGGCCATGCAGCATAAATTCAAATTGAGCGTTTTCATTTTGCGGTAGAATTATATTGGCCCATTATTTTTATAGAATTTGGCAACATGTAGATTTTTTTGGCCATTTGCGTCAAAAAATAGAGGTTTTATAACACCATTAACCACCAAAAAATATTCCTCATGCGTCTCATTTACCTTTTATTTTTATTAATCGCGTTTCAAGCGTTAAACGCCCAATTCAAACCACACATTCACCCGGAACAATCGACTAGGCGAAAGCTTAACGAGCTGGATATCCAACCTTTTCAACCTATTCCGGGGCGGATTGCTCAAACTAACGCTGCCAACCCGGTTAATGCCCCGCTTCCGGATAATTTTACTCCCATCAACCTTTCAGTTAGTTTGAGTAATGCCGCATTGACAATTTATCGGGATCAAAAAACAGGTTTGCCAATCTACATTGAAGGGGCATTGATTGAGAAAAACAAGCCTACTACACTGAACAATCAAGCACCTGCGCCAGCATTTTCCTTCCTACAAGCATTGCAGCAAACACTACAAATTAAACAGCCGTTACAAGAGTTTGCAATAGCAGACACTCAAGTTGATGAATTGGGCTATACTCACTATAAGATGCGGCAACAATTTCAGGGCATTGAAGTATATGGCGCAGAAGTCAGCTTGCATGCCAAAGACGGCGTTGTTGAGCTGTTTAATGGCCGTTATTTTCCTACGCCTAATTTGGCAACAACAAGACCTTCCTTGTCGGAAAGCGATGCCATCGCTTTGGCTTGGAAACAAATTGCCCAAACTGAAAAGATCAAACCATTTGGCGCGCTTGACGAACAGCTGGCTGGAAAACAATTGGCTAAGAGTCAATTGATGGTTTATCATGTAGATGACGATCCTGTGCAAGAAAAGCTGGCTTGGTATATGGAATTGTCGCCCCAGGTATTGTCGCGCTGGGCGTATATCATCGATGCCCAAAACGGAGCAGTATTGAAAAAATATTCTTTGGTGTGTACCCTTGCTCCGCATCTTAATTTGGAAGGGTATGAAACTGCAGAACATGTGCATTCCCATTTTTCACCAACTGCTACCAAGCAAGGTATGCCTTTAGCCGATGGGCCGGCCACCGCAGTAGCACGCGATCTTTTGGGAATTAACCGCACCATCAATACCTATTCAGTAAAAGGAACCTATTATCTTATTGACGGATCTCGGCCGATGTTTAAATTGGTTAGCTCCACCTTACCTGATGATCCAACAGGAGCTTTATGGACTTTGGATGGCGGGAATACCAGTCCAACCAAAGATAATTTTGAAGCCAATCATGTTGTTTCACCCAATAATGTTTGGAATAATCCAACGGCAGTATCCTCGCATTACAATGCAGGCGTAGCTTATGAATAGGGCAAACGCATCAAAACGCTCAATCAGCATAAAATCCGATATTGCACTTC
>JBBANM010000037.1:0-284 GCA_040401995.1 Saprospiraceae bacterium
GAATTACCTGATTAGGTATCAAGGTTAACAACTTATTTTTTACTCGTTCCTAAGCAACAATATTGGGAATTTTGCGAAAAAAAATTGTGGCTTTTCAACAACCTTCAAGATTAACCACAATGCCAGTAGAGCCACATTGCAATGTGGCTCTACAATTCTCTGCTAATCAACAATATTGGAGGTTTTGCGAAAAAAAGGTTTTGGCGCTTTTCAACAACATTTGAGGTAAGCCACAATGCCCGTAGAGCCACATTGCAATGTGGCTCTACAACTCTCTGCTAATC
>JBBANM010000037.1:384-30813 GCA_040401995.1 Saprospiraceae bacterium
ACAACATTTGAGGTAGGCCACAATGCCCGTAGAGCCACATTGCAATGTGGCTCTACAACTCTCTGCTAATCAACAACATTAGGAGTTTTGAGAAAAAAAATTGTCGCAGTTCAACAACATTTGAGGTAGGCCACAATGCCCGTAGAGCCACATTGCAATGTGGCTCTATAATTCTCTGCTAATCAACAACATTGGGGGTTTTCTAAAAAAAGGTTTTGGCGCTTTTCAACAATATTTGAGATTGACCACGACGTCCGTAGAGCCACATTGCAATGTGGCTCTACAACTCTCTGCTAATCAACAACATTGGGGGTTTTGCGAAAAAAGGTTTTGGTGCTATTCAATAATATTTGAGATTGACCACAACGCCCGTAGAGCCACATTGCAATGTGGCTCTACAACTCTCTGCTAATCAACAATATTGGAGACTTTGAGAAAAATTTATTTCATTTTCAAAAAAACCAATATTTTAGCATGTGTAATCTCAGATGCTTTATATCTTGAATTGACAACACAACAAAACCCCAATTTCTGATATGTCTAATTTATTCAAAAACAAATACCGAATACCCACAACTCGTTTACAAACATGGAATTACGCTAATCAAGGCGTGTATTTTATAACTATTTGCACTGCAAATCGGAAATGCTACTTTGGGGAAATAGAAGAGGAAATTGTAGTCTTAGAAGACCCACTAGAGAAAGATCAAAAAGATTCAAACCAAAAATTAAATATCAAATTACACTTATAAGAAATAGGACAATTTGCAGCAAAGGAATGGATTAGAACCGCTGAAATTCGAACGGATATGAATCTTTATCTAGGCGAGTATGTCATTATGCCCAATCATATCCATGGTATCATTGGAATTGGAGAAAATAAATACAACAAGGAAATATTAGAACTTGAAGAGAAGAACAATGGATTTGGGCCTCAGTCAAAAAACTTGGCTGCAATAGTTAGAGGATACAAATCATCCATTACCACTTTTGCAAAAAAGAACAATATTTCTTTTAAATGGCAGACTCGATTTCATGAACATATCATTAGAGATCAGCAGGACTACGATAACATATCCAATTACATCCGCAATAATCCATTGTGGTGGAAAGAAGATTCTTTATTTTCAGATCAAGCAAAGGATTGAAATATTTAGGAGAGCCATATTGCAATGTGACTTTACCATGTAGTGAAATATCAAAATACTGTGTATTTTCATAAGCCAAAGACTATTTGAACATTCGCTTTATTTTGACACATACAATACATGGTAAAGTCCCATTGCAATACTGCCTCTTTAATTCCAGCAAAAAAACCTACTTCTGCCCCAATTGATCCAACAACAAATACCTGTTCCGGCTACCATCAGCCATCGCCTTGGTGTCCACATTGATCAACATCACTTGTCCTTTGCCATCAGGCGTATAGGCAGGCCAGCTTGGCACGCCCACACCATTGGGATTACCCGTTTTGACAAAATGCTCGTAAATACTTTGAAAAACCGTTGACACTGCAAAATCCTCAGCTTGCCAATCGTACACCCGGTTGGTGGGTAGATTCCCCATCGCATATTCAATGTCAGCGGAATGGACGGCGCCTTTTGGTAGCGGTGCTTTGGGTTTGGCAGGGTCGTCGCTCTTGATGATTCCTCCCGCCAATCCTGCGGTTGCATTACCCATTTCCGGCCGCATTGCTGGGCGCGGACGCGCGTACAGGTAGCGATAAACTGGTTTTTGCCCAGTTTGGCTTTGTAATTCACACCATTTCCAAGTACTGAATCCGGTAAAACGATCACTGGCAAAATCCGTAGCCGCCTGCAGCACTTCATCAGTTGTCATTGCGGGATAGAGTTTCAATAATTCATCGGCACGGTCGGGAAAAGCTTTTTTAACCGCCTTTGCAAAGTTCTCCGCTGTTGGCTCATCCTGTCCTAAAGTGGAGCGGAAGTTTTGCTCCTCCGAATTCCAACCCAAAAGCAAGGGAACATGCGCTTGTTCGCCATTTTTGAAAATTGCCCGTGGATTTTTTGGCAAAAAATACCCGTCGATGATGGCCGAAAAACGCGGCATTACCCCTTTGATGTCAAAATTGAGCAATTGTTCGGCTGGCATTGCCCGCAATTCCTTTAATGAACTGGCGCCAATGGCCGCTGCAAAATCCGTTCCTTTCACTTCGGCTTCTGCCAAGGTGGTTGGCGCAACCATACCCAGCATGGAGCCGCTGGAACCAATTGCACCAGCAAACAAACCTTTGGACTGTGGCGATGCCATTTGTGCACAAACCGAGGATGATCCCGCTGATTCGCCAGCAATGGTAACCCGATTTGGGTCGCCGCCAAAAGCGACTATATTGTTTTTCACCCACTTCAGCGCCGCACTTTGATCCATGTAACCATAGTTGCCTGAGCTGTGGTTGGGTGATTCTTTGGTCAGTTCAGGATGCGTAAAAAAACCAAATATAGCCAAGCGATAATTTACAGTAATGGTGACAATACCCCGGCGTGCCATTGCTTCGCCTTCATAACGCGGTTCAGAGCCGTCGCCCGCCATTAAACCGCCGCCGTAGAAATAAACCAAAACTGGCAATTTTTCTTTGTCCGATTTGGCTGGCGTCCAAACGTTAAGGTACAAACAATCTTCATTTACACCATCGGAACGGAAATTCATGTCGCCAAACAAAGGACGTTGCATGGCGCGCGGCCCGAATTTATCGGCTTTGCGTACGCCTGTCCAGTTTTTAGCTGGCATAGGTTCCCGCCAGCGCAAGTCGCCAACTGGCGGCGCGGCAAAAGGAATACCTTTGAAGATGCGAATACCTGAGCTGGAGACGCCTTCGAGGGTTCCATTGGCAGTTTTGACTTGTAAACCTTCCGTTTGGGCAATTCCCAGCATAGGTAGGATAAGCCCCAAAGCAAAAAGGATAAATTTAGAACATTTCATAGGTGTTGCGATTTTGTAAATTGATGTTGGTAATCCAATATTAAAAAGCCTTGGTCAAAATATTATTTGGCTTTATTGACGTAAAACGTAAATATAATTCCAATTTTTCAGGTCGCAAAAACAATTCTACTATTTCGTTTGATTTTTCTTTTAGTGAATGTTATTTTCAATTTTGGCGTTTTTTGGCATTTTTGACAAGCATTTCAACTTGAACCGGCTACTGTTTATACCTTTGAGTGGATTCATGAGATTTGCCATTTTAAAGCAATTTTAACGATGCAACATACCGAGCCCTTCAGCGCTATTTTTGAATTAGCCTTATTGGAGGAATTTGAAAAAACGGGGGAACTGCTGCACATACCGGCTGGCGAAGTTATCATTGAAATTGGTCAAACTGTGCGGGTAATGCCCGTCATCATCTCCGGTTCTTTGAAGGTGAGTCGACTGGATGATCAAGGTCATGAACTGTTGTTGTACTACATCAACCCTGGTGAGAGTTGCGCCATGACTTTGACCTGCTGTATGGAATTTTTTCCCAGTGAAATACAAGCAGTTGCTGAAGATGATGTTACGCTTTGGGCTATCCCCGTTCCGGTTATGGATTCTTGGATGCAAAAATATCCTACCTGGAAGCGGTTTGTCATGCAAACCATCCGTTTCCGATTCAATGAATTGCTAAAAACAGTTGACCAAATCGCCTTTCAAAATCTCGACGAGCGCTTGGTTCACTACCTTAAAGAAAAATCAAAAGCTATCGATTCTACCCTCATCAATCTATCCCACCAACAGATTGCCAATGAGTTGGCTACCTCTCGAGTAGTCATTTCTCGCCTCCTCAAAAAGCTGGAAACCGACAAAAGGGTTTTACTGTACCGCAACCAGATTAAAATCCTCAAAGCTTTGTAACATTTGTAACTGACTGTGGCTTTACATCAACCTAACTTTGTGGTGTAAACAATCAAAATCAGTTACAATGATGAAAAATATGGGATCAATTGACAGAATCGTTCGGGTAATGATTGCTGTCATCATTGCGGCACTCTACTTTGCCGGACAAATCAACGGAACACTGGCCATCATCTTATTGGCAGTTGCTGGTATTTTCATCCTTACCAGCTTCATCAGTTTCTGTCCTTTGTACTGGCCTTTTGGCATTCACACCAACAAAAAATCAGCATAACATGGCACACCACATCGAAAGCATTTGGATGGGAAAAATGCAATTCAACGCCTTGGTTGACGGACATACCATCGTAATGGACGCTCCCGAGCGCGTAGGCGGCGAAGACAATGGTCCTATTCCCAAGCCCTTTGTACTGACCGCTTTGTCAGGTTGTACCGGGATGGATGTTGTCAAACTTTTGCGTACGGCAAAAAAAGAGATCGATGGCTTCGATATCAAAGTAGATGGTAAAATCACCAAACAACATCCAATTGAGTACATTGCTATTCACTTGGTATATGAATTTCGCGGGCCTACCGATAGCAAAACAGCCGCGCTAACTGCCGTAACCGATTCGCAAGAAAAATACTGCGGCGTTAGTAGTATGTTGAAAAAAATCATGCCCGTCACTTGGGATGTGCTGTACAACGACGAACTAATTTTTAGCAACAAACCACTAGCGGTTGCACAATACAATTAAATTCACACATTAAAAAAGATCACCATGATGGATAAAATCAAATCATTCCTAGGATTTGCAGCCGCTCCTGATTATGCGGAAATGGTAAAAAATGGCGCCATTATTCTTGATGTCCGTTCTCCAGGCGAATATGCCGGCGGACACATCAAGGGATCCAAAAACATCCCCGTGAGCGACCTGGCCAAACAGCTGAGTAAGCTTGACAAAACCAAAACGATCATCACCTGCTGTGCCTCGGGCGCAAGAAGTGGTGTGGCTAAGGCAATGCTAGCTGCCAATGGTTTCCCAGAAGTCTACAACGGCGGCGCTTGGAATTCTTTGGAGGGAAAAATTACCGAGTAGCTATAAAAATTGAGATTTAAAAACAGCAGCGCGGAAATGAGTAGACATTTTCCGCGCTGTTGTTTTTAATTTAATCCGAACAAACGCTAAGCAGAAATGCGTTGAAACATGCGCAGCACTTTATTTTCTCCTGGCATTTCTAAAAAGCGCTCAAACGTAAAGCCATTTTTCTCTAAAACGCGAATGGAACGTTGGTGATCGGCATTCGTTATGGCCAGAATCGTATCGATTTTCAAATTTTCAGCAGCATAATCCAGCGTAGATTTGGCGATTTCAGTAATATAGCCTTGACCTTCATAGGCCGGTAAAATCGCATAACCAAGATCTGGATGATCCAAATAATCCCTTTTCAGCAGTCCACACATTCCAATCGGAATTCCATTTTGTTGATGTACCACACACCACAATCCAAACCCGTGGGTTGCGTAACTTTTTAACGGACCATTTACTAGGTACCCTTCAGCATCTGCAATGCTATGAATTTTGCGGTCGCCGATGAACTGCAACCAGCCCGGGCTGTTAACCAGTTCCAGGATAAAAGCAGCATCATCAAGCACTAAAGGACGCAACGACAATCGTTCGGATTCTAAAATGGTAGCCATGAGTATGGGTTTATTGGTGTAACAAGTGTATGCTGATTATTTAGTTACTCCCACCGCTTGGTTAGCATCCACTACGCCCCAGCCTAAGTTTTTATCGCGATTTGGATAAAACGAGGCTGAAGTTTGCAGGCGCTCGTACACTTGCTCGCGCGTGAGCGAGGGATTGGCCGACCAAACCAGTGCAGCAATCCCTGCCATGGTTGCAGTTCCTGCCGATGATCCGCCAATCGTAGCAGGTAAATCACCATTCATGGCCAGCGACAAAGCTTTTCGGTGATCGGGGCTTTCCCGTTCCATCACTGCTGCAAATTCCACATCTCTTCCATCATGACAGGTGCTGCATTTGGTCAAAGGGAGGGCATCTTGTACCCCGGTAACGGCAATACATTCATCCATATTAGCCGGAAAAACTACACCCCACCAAGAAGTAAAGGTCAAGGAAGTACCGGCAGCAGCAAAAAGCATTTTCCCCTTGCCATATGCATAACGCACCGCATCAGCGACTTGTGAACTGGAAATGATATTACCCAACGACATGCTGACGATCTTAACTGCTGGATTGTTACCGGTAAGTATCAAACCATCAGCAAATCCTTTTTTCTCATTGGAACCGTCAACAATGACATCGCTGGTAACGCGAATGGCCACTAAATTGGCGCCATAAGCCACCCCAATTGGAGTTCCACCACTGGTTCTAGGAGCAGCCAGGATACCAGCCATGAACGTACCATGTCCACAACGATCATCAGGACCATCGGCAGCAGAATAGAAAAAACCTGGCGCATAAGTCCCCAGGCGCGTGATGATACGACCAGTCGATTGCCCGAAATTGAACTGTACGTTTAACTTCTTTTGATCCGGAGATGTCCCGGTATCCAATAAAGCGATGGTAATTCCTCGCCCGGTGCTGCGCGGCCATACTTGTGGTATTTTGGAAAAAGGCAGATGCCACGATACTTTCGCATCGGTATCCACTACTGTATAATCTACATTGGTAATTCCATAGTTGGGCGTATTGCCACAACCGAGGCTCCCTCGCAACCCCGAAGCGCTCATATCATAGCCCATAGGTTCCAGGTAGCGTACTTCTGGCATGGCATGCAATTGTTTTAGTAGGTTAAGGCTCGACACTTTGATATCTATTACCGGAAGTGCTTGGTCGTAACCAAACGGTAAGAGATCGGTAGCCATATAGCGCTTTCCTGGATCTTGTCGATTGGCTTCAGCAACAACCATAGCAACAATTTTGTCGCGTACCGCCCGCCAAGTGGGCTGATTGAAATTGATTTGATGGAGCCGATTATTAATACCGGCTTCATTGGCAGGTTGAAAACCAATGCTCAAGATCGAATCGCTTTGTACGGCAGCACTCCAAACGGTGGGCAAATCAACCATGCTCCATTCAAATTTGCCATTCTGATTGAGGTGGCGCATAATCAAAGCATCGATTGCGGCGCGCTCCGCCGGTTTGGCTGGATTGGAGAATGTGTTACTCGGGATTATCTCCGAAGTAGCTTGCTCATCTCGGCTACAACTCAGCACTATGCCCAATGAAAAAATGGTTAGGGTAATTTTTTTTAACATGTATGATCGGTTTTTGGATTAACTATTTTAGGTGTGAAATGAAGAATTACTGCTTCGATTGCATTTTTTCGTTTTTTTCCAATACTTCTTTCTCCATTTGTTTTTTGTACTCCACAATACGCTGCATCACCTGTAGATCAGCGCTACCAATGATTTGCGCGGCTAAGATTCCCGCATTTTTTGCAGCATTGAGTGCTACAGTAGCCACCGGCACGCCATTGGGCATTTGCAGAATCGACAATATAGAGTCCCAACCATCCAGAGAATTGGAAGATTTCACCGGCACGCCAATGACGGGCAGCGGCGTCAGGGAAGCCACCATGCCTGGTAAATGTGCCGCTCCGCCAGCGCCAGCAATGATGACCCGCAATCCGCGCTCATGGGCGGTTTTGGCGTAATTGACCATTCGTTCGGGCGTACGATGCGCGGAAACAATGGCCATTTCATAAGGCAACCCAAATAAAGAAAGTACATCGGCAGCTTGCTGCATTACCGGGAGGTCCGAATCCGACCCCATGATGATTCCAATCATTGACAAATAGTATTTCACGTAAGGTAAGACCCAAAAATAAATAATTCCAAAACATTAACATTTTCGAATTAAAGCACATTAGTAAAGCAACAAAAAATGGTTTAATTTTGTCCTAAGTTTTAGAGTTACCAAACTGTTGAATGGCAGTCTAATACTGCAATACTAAACGGGTTGATTAAACAACGGCGCATTGAACACTTTCATATCATCTGATACACGTGAAATCCTAGCTCCAAAAAAGCGGATTGTTTTTTTAGACGTTATTCGGGCTTACGCCATCATTATGATGCTGCAAGGTCACTTTGTTGACACCATGATGGCTCCCCAATACCGCGATACCAACAATTGGTTCTACGCTACCTGGTATTTCTTCCGCGGCATGACCGCCCCCATTTTCTTCTTTGTCAGCGGCGCTATCTTTGTTTTTTTGCTGCTAAAAGACAACCGTCCTTGGCCCGAAAATCAACGGGCTAAAAAAGGCTTGCGCCGGGTAGGACTCCTTTTGTTTTTAGGTTATGTGCTAAAATGGCACTTGCCCTCTATAACGCTTGGGGTGACCCTAGTAATTGTGAGTTTGCTCAAATTACAAATGCCTACAATCGACACTTTGCACATATACCCTTCTTTCATAACCGTCGATGTTTTCCATTGTATAGGTTTAGCGATTCTGACCATCATTGGATTGTTTGTATTACATCAAAAAACGGGTTGGTCGCTGCCATTGATGTACGGTGGGCTTGGTTTGTTGATCTTCATCTTGGCGCCCAATATCGTAAACGCGGATTACAGCCATCTGCCTGTGTTTTTTGAAAACTACTTCGATCTCCTACACGGTTCTACCTTTACCGTCATTCCCTGGATAGGTTATTCCTTACTCGGCGGCGTTATTGGTTGGCACATGCACACCAATCCGAAGTTTTATGAAGGCCCTTGGGCGCCCATTTTGTTGCTAATCTTTGGATTATGGCTGCATTTTTCAACGGCCACCATTCTGAGCAATTTCTACAACCTTACTGGAATTGAGCAATTCAAACGGGTATTGGATTTCAACCATACTTTTTGGCGTTTGGGTCACGTCTTAGTCGTCTTTGCTGTATTCATCTGGATCACCCACTGGGTTCAAAACATCCCGCCGCTAATTTTGAAAATTGGTAGCGAAACCCTGGTGATCTACAGTGTACATTACGTATTGTTGTACGGCACTTGGCTCGGATTGGGTTTTAAACAATTGGGACAAGAAACTTGGTCGCCTTTGATGACATTATTTGGCGCGATCAGTTTCATCAGTTTCTTTATCTACCTGATTTACCGCATCGATGATGTGCGACATCTGCTCTATGTAGTTATGCCCGGACAATCCAAGCTGTTTTACCGGTTTTATCGCCTAAAATTGCGGCGATTTACCAACCGCCCTAAGTTGATCAAAAGTTTTTTGGTCAGCAAAAAATAGAACGCGCTACAAATTTCAAAAAAATGATATCTTCGGGCATAACAATCTCCGAAGATGAAACTAGCCATTGCTGTACTGGAAAATTGGAAAAATAACATTAAGACTTTCAGCATGTTATTTTTACTATGCTGCAATGGCTTTGCGCTTTTTTCACAAAATCCAACTACTGCCAAACAACCGCAGATTGTCTACACCGGCATTTACATGATGAACGTGTATGACCTCGATATAAACGCTTATTCTTATTATGCCGATTTCTACCTCTGGTTTCGCTGGAAAGGCGATATTGACCCCACCGATATCGAGTTTGTTAATGCCGTAGAAAAATGGGGTTTCACTAAAACCATGTTTCACGATTCTACCCAAACCTTACCCGATGGTTACCACTATAACGGCATGCGCATCGAAGGTCGTTTTTATCATTCCTTTTCCCTTCAGGATTTTCCAGTCGATGAGCACCCGCTCGATATCCGCATTGAAAGCGTTGTTTACCCGAAAGATTCGATTGTTTTTGTGCAAGATACTGGTAAACACCTGCTGCGCGACGGTTTTTTGATCCCCGGCTGGAATATCCTCAAATCAGAAATTGTCAACCACGACAATACCTACCGCACCAATTTTGGCGAACCTTACGGACCGCCCACTTTTAGCAATTTCACGTTTTTACTTACCATCGGTCGGCCATTTAGCTACTTTATCCTCAAGTTGTTACTACCGCTGATGGTGGTCATATTGGCTAGTTTATTAGGCCTTTTTATTCATCCCGACTACATCGACGCCCGTATTTCCTTGCCCATTGGCGGGTTGTTGAGTTGTGTGTTTTTACAACAATCGTATAGTTCGGCATTGCCTGATGTCGGATACATGGTGCTGATGGATCGCATTTATCTGGTTTCCTATATCCTGATGGCTTTAATCATGTTGCGTATCATCATCGCCTCCAATCTTTTAGCCAATAATCACCAGCGTGAAAACATCCTCAAGATTTGGAAACAGGATCGCCAAAGGGACTACCAATTATTAGCGGTTATATTAATTAGCATTGTTGTGCTTGTACTCCTACGATAATTCTTATCCTAACCACACACATAACCCGATTTTAATGAATCCACTGAGAAAAATTTGGGCAGAAGGCCGCACCAGTTTCGATGCCTTTTTAAGCATCCCCAATTCCTGGTCGGCCGAGGTCATGGCGCATGCCGGTTTTGATTCCCTAACCATCGATATGCAACATGGTATGATGGATTTCCAAACTACCCTCAACATGCTGCAAGCCATCGGTAATACCGATACCGTGCCCTTGATTCGATTGCCTTGGAACGATCCCGCCATCACGATGCACGTGCTCGATGCGGGTGCGCGCGGGGTCATCTGCCCCACCATCAACAGCGCCGAAGAAGTAGAAGCATTGGTAAGCGCTTGCCGTTACCCACCGCGCGGTTTCCGCAGCTATGGCCCTTTGCGGGCTACCATCAAAATGGGTCCCGATTATGCCAAAGTAGCCCGCCAGGAAGTACTGGTTTTTGCAATGATTGAAACGGCAAAAGCTGCTGAACAATTGGAAGCTATTGCCAGCGTACCCGATTTGGACGGCTTGTTTGTAGGGCCTTATGACTTGAGTGTAAGCCTGGGATTGGAGAATCTGGCCGACATTTATGATCCCAAACTAAAGGAAGTACTGGATCGGATTTTGGCCACTTGTAAGGCCAAAAATCTGATTGCCGGCATCTTTACCGGAAAAATGGAAGACGCCAAAACCTTAGCAGAATGGGGTTTCCAACACGTATCGCATACCCATGATTCGGCGATGTTGACCGAGATTGCGAAAGCAAAGGTGAAATTTTTGAAGAATTTGTAGGGGAATGAAAATCAGGATCTCCAAGCCAATTGGAGATCCTGATTTGTGATGTAGATATGTTTTATCTATCCAAGTTATAATCAACCTTTGCGATTATACAACCCAATCTCCGCCAACGTCGGGCTCGCTATCCCATCAATCTGAATTTTCAACACATCAGTAGTTGTAGGCGACAACAAAATTAAACGTTTGGAACCCACCGTAGTCGCTTGACCAATAATTTCCCAATGATCATTGCGAAAGGTCATCACCTTAACTGCACTGATGCGCTGCCCCAAAGGCAAGTATTCCGCTAGATGCAGCACGTTGAACGTAGTATTTTGTGGAAGCTTCAGCTCCAAAGTAGTCGTTGTCACCCCATCTCTGGCAGCATAAAACGTTTTTTTATCCCCATCCAACAAATTAGCGGGAGCGTATTTGGTGTCATCGCCGCGCAGCGAAGTAGCGGTAATGGTAGCGCCAGCAATGAGGTTTTTGGAGAAAGTAGCATCCAATTTAGCTTTTAAGCCCTTTAAGGATGTAGCATCGTTTTCATGCACTATACCCCGACGATCTACTGGTAAATTGAGGAGCAAATTCCCACCCCGACCTACTGATTCGTAATAAATCATCTCCAGTTTTTCCGGCGATTTGACTAAAGCGTCTTCAGCGGCATGATAGTACCAACCCGGACGAATAGAAACATCCACTTCTGCTGGCACCCAGTTGCTGCCTTGTAAATTACCAGAACGTAGATCCAAATATTTCGGCGTACCCGGGTAATATTGATCGCGATTGAGGGTACAATAATTCGTTTCGTTGACAAAACCCATTTCCGTACCGCACCAGCGGATGTCCGGACCGGCATCGCTAAAGATCACCGCATTGGGTTGATTTTTGCGCACCACACCGATAAAGCTAGGCCAATCGTACACCATTTTTCCGATGTACTCCTCTCCTACTGCGCCGTCAAACCATACCTCAAAGATATCGCCGTAATTGGTGAGCACCTCTTCCAATTGTTTTTTGAACAAATCGTTGTACTCGGGTTTGCCGTATACCTTGCTGTTCTGATCCCAAGGTGAAAGATAGACGCCCATTTTTAGACCATATTCTTTACAAGCTTCCGACAAGTCTTTTAACACATCGCCTTTGCCGTTTTTCCAAGGACTATTTTTAACGCTGTGCTCCGAATACTTGCTGGGCCAAAGACAAAATCCGTCGTGGTGTTTGGCGGTGATGATAATCGCTTTCATGCCTGCCTCTTTACAGGTACGCGCCCATTGCCGGCAATCCAGGGCAGTGGGATTGAATTGTGAAGGCGTTTCCTTGCCGTTGCCCCATTCCTTATCGGTAAAGGTGTTCATATTAAAATGCACAAAGGCATAGTATTCCATATCGTGCCAAGCGAGCTGTCGAGCCGAAGGTACTGCTCCAGCAGGTTCAGGCGCAGGGGCTAGGTTTTGACTGTAAGCGTTCAAGAAACATAATTGCAGTAGAAAAAAGAGAAAAAGGCGTTTTTTCATCGTCATTGATTATTTGGTATTTACCGAATAAACATACTATTCTTTCGGAGTTTGTCAAGGATTAATTTCTTATTTCGTTGAAAGAACCTTCCAAAAAACAATTAAAAATCCTGGAGAGGATTTTGTATTCTTGTTAGCAGCAAGCATTCCGCTACTGGAACACTTAAGAGTGAGTTTGGATTTTTTATTCGGGCTACAAATGGCCAAAATTCGCCCCAACTTCGTTGCAAAAATACTCATGTAGCGCTGCTACACTCCGTTTTTACGCCTCGTTGGTGCAAATTTTGACTCATTTTCGCCTGCGAACTAAAAATCAAAACTCACTCTAACAATTGGATTCGTATGAAAAAACAAGTATTAATGATTTTGGCAATGGGTTTGTTTTTCAACTGCCTATTGCCCGCCCAAACCACTAAAAGCAGCGGTAAAACTGCCGCGGCGAAGCCAAAAGAAGCGGCCAAAGACACCGTTCCACAACCTAAAAAAGCGCCCAATCGCAAAGAAGGCGACGGCCCCTACTCCCAACTAATCATCCGGGGCGTTACGCTGATTAATGGTAATGGCGCGCCACCGATTGGTCCGGTGGATATTGTGGTGGAACAAAATGTGATCAAGGAGGTAAAAACCGTCGGTTATCCAGGCGTACCGATCGAAGCCAAAAGTCGCCCGAAACTCAAGGAAGGTGGTAAAGAACTGGATTGTACCGGCATGTATTTACTACCAGGTTTTATTGACCTGCACGGACACATTGGCGGCATAGAACAAGGCGCTGATGCCGAGTATGTGTTCAAACTCTGGATGGGCCACGGCGTAACCACAGTGCTCGACCCCGGATCTGGCAACGGACTCGATTGGGTACTGGATCAAAAACGCCGCAGTCAAAAAAATGAAATCACGGCGCCAAGATTGATTGCCCATACTTATTTTGGATTGGGTCGCGATACAGAAATCAGCACACCTGAGGAAGCTCGCGAATGGGTGCGCGACAATGCCAAAAAAGGAGCCGACGGCATCAAATTTGGGGGTGCGCCACCAGAAATCATGACCGCTGCATTGGATGAAAACAAAAAACTGGGGTTGCGTTCAAACTGTCACCATGCCCAAATGGACGTAGCACGCTGGAATGTGTTGCACTCCGCCCGCGCCGGTCTTACTTCAATGGAACACTGGTACGGACTTCCTGAAGCATTGTTCGACGATCGCACCGTTCAGCAGTACCCCGCCAATTACAACTACGCCAACGAGCAAGATCGTTTTTCCAAAGCTGGCGAACTCTGGAAACAAGCCGCCCCGCCCTATTCTGAGCATTGGAACAAAGTGATGAATGAATTGCTGGCACTCGATTTCACGATCGATCCCACGTTCAATATTTACGATGCCAACCGTGATTTACAAAGGGCGCGCCGAGCCGAATGGCACGATGAATATACCTTGCCTTCTCTTTGGCGTTTTTACCAACCAAGTCGTGTTTCGCATGGTTCCTACTGGCACAATTGGGGAACCGAGCAAGAAATAGCCTGGAAGGAAAACTACCGCCTATGGATGACCTTCATCAATGAGTACAAAAATCGCGGTGGTCGGGTGACCACGGGTTCTGATTCTGGTTTTATTTTCCAGCTCTATGGGTTTGCTTATATCCGCGAATTGGAAATGTTGCGCGAAGCCGGATTTCACCCACTTGAAGTCATCAAGTCAGCTACCCTCAATGGCGCTGAAGCCATCGGTATGGCCGATAAAATTGGCACCATTCAAGTGGGTAAGTTGGCCGATATGGTCATTGTGGAAGAAAATCCACTGGAGAACCTACAAACCCTTTATGGCGTAGGCGCCATAAAGCTAATGCCCGACAACACCGTGAAGCGTGTAGGAGGCGTAAAGTATACAGTTAAAGATGGTATCGTTTTCGATGCTAAGAAATTGTTGGCTGACGTGCGACAAATGGTGACTGATGCCAAGAAGAAAGAGAATTTCACTATCCTGCAACCCGGTATGAGCAAGACCAAATAGGCTCGCCGAACCAGGTGAGTGGTGAACAAAATTAAATCGCCCTAGTTTCAATACCGAGATTAATGCGTAGAAGACATTGAAAATCAAAATTTTAATCATAAATGAGCGCCAAAACCTACGATTAAATTGAGGTTTTGGCGCTCTATTATCTTATCTACGTTTTACCCCCAAAATCGAGAGCAACCCGCGGGTCAATTCCTTGGCAATGGTATTGGTCACCTGACGCGTAGTGGGGTTGCGCATCAAGTCTTCAATGAAGCTGCGTTGGCCTTTTTGAGTCCGATTGGAGGCCTGATTGGCTTTTTCCAATTCTTTATCCCTTGCCGCTTGTTCCTCTACTGATTTTGCGGCATCAATTTTGCGACCCAAGATTTCGTAAGCGCTCTCGCGGTTGATTTCCTTAGCATATTTGCGTACCAACTCCGAGCGGTCAACAATGTCGTCAATTTCTGAATTGGTGAGCACGTCCATGCGCGACTGCGGGGCGCGCAGCATCGTGTGCGCGAGCGGGGCTGGAATACCTTTCTCGTTCAAAACTGTCACCAAAGCTTCCCCAATACCCATTTCGGTCAGCAATTGATCAACGTCGTAATAATCAGAAGTCGGGAAGTTTTCGGCGGCCAACTTGATGGCTTTACGGTCTTTGGCGGTGAAAGCGCGCAATGCGTGCTGGATTTTCATACCCAACTGGCCCAATACTGCATCGGGAACATCCACTGGATTTTGAGTTACAAAAAACACCCCAACTCCCTTAGAGCGAATCAGTTTGATGATCACCTCGATTTGATCCAATAAAGCATCAGAAGCCTGATCAAACACCAAATGCGCCTCATCGATAAACAACACCAATTTGGGTTTGTCGGGATCGCCTTCTTCTGGGAAAGTAGCATACACCTCGGCCAACAACTGCATCATAAAAGTCGAGAACAACTTGGGACGATCCTGAATGTCGGTGAGTCGCACAATGGAGATCATCCCCCGACCCTGACTGTCAAAGCGCAGCAAATCATGCACATCAAAAGATAATTCCCCAAAAAACTGGGTTGCTTTTTGTTGCTCCAGTTCTACCACATCCCGTAGGATATTTCCGGCAGAAACTGTAGCAATGCTGCCGTATTTTTCCTCGATTTCCGCTTTACCAATATCCGAGATGTACTGGATGGTTTTGCGCAAGTCGTCGAGGTCGATGAGTGGAATTTTTTTGTCGTCACAATATTGAAAAATAACCGCAAGGATACCGGTTTGTGCATCGGTCATTTCCATCAAACGCGAAAAAAGCACTGGCCCAAATTCCGTAACTGTTGCCCGCAACCTAGCGCCTTTTTCATTAGATAGCGACAGAAAATCCACCGAATTACCGGCTGGAGTAAACGGGATGTTGATTTTTTGGTGACGTTCTTCAATTTTGGGATTTGAAGTTCCCGATTTGGCAATACCGCTAAGGTCGCCCTTAATGTCCATCAGCAACACGGGAACGCCCTTGTTGGATAGTTGTTCGGCCAGAACTTGCAAGGTCTTGGTTTTTCCCGTACCGGTCGCTCCACTGATCAAGCCATGTCGGTTGAACATGCGCAAGGGCGCACTGATTGTGGCGCCTTCCACTACTTCACCATTGAGAACGGCTGCTCCTAATTCAATGGATTCACCTTTAAAAGTATAGCCTTCAGCAATGTCGGCAAGGAATTTGTCTTTGTTGGCCATCGGGATGGTTTTAATATTTGAATGTGCTTAGTTCTACTGATTTCGGTAGAAACTGTAACTTGCTCACAAGAATACAAAAATACAGCATTAAGTTTGACGCAAAAAATTACTTCCCGATTTTTTGGGAGGCTTTTGAATAGGAAGCTCACTTGAAATGAACCGTTCGACTTCCTATTCAAAACCCAAAATCGGGAAATTAATTTTTCTGCGTTCCTAACCAAACAATTTATGGTGAACGATTCTCTGATGAAATATAAGGTAGGTATTATCGGCGCCGGGTTTGCGGGTATTATTATGGCTTTAAACTTGCTTCGTACTGGTCGCAAAGATTTTATTCTTTTTGAACGCGCCGATAGCATAGGGGGTACTTGGCGCGACAATGTTTACCCAGGGTGCGCTTGTGATGTGCCTTCACACTTGTATTCCATTTCAAGTGAACTTAATCCAAAATGGTCGCGTTTGTATGCCACTCAGCCGGAAATTTTGGCCTATTTGAAATCAGTTGTAAAAAAGCACCAGTTGGAAAGCTATATCCGCTATGGGTCAGACATCGTTTTTTCGCAGTTTCATGCCAACGAAGGTTATTGGGAGCTGCGGGATCGAACGGGGCGGGTTACCTACGTAAAAATGCTCATTTGCGGCATCGGTCCGTTTGGCAGGCCTAAGATTCCGAGTTTTCCTGGTTTGGATGATTTTCAAGGTATCCAGATCCATTCTGCCGTTTGGGATCAAAACTGCGATTTAGCGGGTAAAAAAATTGGGGTCGTAGGTGCAGGCGCGAGCGCAATCCAGCTGGTGCCCGCACTCGCGCGCGAGGCTGCAGAACTAACTGTTTTTCAACGTACCGCGGCCTGGGTATCGCCACGTAACGACCAATTCATTGATCCCAAAACCCAAGCTTGGTTTGAGCGGCATCCAGCGATCCAACGAGGGATTCGTCACCTCATTTTTTGGATCATGGAACTACGCGGTTTGTCGTTTTTTGGCAATCGCTTGATCTATAGATGGCTTGCCAAAAAATGTCTCGACAAATTGCAGCAGGAAGTCCAGGATCCCGTAGTTCGTGCCAAATTAACCCCTGATTATCAACTGGGTTGCAAACGCGTATTGAGTTCAGATGACTACCTCCCCACTTTTAATCGACCCAACGTCCATTTAGAAACTGCAGCTATTGAGTGCTTTACACCTGATGGTTTAGTCACTGCTACCGGGGAAAAACACCAACTGGATGCGGTGGTGTTTTGCACCGGGTTTGAAGTAGCGGAGATCAATACCGATTGGAAAATCTATGGGTTAGAAGGTCGAGAGTTGTTTGAGGAATGGCATCGAAATGGTTTACAGTCCTATCGTGGTACTACCATTCATGGTTATCCCAATTTGGCTTTTATCTTAGGTCCCAATACCGGTTTGGGGCATAACTCGGTCGTGCACATGATGGAATCACAGATGCCTTATATTTTGAGGTATTTGGAGCAGCTGGAAAAAAACGGAGCTCGTTATTTAAATTTGAAATCAGAGGTGCAGGCACATTATAATCGAGTTTTGCAGACCCAGTTTGCTGGCACCGTATGGAGTTCGGGTTGCCAGAGCTGGTATATGAATGCACAGGGCGTAAACACGATTTTGTTTCCTGGGCTTGCGAGCCGGTTTCGGAAAGAAATGCGGAAATGGAAGCAGAATGAGTATGAAATAAGTGGTACTTAAATGATTGGGTACGAAAAGTGTTGTTGAAAAAATAAGAAATGTAGAACACTTTTCGTACCTCGATTTCTTTCACTACATCCGCCCCGGTTTTGGCTTTATTCCCGTCTCAAAGGCATTAGCGCCCTGCACTTTAAACTTCCGCCGAAAGACTTTATCCTGACAAGTGATGTACATAATGTCAAAATTACTGCCACCAAAACATAAGTTGGATACCTGCCCTTTGGTTTTTGGCACCGGCAAAATCGCATTCACCCGTCCCAATTGATCCAATACTTGGATCCCCGTTTGGGAAGTAACATAGATCCGACCGTCGCGATCGCATTTCAGGCCATCCGACCAAGCATTTTCATCCGTGTCGCGTACGTGAAGCCAGCCAAAACGCTGTTTGTGCGTCAATTTACCATCGGCTTGAATTTGGTACACCCAAACCCAATGTGAAGCCGATTCGGTTACATACAACTGTGTTTGATCGGGCGATAAACAAACGCCATTGGCGAATTTCAAACCTTCATCAACCATTAGTTTTTCACCACTAGGGCGAATCAGAAACAATTTGCTGGGTTTTTCCCGACCATCAGGTGAGGTAACGTAAATGTTGCCATTTTTAGCCACGGTAATATCGTTGCCCATGATGCTATCGGCTACTACTGCTTCCTTACCATTCGCATCATAACTCAAAATTTGTCTGGTTCCCATTGCTACGGTGTAGCGTTTTCCATTTGCACCAAACGCGGTACCGCTCGCTTTTTTTGAATCCACGTTTAGCTCCGTTAATTTTCCATTGAGGTCTACTTTGTAGGTTTTTGACTTAGGGAAATCTTGATAAAAGACTTCGCCTTGGGCATTGGTAGCAGTGCCTTCATCAAAAACATAGCCCTCGCCAACCAATTCCCAATCGGTGTTTTCCGCCAAAATATCCGTTAAAAACTGGTTTTGAGATTTGCCTTTGGCTACGGGTTTGGGATAATCCTTCCACAGCCAGCGCATGGCTTGTGGGAAAATAGCAGTGCCGTGTTGTCCGTTGTGTGCGCCTTCGCCCCACACGTGGTTGACTTCATACCCTGCAAAAGTAAGCGCGCGTTCCATAGTTTCGTTGGCTTTCCACCAGTCGCCGGCATAGATGTTAAGGTCGTTGGCGCCGTCTTGTAAAAATATGCGAATCGGCTTGGGTTCGTATTTGCGAATCAAAGACGGGTAGCGATCGGCGCCCCGTAAATTCACATAAGTACCGATGGCGCTAAACACCCGAGAGAAGGCATCGGGACGCTCCCAAGCAGCAGTAAAAGCACAAACTGCCCCGCTACTGGAGCCGCCAATGGCGCGGTCGTTGGCGTTTTGCGATAGTTTTATTGCTCTGCCATCACTGGTTTTTCTTTGTTCTACTGCTGGGAGAATTTCCTCCAACACAAAGCGGGCGTAGGCGTCGCCCAATCCATCGTATTCAAAACTGCGATTGAAGCGATCCAAGGCCGAATCAGGGTTGTCGGTTTTCACCACGCCAGGTTTGATGAAAACCCCAATGGTAATCGGCATTTCTTTCTGATGAATGAGGTTGTCAAAAACCGTTGGCGCTTTCCACTGAATACCATCTTGGTTGACATACACGCAGGCGGGTTTGTCGGAGCGGTACTGCGCAGGTACGTACACGGAAACTTCGCGCCAAGTACCCGGGAAGATTTTGGAATTGTCAATTGTAAAGGTGAAAATTTCTCCTTTTGGCACGCCAGCATGTTCTACCGAGGCTGAATCTGTGGGATATTTTTCGGTTGGTGATTGGGCGGTAAGTGCTACCGAAACAAGTAAATAAAGTAAAAATAGAAGCTTTTTCATAGGTGTTGAGTTTGATAGAGGACATCAAAAATAAAGCGAGCCATGCGCTTTCACTGACAAATTACAGAATCTGCGCGGAAAACAACTTTTTCAATGATAGGATGCTACTTACTGATGACTTGTTTTTGAGGGGATCTCCCCTACCCTTTTTTTATTTTTCATAATTCTCGTGAAAATAATTTGCTTATTATATGTATACTTATTAAATTTGCACTTATAATCAATCAAACCAAAATCAAAATCATGTGGTCAAAATCTCACTCCATCGTAACCAAGACGGTTACAGCCGAACAAATGTGGAAACTCTTAGCCGACGTCAACAATTGGGCAAGCTGGGATCAAAGTATTGATTTTGCTCAATTAGAGGGCAAATTTGAGAAAGGCAACCACTTTATGTTTCAGCCCAAAGGCGGGCCCAAGATGAAAATAGCCATACTTGAAGCTACTGAAAATCAAAGGTTCATGGATTTGACAAATTTTCCTTTAGCAAAAATGTACGGCGATCATACCTTTGAAGCAACTCCCGAAGGTTTAAAAATCACCACTACTATGAGCGTTAAAGGCATTCTGGGGTTTGTGTGGCGCAAATTGGTTGCCCAAAAAATAGTGGATGATCTGCCTACTGACATGGAGATTCAAATCCGGGAGGCAGCCAAGCTTTAAGCTTTAGCAAACACAATAACCTTTCTTCTTCTGAGTCCAGCGATCCATTTTGAGATCACTAGGACTCAGCGTTTTTGTATATTGCTTTTATATAAGTTTAGCTCCTTCATCTTCGATGGAAGGTTTTAAAAATGTAGCCACAAATTGCACAAATTAGGACACAAACTGACGTTTGTGCACCCTTCACGAACGGAGTTCGTGCTTTAATTTGTGAAAATTTGTGCAATTTGTGGCTGAAAAATATTTGTCTCATCGCCGAAGGCGGGGTGCTAAACTTTCACTTACTTTTAAAGAATTGGGACAATATGAAATCAGCAGAAAATACCTTTAGCGTTGATCGCCCCGAGGAGAGCTCCGGTTTTCTTCTCTGGCAAGTGACCAATCTGTGGCAACGCGAAATAAAAAAAGCATTAGAAGAATATGGAATCACGCATTCCCAATTTGTGCTGCTGGCCAGTATTCATTGGTTGACTTTGCACCATCAAGAAATCACCCAAATTATCCTGTCTGATCATACTAAAATTGATCCCATGACCACATCCACGGTATTGCGGACTTTACAGCAAAAAGGCCTGATTCAAAGACAGGAACACCATACCGATACCCGCGCTAAAACCGTAGCACTAACCGATTCAGGAACTGAACTTATCAAAAAAGCAGTAGTCACCGTGGAACAATTTGACCGTGATTTTTTTGGAGTACTTGAAATACATAAATTGGCATTCAACCAACAGCTAATGAGTCTAATGGCACAAAAATGAGTTGCTTATTGCCTTCGTAGGCGCCTCCAAAGTCTGATTAATGAAGGTAACATGCCAATAATTCTCCCTTTCTTTCCTAGAAATATTTATATTGCAACAACTTGATGGTTGAAATCAGTAAGCCTATTTTTTTGTTTGTAAAAACATATTGATCAATTTCATACACATGTTTTTATTTAACATAAATATAGCTTAACGAAATGAGGTCTTTCTAAAGTTTTATGCCAAAAGACAAGACTCCCCTTATGCGTCAAAAAAGTAATAACCTATTCAAACTTTATGGAGTATTTTTAATACTAGCCTGTTTATTGCGTTGCAGCAATCCCAATAGTGAGCAACCAACTACATTACAAGTCATCAAAACAGTAAAATCAAAACCATTTCTTGTTCCTGCCAATCAAGTTTCTGAACCCATATCAAAAAAACTAAAATCATCGAAGAATGAAGTGATCAGAGCTGGCAAACCCAATGTTTTTCCAATTAAACTGAACACCCAATTGGTTTTAAAACCAGTGATTAGACCAATTAACGAGGCTCAGTTGGTACACAACAAACCGGGAACAGGTAAATTTAAAACGCCAATAGTGGTTCCTGCCAAAGGCGTGCTGGTAGCTGTTGGTACTCCTGAAATTGTCCTAGCAAAGGATCGCGTTGGAAAAGACCAAAATCCAGATAATTTCAGTTCCTGGGGGAAATTACAGGGATTGAAACACAATAGCATTAGCTGTATTATTCAAGATAGAAAGGGTAATCTCTGGTTTGCTACCACCGGAGGAGGCGTTACGAAATATGATGGAAAATACTTCACCCATTTTTCCGAAAGTCAAGGTTTGGTGAGTAATTCCATTTCGTGTATTCTTGAAGATAAAAATGGAAATCTGTGGTTTGGAACAAATGGAAAGGGACTCATCCAATACAATGGGCATCATTTTACCCATTTCGATAGTGAAAATAGTTTAGCAGGAGACGATATAAAATCCCTTACTCAAGACAAACTAGGGAATATCTGGTTGAGCTATGAAAGCAATGGTATTTCAAAATATGATGGCAAAAGCTTTACACACTATGGAGAATCACAGGGACTGGTTAGTAATTCAGCTTTATGCATTTTTGCCGATCATAATAATGCTATTTGGATTGGAAGCCTGGGCGCAGGTGTAACTCGATTTGACGGAACTTCGTTTACGCATTTTACAAAAGAAAATGGTCTAATTCACAATGATGTTTCTGCCATTGCCGAGGATACCCAAGGAGGCATTTGGCTGGGTACAGGTGGAGGTATTTCGCAATACAAAAATCATTCATTCTCAAATTACACCGAAGCACAAGGTTTTGCAACGCAAGCTATTTTCTGCATCACCCAAATGAAGAATGGCGACCTCTGGTTTGGAGCTTTGGATAATGGGGCAATTAAATTTGACGGTAAAACCATTACACATTTCACCAGAGAATATGGTTTAAATCATGACAACGTATTATCAATATTTGAAGACAATACAGGAAATATCTGGTTGGGCACGGATGGCGGCGGGGTTAGTAAATACAACGGAAAAATCTTTACTCAATTTACAAATACCTCCAATCCTGAATCTGCCGATAAAAAAAATACATTAAAGTTTAGTGAAGTTTTTAGTATCATCGAGCCCGAGCCTAATAATCTTTGGTTTGGGACCTTGGACAATGGCATTATAAATTATGACGGTCAGCATTTTCGACAATATGGTGAACAAGAAGGGCTAAGTGGGGATGAAACATACTGCATCCTTAGAGATAGAGTAGGCAATTTTTGGATTGGTACCAATGGTGATGGGGTTTGCAAATTTGATGGCCACCGATTCACTTACTATAAAACAACCGAAGGACTTCCAGGTAACAATGTTACTTGTCTTATGGAAGATAAGCAAGGAAATATTTGGATGGGAACACGAGAAGGCGCAGCTAAATTTACAGCAGATTACATTGTTGCTTTCACCGAAAAACAAGGATTGAGTAATAATTCTGTAAATACCATTAAAGAAGATCGGCAGGGAAACATATGGTTTGGCACCAGAGGAGGGGTGAGTAAATACAATGGAACTCGCTTTACGAATTGGTCAGAAGAAAATGGGTTAATTAACAACGAGGTTACTTCGGTTTTAATCGAAGATTCTGGCAGTATTTGGATTGGCACTTTGGATGGAGGAGCGTGTCGTTTTGACGGTAGTTCTTTCTCTTATTTTACGGAAAAAGAGGGTCTAGCAAATAATGCTGTACTTTCCATGCTACAAGATAAAAAAGGAAATATTTGGTTCGGAACCCGATTTGGACTTTCAAAAATAACTAAAGCAACTTTACAAAGCATTTCAACAAATAAAGGAGCGAATAAATCCTTTTTTTCATTTTCACCCACTACCACTTTATTTAAAAATTACACTTACGAAGATGGTTTCCAAGGCATTGGGTGTTGGCGCAACAGCATTTTAGAAGCTAATGATGGCAATATTTACATCGGAGCCAATGATCGATTGATGATTTACCATGCAAACCGAGATGTTGAGCATTTATCTCCTCCTAAAATCAATCTGGTAGCTGTTTCGTTGTACAATGAGCCTTTACCCTGGTCTGAATTACTGGAAAACAAAGATAGTCTCATCGTTTTAAATAATGGAATAAAAGTACGTGATTACCATTTTTCCCGTCTATCAGCTTGGAACAGTTTGCCTGAAAATTTAAATCTTAAATACAATAACAACAGCATCGGGTTTACCTTTGTAGGCGTTACTTTGAATCAACCTGAAAAAATTAAATACCAATACAAATTAGCAGGTTTTGATGAAGCTTGGAGCACGCTCACACCAAAAAACGATGCCTCATACGCCAATTTATCTGCTGGTCATTATCAATTTAAGGTTAAAGCATTAAGTAGTTCTGGGGTCTGGAGTAAGGAATTGGTATACCCTTTTACCATTCGCCCTCCATGGTGGAAAACAACCCTGGCTTACATTATTTACTTACTTGGTTTCTTGGGCAGTATTTTGGGCATATTTTACTGGCGTTCGGCCGCGCTTCGGCGTGAAAACCGGATTTTGGAAGAAAAAGTGCAGCATCGAACATTGCAGTTACAGCAAAAATCAAGCGAATTAGAACTTTCTCTTGATCATTTAAAATCTGCTCAAGCTCAACTTATCCAATCTGAAAAATTAGCTTCGCTTGGCGAACTAACAGCTGGCATTGCCCATGAGATTCAAAACCCCTTGAATTTTGTCAATAATTTTGCTGAAATAAACCAAGAGTTGTTGGGCGAATTGGAAGAGGAAATTGAAAAAGGAAATTTGTTCGAGATAAAAGACCTTGCCAAAAGTCTAAAAATAAACGAAGGTAAAATCAACCACCACGGCCAGCGCGCATCTGCCATTGTACGAGCAATGCTGGAGCACTCGCGCACCAGTACCGGCTTAAAAGAACCAACCGACCTCAACAGCCTGGCTGACGAATACTTGCGCTTGGCTTATCATGGTATGCGCGCTAAAGACAGCTCCATTGTAGCTACCCTAGAAACACATTTTGATCCCGAGTTGCCCAAAATTGCCGTCATCCCCCAAGATATTGGCCGGGTATTGCTCAATTTGATCAATAATGCATTTTATGCGGTGACTGAAAAAGCCAAAAAAGGAATTGAAGGGTATCGGCCTACTGTTTCCATCAGTACTAAACAACTTAACCATTCGATTGAAATCCGGGTTAAAGACAATGGAAATGGCATACCGGAGGCTATTCAAGACAAAATCTTCCAACCCTTTTTTACCACCAAGCCTACTGGACAAGGAACGGGTTTAGGGCTGAGCTTGTCATATGATATTGTGACAAAAGGGCATCAAGGTAACTTGAGTATGGAAAGTAAAATAGATGAAGGCGCCACTTTTTTTATTCATTTACCCCTAAGGAACGGGTGAATAATAAGTGGTCGTTTTAGCCTCCGCTATTTTGCTGCCAATCAACTATCTTTTGAGGCGCAATGTGGGGCATTGCAACGAAAAAGATAGGAAGAGTGGCGCTAAAAAAGCAAGGCAAAAGCGAGCACTTATTGTTTAACCATTCCTTAGCAATGAAGCAAATTAAGCAATCGAGTTTCAAGTTTTACAAATAGGTGAAACACTACCTACCGTTGTAGCCATGAAGCAAGAAAATATTCCGTTTACCCGGTATAACGAACTTTTATCGAGTTGAAATGCTTATTTGGAAAGAGTTAAGCCAAATGTATTCAAGTTTCTACCTTATAACACCTAAAATAATAGGCATATGAAAAAGCCCCTTCTCTTATTCTTTTTTATTCTTTCCTTTTTTTCTTTGTCGGCTCAAAAAAAACCAGTGACTTCGTCAAAGGAGGCAAATTCACCCGCAATTTCAAAGGGAGGAAAATATGTTATCAAGGGCGATGCCTCGCCAGTTACCAGTGTCGGATTTTCTAACTTTGCTCCTGATTCGCTTTATCTTCTTACCGGCGGCCAAGCCCAACACATCAGAGTCTGGGATGCCGTATACAGTGACGCCCTCGGATTTACACTATCTCCTGGAAATTTTGGTCCATACAGTACACCAAATGGTATTATAAAGAATGTTAAATACAACGCTCCGACAGTTTTCAATCCATTTGACCCAAGCTTATTTATTGCCGCTGCTGGAAATTCCTGGTACGAATATGACCTGGAGGATGAAGAGCTATATACATCTGAAAAATCTGAACCAGCAATAAACCGTGCTTCAATTGCAGTCAGTATTGGCGGGGATTCCTTGCTCATAAGTGATTTTCAAGGTGGAATTCAACTTCTGGAAAGGAATGGCGATAACTGGGAAGAGGTTTGGAAAAAAAATGTTCTATCAAACTACGTAACCAGTTTAACTTTTTCACCAGACGGCGATAGTTTTTTAGCAGCTGTGAATAACGCTAAAACGCCCTCATTTGGTTCTACCCTAAAAGAGGGTCAAAGCGATCAACCTAGCAATGGTAAGGGATTACCCGTTATCTTATACAGTACGGATGATTTTTTGGAACTCAAAAAATTCGGTACATCAGCTGATCAAGCGGCATTTTCACCCGATGGAAAGTGGGTGGCAACCAATGAAACTGCAGGGTTATCTGTTTTTAGCAGCGAGAATTCAAAAGCTCTTTTTCACATTGAGAATACAGCAGGAAATGTTATCTGTTTGGCATTTTCACCTGATAGCAAAACTGTTATCGCCGGCTTTTCAAATAATACCTTAAAGCTCTATGATCTTAAAGGTAGTGTCATCCGTGTTTTCAACGGACATACTAGTTCGGTACTATCAGTAGCGATTGACCCAAATGGTAAATTCTTACTTTCAGGTAGTAATGACCGTACTGCCAAAATTTGGGATGTAGCCAAGGGCATTGAATTGGCTACCCTTATCGCCATTGGTGAAGAGGATTGGACAATTACTGCGCCAAATGGCCTTTTTGATGCTTCTGAAGGCGCGATGACTCAGTTGTACTATACTTCCGGTTCGGAAAATATTGCCTTAGATCAGTTGAAAGAACTTTATTACGAGCCGGGGTTACTTTATAAGATTATGTTCAATGTACCGCTTCGGAAAGTAGTTAATCTGGACAATAAGGAAATGGCATTATATCCAGAGCTTGTTAAGTCGGAATTAGTAGGCGATGTGATCAAAGTTCAACTAAAAAAACGCAGTGGAGGTATTGGAAAGGTAATCGTCTTGCTCGATGGTAACCAAGAAATCATCGAAGATGCAAACCCCGAGCGACAAGAAAATTTTGAAATTGAACTCTTGCCTTATTCGCCCTATTTCATCCCCGGTAAACCCAATCGACTGTCCTTGGTGTTTTATGCTACGGAAAATAAGATTTATAGTGCTCCTAATACGTTAATTTATACCCCAAGCTTAGGAAAAGATAAAGGATCTAAGCCCAACACAAATGCCGTATCCATTAATGAAGCTTCAGATCTCGAACTCAAAAACACTTTATATGCCCTGATTGTCGGCACTTCCAATTACCAAGGCGACAAACTTGATCTAAAATTTCCAGATATTGATGCTGCTTCATTTAAAGAATATCTAGAAAAATCTGGCGCAGAACTCTTTGGTTCACGAATGCAAATCCGACTATTATCTACTGCAAAAAAAGGGACACCTCCTACTATCAAAAGTATACGAAGTGTTTTAGACGATTTCGCTAAAAAAGCGTTACCAAAAGACATTTTATTGGTTTATTTTTCTGGCCACGGACTTACTTGGCCAGAAAATGATCCTGCTGGTCAATTTTATTTACTCAGCACCGAAAACAGTAGTTTTGATCTTTCCGATGCCGCTAATAAAGAAAAAGCAATCATCCAAGACTCGCTGCAATCCTGGATCCGCGATGTAAAAGCCCGCAAAAGGATCTTAATTTTGGATGCTTGTAATTCTGGTGAAGTCATCAATAAAATGGAAACTTCCGCAAAAGGAGATGACAATATCAATGATGACCAACGCCGAGCATTACAACGCATGAAAGATCGTTCCGGTTTTTTTGTTTTAGCCGGTAGTTCTGCCGATAAAAGCAGCTATGAAGACCCTAGATTTGGACATGGTTTATTAACTTATAGTCTGTTACATAACATGCCCTTGGTTGCTGCCAGCGATAAGAACAATTACATTGATGTTAATAAATTATTTCAGGCAGTAAATGATGAAGTGCCTAAGTTGGCCAGCACGCTTAAAAAAGTTCAAGAACCTAAGATTATTGGAGGAGCAGACTTTTCCATAGGCATCATCAAAGATGCTTCAAAATTTAAATTGCCAGACGCCAAAAAAATCATTACAAGCTCTAATTTTGTTAATGAAAAAGCACGCGATGTTCTTAAATTAAGTGATCAAATCGATGATCAATTGGAAAGTGTATTCCAAGCAAATCCCAGCAGTCCATTTAATTTTTACGATATTGAAAAATTCAATGGCACACATTTTTACATTTCTGGGAACTACAAAATAACCAATTCGGATGTTAGTGTAACGGCTTATTTCTACAATAGCGAGCAAGATGCTGAACTAAAAACCTTTACTGCTAATGGCAAAGCAACTGAAGCGAAAAAGCTTGCCGAAGATTTAGTGAATCAAATCGTCTCTTTTCTAAATACACCAAAATAATTTTAATGAAAAAGTACTTCCCCCTATATTTTTTGCTTTTGTTTTTCCAACAGAGTTGGTCTCAGGATAGAACTTTTGGTTCTTTGCCCATGCTGCAAAAAACAACTTCATTTGTAAACAAAAGCATCAGCAGTGTTGATAGCATACAGTATCGGCGGGTATTAAACATCTACAATCGCTTGGTGCAGGCGCGTGGTGACTTCAGGTATCCTGTACCTAAATTCAACTTAAGTACGGATGAAACACATTGTGCATTTATGGATTACGAAAATTTAGAGATCCAACTCGAAGTAAAAGCACTGGGTGTATGCAATAGTTTTGGGAATGATGCCGAAACAGCCATCGCGTTTTTATTGGCTCATGAATTGACCCATTACTACGAAAAACATGGTTGGCGCAACAGCTTTGCTGAAGATTTTAAAGATTTAAAGATCGGAAGTATTGTAGTGAACAATGTAGCTGACGAAACGGCCAACGAAACGGAGGCAGACTACCTGGGCGGTTTTTTGGCCTACTCCTCAGGCTACGGGTTGTTTGACAAAGGTTCCAAAGTTATTCAAAGTCTTTACAGTGCCTATGGCCTCAAAGAATTACTTCCTGGTTATCCATCATTAACCGACCGACAAAAATTAAGTCAACGAACTGCTGAAAAAATTAAGAGCTTGGTTGATGTTTTTGAAATGGCTAATTTACTAACTGCCATTGGCAGTTATCCCGAAGCTTACGAATACTATCGCTATATTTTAGTAGAATACCAAAGTCGAGAGATCTACAACAATTTGGGCGTTACGGCGCTTTTAGATGCTTTGCAAAGATTTAAATCAGATGAGCTTAAATATCGCTATCCCATCGAATTGGATTTGGAAAGCTCAGGTAGCAAAGGTCAAGATGATCAAAATCAACGGAGTATTCTATTGCAAAAAGCCATTTTACAATTCGATGCCGCAATTAGTCTTGATCCTGACTACGCCCCGGCTTATCTCAACAAAGCCATTGCTTTCGCGCTAATGGGCGATCCCGCGCGTGCCCGTTTTTATGCTGATGTTGAAGCGCGGCAAGCTGCTGCATCTAATGTATATTCCAAAACTTTGGTAGATATTGATGTGCTTTTAGGGATACTGGAAGCCAATGCTGGGAACAATTCCAAAGCCAAAGCTTTTTTCAAATCCGCTGCCGATGCCGGAAGTGCATTGGCTCAAGTCAATCTAAAAATATTACAAAAACAAGCACTTGATATTCCTGTTTCGAACAAGGCTAAAATAGCCCAAATTGAAAAAATCGACGACCTGAATATAGATGACGTAGCTAACAACCCTAAATTTTATCCAAACTTGACTATTATCATCAACGATGAATTAAAATTTAATCAAAACCCTAAAATTGGTAGTAGCTCCAAGCTATACATAAGCAGCCTAGCTGGTGCTAAAAACCCTACTCTTATTCACTTTACTTTGCCTGGATATGCTGGCAAAACTGCTACTAACATTGGTATTGGTGATAGTCGAGCCGCTATTACTGAAAAAAGTGGCGGCAACCCAAAACGAACGCTTGAGACCACGCGCGGCCAAATCTTGGTTTATGATAAGCAGCTATTTATACTAAACAAAGAAAGCAAGCTTGAACGATGGGCCAATTATTTATTACCAGCTAGATAACAACGATGCGTCAAACAAGAAATATGACATTGTATATTCCATTCCTCATACACACAAAATTTTTTACCCTATGATGAAGCCATTCTTTTTGATTGTCATTGCTCTCGGAATTTCATTTTCTGTTTTTGCACAAAATGAAAAACCCATTATTGTGGTAGCTACCCAAGGTCCAATAGCTTACAAATCCCCGAAAGGGGTAGCACAGGCCATATTGGGAGCTGGCGCCGTATTACAAAGTAAAGGATCGATTAACCTGATAAAAAATAGCAGCGTTACCCTCTTATCTGATGGTCGGTTTTTAAAAGTAACTGGAGAGAAAAAAAGTACATTGGCAGCCTTGTTTCCAGAAAGTGATGGTTTAGCTACCCTCAATTTTGAGCAAGACTTTAGCGAGTATGTCAATGCGGCCATCAACATGGCTGCCAATCCTGAAAATCCAAAAGATGCTTGGGGCGGTGTTACGAGCAAAAAAGGAACTGGCGACGGCTGGGGCGGGGTCACCAGCA
>JBBANM010000037.1:30913-54353 GCA_040401995.1 Saprospiraceae bacterium
AAAAAGGAACTGGCGATGGCTGGGGCGGGGTCACCAGCAAAAAAGGAACTGGCGATGGCTGGGGCGGGGTCACCAGCAAAAAAGGAACTGGCGACGGCTGGGGCGGCAAAGGGAACACCTTGAATGCCATTAGTCCGCTGGGACGTATCAGTTTAGCGAATCTGGTATTTAACTGGTCCAAACCAGCAGGTGCTCAAAGTTTTGAGGTGGAAATCAAAAACAGCGGCGAGCAATCGATCTTCAAAATGACAACCAAAGATACTTTCCTTTTGGTCAAGCTGGATCCAACTATTTTTATCGAAGGCAATCAGTACCACTGGCAGGTAAGCACTACCGGAGCTCAGCCTATCAAATCATCTCCGTTGGTATTTGAAATCAGCACTGCGTTGGATAAAGCTAATGCTACTAAAGACGCTGAAGCAACCGATTTATTTAAAAACGGCTCCAAAGTGCTGCAAGAAACAATGCGCGCGGTAGCGCTTGAGCAAGCAGAATGGTTTGCGGAGGCCGATCAAATTTATCGCGGCTTGAAAAAGTTAGAACCCAACAATACCTTACTTAAACTTATGCATTCGGCACTTTGGATGCGATTGGGTTTAAAACCGGTGGCAACAAAGGCGTTTAAGTAGCGCTGATCTCTTAGAGCTTGTTCAGGTTTTGGATTCTGGGCTCCATGAGGCAAATTTTATTTCGTACTTCGTTAAAATTTTCGCCGTATCGCCCACATACGGCTGCAAATTTTGCCTCGTCTGAAATAAAATTTGCTCTCCTTCGCCTCAGATCCAAAGCCTGAACAAGCTCTAATGTTTTTTTGACTTCAAAAAGCCTCAATGGATTCAGGTCCATTGAGGCTTTTACTTTTTTACTTCGAAAAATAATCATAGGCCAGCGCTACGGCTTTTGCCATCACCTCATTTGCCAAGGCTTCGCTTTTCCAGCCTTTCGAGAGTATGGTAAATGAAAATTTCCGACCATCTGGCAAAATAAGCAATGCCGAATCGTGATGATGCTGAGTGATCCAACCGGTTTTGTGGGCTACCTGTACATCAGCCGGCAAACGTGTAGGGATAACGTCGTTGAACTCCTGATCTGAAAGGATATTGATCATTGCTTGGCTGGCCGCGGGACTCACCGCTTCTCCTTTCCCAATTTTTTCCATCAGCAACATCAAATCATAGGCTGTCGTGGTATTATTCAGGCCAGCAGTATATGCTTTGCTGTCCTCTACGCCGCGACGTACCATAATGTCGTTTAAGCCCATTGTCCGCATGGATTGCGTTACTTGCGGTGCACCCACCAGTTCAATAAGCATGTTTGTGGCCAAATTGGAACTGCGTACAATCATAGCACGCGTTAAGTCGTAAATGCTTACTTTCTGTCCAAGGCGTTGGTACCACGACAAATCGGAATCATCACTCGCTTGTAGGGAATAAGGACTGCCATCGACGATGCTTTTAAACTCATTTTTTACCGTCAACGAATCGCTGAGTTTAAATTTGCCTTCATTGGCTTGTTTATAGACTTCCACCAGCACTGGCGTTTTCATCGTACTGGCCGGATGAATGCTGACTTTTTCGTTAATCAAAACGCTTTGTGCTGGTTTTTGTAGATCGCGAAAAGCCACAAAAAAGGTCGCTTCTGGGCAACGCGCCAATTCGGTTTTGATGGCCTGCGTCAACTCCGCTAGATTTTGTGGCGCCATTTCTTTGCCCGGCTCTTTGCGCATTTTGGCAGCTCTAAAAAGCAGATCAGCCGACATCAGAATTTTGTTTCGCAGTCGATAAGGGAAATTGGGGTGTTTTGCTAAAAATTGCCGAACAATTGCCACAGCCTCCGGCGAATTATGTCCCCCCAATACCGAACTGATCCAGCGACGCGGGAAAAAGATATCGCCCGTGCGTTGAATTTCTTCCATCATTTCCAAAGCTGGTTGGATGTACTTTAACTTCGCATTAGCTGGCCTACGCGGATGATTCAGCAAACTCAACGCATCTTCCACCCAGGGCTCGAAATGACGGTTTTCCACTTGTTTTAGTCGGTTGAAAAAAGCATCACTTTGAAGCGGGTCATTTGAAAAAACGGGAAGCAAAAATTGCAAGCGTTGTTTGCTATCCGGGTTTTTGATACTTTGCAATTGAGTGGTCAAGATGCTATCGGCTCGTTGTGGCCAACGCAAAGCAATGGCGCAGGCCAAATCGGTATACTGACTTTCCGATAAAGGCAAACCTGAAATATTGAGGGTTTTATTCCAAATCCGATACAGTTTTTGCACACTGGGCCAGGTTTCGGCCAGGTTTTGGTACGCATTAAAATAAACGGAGCGTGCGGAAAGGTCTTTCGCTTCCGACATCAATTTCCAAAGCAGCTCTTCAATTGCTGATTTTTTGGACAACTGCAATTCCTGACTGGCAAATCGCCAATACAAGGTCTGTAACTGATCCAATAACTGCTGCCGATTGAGCGGCTCTCCTTCCAGAGGCAAAGCAGCGATCACGCTGTTCATAAGGGTATCCACTGGAATGCGGCCATTCAAAAAATCTTCCATCAGCGCCAATCGCGCAGCTCCACGCAACAAAGGATCGGAAATTTGTGGCGTTTTTTTCAGAAAAAACACCCTTGAAGCATCGTCCAATTGACAATAGCCATAACTCATAGGCCCAGACAGCAACAAGGTCGCTTGGGGGTAGCTCAAATCTTTAACTTGGTTGATATCGCTTATTTTCCCTTGAATTTGTACCGAAAGACGGATTACGGTATCCGGATAAAACAAAGCCAATTGGGTGCTTTCTGGCCAATATTTTCCGCCTGCTGAAGTGTGTAGTTGTTCTACCTTGAGTTTTTGCAGTATTTTCCTATCTCCAATCGATGTAACATTAAAACGTGGCATACCCGCTTCTTTCACCCAAACCTGACTCCAAGTGCTAAGATCTTGTGGGCAGTAATTGTCCAAAATTGTTACCAATTGATCCCAAGTAGCATTCCCATAGCTGTAGGTACGGAGGTACTCCTGCAATCCTTTGCGCATTTGCTCCTCCCCCATCATACCTTCCAATTGACGCATCACCACCGGTGCTTTTTGATAAATAATGCCGCCGTATAAGCTACCAGCATTGTTAAGGTTCTCCAAGGTTTGCTGGATGGGATGGGTGCCTTCGCTGCGGTCTTCGGCATATGCCCCTGGTTGGTGCGCCAATAGGAATCGCAGTTCGTGGTTGATTTTTGGGAATGAAGGATTGACAATTTTTGCCGCCATAAAATTGGCAAAAACTTCCTTGAGCCACACGTCGTTGAACCAATTCATCGTCACCAAATCTCCAAACCACATGTGCGCGGTCTCGTGCGCGATCAGGCTCGCGCGACCCATCTTCTGGTTTTCAGTGGCGCTTTCATCCAGCATCAGACTGGATTCTTTGTAAAAAATAGCGCCAATATGCTCCATTCCGCCATATTGAAAACCTGGCATGAGCGCAAAATCCAACTTGGTAAAGGGCAATTTGATGCCTGTATAAGTCTCCATCCATTGTAAGGCATGGGCATGTAAATCAAAGATATCGTTGAGGTTGCGTTGTACTTTGGCTTGATCGGTTTCGCGGTAAAAACAAGTCAAGCTACGCCCGTCGCGAGTTTGGGTGGCTTTCTGGAATTTGCCGGCGCAAAAAGCAAAGACGTACGTGCTAAAAGCTTCCGTCGTTTTGAAATCCAACTGTTTACGGTCGCCGTTTTCCGTTGTTTTTTCCAAGGGGCCATTGCCCATTGCCTCCCAATATTTTGGCACATCTAAGTGTAAAGTATAACGCGCCTTTAAATTAGGCTGATCAAAACAGGGAAAAACCGTAGATGCTCGATCAGGAACCAACAACGTGTACAAATAATCAGCACTGCGATTGAGCGATTGGTTGCTGGCTTCAAAGGGGATAAGGACTTCGTTTTTGCCCTGTTTTAAATAGTAAGCAGGTAAAATGAGGTGCCCATTGACAAACTTGCTTTCCAATTCGTTGCCATTTATGCTCATTTTGCCGGTATGCGGTTTGCTGGGTTTAAAATCAAGCAACACATCCTTTTGGTTGTTTTTCAGAGAGAAAGCAACCACAACTTGGCCTTTCAGCGGTTCTTCTTTTTTGAGTGGTAACTGAAGCTGTAAATCATAGACTATGGCGCTAAGGGTTTGTGCGCGTTCTTGCGCAAGCGCCCATGACACGCCTAGTTCGGGCGGCGGCACGGGTGTTTTTTTTTGTGCAAAAGCCATATTTCCCGCCAATAAAAGAATGAATAGATTGCGCAAGTACATCGTTCCGTTTTTTGTGCATTCTACACAAAAGTCTGGACTTTAAGCTCATGAAGTCTTGGAATTTTAGCACGCTGTGTTAAAATTGAAAAAATTAACCCTTAATAATTTAAATTTGGTTAGACATACCTATTCTCACTAAAATTATCCAGTTTATGAAAAATCAATCCAATCTACTGCTGCTGTTATTTTTATTACTTCTTCAATCACTAAATGCACAAGCTATACGAGATACCATTCCTATTAAAAGCGACTCCATTTTGGCTAAAAACCCAACAATAACCTCTCCGGATTTTACAAATGGTAACCGTTACGATCCTTGGCAACTGATACAAGGCAAAGTTCCTGGCGCCGTAATCACCCGCCCTGGTGGAGACCCTAATTATCCCTTTGAAGTACAAATTCGGGGTTTACATTCGGCCATTTATCCTGGTTTTTCAACCTATCTGACCACGAATGGCTACAACGATCAGATCAACCTTACCCAACCGCTCGTGATCGTAGATGGCATACCCGGAGTATCCATCCAAACAATTGACCCTCAAGATATTGAAAAAATTGAAATCATTCGCGATGCGGCATCCTTGTCTAATTTTGGCATGCGCGGCGCCAACGGCGCTATTCAAATTACCACTAAAAAAGGACAATCGCATAGCAGCAGCATTTCCTACTCAAGCTATGTGGCATTTGATCAAGCCATTAAGCCAGATTTAGGCATCAGCGCAGCAACCTTTCGAGACCTCACTGGGCCTAACGGGAAATATCCGAGTTCAAATCGTGACTTGGGGGCCAGCACTGATTGGTACAAATCCATTACGCGCAATGGATTCAGCCATGCCCACAACTTGGTGATGAATGGTTCTACTCAAAAAACAACATATCGATTATCAGTTAACTTACGGGAAGTCAACGGGATTGCTCAAAAATCAGGTTTTGCTCAAATCAATACCCTCTTCAATTTTAATAAGATCTTGGGTAAAAACCGCGGCAAAGTGGGTGGCCTTTTTGCCCTCACTAACCGCAATAACCGAGAAGTAAACCCCGACATCTTTCGCAATGCCGCCATCATTAACCCTACTGCCCCCATTCAATCAGATACCGCTACCCGTAGTGGCGGTTATTATAATCCTGGAGTTTTTGGTTTATTAAATCCCGTTGCAGAATTGAATCAACAAACTTTTGAAAACAATTCCCAAATCATAACTGCTGGGTTATTCGGGGAATGGCAGTTTTTTAAAGGATTAAAGGGCATTGTGACTACGGGTTATCAACACAACAATGACGCCACCGGCTGGGCCCAATCTCCGGGCGTACCCTATTCAAGTTTTGAATTAACCGGCGCCGCTAATTGGAAGGAAAGACGATTGAGTCATTGGTATTTCAATGCTGCCTTAAATAGTAAGAACAATTTAGGAGCCAATACAAATCATCAACTGGAAACCGAATTGGGCTATTCTCAGCATAATTGGAATGGTCGGGGAACCAGCCGTGAAGGTCTAAATTTTGATGGCGATCCGCCAACCTATCAACCACTAGCTAGCGGCGGCTGGCTCAATAAAGGCTGGCAAATCGAAGAAACCAAATATCGAGAAAGTGACTATATGCCAGCTTTCTATGCAAAAGTAAACTACACTTTTCGCAACCGATGGTTTGCCAAAGGTAGCCTCCGTCAGGAAGGGTTCACGCGATTGAGCGACAACAAGTGGGCATTGTACCCTGCTTTTACTTTGGGCGGGAATCTAATTCGTACCAGTAAAGTGTTGAGTGAATTGAATGTTCAATTGAGTTATGGAGAAACTGGTAATATTCCTCCTAAAAGCCGAATTAATCAAACTTCATTATCACCAGGCTTACCTTATTATTACAATGGACAATTTAAACCTGGTGTACAAATTTCATCTTCCCCCAATGCCAATATTCGCCCTGAGGTTCGGAAAGAGTGGAATCTGGGGGTATACTATACTTTGAAAAACAACCGGGTTAGTGGTCAAATTCAATTTTACCGCAGCCGCTCTTCTCAACTGCTTTGGCAGTCATCTATTCAACAAGCATCAGAACCTACTATTTATTTTCTTGAAAACACGATGGCTTTGATTAATCGCGGGGTTGAAGTAGAGTTAAATGTGACGGCCGTTCAAACCCAAAATTTCACTTGGATCAGTCAACTCAATTTTGCCCGCAACAAAACAATAATGGATGCCTCCGTTCCAGGATACAATACGCTGATTATTGGCAATGTAGGTAGTCCCGGTTTTTGTTGTGGCGGTTTGCAATTGCTGGAAAATAAAAAACCCATCGGCCAATTTTATACTTACAGTTCAAATGGTATTGCTAATGGTGCAATTAAATTAAACGATTTAAACAACGATGGTAGAGTGGAAGAAACTGGCGATAAAACCATTACCGGAAATGCCCAACCAAAGCTAACTTTCGGATGGAACAACAATTTTAATTGGAAGCGATTTTCTTTAAATGTGTTTTGGCGAGGCGCGTTAGGGCATAAGCAGTACAATGTTTTTAACTTGTTTTATGCAAATCCTCAAAATTTAAGTATCAATACAACTCCTTACAGCATACCAACAATAGCCCTTAGCAATACCTTTTCAGGACTCACTCAACCGGCTTATCAGGTTTCTGATTTTTTTCTACAAAATGCCTCGTTCATCCGGTTAGAAAACTTGAGTTTGAGCTATGATGTGCCTTTTTTGACAAAAAACAAACCCAGACAACTCCAATTTTATATAGGTGCACAAAACCTGCTAACCATCAGTTCATTTAAAGGCAATGATCCGGAAGTAAGGTTGTCTAATATTGGAGCCAGACTGGTGCCTGGTGTAGTCAACTCCAATTTTTGGGGCTTTCAACAAAATTTAAATTCAGTGGATCGCAGCCGTTACCCCATTACGCAAAGTTGGTTTTTTGGGGTGCGCTTCCAGATTAAGTAGCAGCATTATCTTATTTTCAGTAAGGTATGTGATGAAATATTCAACAATCATCACATACCTACCCAATATGCTTACTTTGTACTATCCTTTCGAATGACCTTGATCAAGGTACCTGCTGCCAGATTATCCGTCAATAGCATGCCATTGACGATAGCATGCTCCTCCATGCGTTTTTCTGCTACACCAAAACTGCGCAATACTTCAGCAAAAGTAGCATCCTTTGTTACAGTCTCAATTTTGATCCGTTCAGGCGTTACATTGATTTTGCTTAGATCAGTCAAAATCTTAAAACTGCGCATTGCAGTTTGAAAAGAAGGAGAATAGGTATTGAAATCATTAGCCAATGACAAGCCAAAGAACTTGTAAATCAACCCATTGTACTCGATAATTGTGAGCGCGCCGCGAATCATTTGCTTGGGATCAGAACCATTTTTGTGGTTGGCTACAATAGCAATAGCCGATAAACCATTGATTTTGATGTTTTGGTTTTCAATTACAATCAACGAATCCGTCGCCACAGCGGCATTCGCGGCTTCAGTTAAGGTTTTCTCAGTAGCCAAAGAGAAGTTCAATACTGCTTTGCCATCTTTAGGTGCCATTTGCACCTTTGCTGGGCTATTTTGAACCTGCCAAGTGGCAGGTACCGCAAAACTAAACTTCAATTCTGGATGGTAAAAAACGTTATTCTCCACATAGCCCTGTTTTGGATCAGGACCATAAATTATACCATCAATCATGCGCAAATAACCATCGCGGTTAATTTTTAGATCATTGGTATTGGTCAATGTTTTTTGAGCATCGACAGCCAGCTCCCCTACTCTTTTGTAACGATCCAAGGGGTTGGGGTGAGTGGATAAAAAATTGGGAATACCGCCATTGTTACCACCACTCAACCGATCGATGGTTTTGAAAAAAGTAGCCATTTCACGGGCGTCGTAACCTACTTTGGTAGAATATTGCACGCCCAATTCATCAGATTGACTTTCGTGCTCGCGGCTGAACTTGAGGAACAACAATTGTAGTCCTTGTGAGGCAACATCAGCCATCTGAGCCAGTTCTGGGATGGCTAAAATCCCCACTAACAAACCGCCTTGAGCCAATATTTGCTGGGTTTGCTGTTGCGCTGAGTGCCTGGCTGTTACGTGACCAATTTCATGCCCCAACACCCCAGCAAACTCCGCTTCGTTGTTGAAGTGCGCCATGATACCCCGAGTGAAATATACGTAGCCGCCAGGTACGGCAAAGGCGTTCACCACATCGGTATCCAAAATACTGAATTTATAATCCAAATTAGGCCGATGGGAAATTACGGCCATCGCTTTTCCCTTCTCATTGATAAAAGCCTGCAAATTGGCATCTGGGTACTCTCCAAATTCACCAAGAATTTCAGGATGTGATTGTAACCCCATCGCTTTTTCTTCAGATTCAGAAACAAACATGATTTGCTTCTTTCCAGTAACTGGGTTTACTGCACAAGTAGATAAAATAGAAGCAACTGCGATAAGTACAATTGCTCGCCATAATTGCTGTTTTAATGTCCGCATGATTTGGATTTTTTGGGTAAATAAGATAATGCTTCAACCGACAATCGATTCTAGCTTTTAACAAATATAAATAGAAAGGTCTATTTTTTGAATTTTTGCAAAAAATCAAGGGCCAGTTCCTTGTTCCAGAAACTGACCCTTGATTTTTATATACCTAAAAATGGAGGTATGATCTATCTTTCAGCAACCGCTACAAAAGCGCTTCTTCTAGGCGCTGGCATTACTGCATTGCGGCCTTTCACGCTTTTCCATATGATTTCATTGAAAAGAATGTCTGGCGCCTGGTCTTCTTTATCCAAGTTGAATTGATACGACAATTTCGACCATTTGTCGTCAATCGTATTGCGCGTGGCCAGTGAAATTTTTGGCGCGCGGTTTTTGTAAGGCGTAAGGTCAGGTTTTTTGGCAAAACATGCAAACATTGGCAATGCCGCCGCATCATACTGGCTCATTGGCGGCAATCCAAGTATCAACTCTATGGTGCGCAATACCCCGCTGGTGGAATACATTGAACTTTCCACATGTTTGTGTTTGGTCCAAGGGCTAATCACCAAACAAGGCGAGCGGTGCGCGTCTACGTGATCGGAACCGTTTTGGGCATCATCTTCCAATACAAAAACAACGCTTTCTCCCCAAATCGGGCTTTTTGATAAATACTCCACAAACATTCCTACCGCTTGATCATTTTCGGCCACCATCGCCGACGGACTAGGCACGCCAACGCGTACACCCGCCGTGTGGTCGTTACCAAAACGGACAATGTTCATGTGTGGGACTTTACCAAGAGCCACCAAAGAATCGAAATCGATTTTCCATTGGCCAAAACGATAAACATCTTTAATGCTGAGGTTGTAGCTTGGGTAACGTGCCGAAGATTTGCCTTTAAGCGAAGGCAAGTAACTTTCGTCGCGGTCAGCAAATTCGCCGTAGGTACGGAACGAAACATTTTTGCGGGCACAAAAATCCCAAAGGAAACCGTCACGCGGGTGTGCGATGGCCTTGGAGCCTTCGTAGTCATAGGTACCCCCGCGACCACCATAGCTAGTTGGCCACGTTTTTTCCACATAGTCGTTGGCATACGCGGCGGTTGACCAGTTGTGCCCATCGGCACTTACCTCTGCATCGACATAAAAATTATCCAGCAATACAAACTCCTTGACCAAGGCATGTACATTGGGTGTGACGCTATCGGGGAAGATACATAGGCTGGGGTCTCCGTTGCCTTCCGCAATATCACCAAGGACTTGATCGTAAGTCCGGTTTTCTCTGATGATGTAAAAAACGTATTTGATGGGCGATGGGTCGCCAACATTTCTTGGAATCGGGTTGCCAGCTTCGCCCTGTGCTTTTAGTTCTCCCTCCTTTGAATACGGGGTATTGGTGTACACCAGTCGCGAATACTCCATCAATTCCGTAGCAGTTGGAATATTAAAAATAGACAGGGTCCCTTTGAACAATCCGCCAATGTATTCTTCAGTCGGTTTGCGGCTATAAGGGTTAGGTCCTTTGGGGTTGGCTTTAGAGGTCAAACCTTTTCCATTACACACATACACTTTTCCGTTCGCAATGCGTACCGAGGTCGGATACCAACCAGTAGGAACAAAACCCAAGCTTTTACTGCTGCCTACTGTACTTACATCAAACATGGCCAAACAGTTGTTGTCGGCATTGGCTACGGCCAAAGTTTTGCCATCGGGCGTAAGCGCTAAGGAGTTGGTGGTGCTGCCCGTTGGTGCATTGGGGTACAAAGCCGTCAAAACGGTTTCAATCACTCTGCCTTGCTGTAGATCAACAATGGATACGGCATTGTCATCCGCACAAGCTACGTAAAGCAACTTCTGATCAGGGCTAAAAATCATCTCGTTGGGGTGAACACTGGTGGCGATTGTTTTTTCCACTTTAGCGCCATCCACGTCCCAAACCGCAACTGATTTATTGCCCCATTGTGAAATGTACAACTTTTTTGCGTCAGGCGTAAGCAAACAAGTGTAAGCAGCCGAAGGTAATGTAATCAATTTGCGAGAAGTACGGTCAGCAAGGTTAATAACGTACAGTGCACTGTCCTCTTTGGTTACTACAAACAAGCGTTTGCCTTTTTCATCCAGCGACATGCCCGTTGGCGATATTTTTGATCTTGGCCAAAGGCTGCCCATGGCAATCGAATCCTTTTTCTGCAACCGGTCGTTTTGAATGGCATAAGACCGAATGATGTTATCGTTACCGCCCGAAGCGTATACCGTGCTTCCGTCTGCCGTGATCGCCAAGCCATACCAGGCTTTGGGGATGATCATTTCGTGCAGGATTTTTTCATTTTCCAAATCAACCAAAATCAAACTTTGAGTAGATTGACCATTGTGGGTAATCACCGCACGCTTGTTGTCTTTGGTTAAGACCATGTTCATTGGAAAATCGCCCATGGGCAGTTGTTTTCCAGTTGGCGTCAAAGACCATCCATTTGAAAGGAGGGTGCGCTCAACTTTGTCTTTGAGCGAGCGGCCAGGTAATTGCTGTTGCTTGGGTGTACAAGCTTGCAAAAAAAGAAATATGGCCAAAGAAAAAACAGTTGCAATCCGCATGATGTTAATGGTGTTGGTTACCAGCCAAAGTTTGCAATAAACTGGCGGATTAACCTTATTTTCGAGGTAAAGTAATTGTAAATTAGCAAGCAGGCGCGAATGGAGTTGCAAACTCAGTCGATTATTGCCGCCAATACCAATTTTTTTGGCATAAAGATGTATTTTTGCAGCCCAATTCACCATCTGTAATGGGACAATATAAATCATGGCAAAATTTTCCATCGACCTTAAATCAGGCGGTTTAAAAAAAGAAAGCGAACTCGTAGTTGGGATCGACTTAGGGACTACCAATAGTTTGGTGGCCTACATCAAAGACGGCAAACCTTTTGCCGTAAAGGGATTGGGGTTACAAAGTACACTCGTTCCATCGATAGTGCATTTTGCTGTTGATGGATCCGTTGTGGTAGGAGAAGCGGCCAAAGCTAAACTAATCGAAGATCCTCAGCATACCATTTATTCGGTCAAGCGTTTGATGGGCAAATCTTATCGCGACATCCAGAACGTTCATCACTATTTTGGTTATCAAATCATCGACGATGACCCAGAGCGCTTGGTGAAAATTCGGGTAAACGATAAGTTTTATACGCCAATCGAGCTTTCCGCCGAAATCTTAAAGGAGCTCAAACGCAGTGTAGAATCTAACTTGGGGGAACCTATCTCCAAAGCAGTGATCACCGTTCCGGCTTATTTTAATGATTCTCAGCGTCAGGCTACCCGCGATGCCGGCAAATTGGCAGGTTTGGATGTACTCCGCATTGTCAACGAGCCTACTGCTGCAAGTTTGGCTTATGGAATCGGTCTTGATCCAGCAGATCACCAAACAATTGCCGTTTATGATTTGGGCGGCGGTACTTTTGATATCTCCATTTTACGCATCCAAGACGGCATTTTTGAAGTACTATCCACCAACGGCGATACCTTCTTAGGCGGCGATGATTTTGACCGCGCCATAATCGATCATTGGATCCAAGTCAATCACTTACAAGATCAAGGACAAGAATACAGTCAAGCGCTACGTTTGCAAGCGGAGCAGGCAAAAAAACAACTTAGTTCGTCAGATACATACGAAGGCGATTTAGCCGGGCTGGATTGTTCCTTGACAAAAACACAGTTTGAATCGCTCATCCAACCTTTGGTCAAACGCACCATTGACGCCAGTAAATCGGCATTGGCGGATGCCAAACTGACCGTTAAAGATATCCAGCGGATAATTATGGTTGGCGGATCTACTCGGGTGCCATTGGTAAAAAATGCCGTTGCGGATTTTTTCGGTCAAGAAGGCTACGACAAGGTTAACCCCGATGAAGTTGTTGCCTTGGGCGCAGCCATTCAAGCCGATATCCTTGGCGGTAATCAAAAAGACTTGCTCTTGCTTGATGTGACTCCCCTTTCGCTAGGCATTGAAACCGTTGGCGGACTGATGGATGTCATCATTCCCCGCAATTCAAAAATCCCTAGTCGGGTGGGGCGGCGCTATACTACTTCGGTAGATGGCCAACGCAACTTGAAAATTGCCGTTTATCAAGGCGAAAGAGACTTGATTGAACACAACCGCAAATTGGGCGAATTTATCCTCAAAGGCATACCACCCATGGCTGCCGGCTTACCTAAAATCGAGATCCAATTCTTACTCAATGCCGATGGTATTTTGAAAGTAAAAGCCATCGAGGAGCGCTCAGGTGTTGAACAAGAAATTGAAGTCAAACCTCAATACGGTATTTCTGATGAAGAAATGGCCAAAATGTTGCTCGATTCCATCAAAAACGCCCAAGACGACATGAACATTCGCGCATTGCTGGAAGCCCGCAATGAAGCCAATGTGCTGCTCGTTAGTGTAGATCGGTTTTTGAATCAGCACAAAGCCCTTTTCACCGATGAAGAAATTGATACCACGCTCGAGTTTGCAGCTCAGTTGCGTCATGCGGTGGAAGGCGACGATAAAGATAAGATCAACCAAACCATGGCTGCGCTTAACGAATACACCGCTCCCTTAGCCCACAAGGCCATGGACGAGACCATCGCCGGCGCCATGAAAGGACAAAAGATATAACACCACTAGTCATGGCAAAAAAAGACAATAAAAAAGGCCGCTCGGGAGTCGTTTATTCCACTGACCCTGATTTTCAATACCAATACGAGGAAGACGAACCCGCGGTTGATGCACCTGCTAATCAACAAAAACTCCGGGTACACCTCGATCGCAAACAGCGTGGCGGCAAAGAAGTAACCCTAATTTTAGGCTTCGCTGGTTCCAATGAAAGTTTAGAGGAATTGGGTAAATACCTCAAAACCAAGTGCGGCGTAGGCGGATCGGCCAAAGACGGTGAAATCATCGTTCAAGGTGATCACCGCGATCGGGTAGTTCAGTTGTTACTAGAGAAAGGATATACGCAAACCAAAAAAGCAGGGGGCTAACCTGCTTTTTTTCGCTTCCAGGCTTCCACAAGTAAGGTTACCCGATCGTAATTCAACATACCCTCTGCAATCCCTTGGCTTTTCAAATAGGCATCGTATACCCGGTATTGCAAATGCGGAATCAAATCAGGATAGCGATCCATAGCGGCATTGATAACGATAAGGTCTGAAATGATTCCATGAGGTAGGGAATCACGTAAAGTTTGAAAGGCTTCAGGCTTGTAACGCCGATACTGGAAAGCCAAGGTGCGCCAATGATTCAGACAACCCGCGTAACGGATAATTGGATCCTTCGATTCAGCACAACACAAATAGGCCAAAAAATTACAAGTTCCTTCATCCGCGAAACCGTAGCCATGCGACATCTCGTGGCTCAACACCGACGGCCACTGTAAAGGATGTAAACCCGCATCCGCATGTCCTTCGCCAGTAAAGGGAAAATACAACCCGGCAGTGCTGAAACGCAAAAAAATCCCGCGCGGGTACAGCAAACGCCCGCGTACCCGTCCGGGTGTAGGAAAACCTTGCTGTTGCAACCAAGTCTTCAGTTGCGTATGTAATCGCGCTTCCAAATCAATCGGAAAATCAGCTTGTTCAAAAGCCGTTGTATCATCGCCCCGCAAAGAAAAACGGGCATCAATCAATTCTTCCGTTTGGGCAAGAAAAGTAGTTTCTAACTCCTCCCCTGTCAAAGGTTTTGGGTGAATGCCTAGTTGTTGTTCAATCGAAACCCGATTGTAATTGTAGCCCCACAGAAAAAGAAAAAAGAAAGCGATGTAACCCAAAAAATTTATCCCACTCCACAGACTACGTCTCAAACCTTGCCCCCAGGAGCGATTGGGTAAATAGCGAAGCTGATACCACTTACGTAAGGCAAAATAAACAAGCGCTGTAAAAAACACGTAGATCAATGGAAATGAAATCCCCGAGAAACAAAACGAAAATAACCACCGAATGACGACATAAAGTCCTCGACTATAGCCTTTTTCTACCCAATCAGGGTGACTACCCAAGGCCATTTTAACAACTATTGCTATACTCCCCAAAATTACCCCCCAAATAGGCCGGCGCTGTTGTCTTTGCATAAAATAATACTTGATTTTTCAAAAAAATCGTTCTTTAGAGTGTGTTTGGATTTTTTATTCGCGCTGCAAATGGCCAAAATTCACCCCAACTTCGTTACGAAAATACTCATGTAGCGCTGACCTGCCCCGACAAAGTCGGGGTACACTCTCCCGACTTTGTCGGGATGTACCACGTTTTTCGCGCCTCGCTGGTGCAAATTTTGACTCATTTTCGCTTGCGAACTAAAAATCAAAACACACTCTTGGAGAAAAGTTTGTCCTGACCCGGACGGTTTATTACTCCTTTTCTTTACCTTTACAACTTAGGAACTTTCTTTGATGTTGTGGGGTTATATAACATCGATTTTGATTCAAATTTAAATCATCAAGTAATGGCTTTCGAATTCACTGATGTCAATTTTCAAGAAAAAGCGCTAGAAGGCGACAATGTTGTACTAGTAGACTTTTGGGCTGAATGGTGCGGACCTTGTAAAATCATTGCACCAATCATCGAAGATTTGGCTAAAGATTACGACGGTAAAGCTGTCGTAGGTAAATTAGACGTAGATACCAATCCCGAAGTAGCCATGAAATATGGCATTCGTAGTATACCAACGATCCTTATTTTGAAAAACGGTGAAGTAGTGGCTAAGCAGGTAGGTACTACCACTAAGGCTGCTTTGGCTGAAAAAATCGAAAGCGCATTAGCGTAATGCAATTTTGGTTTTTTGTTTTTTGAAAAAAGGTTTACCTTAAATCCCTAAGTGCGATATTGCATCCGCTTAGGGATTTTTTCGTTGTATAAGAGCTTGTTCAGATTTTGGATCTGAGGCGAAGGAGAGCAAATTTCATTTCAGACAAGGCAAAATTTGCAGTCGTATGTGGGCAATACGGCGAAAATTTTAACGAAGTCCGAAATAAAATTTGCCTTATGGAGCCCAGAATCCAAAACCTGAACAAGCTCTAAATGCTTGTTATAACCTAGCGTCAACTCAAAATCAGACATGAAATTAATCGATAATTACGAAGTACGCGATATTGGCAACCTGGAACTCCTCGCTCGCCAAGTGGTAGAAGGATTTATTATTGGACTACACAAAAGCCCGTTTCACGGTTTTTCAGTAGAATTTGCCGAACATCGGCTGTACAACCAAGGGGAAAGCACCAAAAACATCGATTGGAAAGTATTTGCCCGCACCGATCGCATGTACACCAAACGCTTTGAAGAAGAAACCAACCTGCGCTGCCAAATCGTTATTGATGTTTCTTCTTCGATGTATTTCCCAGAAGGAGACGGAAAAAAGACTTACCACAATAAATTACAATTTTCGGCACTTGCCGCTGCCGCCTTGATGAATTTATTGCAAAAACAACGCGATGCTTTTGGGTTAAGCCTTTTTGACAATACCCTCAAAATTCATTCGCCTTGTAAGTCAAGCACCACTCACTACCGCTTGATGCTGACCCACCTCGATCAATTGATCAACAACCCGGAACACAATAAACTGACCGCGGCAGCACAGGCGCTCCACGAGGTGGCGGAAAGCATACACAAAAGATCGCTGGTGGTCATCTTTAGCGATATGATGGAGCAAGGCGACCAACAAGAAGCGCTATTTTCCTCACTTCAACATTTGAAACACAACAAACACGAAGTGGTGCTGTTTCATGTCACCGATCGGTCCAAAGAAGTGGAGTTCAATTTTGAAAACCGCCCCTATTTGTTCATTGATATGGAAACTGGGGAAAAAATTCGGCTACAATCCAATCAGATTAAGAAATCCTACGTGGAACAAATGGCAAAATTCATGGAAGAACTCAAATTCAAATGTCTGCAGTATCAAATTGATTTTGTAGAAGCGGATATCAACCAAGGGTTTCGCAATATCTTACAAACTTACCTCGTGAAACGTACAAAAATGGGGATCTAGTTGAACTGGATCGAAGTGTGTGAATGGTATGTTTTACTTAATGTGGGTTTGGATTTTTAGTTCGCAGGCGAATTTTGGCCTTCTGTAGCGCAAATAAAAAAACCAAACACACGCTTAAAATCAAAAAGCAATGATCAAATTAAGCGATTACAGCACCTTACCTCCAAAGGGTTTAGATAAAAAAACGGCTAAAGAAGAATCCGAAAAATTAGCTCAAAGGCTGGGTGATTTGCAAGAAAAGTTGATGGCGCAAAAAAAATACGCACTTTTAGTGGTATTTCAAGGGATGGATGGCAGTGGAAAAGACGGCGCCGTGGATCATGTATTTAAAGGTTGTCATTTTGGCGGCTTGCAAATTGTGAGTTATAAAAAACCAACTGAAGAGGAATTTGCCCACGATTTTTTGTGGCGAATTCATAAAAATGCCCCGGCAAAAGGCATAATTGGCATTTTTAATCGCTCTCATTATGAAGATGTGATCATTCAAAGGGTACACAAATGGATTGATGAAGAACGTGTTGCTAAACGCATGGCCACCATCAATGCTTTTGAATCATTGCTGAGTTATGATAACAATACCCAGATCGTCAAATTCTATTTTCATATCTCAAAAGAAGAACAAGAAATAGAACTAAATCAACGCATCAACGACCCTACGAAACAGTGGAAACACAATCCCAATGATTGGAAAGAACGGGAATTTTGGGATGATTACATGCGTTGCTACCAGGATGTTATCAATCAAAGTGAAATTCCATGGCACATTGTTCCGGTTGATGACCGGTGGTATCGTGATTATTTTATCCTAAAAACTTTGGTAGATACCCTTGAAAAAATGGATTTGGCCTATCCAAAAATAACTCAATAAAATGGCAGTCGAAAAAGTTCGTGTTGATAAATGGCTTTGGAGTGTACGCATCTTTAAATCCCGTACCCTAGCCACCGATGCTTGCAAAGCGGGTAAGATTAGAATCAATGAACTTCCCGTAAAACCCTCCTTACAATTGCAGGGTGAAGAAGTAATTGAAGTCAGAAAAAATGGTTTTAATTTTCAGTTCAAGGTCGTTACATTGCTGAAAAACCGAGTAGGCGCACCTGAAGCCCAAAAATGCTACGTCAACCAAACCAGCGAAGAAGAATTGAATAAATACAATGATTGGTTTGTAGGCAAAGGGCGGATTGAAATGCGCGAACGAGGCGCGGGCCGACCAACTAAAAAAGAACGCCGCGAAATTGATGCCTTCAAGGATTTTGTTTTTGATTTTGACGATATGGAATGACAATTTTTTCGATTGATGCTTAGCAGAGGTCACTTCTACCTCTCAACTTTTAAAAACCAACTGCGATGAATAAAATTGAAACCGTTCGGAAATTTTGGGAATATTTTGATCGTACCGATTTTCGAGCAGCGGGTACGCTCATGCACGAGCATGCCGTCATCTGGGAACCTAACACCCGCGAAGTGTACCGAAACCGTGATCAGTTCATTCGATTAAATGAGGCCCACCCAGGGAGCTGGAACATGGATATCGAATTGCTCTTCGAAACCAAAGAAGGCGTCATTACTTCAGTTGTAAAGGTTTTTTCAAATGAAAAAACTGAAAGTCATTACGCCATTTCCTTCTTTACTTTTGCCGGGGATCGCATCATTGAAATCATTGAATATTGGAGTAAAAACAATGAACCGCCTAGCTCGCGAACCAATTTAAATCTATCTGAACGATATTAAGGAACAGTTAAACAATAAGTGCTCCCTTTTGCTTTGCTCTTTCATCGCCACTCTTCCTATCTTTTTCGTTACAATGCACCACATTGAGCCTCAAAAGATAGTTGATTGGCGGCAAAATAGCAAAGCAAAAGCTGTCACTTGTTTTTCACCCGTTCCTAAGAGCTTATTCAGATTTAGGATTTTGGGCTCCATGAGGCAAATTTTATTTCATACTTCGTTAAAATTTTCGCCGTATTGCCCACATATGGCTGCATATTTTGCCTTGCCTAAAATAAAATTTGCTCTACTCCGCCTCAGATCCTAAATCCGAATGTGCTCTAAAACCCATTTCATTAACCCCTTTAATTATAACCACCTAACCCTTTAATAATCAAATGAAAATCCAATTTGTCATTCTGAAAAGGTTAGCAATATTTGCTGCATTTTTTTTGCTGATATCCATTGGCTTTTCCTGTCATTCAAAAAATAATTCACCACTATCTACAAAGAAAAAAAGCAGACTAGAAAAAGGAATTATTGATTTAGAAAACAAATGGCTGGGAGCCTATAAGATTGGCGATACTCTGATTTTACAAAACCTACTTGTAACAGATTTTCAACTTATTTATGAAACAGGAAAATCTATAAACCGCCATGAATTATTCCAATTACTCCAAAAATCAGATTACAATACCAGCGATTATCAACAATTTACCGAATCTGTCGTTTTTACTGCTTTTAATCAAAACACGGCGATTATAGCTGGGATACTTGTAAGAGAATATCTTGATAAAAATGGCCATATGATTATAAGACTCAAATTTTCAGAAACATACATAAAGCAAAAAAAATCATGGCGACTTGCAATTTGTCATTTTTCACGAATTGAAAGATGATGGTTGTATTAATAACCTACCTGGAAGCTTCTAATTTAAAGGCTTGTAAGTAGTGATTTTTTATTTATTTTTTTACAAAAAAGATAATATTAATTAAAAAAGACTAATTTTGCATCAAACAATTCAAAAGAATAGGAAATGGCAAAAGACAATTTATCTATCTTGGACATCAAGTCCCTTATAGAGCGCTATGCTTCGGATTTGCGCCTCTTAGATTTTCAAGCTACTCAAGTTAAATCTGCAATTGCTGATCTTGAAAAAATGATTGGCGAATCTCCTGAAAAAGCAATTTCTACCGCTAAAGCTGCAGCTTCAGAAGCGAAAGTAGTAACGGTTAAGAAAGAGAAAAAAGCAGCTGCAAAAGCGGCTAGCGATGAGCCAAAACGCAAGCCTGGTCGCCCAGCTAAACTTGTAGTGGCGGAAGATCCTACTTTGGAAGGTGAAATCATCATTGAACATGTTTCTCCACCCAAAGAAAAAAAGGGTAAAGCGCCTAAAGCTGCTAAAACGGAGAAAAAGGCCAAGCCTGTAAAAGCAGCGTTAGAAACTGCTGCCGAACCAAAAAAACGTGGTCCTAAAAAGAAAGAAACCACGGAAACTGCTGAAGCTACAAAACTCAAACGCGGTCGTGTTGCTTCCCTTACTGAATGGGATAATGTATTGATCAACACATTGGTAGAGACCCAAAAATTGCTTAAAAGCGGCGATTTAATTGAGTCTTTCAAGGAGTATCGCACCAAAAATAAAGTCAGCGAAGGGGACACTCGTATGCGCGAACGACTGAACCAATCGTTGGTTAAATTGAATAAAATGGAGCTGATTGCTAAAGAAGATACGGAAGGGCGTGGTTATTTGTACGGTTTGACCGAATGGATGGCTAAAGGATCTTTTCCAAAAAAATTCCATTAGTATTCATTTCATGACAAAAAAAGGGTTGCGTAAATACATTTCGCAACCCTTTTTTTGTCAATTTTATTCTATCCTAATCAGTGGTTGTGCTAAATCTCTCGCCTCCATCCAGCCAATCGACGATAATGACAAGCCCTCTTGTATTGCCGCGGCCAAGAAAATAGCTATATGTTCTTCACTTACCGCTACCAATAAACCGCCCGAAGTTTGTGGGTCGCAAAGTATAGCACGCTGTTCTTCACTCAGTGCCCCGATTTGTTGTCCATAGCTTTCCCAATTTCGTTGGGTTCCGCCCGGTACGCAGTTCTCGCTAAGATAATAATCAATGGAGGCCTTGTCCAATACCGGAACCTGGCTGTAATCTATGACCGCTTGAGTTTGTGACGCCAAACACATCTCTGATAAATGCCCCAATAATCCAAATCCAGTTACATCGGTCATCGCTTCCACACAATCCAAAACACCAAAAGCCATACCTGGGCGATTCAATTGTACCATTGAGTTTTTAGCCAGCAGCGCATCTTCAGGTCTTAATTTACCTTTTTTTTGTGCCGTTGTTAAAATACCGACGCCCAATGGTTTGGTGAGAAACAAACGGCTACCAACCTGAGCACCCCCATTTTTTTTCAAATTTCGGATTGCGACCCTACCCGTTACCGCTAATCCAAAAATTGGTTCTGGACTGTCAATGCTGTGTCCGCCAGCTAAGGGAATTCCTGCCTCAGCGCAAGCCAAGCGACTACCTTCAATGACGAGATTAGCAACCTCGGCAGGCAATACGTTGATCGGCCAACCCAATATTGCAATGGCCATCAGCGGTTGTCCGCCCATGGCATACACATCGCTGATGGCATTTACCGAGGCGATACGGCCAAAATCAACTGCATCGTCAACTATGGGCATGAAAAAATCGGTGGTACTGACGAGGGCTGTTCCATCGCCTAAATCCATTACGGCAGCATCGTCGCGTTCTTCGTTACCAACCAAGAGGTTAGGAAAATGAAGTTTTGGAGTAGCTTGTTGTAAGATGGTGTCCAATACTTTGGGGGAAATTTTACATCCACAGCCTGCACCGTGGCTGTATTGCGTCAGTTTATAGTCCATGTTGATTGGCAAATTCGATGAGTTCTGCTGCGATTTCAGAAAAATTTGATTCAGTTACTAGAAAAGGAAATAAGGGGTCAAAATTGCACTTTTCATTGGAGTGTCGGTAACTTTTATCGTAATAACGCAAAGCAATATCCGCAGCCGTTGCATAATCATCGTGCTCAATGGCATCGCAAGCTTGTTGAAATTGAACGCCGCCTAATTTTTTATAAATTTTTAAAAACGCAGCCATCAATTCGGATTTGGAAAATATCGCATACATTTCCACCAAAAAAGCAATGCGCCGCTCAATCGGCATTTGTATATCGATGAGCACAGCCGTTTTAAATTGCTGCCAAAAACCTTCGGGCTGATAGACCCTGCCAATCGACTTACTTTCATTTTCTATCCACACCCTACGTTGTCCGTCAATAGCCGAAAAAACTTGGTATAGATCATTTTCAAACTGCTCTACAGTGGGTTGATCGCCCTCGCCTAAGGCACCAAAAGCCGATCCTTTATGATGAGCAATGGCTTCTAAATCAATGATTTGCTCGCCTTTTTTTGCCAACTCCTGCAAAATCTGGGTTTTTCCGCTACCGGTAGCTCCTCCCAAAACTATGGGGCGCAATTGATGTTTAAAAAATTGCTCGTGGATATGGTTTCGGTAGGCTTTATAACCGCCTTGCAACGTCATGATCTCCATACCAGAAAAGGAAAGCAACCAAGAAAGACTACCACTTCTTTGTCCGCCCCGCCAGCAATGTACCACGGCTTTACCTGCGGGAGCGAGCGCTTGTGCTTGCAAGACGTACCAAGCCATTTTTGCCCCGGAATATTCCAAACCTTTCAAAAAAGCTGCTCGGGGGCTAGTTTGCTTATACAAGGTGCCTACTACCACCCTTTCTTCATTAGAAAATAAAGGCAAATTCAAAGCTCCTGGGACATGACCCTCGGCATATTCAGCTGGCGTTCTTACATCTAGGAGCGGCCATTCCTCAAAATCGGTCAATAACTCCTCAGGAGTAATTTTTTTCATCCTTAGCGTTTTGAAAACTTAGTGGCTACCACCAAATCTTTGGAGCCTGCCGTGTATTGGTAAAAACCTTCCCCTGATTTTACACCTAATTTACCCGCAGTGACCATGTTCACCAATAAGGGGCATGGCGCATATTTCGGTTGCCCAAATCCATCGTGCAAAACCTTTAAAATAGCCAAACATACGTCCAACCCAATAAAATCAGCCAATTGCAGCGGTCCCATAGGGTGCGCCATCCCCAATTTCATCACGGTATCGATTTCGTATACGCCAGCAACGCCTTCAAATAAGGTATAAATGGCTTCATTGATCATGGGCATCAAAATGCGATTGGCCACAAAACCTGGATAATCATTGACTTCAACCGGTATTTTTCCCAAGCGATGCGCTAAATCCATGATTGTCGCAGTTACTTCGTTGGAAGTGGCATACCCTCTGATCACTTCAACCAACTTCATAACCGGTACAGGGTTCATGAAATGCATGCCAATAACTTGGCTTGGTCGGCCAGTAACCGCCGCGATTTGGGTAATCGATATGGAAGATGTATTTGTAGCGAGTATTGCAGCGGCTGGTGCATGCTGGTCAAGTTCCGCAAAAATCTTCAATTTTAAATGGACATTTTCGGTAGCCGCTTCCACAATCAAGTCTGCATTCGCTATACCTTTGCTCAGCTCAGTGAATGAACTTATATTGGACAACGCTTTTGTTTTGTCAGCTTCCGTGATGGATTCTTTTTTCACCATTCGATCCAAATTGGCTGCAATGGTTTGTAATCCTTTTTGCAATGCAGCTTCGGAAACATCGATTAAATGAACTGTGTAATCTTGCAAGGCAAAAACATGCGCAATGCCGTTACCCATTGTTCCTGCTCCAATGACGCTGATATTTTTCATAGTGAGATCTGGTTTTATCGCGAAGTTAAGGATCATTGGGAAATGTACGTTAGAGAATCGATGAAGTTGAGATTTCACCGGAAAATCCCATCTTTAGAGCTTGTTCAAAAAGTTGAACGGATAAAAAAAAAGGGAAAAAGTGGTCA
>JBBANM010000038.1:0-52001 GCA_040401995.1 Saprospiraceae bacterium
CAAACCTTCAAAAACTACCGAAGAGCAGCTTAAAATCCTTAAGTCAATGACATTGACCTGTGGGGATAAGCAAAAATAGATTGTATACGATTTTGAAACGCCCAATTGGAGCCTCTCAGAGCTTTTTAGAAGAAAGATTACTCTATTTTGGCTGTACAAGTGCCCAAGGAGTAACAGATTCTAGCTCATTGGTTAATAAAATTTGGGATCGTTTTGCAGGGCGAAATATGTCCTTGCAATGGTTCGATCCTAAGCTAAGCAATAAAACGCTTACCTATTACAAAAACATCGATCCTTTTTACAATACTACAAATATTGTACTGGAAGCTCAAGTTAATGATGCCAACTTTGAGCCAGATGGTGAATGTGCAGCTTATGCTCAATTGTTTGGGAATGCGTTATTGCATCAGGGAATTTCGTCAGATATCGTGGTGGTAGCCCCTACTGACCGACGCCATCTTTTTTTCTTGGTCAAAAATTGGGATTTTATAAGCGCCAGACCTAATGAGCCATTTCCATATTGGAATCAGGTCATAGATGAATACATTGATCAGGACACTATCAGCGGTCTACATGAAATTCGATCCCCTAATGACACCTATAACCAGTGGATTGGCACAGTTAGCTTTCAAGATAAGGAGGGTGTCCCTGGGCAGGGAAATGCTAATCCTTATTCAGACTTCGAAAAACATTATATCGTGAAGATAGGCGAAATCTATTTTGACCCATCATATGGCAATGGATACCTGAATAGCTTACAAAGCTGGGAAGACCAGGCCATTGATGGGTTTCGCGGGGAAGATGTAGTAATTATCGAAAATGGCAAAAAAACATACTGGGTAACGGTCGTTAAAAAATTAGTTGGCCAAACTCAAATGAAAAGAACTACACCATGAAAAGTATGCTAAAGATAACTTTGATATTCTGGCTGTGTCATCCGTGGAACTTGCCGATCCAAGCCCAAGCGCTAGAGTATGCAATACTCGACAATAATGATTTGATTATACCTTATCGTACTAGAGAGGATCAAGATTTAAAAACCTATACCCTAGATAATCCAAAGATTCCCAAAATTGATAGATTTCTCATTTTGTTAAATTCCTTTTACCCTTTTGTGTGGGATTAATCCAAACAGAATCAGACTGTTTGTGCAATATACGGTAGTGACGGGCCGAGAGGAGGAGGCACTTCAATTCATTGTCAACCTAAAGAACAACTCGATTCTTTGGTAGCTCAACAAAAATTGAGGCGGCTCTTAGACTCGCTTCATCAAGTATTTCCAGACTCCAATGCATTTCGAAGAGCGAATATTGATTGGCAAATGAATTACCGTTACCAATATCATACAGCAGTCAATATCGACCAGATTCGCGATTGGTTTTTCGCTTCCAGTGGAAGTTTAAATATGAAGAGTTCATATGAAAAAAACCTCTACAAGACTATTGCCTTTGATCTGAAAATCCGGGAAAGGGATATTTACGACTTGTACGTTCGCACGCCGCTAGGATTTAGCATTTGGACAGCGGATATCTCTCAAATACAAAGAAGTTATAGACCATCTATTCTTCCGGACTGGAAAGAAATAGCCAGTTATGATTATGACAGCATTCAGTTTTTTAAACCCAAGGGTAACTACGCCTATTTGCCCAAGTTTGCTACCCAATTGCATTGCGCCATTACCGATACCAGCTTTCTCCAAGGCCATTTCAAAATCATTTACCAAGGTGATCATAAATGGAGTATCAACACCTTCAATGGAGGTATCTACTACCTGGGCAATGGAGCGATCATTAAAGTAGCCCAGATCGAACAATTTGCTACTTATCCGAAATGGATACAAAACAAAGCGCTTTTTATCGAAGATCGGGTAAAAGGAGAATTGATTTTTTTCTCCAAAATAAAACAGCTGGAACGACAGATCCCCCTTCCCAAATTCATCAGTTTAACTACACCCCGTGAAGTCAGCCAGCGCTTTGGCGCCCTGGCTACTTTGCCTAAAACGAAAAACCGGAAATGAAGAAGATAAGCACCAAAAACAATCATTTCTATCAAAAAAAACACTTAGGAAAATTATGCCTAGCGCTACTGTTGATTTTGAATCTGGCGCATCTGAATGCACAGGTATCGGGCAGAGCAGGATTGGTAGAGCGCTTCGATTTTGCTAAAACCAAAGACAACACCTTGGCTCAATTGGATGAAGCCGCCGCTCAATTGGCATATAGCCTGGATTCTGCTTTCCAAATAAGGGACTTTAAAGTGTTTGATTTTGGCTTGTATTCGCTTTCACTGAGTACAAGCGGGGAGCTGAGTTTTGACCAAAGTGTGGCATTGATGCACAACCGGATCGAAACGGGTGGTGTGATCGCTTTTCGCAATCCCAATGTCCCCCAATTACGGAGCGCAGGCCCTCCTGCAGCCTACGTCTTGATCACCCACCAATTTCAAGGAGGAGGCAATGTACGTTTTAACATGATTGTCAATATCCCTGGCATGAGCTCAACTGGGGCGGATGTGAGTGGGGTGATGCAAGCAATGGAATTGGCCGGGCAACGTGCAATGGATCAAGCCTACGCACAAAACCCCTTTGAAGATGCAATCGGCTTTGCCAAGGCAGCTGGGTTAAAGGCAATCAAAGAATTCATTGCAGGGAAAGCAGATCCATTTGCAACCGCTTCTAAAGGGCTGGAATTACCAGCAGCCATGAATTTTGTGGCCTTATCGGGAAAAATAATCCAGTTGCCTGCCGGGGCTGAACTAAATGCCTATTGTGTAGCCTCAATACTCAGCGAAGGAGTACTTATTGGTTTTAGGATAGAAGGCAAAGAATATGTAGCAGGAGGAAATGAATTCGCAATGAGCCAGTCCAATTTCCAAGGCTATCGTACCCGAGATGAGCCCATTGAATATTATAGGAATATGGTGTCGTTAAGCACTGGTGTAATTGACATTTCTTTTCCTCATGTAGAGAAGCTTAGCAATGGGAATTCAAAAATCACCGTATACACTAATAAAGTCAGTATCGGGTCAGATAGGATTGAACCATTGAATGGAACTTTTTCTGGCGGTAGGCTTCCAGGCTTGACCTACACAATAAGTCAGATCGCCCTTCAAAAGGAATTTGTATATGAATGTGGAAAATACAGTGCGCTGCTCCAAATGCGCAGCAGACTAAACAGCGACGGAGAAATCCAGGTCATGATCAAGGAAGGCAACAGCCTGAATGCTGTGGATTCAGAGGGAAATCCAAGTATTCCTTTTAAGCTAGGTGATGCAACAAATGCCAAAGCGCTGTTGATTTTTACAAAAGGGCTTGATGCACAAGGAAAATTGACGATAACAAATGCTGAAGTTGTATTGCAAAGGCAGAACATAAAACCCAAACGCACTGATTACATTTCCCAAATAGGGGACAAAGACCCTTTGATTCAAACCCAAAACGAGATCAATACCGCCATCAATACCGTTTTTGCAAAAGCAGCCGGTAGTGGTATACACCAAGGCTGGAATGAACCAGCCATAGGCACCATCGGCAGATTCCATTGTGAAACGATGACCCTTCCCGCAATTGCCACCGTAATAGTGGATGTAGGCGTGAGCATCTACGAGTCAGCAGCTATGCCTGAGCCAATATGGAATGAGCCTGTGGGTGAAACTGCTGAAAAAGGTAGCTATCCCATACATGGCCCGCCCATAGTATGCGGCGTAGCCGACGGAGTGATTGAAGAAGTAACCGAAATCCCTCAACTGGTGAAACTGGGGGTTGAGCTAGCCTCCAGCCGGGAAGCGGTAATATCCCTGGTGGCCAGCATCGCCGACATCACGCCATCGAAGATTGTGGAGTTGGCACAAAATGCGATAAAAAAGAAGTGGGAAAGCTATACCAGCGAGATTAACGCATCATGGTACCATACCGCAGGCAAGGATGGGGTGGCGGTAGCTTCTGCGCTAATAGGTGTTGGGGGGATCAAAGGGCTGGTTAAAAGCTTTAAAGAAGGAATACAGAAAACAGGGGAAACACTTGCCAGATGGTCAGATAACCTTTTAAGTTTGCTTTACAATAAGCTTACGGATAAGAACCTTTTTGGCAGGTTAAAGGATGCACTTAAGAATGCTGACTTCAAGGATTTTGTCACAAAGTATCCAGACGCTGTACTATCTTGGGAGTTCATAGCTAAATTTGGAGGGGATGTAAAACTATTAACAAAAGACCTAGTTGAAAAACTTTATTTGTTTGTTACTGGTTCTGGAAAAAGCCTAGATGAACTAGCGGATGAATTTAATAATTTACCTCCTACTGAAAAACAGGCCTGGTTGGAATTTTTGGAGTATAGGAGTGTAAATGGGAAGGTGAGTAAAGCGGGGAATAAAGGAGGTATATTTAAGAATATTAATACATCTGCTGATGTACCAGTTAGATACCTGAATGATTCAAGATTTACAGAACTATCTTTCGACCCAGCAAAAGGGAAGACAGATGGAGGTTCTTTAAAAGAAGCAATGGCTTGTCTTGAGTTAGAAAGACAAGGGTTGGTTAAACCGAAAATTCATCGAGACCTATCAGGTGCTGTTGAAATTTTTGATGGAGATGGGATTGGGTGGGATGTTAAAACAGGAGCTGGCAGTTTTTTCAATGCGAATGATCTAGGATCCAGTATCCAGAAAGAATTGAATAAGCCAGAGATAGCAAATAGCATTTCAGGAATTTTACAAAAGCGAAGAGTTGTACTCGATTGTACGTATCTTGATGATATTCAACTCAATGAAATCAGGAATTGGTTGTTAACAAATTTGAATGTTGATGAACTCTCAAGAATAGTTGAGATAAATGTTGTAATAACCATGAAAAAAACAATTGATTTTCCAAATTTGAAGAATTTAATTGATTCACATCAATTACACTTGTCTTCATCTCCTAATGGTCAATTTTTGCATTTAGAGAATGCTGAAATCGTAAATGTCATTATATCTAATGCTGATATTTCAGGTTCAGCTATGGTTAATACTGAATTCCAGGATTGTATATTTTCTAAAGTTGATTTTTATAGATCAATTTTTCAAAATGTTGTTTTTAATTCGTGTATATTTAAAAATTCTATAATTGGGGGCGAAGAGATGTATTCTTTTCAGTTTAATAATTGTTGTTTTTATAATACTAAATTCATTAAACTTGATGTGGACACCTTTCAGAACTGTGTGTTTATTTCTTGCGAAGCTATTAATTCATGGGGATCTAGCTTTTCAAATATATTCAAGAATGTATTTGTAAATACGGAGTTTGAGAATTTGTTTTATAAAAATGATTTACAAAGCGATAACTTTTTTGCTCAATTTTGACATAGAAGTGGATTTTGAAAATTGCTTTTTTGATAAGGACTACATCTATTTCTGTAATAAGAGGAAAGAATAGATCGGCGTTTTCGACCGAAAAAAACTTTAGATATATACTAGAGTTACGAATTGGAAATAGTAAAAGCCGAGATTTAATCTTTTTAAAAAAAAACTTAAAAACAACGATGAAAAACTACATCTCAATTTTCATTCTACTTTTTTTGAGCATAGCCGGCCTGGCGCAGCGCCCCCGCCAAGTGCTGGATTTGACGGCTGGGTCAGCCTCTAGCTTTACCGACGAAGCAGATCGCTTGCTGGGGTCAATTAGTGGAGATAGAATCCTCTTTTGGCTCAGCAATCCTGCCAGCAAGCAGGAGCTGTGGGTATCAAACGGTACGGCACAGGGCACCCAAAAGTTGCAAGATTTTAGCGGGACTGATTTGATCAAAACATTCAGCTATAGTGGCAGTATGCTGTTTATCTTGTATCGCAACGATGCCCATGAGGTATGGTACAGTGATGGGAGTCTGGCGGGCACCAAAATGCTCTACCTGGCTCCAAATTACCTGCAGTACACGGTGCTATTCAAGGATGCACTGTACTACGCAACCAGGGTACCCGACTTTTTTGGTAGCACCCGAGGCTTGTACAAGTTTCCTTTGCAAGGCGCAGCTGCCTACAAGCCAGTGAAGATATATGAGTTTGAGCCAGCGTTGCAGGGCATTGCCCAGTTGGCTACTACCCAGGATCAGATCATCGGCATTGGAGGCGTCAAAGACAAGGGGCAGCAGCTATTTGTATCTGATGGCAGCACCCAGGGTACCAAACCAATCTATCAACTGGCGCCCGCTGGGCCAGCCAACCTTAGCGATCCAGTGTACAACCGTGCTTTGGGCAACAAGTTGTTTTTCTTTTACCAGACCAAAACCTACAACGCACTCTACATCACCACCAGTACAGGCACCAAGCTATTGGGACAGTATAGGAGTCAGATTTTTGGCAAAAATTACGAAACGCGGAGGGCTTTCTTTACCTGGAATGGGCAGTTTTACTTTTCAGGAGATACCCTATCAAATGCCTCCTTCACAAAAGAGTTACTGCATGTGAGTGATGGTACGCCAGCAGGAACCCATCAGCTCAAAATCAATCCATTAAATGTGTCCCGACCTGAGTGGTTCACACCCTACGGAGGGAAACTCTACTTCAAAGCCTATGGCAGCTTTGACATCGAATACCTTTGCGTTACACAGGGCACTGCGAATACTTCATTCCAAGCCATAGATCAAGATATATTGGGTGCGGGTGCTACTTTTGGAGGAGATGATATGGTGGTATTCCACGATTCCTTGTTCTTCAATGCGTACCGAAGAGAAACAGGAATAGAACTATGGCATTCCAATGGATTTACACAAGGCACGAAGCAACACGACTTATTTCCAGGAAGTGGAGACTCATGGCCCCAACAACTGACCGTTGCGGGCAGTAAGCTATTTTTCACAGCCATTAGCTCGCAGGGGCGCGAATTGTGGGTGTACAACCCAACTGAAAAAGTTACAGCTACCCAGGATTTACAACAGTTGGCAGCGCAAATCAAAATATGGCCCAACCCAGCCAGCAGCAACATCCAAGTGTGGGTTGAAGCTCAGCAAGGATTGCAAAAAATGACGCTAATCAATATACTAGGGCAAGTAATGTACCAAAAAACGGTATCGGGCAATACGCTAAGCGAAAACATCGCAGTGGAAGGTTGGCCGAAAGGCTGGTACCTTTTGGATATACAAGGAAGCAATGGAACCCGAAAAGTGGAGAAGATTTTGGTGGAATAAATGCGGAATGGATATTACCATACTACTGGACATTTTAAATTTTGGGGATGCGTAAACCTTCCAGGTCTCGAAGACCTGGAAGGTTTGACGAGCCATCCAGGCGAAAATGTCCAGTAGTATGGGATGTTACAATAAAACGGTAAAACCTCACAACAACTAACAGAATGAGCAATACAAGCTTACGCATTTTAGTATTCAGCGCCCTAGTGATATGGGGAGGGAGTATAGCCGCCCAAACTACTGGCGAACAAATTAGGGTATTGGGTATACACGCCAGCGGCAAGGTGCTGTTGCGCTGGGCGCCCTCCAATTTTGCCATCTGGAAACAAGGGAACCAGCAGGGCTATCGATTGGAAAGATACACCCTAGTAGACAATGGGAACACCCTCTCGAGTGATCAGGTACTGGCCTCCAGGGTAGTACTGAATGCTCACTTGATTCCAGCAACTGAAAGCACTTTCCTGGCTATGTCCGATACAAGCAATGCAGCCGGAGTAGCCGGCGCTGCCCTATACGAAGATAGCGTTAAGGTGAGCGTCAACACCAGTGATCCCTTTATCCAGGCCCTAAGCCTTAACGAGCAAAATGAAAGCCGATTTGGGTTGGGGTTATTTGCAGCCGATGCCTCATTTGCGGTAGCACAGGCCATGGCATTGGGATACACCGATACCCAGGTAGCCGCCAATTCGGTATACGACTACAGGGTAGCCATCGCAACGGCCGTTACGCCGACGGCTCCCAGTCCCTGGAGTAAAAGCATTGATACCCGCTTGACCCAAGCGCTGCCAGCATTGCCTGTACCCAGCGTAAAAACCAATGTAAAGAATGTATTGCTCAGTTGGTCAAAGGAGGGTCTGGATATGTATTACACCGGATACGACGTGGAGCGCTCAGCAGACAATGGCGTAAGTTGGCAAAAACGCAACCAACATCCCGTATTGCCGACAGAAGCCGAAGGCAGTAACGCCCCCAACCAGGTAGTGTATACCGATACCTTGGAATCTACCACAATTACCTACTTATACCGCTTGCGGGGCATGTCCATTTTTGGAATAAGTCAGGTGGGCAATACTTCCAATACAAAAGCTACCGCTGCAGCACTCAGCGAATCGCCTTCTATCACAGAGGTGAGCAAGGCCAATACCGGGCAGTTGAACATTACTTGGACTTTTCCCTCAAATCTAAATGCTCAGATCAAAGGCTTCAATGTGTATCGCTCAGCATTGGTTGATGGGTCATTCGTCAAAATTGGTGGTCTTTTGGCCAATACTATCCGCCAATACACCGACGCCTCGCCTAGCCATACCAACTACTACAAGATAAAAGCCATGGACTTACAAAACAATGAAGTAGAATCTTTTGCTATGCTGGGTCAACCTGAGGATAACACGCCTCCCGCCAAGGTGAGTGGATTGAGCGGCAAAATTGACCCATCAGGTAAAGTTACCTTAAGCTGGAACGCCAATACCGACAGCGACTTCAATGGGTATAGAATCTACCAAGGGGATACACCAACCGGCGATTTTGTACAAGTAAATGGAGAAAACCTCAAGTCCAATACTTTTTCAACGCAGATTTCCCTGAATACCACTGCAAAATTCACCTACTTTAAGGTCCGGGCTTTGGATTTTCGGCAAAATCTGGGTGAAGCATCGGATGTATCGGCTCTGGCCTTGCCAGATATCGTTCCTCCTTCCCAGCCGCTTCTGGTATCGGTAGAACCCTCAGGAAGTGGCGCCCAGGCAAAATGGATACCCAGCACCAGCAAAGATGTAGTACAATATGAATTGCAGCATCGATCCTTATTAAAGGCAACCTGGACAACCGTAGCTAGCTTCGACGGAAACATAAGCGGCGATCAAATAACGCTGGACACCACCTTGAAAGATGCTGCGGATTGGGAATTTCGGGTAGTAGCTACGGATAAGGCTGGCCTAAGCAGCAGCTCCACCACCGTATCCCTGGTACTGCAAAACGTCAAGCGGGCGGACCTTAGCGGGCTCAAAGCTGAGAGCAGCGTATCCAACGGAAAACCGCTGATCAAGCTGAGTTGGGAATACCCCCAAGACCCCCTGCTAAAAGAATTTGCAGTGTATCGCGCTGAGAACGGAGGCCTCGTACGCCTGTACCAATTTTTAGACCTAGCTACTTTCGCTCCCCAAGCGCAAGTGGAGCAAGGCAAAAATTATTTTGTATGGTTTGATGCTCAATCCCAATCCGGAAATAGCTATCAATACCAGATAATTGCCAAGTTTTTGGATGGAAGCACTTCCATGATGTCGGGGGCTGTAAACAAATCACTTTAATAAATGAATAATTATGAGAAAAATATTCTTTTTAATCTTTACACTTACAATCTGCGGATACGCCCAAGCTACCATCCGCATTGTATCTACTACGCCAGCAAGTACTACTTGCAATGGCAGTATCTTGGTGGAAGCCAGTGGCAATGCAGGTCCATTTAGGGTACAAGTGATGAGCGCAAATGGCTCAGTGCTAGCCGATCGCACCATGCTCAATCCTACCGAGAACATCTCTGGCCTATGCAGCGGCCAATACACCGTACAGGTATACAATGCCTTAGGCTGTGCTAGAACCTTACTGACTGAAGTATTTGTTGTGCCTCAGTTCTTTAGCAGCAAGCCAAATAAGTTTCAAACGGGATTGGATGCTGGCAACTGGACTGCGGTTGCTTACCCCAATCCTTTCGCCCAGGATTTTCAGTTGAGCCTAAATTGGGGCAAAGCGCAAAGCGAGCACCTGGAAATTGAGGTTCACAATGCCCTTGGACAGCTCATTTACAGCCAAATACAAGAGGCAATACCAGGCCAAAACCTATACAACATCAAGCTGGGGGATTCTAGCGCTAGAGGTATCCTGCACCTCGTGCTGCGTGATAAACAGGGTCGCCAACAGGTGCTGAAAATAATGCAAGTGAAGGAATAAAAAACTATGACCCAAAAGGGATAAAAATTTGAACCAAGTAGTGATGGTTGCGCCTTATCCTACCCTTGTCAAAAGGGGGGCTTCAACCATATGTTCCGGACAGCCAGCTACCTTTTCCTCCAGCGGTGGCATGGCGTATATGTGGAGTACGGGAGCAACAGTTATGGCGGGTGATCAAACAAATTTCACAACCCGTTACAGCTGGTTTCAACAGCACCAAATTATCAACGGTCACTTTGCTACCAGGCATGTATTTTCTGCAATGTGTAGCGCCTGATGGGTACATCATGCAAACGATTAAAGTGATCAAAACAAAGTGAAATAAAGCGAGCCTTTATTGTCTAACCGTTTCTTAAGTCAAACCCAGCAAGTTTCTTTTAAAAAAAATCAGAAAAAAAATGCCCTCCCGTGGTGGTGGGCATTTTTTTTTGTGTCATAAGAATAGTAACACATAAAAAGGGGCTATTCCTAGGGAGGTTGCTTTTTATGTTTTGCTACTTAACTCGACACCATTATTGGATTCTTAAAAATTACTGTTATGAGTAATGAGGCAAAGCGTTCTTTTATCGACCTATTCCCATTTTTTGCTGGTCTGAATGATGATGAAAAACAGCAACTCGCAGACTATTTTGAACTGCAAGAAAGACCCCGCTACAGTTCCATTTTTAAACCAGGCGACAGTTCAAATACCATCTATTTTTTAGCCGGAGGCGTAGTGAAAACTGGTACGCATTCTGGTGAGGGCAAAGAAACCATTAAAGCACTCATCCACCCTTTGGCCATGTTTGGCGAGTTGGGTTTGGTGGGCGAAACGGAGCGCCACGAGTTCGCTCAAACGCTGAAAGACAATGTGGTCCTGTATGCCATAAGTGTCGAGCATTTCAAAAAAATGATGCGCAACAACTTCGATTTGTGTAGCCGCATGATGAACTATTTTGGCAATCGCCTGGCCAACGCCGAAAACAAATTGGAGTCTTTGATTTTTAAAGATGCCCGTACCCGCATCGTAGAATTCATCCGCGAAACAGTGAATACCCGCGGACAAAGAGTGGGTTATGAAATGTTGCTCCGCCACTCGCTTACCCATCAAGATATCGCTAACATTACTTGTACTTCGCGCCAAACGGTAACTTTGGTACTCAACGACCTGCGGAAATCGGATCTGATCTATTTCAACCGTGGAAAAATATTGGTAAGAGACATGGCTAAATTGGCTTAATTGTAAAGATAAGCGGTCAATACTCTGGAATGTCCATCATGATGCGCCATTCTTTGGGGAAATAATTGTTGACCCTACCTTTTAACGCTTTTACCCAACCCAAGTTGATGTCCTCGTATTGAATCAAATTCCAACCCATTGCAAAATCTGCGCTGGACAAGGGTTCTTTTTTTAAAAATTGCAAGGCGGTTTTTTCATCTACAGCTATGGAAGGGATAGTGCTAGCCGCCACTGTGCTGAGTGCCAAATTCGGAGCCGGAATAAAATCTTGATTTTTCAATTCACCTAAATTCAGGATTGGATCCCAATGTCGTAATGCGCCAGCAATTTGTAGCACCCATTCCTCAGCAGCGAGCGGAAGAGCGGTAAGTACGCCGTTGGGATTTTCAAAATACACGTATTCCTGAGGGGATTCCAGCCAGTCGCTGGCGGCGGAGATGCTTTTTTTGCCAGCAGCTTTCCAATAAACTGAAGTAGAAGGCTTGACCTTGTTGACTTTACCTGCCGGTTTTTGGAGAACGGAAATAAAAAAACCTTCGCCTTGAACCAGGTGCGGGTAACAACGATACCCTTTTGAGCTGCTGATAACGCCCCAATCTGACGGAATATTTAGCGGGCGCACTTCAAAATCCAGCTGGTCTTCCATCCACTGCACATTTTCCTCATTTTCCTGGGTATTGTAGGTGCAAGTACAGTAAATGAATACTCCGCCCGGTTTTAGCAAAGGCGCAACATCGGCAATGATGCGTTTTTGGCGGGCGGCACAATGCCCTACATGCTCAGGCGACCACTCTTTGCTGGCGCGGGTATCTTTGCGGAAGAGCCCTTCGCCGCTGCAAGGTGCGTCCAGCAATACCACATCAAAAAGTCCGCCGAGTTTGGCATAATCGCGGGCATCGAGGTGAGTAGCTATGACATTGGGTTTGCCCCATTTGACCAAGTTTTGGTACAGAACCTGATACCGGGTTTTGATCACCTCATTGGCAACCAACAAGCTGTTTTTTGCTAACAAACCAGCCAGTAAGGTGCTTTTACCACCCGGCGCCGCTGCCAGATCCAATACCGCCAGGGGTTGCGACAAATCAGTAGTTTGGCGAACAGCAGCTTCAACCAACATCGAAGATGCCTCCTGCACATAATATGCTCCACCATGAAAACGCGGATCGAGAGTGAAAGAAGGGCGGGTAGGGAGGTATACACCAGTAGTACTCCAAGGAACGGTGGGTAAAGCTCCGTCGAGCCAGGCAGTAAGCTTAGCCTTATTAAAACGAATGCTAACGGGTGGGGGAGTGGTAAGCGCGTCAAAAAAAGAGGTAGCTGCTTCCTTCCCCAACTGGGTTTGCATTTGCGTAATAAAAGCGGCTGGAAGCACTGGCTGCATAAGTAGGCGGAATAAGAACCATGGTCTGCCGATCAACAAACACTGAGTTGATCGGCAGGTCATGTTCTGGGTTATTCATCATTCTACTGGATATTTTTAGTTTTGGGATGCGTAAACCTTCCAGTTCTCAAAGACCTGGAAGGTTTGACGAGCGATCAAAGCGAAAATGTCCAGTAGTATGGTTATTCATTCAACGCCCAATTATACTCATTATAAGTGATTTTCGCGTCGGCATTGAGTTTTGTGGCCGCATATTTATTGAGAAAATCAGGAAGTTTGCCAAAATCAACGGCATACCATTCAAAAATTTTGGAAACGGTTGCTTTGTCAGCACTGATTTGATTGAAATCTTTGTTGGCTAGAAATTTTTTGGCTTGCTGATCCAAATTGGCGTTCAAATTAGCGGCCGTCCAGGCTTCGTTGAGGATGGGCGGGCAGGATTTTGCGGCACAATTGACAGCAAAGTGAACCCGGGCATCTTTGAATGTTGGGCGCAAAATATCGTTTTCGATGTTGTTGAGCGAATAGACTTTGTCGCCAATGTGGATCCATTTGTCGTCCCAAGGCTTGCCATTGCTGATTTTTGTAATACTGCTAATGGGGTAGTTGTCAAGGATCAGTTTAATCGTAAACGCATTATAGGCATTGATCCAGTAAGCCATTGTTTCCGGCTTGCTCCAACTGGTTTGCGGGGCATTGTCGCTAAGGCTTTTGAGATAGGCATCCAGTTTGGATTTATCTTTTTGTAGGCCTTTGTAGTTGACTTTACCGGTCGCGCTTACGTGTTTTTTTAGCAACACATCCCAAGCATCGTGGCTAGGTGGAGGAGTAGCAAGAGCAATGGTTTGCATCGTCATCATTCCAATTAATAGGGATAAAAAAAGCTTAGTGGTCATGTTTTGATCTTTTATTCAAGTAACCAATTTGCGAGCTAAGATGTTGCCCTCGGTGAGCCGAAGTGTTTTGATGGCGACTATTTTATACTCAGCGCAGTCAAGTTTTGAGCATAAAGAACTATCGTGGGGCTATTGTATACTTAACGCTGTCAAGTTTTGAGCATGGGAAAATATTAAAATTTGGAATTTTATCTTGATTAACGCTTAAAAATTGACTGCGTCAAATATTTATCGACCACAGATACACAGATTCCACAGATTCTTGTGATTGCATCACAAGCACGATTGCACAGATTGGGGATTCGTTCAATCTGTGGAATCTCGCTTACGCCGAAGGCGATAAGAATCTGTGAATCTGTGGTGGATTTTCTGTGGTGAATTTTAGGATGACAAGAGATTTAGATTTGAAAAAAAGTTGTCCTTTACGTGAACCGGATCGTTATTTTTCAATGCTCAAAATTTGACGACGCGAAGTATATTAAGCGTTTGCTTAGGCATCGACATTTCCGGCATCTCTCTTTTTCAAAGCAAGAATAACAAAGAGCATCAGCACAAAAAGCATTAAAGAGAAGGCTAATCCAATGCGCAAGCCAAAAGCATCGCCCAAAAAACCAATTACTGGCGGCCCCACAAAAAAACCGGCATAACCAATTGAGGTGGCCATGGCAATCCCCACGCTGGGTTCAACGCCTGGTGTATTGCCTGCGGTAGAATAAATAATGGGAACAACATTTGCCAATCCCAGTCCAACCAGGAAGAAACCAATCAGAGTAGTTTCCACCGAGACAAAGCCTATTGCTAGCGACAAACCTACAATCGCGAGTAAACTACTAAGCAACAATACCGTAAATTTACCCAGTTTTGCCGTGAAAAAATCGCCAAATACCCTACCAATCGTCATGGCAGTTCCAAAAGACCCGAAAGCCAAAGCGCTATAAAATTCATTTTTTCCAACTACTTTATGCATATAAATCGCCGACCAATCGGCCATGGCGCCTTCGCCCATCATGGTGCATAAGGCGATGATGCCCAATGGCAGTACCGCTTTAGTAGGCAAGCGGAAACTACTTTTTCCAGCTGATTGCGTTGTTGTTTTAGTGGGTACGTCGGGAATTAAATGCATGGTTGCCCAAATACAGACCATAAACCCGATAATTGCCAGTAAAATCAAATGCGAAAACAAAGACCAATGCAGCTGAGCAAACAAGCCGCCTGATCCAGCGCCTAGCGCCATACCAATGCTAAAAATGGCATGAAAGGACGACATGATGGGTTTGGAATAACTACGCTCCACAAACACTGCTTGACCATTCATCGACACATCCAATGCGCCGGCGGTTACTCCCAGCAAAAAGAAGAAAAACGCCGCTACCCAATGGTTGGAGGAATAGGAAAGAGTTGGGACAATGATGCAATAAAGAAAGACGGCTAAACGGGTCATGCGCGCACTGCCTACTCGGGTAGTCAACCAACCAGAAATGGGCATGGCGACTAATGCTCCGGTAGCCGATGCCAGCAGCAAATACCCCAACAAAGCATTGGAAACTTGATAAAAGCGTTGCAATTCGGGCAAGCGCGCTGCCCAATTGGCGTATAAAAAGCCATTGATAAAAAATATGGTCGATAAGGATATGCGGTTGATTTTCATGCGTAGCTGTGGGTTTTAGCCGCAAAAGTAGTAGGAAAAAGCAAGACTACAGCTGTCGATGTATAAATTGGCAAGTCTTTTTGATTGGAATCGATCTGTGACGGTTTCTGGATTTTGACAATAGTGCCTGCAATAAAAAATGCTATTCTCTCACGGAATGGAAATTATAAGCTAGGCTCGGGTTGATCTCGAATTTCTTTTGAAAAGCCACTCCCGGTCAAGCAATTTTCTTTCAGGTTAGTACGTCTTTTATCAACTGAAAATGTTTAAAGGATTTAGGCGTTTTTTAAATCAATTTTTTTTGGTAAAAAATTAATGCTACTTGCATCTTTATCTAATTCGTTTAAATTCAATCATTAAAAAATATTAAAATGAAAAAATGTATTGTTTTAATTATCATCCTTTATTGCTTTGTATGCAAAATAGATTGTCAAAACCTAACTGTTGTTTATGAGTCATACATGACCGGAGGTCTCCAAAATCTTCCCCAAATGGCTTCAATTATTTCCGAGCACAAAGTTAAATATTTTTATTCGTTAACCATTGATGGAGGAATTTCTAAGTTTTCGAGAGATAGTATCTTTGTTGCGTCCTTTCCAAAAGATGGCATGCAAGAAATCTGGACCTTTGAAGACATATATAAGAATTATAGTAAAGACTTGTGGATCAAAAATAGTGGGCGATATAAAGAGGGTTTTGGCGTAGAAAAAAAGATATCTGAGATTGTAGCAACAAACAAGTTCCAATGGCAAATCCAAAAGGATAGTCAAGTGATTGCCGGCATTAAATGCATCAAGGCAGTTTCTTCCGATAGCTATATCGCTTGGTTTGCCCCAAAACTAAAGTATCCTGATGGACCAAGTCCTGACGGTTTTAACCTCCCAGGACTGGTGCTGTCTTTTGAGGCTCCAGATTTTAGAACTGTGGCAACGAAAGTCTTCATAGGCCACAACAAGGTGCAGATACCTTTACTTAAATTAGTTCAAAATGATATGGAAATAAACGTTTCTTACGATGATTTAAAAGCGTTGGGGTCTAAAAAGGTAATCATTATGAATAAAGATACACCTAAGCAGAAATGGTTGATTTTTGAGAAATGATTCTTCTCCCACCCCTAATCACCCCTTTTCCTTCTTATTCAAATAAAGCAAATACCCCACAATGATAAATACCACAAAATAGCCAAGCGCCCACAAATGAATGTTGGCTGTAGTATGCCCAATTTTAGCTTGACTATTTCCTTGCAGGTAGAAGTACATGGTGTAGCTATAAGGAACCACATACCCATATTTCCAAGACAATGCAGAAATAGAACCAATCCATAGCAAAAAACCGATGCCCACGCCCGCAAGGAAATTTTTGAACTGCAAACTCATCAAGTATTGCAAAGCTAGAATAGGCAAGCAATCAATAAAAAAGAGCGCATCTTCTTTCAAAAAATCCCAATAAGGAATAGGATTTTTGGGATACGGAACTCCGCTGATGACGAGATATGGAATAAGCGCCGATAAATAAATGCCGATGTTGAACAGGATGAAAAACTGTAGCATCATGGTGATGATGACCAGCAATTTGGAGAAAAACACCGTTGGATAAGCAAGTGGTAAGGTGTGCAACTGTTTCCAGGTGTTGTTTTTGTATTCGAGTTGGGTGATCAGACTGGTTGCTAGAATAACACCCAAGGGCAATAAAAAAATAGCCATCGACTCCCAGGAGCTGTGCCAGAGCATTTTCCAAAATTCTGGCGTAGCATAAAGGGTTGCCAATTTATCGTGGTAGATAACGCGGGCTAAGATGATGATGGAAGGTGTAAAAAAACTGCCTAAAACCACCATCCAGGATGCCAGACTGCGTTTGCGTTTTAACCACTCGCTTTGAAAACTGTGTAAAAAACTATAAGTCATTGGATTAGTTGTTGATGAGGTCCATAAAAATCATTTCCAGATCATTTTTAACTACGCTGATTTCGTAGACTTCCACGCCATTGTTCACCAATTGCTGATTGATCTGGGCGATGCGGTCTTTTGATGCAGCAGACATGATGGTTTTGCCATCTAGGAGATTGGCTTCAAGGTGATTCTCGACTATGATCTGGGCGGTTTTCGAGGCGTCGTTGGTGTCAAAAATAATCGCCTGCGATTGTTGTTGTTTGTTTTTTAAGGCCTCAAGCGTGCCTTGAAATAGCATTTTTCCTTTGTTGATGATGCCAATATGGGTCACTAGTTTTTCTATTTCGGCCAACAAATGGCTGGAAATGACGATGGTAATGCTCTTTTCTTGATTCAGCCGTTTGAGCAACTCTCGTACTTCCAGGATGCCATTGGGGTCTAAACCATTGGTGGGTTCGTCTAAAATGAGCAAAGTAGGATCATGCAGCAAAGCCATGGCAATGCTTAAGCGTTGTTTCATCCCCAACGAAAACTGTCCGGCTTTTTTTGTGCCGGTATGCGATAGACCCACTAATTCCAACACTTTTCCGATTCTGCTTTTCGGACATTGCTGTACTTTTTGCAACACCAGCAGGTTCTCCCTTGCCGTGAGGTGCCCATAAATCGATGGACTTTCAATTAGCGAACCGATTTTTTTGAGGATGTCGACGCGGTTGGATGCAAAGGGTTTTCCAAAAATGGAGATATCGCCCTGCTGTTTTTTCAATAGACCTAAAATGAGGCGCAGGGTAGTTGTTTTACCGGCGCCGTTGGGGCCCAGAAAACCATAAATACTCCCTTCATTGACTTGGAGATTGATGTGATCCAGGGCAATTTCATCGCTGGAAAATCGGTAGGTTAGATCTTTGGTTTCTAAACAATACATGTCGGTGTTTTTTCTTTGGTTGAAAATAGGGAGTAGGAGCCTTACAATCCCTAGTTTTTATATGAAAGCAGTGGTTTTTACGACACGTACTGGATACTTACCATTTTTAGCTATCGAACCAGAATCAAAAGCGCAAGAAGTTTTTATATTTAAGCTGGACTTGATTTCTCTTCTTTTTTAAAATTCTAAAACGGCAAAATGAAGCAAATATCCACCATCTGCTTGTACATCCTTTTGATGTTTTTTCTAGGCAATACCCCTTTTCTTTATGGGCAAAATACCCAGCGCGAAGCCATGATCAAACGCGCCGCGGAATTAGAATTACCGACAACTTTTGCTGGTCCTCCTGGCGATGCGCTTTCGCATTACACCTCAGGGTATGCCAAAATCATGTGTTCCGCGGTTTTTATTACCGGATTACCAGCTGATTTTGCCGCTGAAAATGTAGGCTATTTTACCAGTCCTTATGCCGAGCGCGCCAAAGTAAGCAAACCAGTGATCGACTACGTCAAGAAGTCGGTGTCCATCACTTTACCTACGGGGCTTACGCGGACAGCCATATACACTGGCTCCCAAGGCTGTGTAACGCTTCCGCCAGGTTTGGAAAAACTCTATTACACCCCGATTCCGGTACCTAGAAATCTTCCCGATGCGGCAACCACGCCTTGGCCGATGGGAGATGTTTTGCCCACCACACCTGTTGACGATAAAATCAATATGGACAAAGTTAAGCAAGCGGTTGCTGCTGCTTTTGAACCTGCTGAAGCGCTTACGGCAGCGTTTGTCGTTACCTACAAAGGCCAAATCATTGCCGAACGCTATGGTGAGGGTATCACCAAGGATACGCCATTGGAAAGTTGGTCGATGGGCAAAAGCTTATCGGCAACTTTGCTGGGTATTTTGATCAAAAAAGGGGTGTATAAATTGGATCAACCTGCGCCAATTCCACAATGGCAAGACCAGGAGGATCCGCGAAAAAAAATCAGGATCATGGATATTTTGCATATGTCGAGCGGCTTGCGTTGTCGGGCGCCCCAAGATCCAGATTATGATCCTAGCAAAGGCTATCCCGACCACTTATACCTCTACACTGGTAGCATCAATTCTTTTGAATGGGCCGCCAATTTGCCGCAGCAATGGCTCCCTAACACCGTGGGGCGTTACCGCAACTGTGATCCGGTTTTGACCAATTACCTCAATCGCTTAGGTATCGAAAAACTTGGGGAGGTGTACCACACTTTTCCGCAACGCGCTTTGTTTGACAAAATTGGGGTGCGCACGATGGTCATGGAAACCGATCCTTATGGCAATTTTCTCACTCAAGGCTATGAATTTGCTTCGGGCAGAGATTGGGCGCGTTTGGGTAATTTATATTTGCAGGATGGCAAATGGAATGGCGAACGCATTTTGCCAAAGGGTTTTGTTAAATTTGTCAGTACGCTGGCGCCCGCATGGGTTGCCGATGGTAGACCGATCTACGGCGGACTTTTCTGGATCAATGGCGATGGCGCAAGAGCCATTCCAAAAGAGGCTTACATGATGCTGGGTGCTGGCGGACAGTCGGTAACCATGATCCCATCACATGATTTGGTGGTGGTGCGTTTGGGGCATTACAAAGGCGCCAGTGTTGGTGATAAGGCCTTGAACAAAGCTTATGCCTTATTGATGGAAGCGGTACCGGGCAAAAAGTAATAAGGGCCAGCGCTCATAATGGAAGTATCATTTAAAGGAAAAAAACTGCGGATACAAGCGTACCATGCCGTTTATGCTGCCAATCGTCCAAGCATCGTTTTTTTACACGAAGCCTTGGGATCGGTAGCGCAGTGGCGTGATTTTCCGCAAAAAATAGCCGATAGCACCGGTTTCAACGTATTTGCCTACGACCGTTTGGGGCATGGAATGTCGGATGGTTTTTTGCAAAAACGCGAACTGGATTACCTGCAGATCGAAGCTTGGGAGGTTTTACCAGTGGTATTAAAGCAATTAGGCGTTGAAACCCCCATCGTTTATGGTCATAGCGATGGGGGTTCGATTGCCTTATTGTATGCGGCACGTTTTCCAACTTTAGCGGTGATTACCGAAGCCGCGCATGTTTTTGTGGAGCCGCTAACCTTGGAAGGAATTCGAGACGCATTGCTCCGGAAGACTTTTTTATTGGAACGGCTCTACCGTTTTCATGGCGAAAAAACGGAAGCTTTGTTCGCCGCCTGGTCGGATACCTGGTTGGCGCCGGAGTTTCAAGGTTGGAACATTGAATCCGAATTGGAGCAAATTACTAGTCCAGCGTTAATCATCCAAGGAAGGGAGGATGCCTATGGAACTATGGCTCAAGTGGAGCACATTGTAGCAGGTATCGGTGAAAAAGCAGCGGCTTTATTGATTGATCAGTGCGGGCATTCGCCGCATCGGGAGGCTACCGATGCTGTTTTAGCAGCGGTGCAAATTTTTTTAAAAAGAGTAAATGTTAAAGATTAGTACATCGCCTTCGGCGTGAAGCAAACAAGTTTTTAGCCACAAATTCCACAAATTTACACAAATTCAGCCGCAAACTTGCGTTTGCGAGCGCGTCACGAACGGAGTTCGTGTTTTAATTTGTGAAAATTTGTGGCTGTATTTCTAAAAAACACTCCATCGAAGATGGGGTGCTAAAGTTTTAGGAGTAATTTTAAAATCCTAATTTTCAGCTATTCAACATCTACAGCATCAGTCCATATGTCAAATTCACTCAGCTACATCAGCGGTACCAGCGAAAAACCTTTGCTGGGCATCACCATCGGCGATATGTTGGATGACATCGCCGCACGTTTTCCCGAAAACGACGCCTTGATTGTTCATCACCAAAATATTCGGTACACCTACCGCGAGTTTAATGCCGTAGTGGATGCCTGCGCCCAAGCGTTTTTGGCCATCGGCATTCAAAAAGGCGATCGGGTAGGGATGTGGTCGCCAAACCGCTACGAATGGACCGTGACGCAGTTTGCAACAGCTAAAATTGGCGCTGTTTTGGTCAATATCAACCCTAGTTATCGGCTTCACGAGCTGGAATATGCCCTCAATCAATCGGAATGCACGGCCTTGGTTACGGCGGATCAGTTCAAGACGACCCATTTCACGGAAATGCTTTTTGCGCTTGCACCCGAGTTGAAAGATGCTCAAAAAGGCGCATTACAATCGTCAAAAATTCCGCATTTGCGCACCATCATCAACCTAGCCGCCAATGAATTTTCGGGCATGTGGAGTTGGGACAATTTTTTGCTGCAAGCCAAAAATAGTTCGCCGGAAGCATTAAAATCCCGTCAAAAAACGCTGAGTTGTGATGAATCCATCAACATTCAGTATACCAGCGGAACGACTGGTTTTCCCAAGGGCGCCACGCTCAGTCACCACAATATCCTCAACAACGGCTATTTCGTAGCTGAATTAATGGAATTTACGGATCAAGATCGCTTGGTGATACCGGTGCCGTTGTACCATTGTTTTGGAATGGTAATGGGTAATTTAGGTTGTGTGACTCACGGCGCTGCGATGATTTATGCTTCTGAAGGGTTTGAACCCGCAGCTGCACTTGCCGCAGTAGAAAAAGAAAAAGCAACGGGTTTGTATGGTGTTCCTACAATGTTTATTGCTGAATTGGATTTGCCCAATTTTGACCAGTTTGATTTGACCAGTCTGCGCACCGGAATTATGGCGGGTTCCCCTTGCCCCATTGAGGTGATGAAAAAAGTGCAAAGTGTGATGCACATCTCGCAAATGGAGATTGCCTATGGGATGACCGAAACCAGCCCGGTAAGTACACAAACCCGGATCGGTACGCCCTTGGAAAAACAGGTGAGTACGGTTGGTCAGATACATCCGCACTTGGAAGTGAAGATTGTCGACCCTGAGACTGGGCTTACGGTCCCCCGCGGAGAAGCGGGCGAATTGTGTACCAGAGGTTACAGCGTGATGCTTGGTTATTGGAAAAACGATATTGCCACCAAAAACGCCATTGACCAAGCGCGGTGGATGCATACCGGAGATCTGGCTACGATGGATGAAGAAGGATATGTCAAAATCGTTGGTCGGATTAAAGACATGATCATTCGCGGCGGTGAAAACGTCTATCCCCGCGAAATTGAGGAGTTTTTATACACCCATCCCAAAATCAGAGATGTACAGGTGATTGGCGTGCCTGATGCCAAATATGGCGAGGCTGTGATGGCCTGGGTGCGTTTGAAAGAGGGCGAAACCCTAACTTATGAAGACATTAAAGACTATTGTAGCGGGCAGATAGCACATTTTAAAATTCCGCAGTATGTGCGTTTTTCCGACAGTTTTCCGATGACCGTGACCGGAAAAATCCGCAAAGTTGAAATGCGCGAGGTTAGTATTGAGGAATTGGGGTTGGCGGTGGCGGCAGGCATCAAGACGGCGTAAACACAAATCTTGTCAAATAGACTATAATTGTAAAACAACTCAAAAACATGTCGATCCAACCCCAAAAACGCTTATTTTCCGTAGTAGAATACCAAAAAATGGCCGAAGTTGGCATTTTGCCAGAGCACGGTGTTGAATTGATCAATGGAGAAATTTTTGAAAAGAGCCCCAAAAGTAGTAAGCATGTAAAAACTGTAACAAAACTAAACAGATTACTCGGCGTGCTGGTAGATGACGAAGCCATTATCAGTATTCATAATCCCATCATTGCTGGAAATAACTCAGAACCAGAACCTGATGTCGCCATCCTAAAAAACCGGAGTGACTTTTATGAAAACGAGTTGCCGCATAGTGAAGATGTGCTGTTGATCATTGAGGTGGCCGATACTTCGTTTTATTACGATAGCACCATAAAACTTCCGCTCTATGCCAGCAGTGGAATTCCAGAATGTTGGATCATTGATTTAGAGTGTGTTTTGATTTTTAGTTCGCAGGCGAAAATGAGTCAAAATTTGCACCAACGAGGCGTGAAAAACGGAGTGTAGCAGCGCTAAATGAGTATTTTCACAACGAAGTTGGGGTGAATTTTGGCCATTTGCAGCGCGAATAAAAAATCCAAACACACTCTTAGGGAAAAAAAGAGATTAATCGCTATTGGGAACCTATTGGCAATGCGTATCGATTTAGTGAATTGCTGCATATAGGAGATGAGGTAAGTGCGCAGTATTTTGACCTCAAGCTAAGTGTGGCTACGATTTTTGAGTAATACAGATTGCCCATTCCTTAACGCTAATAAATTAAAGCTTCCAGATCCCAAAGATCTGGAAGCTTTAACTACCGCTCATTAGCAAAATATCTAGAAGGATGGGAACGCTCCTCCTTACTGCACCGGATATTTATCCAAGATCTTTTTAGCTTCCCTGGCAAATTGTTTGCCCAAATTGGCGACATTGTTGACCGGATTTTCAATACTTCCTCGCCAAATCAACTGATTGTTCTTGGCATCAATCACATCGATTACCAACGCGCCGTCCAGAAACTGCTCGTTATGCATCCCCGTATTCCAGGGATTGTAATAAGATCCGTAATTGATTGGAAAAAACGCCCCTCGGAATCCAAATCGCGCTGGCCCAAAACCCCAACCGCCATAACCGAAGCCATTGTAAGGTGAAGTGTTATTGGGCACTGCTTTAACTTCTTTCTCAAAATACTCGTGGTACATGACAAAAAAATCGGGATTTTGATCGTCTCGCGTAATGTGCTTGATAGCCAGGGCATCGGTGATTGCTTGTTGGATGTTCTGTTCCGTGATGCCGCTTTTGAGCAAAGGGTTACTTTGCTGCCCAGTAAGCTCGGGCTGAACAAATGTAAATTTACGGTAAGTGTTGAAGTTGATGTTGGCCATATTGCTGACCTTAACACTTGCACAACCGGCCATCCAGATTCCTAGAATCGACAGGATGAAAATTTGTTTGGTGTTCATAGTTGAAGGATTTTTAGCTTAGAGTGTGTTTGGATTTTTTATTCGCGCTGCAAATGGCCAAAATTCCCCCCAACTTCGTTGTAAAAATACTCATGTAGCGTTGCTACACTCCGTTTTTTACGCCTCGTTGGTGCAAATTTTGACTCATTTTCGCCTGCGAACTAAAAATCCAAACACACTCTTAAAAACAATATTGAAAAAACTTGGGTTCCAAAATTAACTGTGAAACGTGGTGGAAATGTATGTTGTTTTAACTTTAGCGTATAAGATTGGTTGTCTTCAATTAAAATGTCAGTAAAATGCCAGAAGATTCTTTTTTGATTAAAGGAACTGTTAAAATCTACAATAAAATGGTTGGGTAAAAAATACATCTTGGATACTTATTTGGTTTAAAAAGAGCAGCTTAGATACCCACTCTTGGAGCAATTTTCCATCCTCCCAAAACGGCATTGAAAAAAAGTGATGTAAGAATTTGCAAATATTCAGATAAGTTCACATTTTTGCAGGAAATAATAGTAATACTATTATTAATGACTTTAGAGGCTATCTACATGAAAGTTTTACTATTTTTTTAAACTCTAAAGTCATTTCTTATGAAAAAGCAAATTGTACTCCCATGTTTTCGACTGCTACTCACAGCATTGATGGTATTCGGTTTTTCCTGTAACCGCGACAATGAAATTACTGACCTTGGTTCAACTCCAACTACCGAGTTCAAAGCAGAATTGCCGCAAGAATGGATGAAACAGACCTATAATACTGTTAAACGCACCGGCTTATTTGCCTTGGATGCTTCACGTCTGTACGCGTATACTGCGATTACAATGTATGAATCAATGGTTCACGGAATGCCTGGACACCGGTCGTTGGAAGGTCAGCTCAACGGCTTGACCAATCTACCTAAGCCAGATCCAAATAAGCGTTATGATTGGGGCATCGTAATATGCCACGCTACGCCACAAGTGATTGCTGAATTAACACCCGGTATCTCTAGCGGTTCGGTGTTTTCTCTTGATGCTACTGCCGATCGGCAGGCTGATGAACTACGCATAACAAAGCAGTTGAGCCAAGACGTAATGAAAAATTCAAAGGAATTTGCTGATCAATTGGCTATAGCAATAATTAAATGGGCTGCTGCCGATGGTAGAGCTGCTATGGGGACCAAGGCTTATGTTGAGCGTTCAAGAGTGGGAAATCCGCAGTATTGGATTGGCTCCACCTTAAACCAGTCATTCATGATGCCTTTCTGGTGGGAAAGTCGGCCATTGGTGATCGAACGGGCACAAGTTTGTCAGCCACAGCCGCCTTATCCATACAGTGAAGATCCGAACAGCGCTTATTATAAAGATGTAAAAGAGGTACTTGATGCCTCTACGGATCAAGGAAAAATTAGCATTGGTAAATACTGGGCGAACAATCCTAGCGAATCAGGTTCACCTGCGGGATCTTGGATCGGAATTGCCAATCAGTTGGTTGATCAGCTTGATCTTGAGATCATGACTACGCTAAAAATGTATGTGCTTTTATCTTGTGGTACTCGAGACGGGTTCATTTCTTGCTGGTATTCTAAGTATACTTTCAATTTGCAGCGCCCAGTAACTTACATCAGAGAAGTATTAGGTGCACCATCTTGGAGTTCACCGGTTCCGACGCCGCCGTATCCTGATTATACTTCAGGTACATCGGTTAATGCAGGTGCATCCTCTTACATTTTGACGCACTTGTTTGGCAATCGGTCTTTTACGGATTCACAACATACAGATAAAGGATTTAGCCCACGGCAATTCAATAATTTCCAACAAGCTGGTATAGAAGCTTATCATTCCCGAATTTTTGCGGGCGTGCACATGCGTCGAGCTTGCGAAGAAGGGTTTAAACAAGGGAATTGTATTGCCGAAAGCATTATTGCTAAGCTAAAATTCCAATAGGTTGCATAAGGTCTAAGGCCTTTTATAGTGGGTTTGGATTTTTAGTTCACGCTGCAGATTTTGTCTTACTCTGCTTGTGAACTAAAAATCCAAACGCACTCTAAGATATACGACTAAATGATTATTTTTTTTTGCTAGAGGATCATTTAGTGTGGGGCGTCTATTCAAAGCGCCTTTTTGTTTTGAAAAAGCATAGGTGCTATAAATACCAAAATTTACCTTAGCTTTGGTTCAAGCTCTTAAACCAATGTTTGTTTTTTTGCCAAAAAACGGCCAATATACTAATGGTCTAAGTCCTTTAACCCTAATCTAGATGACCGGTGCGCGCGACTACTTTTCTCATTTATGGCCAACGTTACCGGAAGCCATCCTGCATGACCTAATCGAGATTTTTCATCAGCATGAAGCCAAACGTAAATCTATTCTAACTGCCGAAGGGGAGGTGGAAAAATATTTGTACCTCGTACTCGAAGGTGTACAGCGTGCTTATGCCATTGGCGAAGATGGTCGAGAAGCCACTTTGGTATTTACCTATCCCATCTCTTTTTCGGGTGTTGCAGATTCTTTTTTACTACAGCAACCTTCCCGGTATTGGTTTGAAACACTGACGCCGAGTAAGTTTTTGCGAGCCAGTTTTCAGGATTTTGATGCTGTTTTGCTACGTCACCCTCTGCTAGAGCGTTATTTGCGTTTGGCGATCAGTAAAACGCTTGAGGGCGTACTAGCGCGGCAAATTGAGCTCCAATCCTATACTGCAGAACAACGTTTCCGAACGTTGCTACAACGAAGCCCACATTTACTACAATTGGTTCCGCACAAATACATCGCCAACTATTTGGGGATGGATGCCACTAATTTTAGCAAAATGCTGGGACAAATTAAAATTTGAGCTGTCTATAATCTTGGTTTTTACCAAGAACTTACCCGTTTTATCCCCTTAGGTTTGCAGAAAAAAACATGGATACGCAGACTTTATTGGATCAATTTCACCAACGTACCGAAGCCATTCTAAGCAAAGCAGTAACAGAATGGCAAAATCTTCCACGGCAGCAGCTGTTGCAAAAACCAGCACCGGATCGCTGGAGTGCCGCACAATGTTTAGCACACCTTAATGTCTATGGGGATTATTATTTAACGGCCATTGAAACCGCCATTCAGCGCGCCCAATCAAGAGGGAATAAGCCAGGAGCATCTTTTCGCAGCGGATATTTAGGCGCCTATTTTACCAAGGTGATGCTACCAGACTCCAAAACCAAAATGAAGTCGCCCGCGAACGCTGTTCCGCCCGAGGTGGTTGATCCCATTAAAGTTTTGGCTAAATTCATTGATCAACAAGAGCAATTGCTGACATTAATCGACAAAGCTCGTATGGTAAACCTCAATCAGGTGCGGATACCCATCTCCATTGCCCAGTGGATACGTTTGAAGTTGGGGGATACCTTTGGGTTTTACATTGCCCATCAGGAAAGACATGCGTTGCAGGCGGAGCGGGTAATCAAGGGGTAGGTGCTCCACATTTCCATTTCTCGAAAAAAACGCTACTTTTGTCAACGTTTTGATAAGAGATTCCTATGAACAGCACAAGTAAGAGAAAATGAATCGGATCATCATTGAACCGGGTAAAACTGAAAAAAACTATTGGCTTGATATTTGGCGGTTTCGAGAATTGTTGTTCATCCTTTCTTGGCGCGACATCAAAGTTCGGTACCGGCAAACCAAGCTCGGTATTGCCTGGGCTATTTTGCGCCCGATGCTCACGATGGGTATCTTGTTATTGGTTTTCAATCGGTTTGTAGGTTTGAATACCCCCAATGGACAGCCATATGCCATCTTCGTTTTTGCCGCCCAATTGCCTTGGATGTTTTTTGCCACTGCGCTCAGTGACGCCAGCAATAGCATCATTGCCAATGAGCGACTCATCACCAAAGTTTATTTTCCGCGGATCATCATTCCACTCAGCTCGGTCGCTACTAGTTTGGTCGATTTTTTGATCTCAATGTTCCTGCTTTTTGGGTTGCTAGCGTACTATGGGGTTGAACCAACCTGGCGTTTGTTGATGTTACCCGTATTTTTTCTACTGGTATTATTGGCAGCCATGGGCGCAGGTCTGTTTGTCGCTGCCTTGAATGTCCAATATCGCGACTTTCGCTACATTGTGCCTTTTATTGTACAATTTGGATTGTATTTGTCGCCAGTGGGGTATAGCATTTCTAGAGTTCCAGAAGCGTGGCGGCCACTGTTTAGTTTAAATCCAATTGTTGGCATCATTGACGGTTTCAGATGGGCTATTACCGGTGAGAGTGTGATTCTAATGCAATTGCCGTTTTGGATATCGATAGGGGTGATTGTTTGTTTTTTATTTCTGGGAGTGTATCAATTTCGCAGAATGGAGCGAAGTTTTGCGGATTTAATATAAAATTGATTTTTTTGGCAACGTTGTAATAATTTATGACGGCCAATAAAAGCATTTCGTCAATAATTTATACCTAGCGCTAGCATGGGCAACAATGTAATCAAGGCTGAGAATCTGGGAAAAAAATATCAAATTTTCCATCAAAAAAAGCAAGGTGCCAATACGCTTGGAGAAACGGTAGCGAAGAATATAAAATCCGTCGGGAAGAGAGTATTAGGAAGGGCTAGTACCTCTAATTTTACTAAAGAGGAATTTTGGGCATTGCAAGATCTTTCTTTTGATGTAAATGAAGGTGATACTGTTGGCATTGTAGGGAAAAATGGAGCGGGCAAAAGCACCTTGTTGAAAATTATTTCACGGATAACCGAGCCGTCCACCGGAAGATTGGAGTTATCTGGCCGAGTTGCTTCACTATTAGAAGTAGGTACTGGGTTTCACACCGAATTAACAGGCAGGGAAAACATCTATCTCAATGGAGCTATACTTGGGATGTCGCAATTCGAAATCAAGCAAAAGTTTGATGAAATTGTAGACTTTAGTGGGGTTGAACAATTTTTAGATACACCCGTAAAACGCTACAGCAGCGGGATGTTTGTGCGATTGGCATTTGCCGTAGCTGCCCACTTAGAGCCCGATATTCTTGTAGTAGATGAAGTGTTAGCGGTGGGAGATGCCGAATTTCAGAAAAAATGTTTGGGTAAGATGGATGACATTACCCGCAAAGATGGACGTACCATCTTATTTGTGAGCCACCACCTTCCTTCTATCATGCAGTTATGTAAAAAAGGCATTTACTTGGAAAAAGGACGACTTAGGTCAAGCGGCCCTATCGATGATATTGTTGAAGACTATTTGAGTAATGGTGTAAATGTCGATACGGTATTTGAACCTCTACATAAGGATAATCAATTAGCGGTTGGTTTTGAGCGCATTGAAATTGTTGACCAAGAGGACAAACCTACTGCTGAGTTTTACTACAAAGACAAAATTAGATTGAAATTTCATTTGGCTATTCGGCAAGTCAAACACCCGTATAGCTTATTTGTGATGATTTTGGATTCTTTTAAACGTAGGGTTTTTGCTGCTGAAACCGCAGTTTTAAAATCGGAAACCATTTTAGAAATTGCTGATCATTTTCTAATTCGCGGAAATTACTCTATTCATGCATTTATTCATATTCCCCAAGTCATTCAAATTGATGTTGCTGAAGACGTTTGCCAATTTTCGGTGCTAGACTCAGGATCTGAATTTTCTCGCAACGGAAATTATGATTATGGTGTTGTTTTTGGGAAATATGAATGGATAAATTAGTAGCATTATAATACAATTGTATGAATCGAATATTGCAGTTGGTAGGTCTTTTGAAAGTCAGAATCCGTTTTATGATCTATTGGGTATTAGATTACCCTATTTACCCTGGATTACATTTTCGCCAATATCAAAAGATCTTTAAATCGCCGGATGCACAAAACGGGACTACTACTTTTCAAGGCAAAAAAATACATTATTTTGATGGTCCGGGATTTTTAGCCAATATCAAGGAGCTCTTTGTTGATAATTGTTATTATTTTGAAACAAGCAACCCAGCTCCAAGGATAATTGATTGCGGCGCCTATATTGGATTAAGTATTATTTATTTTAAAAAACTATTTCCACAAGCCCAAATCACAGCATTTGAAGCCGATCCTAATATTTTTAAAGTACTTCAACAAAATTTATCAGAACAGGAGCTTAATGGAGTTGAACTGATTAATAAGGCCGTTTGGAATGAAGAAACAGAACTCGATTTTTATTCTGAGAACAATATGTCGGGCTCGGCAGTAGTCAACGTTGATCAAAAAGGAAAACGCATTAAAGTTACTACTACTCGACTTCTTCCTTTTCTCCATTTACCCATTGATTTGTTGAAACTGGATATTGAAGGTGCTGAAATAGCCGTATTACAAGATATTCAACATGACTTAGAACAGGTAAGTCGAATATTTATTGAGTACCACAGCGTTGCCAAACAAGAGCAAGAATTAGGAGAACTGCTGTTGATCTTGAAAAATGCAGGATTTAGATACTATATTCAAGAAGCAAATAATTATGCCAAACGCCCTTTTAATGGCTTGGCAAAAGAAGGATACGATTTGCAATTGAATATTTTTGCAATGCGATAATAATTTAAAAAGCATGAAAATCAGCATCGCCCTGTGTACTTACAACGGTGAAAAATTCATCGCTCAGCAATTGGATAGCTTCCTTATCCAAACCGTATTACCCGATGAGCTGATTGTTTGTGATGATAATTCTTCAGATGGGACTTTTGCTCTGCTCGAAAACTTTAAAGACAAAGCCCCATTTCCGGTGCAAATTCATGTCAACGTACCTAACTTGGGCGCTCGCGAAAATTTCGCCAAAGCCATTTCCCTTTGTACCCATGAATTGATTTTTTTATCCGATCAAGATGATGTGTGGCTTGCCGAAAAAACGGCCAACTATCGAGATTTCTTTATTTCCAACCCAGACTGTTTATTGCTTTTTGCCAATGCTTACCTAATTGATGATCAAGGAAAACGTATTCAATCCTTTTTGTGGGATCTCATGAAATTTACCCCACAAACAGCATCCAAATGGACCAATAATCAAAATGCCCTGAAATCCCTGATGATGGGAAGGAATTTTGTGACGGGAGCCACAGTGGCTTTTCACTCTAGGTTAAAAGAAAGCGCTTTGCCTTTTCCCGACCTTAAATCGCAAGGTTGGTGGCACGATGGTTGGCTGGCTTTGATGGCTGCCGCCCTAGATGGGTTAAAATATTTACCTACCGTTTTGACGGAATATCGCTTGCATCAAAACCAACAATTGGGCATAGGAAATGGTACTGCCGTGGCAAAAAAGCCGCATTTCATGGATAGAACCAAACTAAAGCTTAAAAACGCTTTGTTTTCTTATCATTTTGCGCAACAGGCGCAAGGATTAAAAAATGTAACCGGCGGATTGCGTCGCTATTTATTGGCCAGCGTTTGGTTTTGGCGGTTTAAAATAGTGTCCCGTTTTATGAATGGAGGGGCTTTAATCCTTATTCGAAAAGCTTTTTCCAGATCAACGGTTTGGTGAAATACTTGCAGTCATTACTGGACTAATTTCACTCAGCTCAAGTAAAGAGTTTTTAACCAAAAATTACGTCATGACAACATCTAAAAGTCAATTGAAAAAAATCTCTACCAAGTTTAGAAATCTTTTCTATTGGCTGGTCAATTACCAAATATTTCCAGGACTTTATTTCCGGGAGTTGTACCGAATCCGCAGAAAACATCTTCATTCTCCGGGCTCTGGAACATTTATGGGTAAAAAATTCGAATTTACGGATGGGATAGGTTTTTCTGGAACCATCAAAGAGCTGTTTGAGGAAGAATGTTATTTTTTTGAAACAAATAAACCCACGCCATTTATCATCGATTGTGGCGCATACATAGGGTTAAGCATATTTTATTTTAAATGGCGTTTCCCTAATGCAAAGGTGCTGGCGTTTGAAGCAGATCCTCAGACTTTTGAGGTTTTACAAAAAAATGTAAGCAATTTGCAATTGGAAAATGTAGAAATATTAAATCGTGCGGTATGGAATGAAGAAAAAGAATTGGTTTTCTATTCCGGAAATTCCATGTCGGGTTCACTATTTATCGATGCTGAAAACAAAGGAACTCCAGTTTATGTCAAAACAGCAAAGCTGAAGAATTACTTAAATCAGCCGGTTGATTTTTTAAAATTAGATATTGAAGGCGCAGAATTTGAAGTGTTAAACGACATTCGCAACGATTTAGGTCAAGTAGAACGTATTTTCTTAGAATACCACAGTTTGGCAGGAGAAACTCAAAAGTTAGGTGCGTTACTCGAGATATTAACCGCGGCTGGATTTAGATACTATATCCAAGAGGCCAAAAACTATACGCACCGACCATTCATGGGGCTAAAAAAGGAGGGCTTTGATCTTCAACTCAATATCTTTGCATTGCGTTAATTTCGCATACGCTCAAAATTAAAAACTAAATGATTTCGATAGTCATTTGCCATCGATCTACAAATTTACTAGAACAGTTCAAACGGAGCCTTGCCGAAACCATCGGCCTAGAATACGAATTGATTGTGGTAGACAATTCCACTGGGCGTTATGGAATTTGTCAAGCCTATAACCTTGGCGGAAAACAAGCGAAATATGACCTCATTTGTTTTGTACATGAGGATATCCTCTTTCATACTCAAGATTGGGGCACTTTACTTTTGCAGCATTTCAATGACCCATCCGTTGGCGCAATAGGAGTAGCAGGCAGTAAGATTTTTGGAAAAAAATGGTTTACTTTTGGCGGTAATAAAGGATTTGGGAAAATCAATATTCTTCAGCATACGACTAAAGGAGAGATTGTCCATTTACAAAAAATTGATTCGAATGCCAAGGCTGGCGATGTTGTTTCGCTAGATGGCGTTTTAATAGCCTGCAGAAAAAGTATTTTTGACAACTTACTTTTTGATGAAGTTCAGTTAAAGAATTTCCATTGTTATGATATGGATTTTTCATTGCGGGTAAGTCAGCAATCCCGGGTACAGGTAGCTTATGATATTTTGATTGAACATATATCAACTGCCAATTACGATGCGCGTTTTTTTAAAGAATTTGATGCCCATTTTATGCCCAAATGGAAGGCGCAATTGCCCATGATTTCCGCAGATTTTGACCCATCTTCCGTCCCCGTTGCCGAATGGTATTTGTTCTTAACCTATGCGAAGACACCGATGATGCGCAATAATTTTGGTCGTATCATTAAAGAAAGCTTTCAATTGTTTACCTATTACCCTCGGCCATTTTTAATGCTCAAGATCTTGGTTTTGATTCTCTTGGATCGCTTTCAGAAAAATCTTCAAACAACTGAAAATGAGTGATGAAGCAAACCTTTCAACGCCATTTAAGGTAATTGGAGTAACCGTAACTTACGCCAATCGTTGGAGCCATTTGGAACAAGTAATTCCCGCAATTTTAAGTGAATCGTTAATAAGCGAATTGATCATCGTCGATAACGCCTCTACCTATGATTTAAAGGCAAAAATTAAAGCAACTTTTCCGGACTATACTGAAAAAATCCTCGTCCTTACTCAAACCGAAAACCTTGGCTCCGCCGGAGGTTTTTCAATAGGACTAAAAAAAGCCTACGAGCTCAATGCTGAATTTGTCTACCTGCTAGATGACGATAACTTGCCTGAGCCCAATACCGTTTCAATTTTAGCTAAGGAATGGACACAAATTAGCACCGAAAAGCCTATTGCATTGTTGTCTTACCGCTACCGCAATTTACCCAATTTACAAAAAGCGGCGCAAGGGCAGGAAGTGCGCTACTTTCAAGACAAACCCAATAGTTTTTTGGGGTTTAGCCTGGAAAGCATGTTGTTAAAAAAAGGCAATAAATCACTTCCAACTACAAGTGCTTTATTGCCCAAGGTTTCGATTTTACAAGCACCTTATGGCGGCCTCTTTCTGCCCCGCGCTACCATCACGGCCATTGGTTTTCCAAATGAACAGCTTTTCCTTTATGCCGATGATACCGAATACACTTACCGCATCATTCAGCAAGGCGGTTCCATTTGGATGATTACCGATAGCAAATTGCAAGATCTGGAGACTTCCTGGTGGAGCGATTCCAAGGCACTGAAGAAGAGATGGTCGGAGCCTTTGCTGGAGGAAGGTGGCTTTAAAGTTTATTACAGCACCCGCAACCTCACCTATTTTTTGTGGAAAAACCTCAGCCCCAATCCGGTGCTATTTTTTATCAATGGCTTGGTTTATTTGGGATATCTTTTGATGAAGGCGCTGCTGACTGGTAAGTTGGGCGCTTACGGCACTATCTTAGTGGCCGTAAAAGATGGGTTGTTGGGGAGATTGGGGCGGAAAAAAGAGATGGAGGGGTAATACACCCTCAAGCGCCCCCCTTCCTAGCTACCACCACATACCCCAACGGAAACTTCGCTTCACTTTTTGCCCTTACCCGCCGGTAAATGCCTGTTTTTTGGAACAACTTGGCGAAAGACAACAACAACTTAACCGCCCAACGCTTACTTGCCACGCCTTTATTCAGCAAATCCAGTAACACATCAGGATAACCGCCATAAGCTTGGAGCTCAACCACTTCAAGACCATTATCCGCACACATTTTTCGAAGCGCAAACTCGGTGTAGCGGTAATAATCATAAGGCGCTTCATGCAACCAATAGAAAAAAGGTACGGTGAGTAGGAGATGGCCATTGGGCGCCATTACCCGCGCAGTTTCCGCCATAAAAGCAAAGGGATCGGCAATGTGTTCGAGTACATCGGTACAAAGAACGGTGTCAAACTGCTGATCGGGTAGGGGGAAGGGTTGATTCAAATCGGCCACTACATCGAGGTAAGGGTTGGGATGCATGGAATTTTCCCAATCAATGCAGGTGTTTTCGCTTACTTGTTCTTTGTACAAACCATAGAATGGAACCATACCACAACCCAAATCAAGCAAATGACCGCAGCCATAGGCTCTAATGACGCGCTCATAAGCGGCAACATACAGCCCAACCAAATACCAGGAACCCGGACTTACATGAGCCGGGTTGGCGGCCCAATGTCGCGTTTTGGGGTTGAAGATAAATTTAGAAGGTTGCCAACTCAATATGTTTTGCATTCCTGATTTTTTATAATCTTTGCCCAAAGATATACTTCCCTCAGGATGACCAGGTGATTTTTGTCTCTTTCTTTTTTCGTCCTGCCGCGTTGCAAATGCTCGCCGTAGTGTTAGCTATGGCTGCGCTTTGCGCCTCGCAGGTCAAAAAAATAAATTCGTCAAAATTTCACCTTTCCATCCAGAGGGAAGTATTATTTTTCTCCAAAAATACTAGCATGAACGTTGCCATTGTTACCCCGCTGATCCCCACTTACTCGGAAACATTTATCAGTTTGCACCTGAAGCAATTGCCTGTACAGGTGCACCATTTTTATAGTCTACCCAAAATGGGTTATCATCCTATTTACGATGGGCAAGGCAAACCGCTTTCTTCCGATTGGAAAGGAGTCAACTACATCGAAACGGGCATCGATCGGGTGTTTGGCGAGAACGGAACCGGGTATTTTTTTCGTAAAAAAGCGATGGTAGCCTATTTAAAAAAACACAACATTCAGGCAGTATTGGCGGAGTATGGCCCAGTGGGCGTCAGCGTCATGGATGTGTGTGCTCAGGCGGGCGTACCCCTGTTGGTGCACTTTCATGGTCGCGATGCCTATCATTACAAAACGCTGGAACGCTACAAAAAGCAGTATCCCAAAATGTTTCAATTGGCGCATACCATTTTCCCGGTTTCTACGGATATGCAGGCGCAATTGGAACGATTAGGTGCGCCCGCAGAAAAATTGGTGCTCAACCCTTATGGACCCAACAGCGCACTTTTTCATTACGCCGATCATCTGGCAGCCCCGCCGGTATTCTTATCAGTTGGTCGGTTTACGGGAAAAAAAGCGCCCGATTTGACCATCAAAGCTTTTGCGCTGACTTTGCAGGCTGTTCCGGGAGCACGGATGATCATGGTGGGCGACGGTCCGCTGTGGGCGGAATGCAAAACTTTGGCGCAATCGCTCGGCATTGCCGATCAAATCACTTTTACCGGACCCAAATCGCCTGCCGAGATTGCGGCTTTGCACCACCAGGTGCGTATTTTTGTGCAGCATTCTATCCGCGCTGAAGATGGCGATTCAGAAGGTACGCCAGTGGCGATCTTGGAAGCCATGCAGTCGGGCTTACCCGTTGTTTCTACCCGACATGCGGGGATTAAAGATGTGGTGTTGGAAGGCCTTACAGGATATCTGGTGGATGAAGGCGATTACGAAGGCATGGCCGAGCATATGATTGCTTTGGCAAAAAACAACACCCTGGCCGCTCAGATGGGCAACCAGGGCGCTACCCGGATCCAAGAACAGTACACACTAACCCAACACCTCGATCGCCTGTATCAGCGAATCGTAAAAGCTGTTCAAGGGTAACCAGGAATCATAACAGCAAGGTTAGATTGCCGCTTTCAGTTTTATTTTTCACTTTTCCGGCTTCGTCAACGGTATACGTTAATACATAAAGGTAATTAGCAGACAGTGGTAGATCTCCTTTTACGGTACCGTCCCATTCTTGGTCGGGACTCGTGCCTTCAAAAACTACCGATCCCCACCGATCATAAACACGAAGATGATAGTTGGTAAACACACATCCGGTGCTTGGGAACGGGTGAAACGTATCGTTTTTACCATCCTTGTTGGGAGAAAATACGTCTGGAATGTAAATAGAACAATTGCAGGTTGTCGCTACTGGCTTTTCCGGCACTTGGAAAACATCAAAGCTTAAACTAAAAAGAGCGAAGGTTATGGCCGCTGTTAGGTTCGTCGGTTTCACGAGATCATGATTTGTTTTTCACAGCTCAAAAATAAATAGAAAAAAATAATATCAATATAAAAATAGAGTGTATTTATGCTAGTGCCGATTTTAGCGGTAGGACGCACGTTTGAGCAAGGGAATGGTCGTCAAATGTTATTGGTTCTTACGATGACATAGGATAAATGTGAGGTTTTTGTTAAAAATAATTGTGTTTGTATTTTTTAAAAAAAAACTAAATGTTTATATTTGGCCAATAAACACTGTGTATGGCCATCACAAAAGACAATCTTTGGAAAGGAATCATTGAAACCCTGGTGGACGACTTTGTCCGCTATTTTTTTCCAGCATTCGCTGAATGCATTGATTTTGAACGAGGGTTTGAATTCCTGGATACTGAATTACAAAAACTAAGTGCTGGGACAATATAAATTGATAGAATTCAACGCAGAGATTTTGGATTTCAGCGACTTATTTTTGAGGCGCAATGCAGGACATTGTAACGAAAAAATAAGGAAGCTGAAATTCAAAAGATCAAGTTGAAAATGTTAATTTATATTGCCCCAGCACTTGTTACCCGATAACCCGAGTTTCAAACGCTAAGCGGATAAGCTCATCAAAGCGTGGCATAAAAACGGTCAAGACCTTTGGTTCTTGATACATGTAGAAGTACAAGGCTATCGCGATATTTACTTTGCTAAACGCTTTTACGAATGCAGCTACCGCATTCGCGATAAATTTCAACGCGCAGTAACCGGGCTCGCCATTTATACAGATCGAAATCGAAAATACCATTTCAAAGAATTCAATGAAACTTTTTTCGGATCAGAAGTCAACTATAAATTTAACACCTACGTATTGCTTGATCACCTTCCTAGTGAATTGGCGAAAGATCAGAGTTGGTACAGGATTCTGGTTCGATGGCGAAAATGAGCTAAAATTTACTCTAATGAGGCGCAAAAAGCGGAGTGTAGCAGCGCTACATGAGCATTTTTGTAACGAAATTAGAGTGAATTTTGGCCATTTGTAGCTCGAACCAGAATCTTGTACCAGCTCTAATATCCCGTTTACGGCAGTAGTGGAAGCAGCGTGGCAATATTTGAAAAAACCCAAGGATGAACAAAAATTGGCTCATCTAAAACTCGATATGATCCGCCGTTTGTTTAAACGCAATATCCCAAAGAACCGCATTAAGGCAATAATTGGTTTTATCGCGCTCTATGTGGATTTTGATAATTTGGAAATAAAAACTAAATTTGAACAAGAAATAATGGTCATCACCAACGCAAATCAACCTATGGGATTCGAAGAAGCCGTAAAAGAAGAATTCAAAAAACAGGGTCTTGAACAAGGAATTGTGCAAGGAATCGAACAAGGAATCGAAATCGCAAAAGATGAGCTTCTTCACCAAGCTGTACCCGAATTGCTACAAGAAGGTTTTAAAGCAGAGCGAATTGCCGATATTCTCAATATGCCTTTGGAAAGTGTACAAGCGGTGATTGACCAAGTAGAGACGCGATTCATCGCGTCTGCGCAGGAGAAATCTGTCTCAGACAATGAGCAAAAAGACAATTAAAAAAACGGTTATTTTGCAATCAATTCCCGTATAAACCCGGCCATTTTTTTAGCCTGATTGGCACGCGAATACGTATCGATTGCTCCAGCAACCGCCGGAATGCCTCCTTGTTGATGCTGGGCGTACAGACGATCAACTGCTGCGCCAATTCCAGCCGCATCATCAAACGCAAAAATCTCTCCAGCTTCGGTTTCACGAATTATTCGAGCCGTATCGCCTTGTAATGGACCAAATGCTAAAATGGGGCGGGCGCTGGCTAAATATTCATACAATTTGCCAGGTACAATGCCCATTACATTGGGCGTATCGTTGAGCGGCAACAGTAACACTGGCGCTTTAAATAGTTCTTGCAAAACCAAATGGTGCTCCATCTGACCAACAATCTCGAGGTTCGCATCCAGACCCTGAGCAATCGCCTGGTCAATGACTTCACGATCGGTAGCGCCAATCAACCGAATCTTAAGCTGGGCTTTAAAAACGGGATTCTGAGCACAACGCTCTCCCAGCACTTTCCAAAAAGCATGCGGATTGCGGTCTTTGTTTAGCGAGCCTATATGGGTGAAGGAAAATAAATGCTCTAATGCTGGTTTTTCCGCTGGATAATCCTCGGCGTCAAAAGCATTGGTTACAACTTCCACGCGTTTGGCGCCCAATTTCCGCATGCCTTCAGCCCAGTTCCAGCTTACGGTAGTCACCAAATCGGCATGCTGAAGCACTTGGCGTTCCAACCTGTGATGGCGGGCATCCGCCCAGGGTGTAAGTTTAAGTTTGTGATAAAAATCGATATTGGTCCAGGGATCGCGGAAATCGGCAATCCAGGGGAGGTTGAACTTTTTTTTCAAACCCAAACCAATCAAGTGTACCGAGTGCGGCGGGCCGTTGCTGACAATCAGGTCAACCGGGTTGTCTTTGAGGTATTGACTGAGGAATTTGATAGAGGGTTTGATCCAGAATTTACGCGCATCGGGTATGAAAAAATTGCCGCGAATCCAAATGGAGAGGTTTTCGCGGAAAGATGATTTGCGTTGTTCCGACAAAAAACCGGTTTGGATTTTGGCTTCTTTTTTTAATCCCAAAAACTGTTTGTACCAGGTGTAAGGCTCCCAAATCGGTTCGTGCAAAACCGTCAAATTTGGATCCGCTTGTTGGGCCAGCGTATGATCGTAGGAAGGGTACTCGCCATTGGATACGGTGTACACGATGGGCTCAATACCTAGCTGCGGGAGGTGTTTGGAAAATTTAAACCACCGCAATACCGGAGATCCACCGCTGGGCGGCCAGTAATAAGTGATGAGTAGAATGCGCGGGTTGGCCATTGTTGACGTACTTAAATCACAAAAACATGGAGTGGTTAACTTCAAGTGAAACGAATTAGAATCACTTGAAGTTAACCCCTATATTCTCAAACTATTTCTTTTTACCCTTGCGCGTAGCTGGCGGTCTACGTACTGCAGTCGCGGGTTTATCAACCGGTTTTGCGGGCGTAGGCGCCGTTGGTTTGGGCTGTGGAGTTGGCGCCACCGGTGTTTCATCAACCGGCGGGTTCTTTATTGCACTCCATACTGAAGTACCAATCACTACTCCCAAAAGGCCGATCAAAACGATTGAACTGATGCCCGAAACCATTTTACCCGTTTCGTAGCTTTTGGGATCAAACTTGTATTCGATGGTGTGTTTACCAGCAGGAACGCGCATGCCACGCAAAAGATAGTTTACCCGGATATGTTCCACTGGCTTACCGTCTACATAGGCTTGCCAGCCTTTATTAGGGCCGTACCAAATTTCCGAGAATACCGCAAACTGTTCCGTTTTGGCGTTGCTAGTATAGGTCAGCGATTGCGGGTCGTATTGCGTCAATTTAATGCTGGCAGCGCTGTCAGGTACAATATTCAAGCCTTTGGTGTAGCTGTCGAACTCTTGGTTGATCACTACTTGGGTACGTGCTTGTAAGGTATCCAGGGCATTGATTTCTTCCAAAGGTGTTTTTACTGGCTTGATGGTATTGATGAACCAAGCGTTGCCTAAGGCGCGAGGATTAAGCTGAACCATCGCTGGCGGTGCTTGTCCACCTTCTGGACTTTGCTGTCCGCCTGGCACGATGAAGTATTTGGTATTCAACATATCAAACACACCTTGATTTCCCTTGAGGAGGTAGCGGTCGATGATGTCGTTGTAGCGTTGCAATTTTGCCGGGTTATAGCCTCCTACCGTTTTGTGAAAATAAGAAGCTTGCGCAGATTGGAAAGCATCAATGGTAAGGTCGTGCACCCGATAAGAAAGATCTTTGTCTTGCATAATTTGCTGATCGGCAGGTCGTGGCGCAAAGTTGTTTTGGTAGTTGTTTTTGGTCACAAAGCTGTCTGCGCTGACATACCGGCGGCCAACCGACCACGTATCAAAAAACGCCAAAACGCCAATCCCAATGATGAGGACATTGCGCTTAATCCGCTCCGTAGCCCAGGCCCAAACCAAACCAGCGCATAGGGCAATCAACAAAAAGGAACGCCAAGCATCGCTGCTCATTTCTGACTTCCGATCGGCAACAATGGCCGGAACGCTAATGCCTTGATCGGTCAATCGTTGATCGCTAGGACTGCTGAAATCGTAAAAGGAAGAGCCCATGATGGCATAAAACAGGGTAATGACCCCTAAAACACCGCCTACAATTTGCAATGCTTGTATGATTTTTTTGCGATCCGTAGTTGGATCAATTATTTTTGCCAAGGCCAAAAACCCCAAAGCGGGCGCTAAAAATGCCGTTACACTGAGTACCGAGCTAGGCGCGCGGAATTTGTTGTACAAAGGCACATAATCAAAAAAGAAATGGTTGAGCACGTCAAAGTGTTTGCCCATCGACAACAACACTGTGAGTAAAACCCCAAGGGAAAGCCACCATTTTTCTGGCCCTTTGACAAGTATTATGCCCATTCCAAACAAAAACAGGACAATTGCGCCCAAATAGGCCGGTCCCATGGTAAACGGTAATCCTCCCCAATACAAAGGAAGTTTAAAAGTTCCAGGTACATTGTATCCTTTGCTGCGTAAGTCGATAAGCGTTTTAGAATCACTACTTACCGCTTCTTGATTGCTGCCGCCGGCAACACCGGGAATTAAAGTAGCAAAAACATCCAAGGTGTTGTTGCTCCATTGCATGGCATAATCATAGGCCAAACCGCCTTTCGCGCCTTGTATATCGGTTGCTTGTGGTGCAGCAGCCGTATTTTCTGCTTTCGGCAAAATGCCATCGCCGCGCATGGTATCTTTGGAATATTCATAAGTGGGAAGCAGGTTGGACGTGGCGGTACCTAAACCCAACAAACCACTGATGATTAAGATTCCCGCCGCTTTGGCAAAGTGCAACAAGTCTTTTTGCTGAATATCGTATATCAAACGCGCAACACCAAAAATAAGCAGGGTGAGCACCAAGTAGTAAGTCATTTGAATGTGGTTGGCATACATTTCCAAAGCGGAGCCGATGCCAAAAACTGCCGCGCCACTGATGTATTGTCTGCGGAAAGCCATCAGTATACCAGCAGCCATCAAAGGCAAATAAGCAATGGCCGTCAATTTGGAGGTATGACCCGCTTCAAAAAGGATTAGGTTGTTGGTGGTCAAGCCAAAGGTGATGGCGCCAAAGATGCCCGCCCAAAAGGGTACGCCCATCACCATCATCAGGATGTAAAAGGCCAACATGGCGGAAATAAAACGGCCAATCGGGCGATTGATGAACAATTGCGCCAGGTTATCAAAAACACCAGTTTGGTTGCCATCGCGGATGGAATTGATTTGATAGGTTGGCATACCACCAAACATGGCATTCGTCCACAGTGCTTGATGACCGGTTTTGGCGCGGTAATCGTCCATTTCTTTACTCATGGAACGCACCGAGATGATGTCTGTTTGTTGCATAACTTTTCCAGACAACTGCGGATAAAAATAGATAGCGGAAACGATTGCGAAAATCGCTATTGCGCCAAGATGAGGAAGGAACCGTTTGAGTAATACGTTCATAACTGCTTTTTTTTAACGTCTGATGCACCGAATCGCTAAGACTTGTGAGTTGATTATGTACTCACATCTCAGTACTTAATTCAGGTTACATAAAATCGACATCTACATCGTATGGATAAGTGATAAGGAACTTGATTGCTTTGTCAATGTTGAAATTTTCAAAAACCACTTCGTACAACATCTGCGTGATCGGCAATCGCAAATGATAATGCTCCGCCAATTTCCAGGTGATTTGTAAGGTGCGCACTCCTTCGGCCAATTCAGGCATCGAGGATTTTACTTCTTCTATCGTTTCACCTTGTCCTAAGCGATACCCAAAGGTGAAATTGCGGCTGTTTTTGCTGGTGGCCGTAGCTACTAAATCGCCAATACCCGCTACACCAAAAAACGCAGTACTGGTAGCGCCAAATGTTTTGCCAAAACGCACCATTTCTATCAATCCGCGGGTGATCAACATGGCTTGGATGTTTTTTCCTAAGCCTTTGCCGCGCAGTATCCCTGAACCAATGGCAATCACATTCTTTAGCGCTCCTGCCAATTCTGCACCTAATATATCATGGTTGCCAAAAACATGGAATTGATCGCTGGTCAATACTTTTTTGCCGATCTGAATCACTTCGTCAAAAAGACTACCGATCACCGTGGCGGTAGGTTGCCCCTCCATGATTTCACCGGCTAAGTTGGGACCCGACAAGCAACCGACACGGCACACTACGCTCTCCTGGGTAATCACTTGACTTAGGGTATGGACATGCTCCTTGCGGAGCAGCCCTTGGGCAATGCCTTCTTCGGAAATGCCGTTTACGTCAAAACCTTTTGCGCCATGGATCAAAATATGATAGGGGCGCAAATGGGGGCCTAAACGTTTCATCATCCCGCGGAAGTTTTCGGCAGGCACAATGGGGAAAAGCAAGCTACAGTGTTCAGCTAGTTCTTTGAGCTCGGTAGTGGCTTTAATACGAGGAGAAAGCGGTACGCCATAAAGGACGTGGTCGTTGTTGATTTGCGCAACAACCGCCTCTTTCCGATTGTAAACCAGTACATCGGTATTGCGCGACAATAAATTGGCGATGGCAGTTCCAAAACTTCCGGTTCCAATGACACCAACGGTTTTTATAGCAGCTGCTGTAGGCATGTTTTTTTTTCTCCTATTCGGCGTAAAAGTACATTTTTCGCGGATTTATAGCGGGTAAATCTTTTTTGATTCTGCAATGTTATCTTCCTATGAACGCTATTTTATAGCTGACCTGTAATGATTTTTTTCTATATAAGCATTAGTGATGAACTTTAGAATGATTGATTGGCATAGTTTTCTTGATAAAATAGGCCCCTGGACGCGCAGGGGGATGGTGATGAGCGTGGTGGTAGGGTCTTTTTTGACTTATGGTTGGATGCGGGATGAAGGTAACGCGCAAGTATTGCCCACTCAGCCTTCTCGTGATCCAGGAGGTTCTTTGTACCAACATGATAGCGTGGTGTTTCGCAATTACGCGCAACGTGCCGATGGTTACTGGCTTTTTGAACCCGCTGCTCCTCGACCTGATTCTGCCCATGTTGTCGTTTTTAATCATGGCTACGCGGCGATCAACCCCATGGCGTATGGCAATTGGATTGAGCACCTAGTGCGCAAAGGCAACATCGTTATCTTTCCGCGTTATCAACGGAATATGTTTTTCCCGGCTTCAGAGGTGTTTCCAAAAAATGTAGCTACTGCTATTCGCCAGGCTTTAACTGAACTTAAACAAGGAGATCATGTGCGACCCATCACCTCGGATTTAGTGATGGTTGGCCACTCTTACGGCGGGGCAATTTCGGCATATTTGGGGGTGAAATACAAGAAAATGGGCATCCCACAACCCAAAGCTTTGTTGTTGTGCGCTCCCGGTACCGGCCCGCTCAATGGCGCGCGATTGTCATCCTACAAAAATTTACCTGCGGATACGAAGTTGGTTATTGTTTCCAGCACTGAAGACCATGTTGTAGGGGAGCCATTTCAACGCTTGATTTTTTCATCAGCAAAAAATACCCCAGCACGCAATTTTATCCGTTTGTACCGCGACGACCATGGCTCTCCCGCACTTACCGCCGGGCATAATGAATGTTACAGTTTGAATGAAAAATACGACTGTGGCATGCGCAACCCAACGATTTACCGCAGTTTCTTCACCGGCAAAACCGATGCGGTAGATTATTATGTTTACTGGAAAATATTGGATGGGTTGTTAGATTGTGTACACAATGGTGCCAATTGTGAATATGCTTTGGGAAATACGCCACAGCAAACTTCTTTGGGAAATTGGAGTGATGGTACGCCGATCAAAAAATTGGAAGTTACTTTACCCAAAGTATTGAGGTAGCAAGCTATTCTTTTTCTAATGGCAAAATCAATTTATCCATTAAAGCATCAATGGAATAAGCGTCTTCGATTTTGTAGTCTCCAATTTTAGTACGTCGCAACGCCGTTAAATGAGCGCCACTGTGTACGGCTTTGGCCAGATCATACGCCAAAGAGCGGATATAAGTACCTTTGCTACAACGTACCAAAAAATCTACTTCGGGAAGTTCAACACGGGTCAATTCAAACGTGTAGATGTGTACTTTGCGGGCTTGGATTTCTACCACTTCACCTTTGCGGGCTTTTTTGTATAGGGGTTGCCCGTCGACTTTAATGGCTGAAAACATAGGCGGTACTTGCTCTATTTCACCCAAAAACTGTGGCAAGGCCTGCTGGAGTAAATCGGCATCCAAATGCTGGATTGGGAATTGAGCATCTGGTTCGGTTTCGGCATCATAAGAAGGGGTAGTAGCGCCAAATAGCATGGTGCCGGTATATTCCTTAGCTTGTTCTTGGTATTCGGTGATTTTTTTGGTCTCTTTTCCCGTACATACGATCAACAAACCAGTGGCCATGGGGTCTAAAGTACCGGCATGTCCAACTTTTATTTTTTTGACGTGGTACAAATGCCGAAGGCGGGAACGAATTTTTGCCACCACATCAAAGGAAGTCCACGTTTGGGGTTTATCTACCAAAAGTACGCCACCTTCTAGATAATTGACTTCCGGTAAGGGAGGTTCGTCATCACTCATATTACTCAATGTTTTCTTCAATCATGAAGATTCGTTAAGTTGGCCTTTTGATCAAGACTACTCGCTCAACGAATTCTTTTTACCCTTTAAAAACAAGGACATACGTAGCCACTGCTGCAGCAACAACAAAACAATATATGGAAAAATAGATCAGCTTGCTGTTTTTGACAATCCGAATCATCAAGCTACAAGCGAACAATCCTGTTAAAAACGCGAAAATAAAGCCAATCGCTAGCGAGCCTGCACTTTCGGTATTGCCGTACTCGCCGCCCAATAAATCTTTAGCTAATTTTCCAAGGATCAAAGGCACCACCATCAAAAACGAAAAACGAGCAGCTTGCTCGCGATCGATACCCAAGATCACCGAAGTCCCAATGGTAGCGCCAGAACGGGAAATACCTGGTGTAATCGCAATGGCTTGGGCGATCCCTACAATTAAGGCATTCAAAAAAGTAACTGGTTTGCCAGTCTTTTTAGCTTGGTGAGCTACCAACAACAAAATACCAGTAACCCCAAGCATAGCGGCAATAAAAAGGATGTTCCGGGTGAACATCTCTTCAATTTGTTTTTCAAAAAGCAACCCTACAATCACGGCAGGGATCATTGAAACTACAATTTTTGCTGCAAACTGGGTCTCTTCATTCCATTTAAAGGCAAAAAGGCCTTTGAAAATCTTGGCGATGTCTTTCCAAAAAACAACAATGGTAGACAACGACGTTGCCACGTGAAGGGTGACGGTCATCAACAAACTTTGTTCAGCGCCGGATTGGTCGCCCAAAAAATATTTGGCCAACTCAAGATGACCACTACTGCTTACTGGCAAAAACTCCGTAAGGCCCTGTACAATACCCAAAATAATGGAGCGTACAATTTCCATTGTTGTAGCTTAAGGTGTTATTTTTTGAAAATGGCGACAATGCCAGTAGTCAAGCCAACCAGCATAACGATCGGGGCAAGCGTAAGTCGACGGAAGCTATAGATGATGCTTTCATCCCACACATTAGGGTCTTTCATCTCGCCTCCTGCCATCAAAGCAGTACCGATAATCATCAACACGGCAGAAGCGATAAGCAAATAATAGTTGGTTTGATTGAAAACCAAAGGTTTCTTTTCGCGGGCAACTTTTGGTGCAGTTGCGCTGGTACGAGCTGCTACAGAAGGGGTTGCCGGACGAGCAGCTGGAACCTCTCTTCTTACATTTGGAGTTTCGGTAACCTGCTTTTTAGGGGCAGGCGTTCCTCCTTTTTTCTTTGGCGGTCGATTGGTACTCATATGGATTTAAAATTTGAGCAGCAAAGTTAATTTAATTTTTGTCAATCGGATTGCTGTGGTAAATGTACGGACTGAAAAACCCGTTTTTTTGCGAAGCGTGAATGTTAGTATAAATCGTCGGCACGCATCTTCAAATATTTATTAACTGCAAAACCGGTGCTGGCAGTATACAACAATACACCACAAAATAGCAAACCGCCAATCACGCCCAGCAAAGTGCGATCATCTTGCAATAAAGTCAATTCGGGAACCTGGGCGCCCATCCAAAAAATGAGTCCCAACAAACCCAGACAAGCCAAAATACTGCTCAACAAACCATGTAAAGCAGCACGCAATAGATAAGGCCGACTAATAAAGCCCCAAGAGGCGCCAACCAATTCCATGTTTTTGATCAAAAAACGGTTGGAATACAAGGCCAATCGGATGGTATTATGGATCAAAGTAACGGCAACCAGTAGAAAAAAAAGCCCCAAACCCAGCGCAAAATAACCGGCGCGTTGTAAGTTGTTGGCAATACTACTGATCAAGTTTTCTTGGTAAAAAACGTCGCTCACCCCTGGCAAAGCTTTCAATTCCTCCCGGATGCGTTGCAATTGATCGCCTTGCAAGTATTCGGCACGCAAGTTGAACAGTATGACATCAAGAAATGGGTTCGGAAGATCCAGTTTTAGAAATTCATCACCATATTCCGTTTTCATCATCTTTGCAGCGTCCTCTTTATTGATCCATTGAACAGAGCCCTGGCGGGTATAAGGCGATTGCTGCAAGTACAGCCGCAAGTCGCCGACCTGTTCAACGGCAGCATCGGCCTTGATTTCTACAATGAGATTGACTTGCTCTTTGTACCGTTTCACCAATTGCTGGGCATTGAGGATCAGCAGGCCAAAGAAACCCAATAAAAATAGCACCAAAGCTACGCTGACTATAGCGTAGAGGTAATTGGGTTTTGTGCGGCGCGTAGCAATAGAGTCGTTTTGCGACATATCAAGTAAATAAGCAAAAATGGATGTAAACCTCGAAAATAAGCTCTTTTACAAAAAACTAAGCACTGAAGCTTAATTTTCCATTTGCCGCATCAAGGTTTCCGTTTCTGACAATAGAGATTTCATGTCTTTTTTGAGGTCTTGTTCTTCATTAGCAGCTTCGGCGGCTCGACTGGATGACTTAGCACCCAGCGGTAACCGTTTTTTTACAGCCTCCAGTTCTTGCATGCGTTGTTCCAGTTCTTGGCGTTGCAAATCCAATTCCCGGATGCGATCCAGCGACACATTGTCGTTGTTGGTACGCGCATGATTGCGCAAATCGGAATAAATATTTTCCAATTTATTCAGCGCTGTATCGTATTTCCCTTGATCCAATTTGGCTTTCTCCGATTTAAGCAGTGACCAGGACGCCGTACTCAATTCTTTGATTTGGTGGAAAATCTTAGTGGAAGTTTCCTTTTCCGCTACGGTGCCAAAGAAATAATTGTACACCAAGATGCCGACTAGCAGCAATAAACCGATTTTGATTAAGGATCGCATTTTGTTGTTCTTTCTTCAAAAATAATAATTATCCTATCTTCGCACATCGAAAAATTTATACCAGACTTTGGGGACGAATTGATCCAACCCAACGTTGCATTAAACACAAAAGAACGGTACTGGTAAGGTAGAGGTCAAAGGTAGTGTAAAATCTACTGTATTAAGCGGAAATGAGTTTGATAAAGCTCTTTTAAAGTGCCACGAACTCAAGGCTCCTGTTTTTAATTTTACCTCAAACCCCTTTCTCAAAACGTTCACAAATTTACAACTACGCTCATGGAATACAAGCCGCGCGACATTGAAAAGCAATGGAAAGCTTACTGGGACGAGAACAAGGTGTACCAAGTGAACCACAACAGCGATCGCCCCAAGTACTATGTATTGGACATGTTTCCCTATCCGTCTGGTGCGGGGCTCCACGTTGGTCACCCCTTGGGCTACATCGCATCTGATATTTTTGCGCGCTACAAACGTTTAAAGGGCTTTAACGTGTTACACCCCATGGGATATGATGCTTTCGGTTTGCCAGCCGAGCAATATGCCATTTCTACTGGCGTACATCCTGCCAAATCCACAGCTGAAAACATCGATCGTTATCGCCAACAGCTAGAAAATCTAGGTTTTAGCTACGATTGGGAGCGCGAAGTGCGCACCTGCGATCCGAGCTACTACAAATGGACACAGTGGATCTTTTTGTTGTTGTTCGAGCATTATTATGATGTTGCTTTGGATAAAGCACAACCCATTACAGCTTTGGCTGAGCGTTTTGCCCAGGAAGGTAATGGCGCGGTTAAGGCAACGACCACCCAGGAAACCCAATTCACCGCAGCGGAATGGAACGCCATGAACGAGCGTGCACAGCAGGAAGTGCTGATGAACTACCGCTTGGCTTACCGCAAATCATCATTGGTAAACTGGTGCGAAGCTTTGGGATCGGTACTCGCTAACGACGAAGTTAAAGACGGCGTTTCAGAGCGTGGCGGTTACCCAGTTGAGCGTCGCCCCATGTTGCAATGGTCGTTGCGGATCACCGCTTATGCCGAGCGTTTGCTCCATGATTTGGATACCGTACAGTTTTCGGAGGCCATGAAAAAAATGCAAGCCAATTGGATCGGTCGTTCGGTTGGTGCGCAAATGTTTTTTGACATCGTAGATTCTGATAAAAAAATCGAAATCTTCACCACGCGACCGGATACCATTTTCGGCGCAACGTATATGGTGCTGGCGCCTGAACACGATTTGGTGCCAGAATTGACCACCCCCGAGCAAAAAGAAAAAGTAGCGCAATACCTCAAATACGTCAACAGTCGGACGGATATCGAGCGCAAAGCGGAAGTAAAGGAAGTGACGGGAGAATTTTTGGGTTCCTATACGCTTAATCCTTTTAGCAATGAACACATCCCGATTTGGATTGGCGAGTATGTGCTCAAAGATTACGGTACTGGCGCCATCATGGCAGTACCCAGCGATGACGACCGCGACGAGGCATTTGCTTCGAAATTTGGTTTGAAGTCCGTTGATGTTGTTGATAAATCGAATTATCCGGGCTCTACCCGCAGTGATAAAGAAGGCATCATCATCAATTCCGATTTTTTGAATGGCATGGAAGTACCTGCGGCCATCGATGAAATGCTCAATCGCATTGAATCTATGAGCTTGGGTAAACGCCAAGTTAACTTCAAATTGCGTGACGCGCTCTTTAGCCGTCAACGGTATTGGGGCGAACCTTTTCCGGTAATTTATGATACTGAAGGCATCGTTCATCCGATGGCGGTAGCGGATCTGCCATTGGAATTGCCAGAAGTAGAAGATTTTAAACCGGCTTCTGGAGGTCAATCACCTTTAGCGCGTGCTACCGATTGGGTCAATCAAGCCAATGGTTGGAAACGCGAAACCGATACCATGCCCGGTTCTGCCGGTTCTTCTTGGTATTTTTTGCGGTATATGGACCCCAAAAATGATGGGGAATTTGCTAGTCCTGACGCGGTAAATTACTGGCAAGATGTTGATTTGTACATCGGCGGTACCGAACATGCGGTGGGGCACTTGATGTACTCGCGTTTTTGGCACAAATTCTTGTACGACTTGGGCAAAGTTCCTACCCAAGAACCCTATCGCCGCTTGGTCAACCAGGGGATGATCCAGGGCGTGATTGAGTCCATGTATTTGCAAAAAGAAAAAGTAGCGGGTGTATCGCGGTTTGTGGATGCGCGAATTGCTGCTGAAGAAAGCAAAAAAGGCATAGAGTTCACCCGAATTCCGGTTCACGTTGATTACGTGACGGATTATGGGAAGCCAGATTCGTATTTGGACGAAACCGGTATTGCCAAATTTGTAGCTTGGATGCCCACGTACGCCGATGCCATTTTTGAAGGGCAGCATGCCAAAATTCAACATGGACAGCTGATTCCTACCAATGGCGCCGACGCCAAATTTCATTTGACTACCCATTCGGAGGTTGGAAAAATGTCGAAATCAAAGTTCAACGTCATCAATCCTGATGACATGGTAGAACAATACGGCGCCGACTGTTTCCGGATGTACGAGATGTTTTTGGGACCTATTGAAGATGCAAAACCTTGGAATACCAACGGCATCGATGGCGTTTCTAAATTCTTGCGCAAATTCTGGAGTTTGTTTTTTGACAAAAACTGGAATTTCCAGGTTACCGATGCCGAGCCTACCAAGAAAGAGCTCAAAGCCTTGCACAATGCCATCAGAAAAGTGACCGAGGACATTGAACGGTTTTCGCTCAATACCTGCGTCAGCAACTTTATGATTGCCGTTAATGAACTTAAAGACATCAACTGCAACAACCGCCTGGTGCTTCAAGATATGACGATTTTGATAGCGCCTTTTGCACCTTTTATCGCCGAGGAGTTGTGGCATCGTTTGGGAAAAACTGGATCAGTTCACCAAGCGGTGTACCCTGTATTCAATCCAGAATACTTGAAGGAAGATAATATCCAATATCCAGTGCAGATCAACGGCAAAGTACGCGCCAACGTTGATTTCCCAGTTGATACGCCGCCGCAAATCTTGCAAACGGCGATTTTGGAAGTTGAGGCCATCAAAAAATGGACGGAAGGCAAGGAAATCAAGAAAGTGATTGTAGTGCCTAAGCGCATGATCAATATTGTAGTAGGGGAGTAAGATATAAGAGGTGAATGATCGGCAGTATGCTTCTCAAATAAAGAAGAAGCATACTGCTTTTCTATTAGGTCAGAAATTTTGTTTAATTATGAATTGAAATTTTTACCATAATACACCAAAAATAACCGCCCAATGACCACGCTCTTCCACCAATTAATTGACGGCGAGACCCTTGCCAGCGTCGCTCGCTTTTACAAAACCAAAGTATCCATACTCAAAAATCTAAACGGGCTCGCTTCAACCAAAACCTACCCTGGTCAACTGCTACTGGTTGGTATTTATCCAGAAGGAGATTTACCGATATCCATTAGAAAAAATCAAGACAGCGCTGGCAATGCTGCTGATTTTACCTACCACACCGTCGTAGCTGGCGACACCTTATTCAATATTTCGCAGCGTTTTGGATTAAAAGTGGCAGAATTAAAGGCACTCAATCATTTGAGTTCCGATGTGATTCATATTGGTCAAAAATTAATTGTTGGGGTGCGTCATGCGGGCAATGATTTCCCACCGCCGCTCCCTAAGCCTATTAAACCGCCTGTTGTTGGCCATACCGAGTATCCTCAATTTCCGCTAAAGACAACAAAAAAGGGCAAAGTCAACCAATATGAATTGACGTAACTATCCAGCCGGCCAATGGGGCGAATAAAAAAAGTAAAGAATTAAAGGA
>JBBANM010000039.1:0-51955 GCA_040401995.1 Saprospiraceae bacterium
TAAATACAAAAAAGGTAAAATGTCAAGATACCAATCATTTTTCTTGAAAGGTATTTGATTGTTTAGATTTGACAGTAAAATGCCAAAACAAAAATTAAGAACAAAACAAACGAATAAGATGAAAATTAAAAAAAATGAAAACGCTATTTGTTTTGAAAGGATTAAATAATACTCGCTTTCAGGGATAACAAATAAATATTTCCACATTCTCCTTTGGTGTTCAACTTCTATGCTAGAATAAATGATCAACACCAGGAAAATTGAAATTAGAAAAGGGAAGAGCAAAAAAATTCTATGGTAAAAAAAATACCAGGGGTTGGTTTCGCCATTAATACCTCCTATTAGCGTATTCAAATATGCAGCGTCCTTTCCGACAAAGGACAAGAAAATGAATAAAAAAAATAGAAAAAAGACACCAATAAAATAGAAATTTCCTTTGAATAGGAAAAGTTTTAAAATTTCGACACGCAAAAATTTAAAAAAATTAGTCATTTCTCTCCTTATTTATCAAGTTAATAAAACTTTCTTCAAAATCAATTTTTTTGAAACTTGCGCTTTCCCAATTGATCTCCGCTGTAGCATCTAAAACCTCTTTGAGCGTTGTTTCAAGGGGAACTGAAATTTCAAGCGTGTCAGTATTTATATTTAATATTTTATATGAAGTATTGGCTATTAAGGTTTTAACTGTTTTTGAATCAAAATAATTTTTTCTTAGCTGAATAATTTTATTTGCTAAAAAGGTGCTATCTTTTTTCAATAGGAGATTTTCTGAAATGATTTTTCCCTGGTGTAACATACTAACGTGTGTAGCCATTAATTGTGCCTCATTCAATAAATGGGTAGAAAAAAGGATAGTCATCCCTTTCGAAGTATTTAAATTTCGGATAACTTCACGAAACTCTAATATTCCAATTGGATCTAACCCATTCATAGGCTCATCTAGGATGAGTAAAAGTGGTGATGGCAAAATGGCCATTGCAAGACCTAAGCGCTGCCGCATCCCTAATGAAAAAGTTGCTACTTTTTTATCTTTAAATTCAATTAGACCAACGTCTTTGAGTATCTCTAAAATAGAAGATTTAGGTTGATCGTACATGATTCTAACTAAATTCAGATTTTCGTAAGCTGTCAAATGATCATATACGGATGCTTCTTCAATTAAAGAAGTTACATTCCTTTTGAGTAAGCTTGGCGTCATTTCTTCCGAAAATAGTTTTATCGATCCACTATTTGGAGAAAGTAGCCCTGATAAAATTTTAATTAGAGTTGTTTTTCCTGAACCGTTTAATCCTATTAAAGCAGAAACACTATTGTTCGGAACATGAAACGATAAATCTTCAAATATAACTCTTTCGTTAAATTTGAAATTTAAGTTATTTAATGCTAAACAAGGTATATCGTTCATATAAATGATATTATCCTGCCTCTGAATGTTCAAAGGCAGGATTAAAATTAGGGTGTTTTAGGATGACTCATTGACCAGGAACAAATATCCACGGCATCATAGAAACTTGTACCATACCCTGTAAGCAAAACGATACATTCAATAAGTGCATACATGATTTTAAAATTTTGATTGTTAAAAAATATAATTAAAAATATGTAAAAGTTTAGGTCGCTCCCATTTTGGCCAAAAAAGGTCAAATTTTAGCCATCCTTCGCCTCTTTTTTCAGCCGATGCCCTGCATCGCCTTTAAAAAGGAGGCTCGGCTAGCAAAAATTTGCCTACTTTTTTGACTCAAAACCGCTGATATAAACTTTTACATGAATTCTTTATAAATCGCGCAATTTATATTTACAAATATAAAAGAATAAAAAATACAATAATCGGCAATAATCGGCAATAATCGGCAATGCTTATTTATTGATAAGACAGACCGCAAAAATCAAAAATGATGCGTTGGTGAATTGGGTGTTATAATGGATTTACAAAAACGCCGACTTGGAAATTACTCTCCAAATCGGCGTTTTGAATTAATGAAAATTGGCAATCTTACTTCGCCAATGCAAATTTATACTTGATCTTTTCTACCACGGGCAAGTGGGTATCAGGCTCTACGTTGTTCAAAATGATATCGATGTCGATGGTTTCATCTTCGTTTTTATCCTTGCTATCGAAGGTTACTTTGATGATGCCCGTAGCGCCTGGCAAATATTCATCTCGTGAATAGTCGGTAGTGGTGCAATCACAAGCGGTGATGACCGAAATTTTCAACGGCACATCGCCTTTGTTGACAAAAGTAAAGGTATGCTCGCGTTTATCGCCTTTTTTTACTGCACCAAAATCAACAACCCGTTCTTCGAAAATCATGATGGGCAAACCTTTGAGGTCTTTGCGGCCATGCAAGCTGGAAAGCTCGCTGATGATCAAAGTATCTTTGGGTTTGGTGGTCTGACCAATGTTGCTGTTGCGGTTGGGAGCGCCTTTGGCTGGAGTCTCCTTTTTGCGCAATTGCGTGCGTTTGATGACGATTTTAGTTGGGCCTTTCACGATTTTGAACTCCGTACGACGGTTAAAAGCATGTGCGATCTCTTTTTCTTCATCCGATTTAAGTTTATCGATGAAGAGCTGCGTCAACACATCCCCTTGCTTTAGGAATAAGTTTTCGGAGGCCATTTTTTCCGTAACGGTCTGCGACAGCGTTTCGCCATATCCTTTGGCGGTAATGCGATCGGCAGCGATGCCTTTTTGGATCAGCCACTTACGAGCGGATTCAGCACGGCGTTGTGACAAGCCTTGGTTGTACACATCATTACCGCGGTAATCTGTATGCGAGCTCATTTCGATCACCATGTCTGGATATTTCGTCATCAAGTCGTATACGGTTTGCAAGTCGCTTTCCGCTTCGGTTTTGATGTTGTCCTTATCTAGGTCGTAGAGGATGTTTTCCAATACAATGGCTTGCTCCAATGAAAGGGTATCAAACTCAGGCTCTTCTTTGGGTTTGGTAGCTGGCAAGGGCTTTAAGTAAAAACGCTGTTCAAAGTTTTTAGAGGCCTTCAAACCTACGGTAGTTACTCGCGCGCTGTCTGGGAAGTAACCAGGAGCAGTTGCTTTGATCTTATAAACCTTATCCAGTTCCAATTGAAAATCAAAACGGTTACCGGTTTTGCTGGTTTGTTGATCCGCTTGATTGATGACTTTTTCGGTGATCACCTTCGATAATTCGATGGTGGCGCCTTTTAATGGTTTTTTGCCATTGTCAAAAACACCTACCACCAAGCTTGCTTTGATGCGCTCCAATTCAAATCCGTAGATATCGTCGCAACAGGTACGGCTGAAAACGGAAGTACCGCCCGGGCGATTGGAGGTAAACAAACCTTTGTAGCCGTCTTTATCGAGGTTGAAATACTGATCATCTTGTGGTGAGTTGAAACTCAAGCCCATGTTGGCTGGTTCGCTCCAAATTTGGCCGTTCCAGATGGCATAATAAATATCCAATCCACCCAAGCTAGGGTGACCATCGGAGCTAAAATAAAGCGTACCATCATAATAAAATGGCGTTACTTCATCGCCAGGGGTGTTGATTTTTGGACCAAGTGAAACAGGGTCGCCGTATACGCCATCGCCTTTTAAGGTAGCGTAGTACAAGTCCATGCCGCCTTCGCCGCCGGGGATATTAGCGGAAAAAAAGAGTACTTCGCGTCCAAAAAGTTCGCCTACTACTGGGTGTTTGGCTAGGTATTCGCCATTGACGCCCACTACTTCATTGGCCCCATTCCAGCCGTCGTCGCCGCCTACGCTGAAATAAATTTTGCTTTCAATAATTTGGTTGGCTTTGAGTTGCTGCCGCGTAAAAAACATGCGGTTACCATCCGGTGAAATGAAAGGGCTGCTGTTGTGGTAGCTCTGGCGGTTGATTTTTTCATCCAACACGGTAGGCTTGCCAAAACCTTTTGCCGTTTTTTCAGCGACGTATATTTTTGCATATTGCTCCTGGTCGCCATCTTTTACTTCAATCACTTTATCGGTATTGAAAGAAGCAAAATAGAGGTTGCCTTCACGGCTATAGACCGGGCCATATTCAGAAGTCGGACCATTGACCGGTTTGCCAAGGTCGTCCATCTTCATTTTTTTGGGCGTTTTATCTTTGGCCAAAGCCTGCGCTTTCTCGGCGCCGGCAATTTGAATTTGCGCCAATTCCTTTAGTTTCTCGTCAGTCACGGCGCCTATATACGACTGAAACTCAGGAATGGCCTCTTCGTAGTCGCCGGTCATTTTCAAAGCCAAGCCGTAGTTGTAGCGCAGGTTATTGAACTTACCTTCTTTGTCTTTGCGCAAAAAAGTGCTGTAGTACTTTACCGCTTTAGTGTAATCGCGAAGTTGCAAACAACACTCGGCCATAATCGGCAGGTAAGTAATGTCTTCCTTGCTTTCATAAACCTTGGTATACATGGCCAGCGCTTGGTAGTAATCTTTCTCTTCCAATTTCTTAGCGGCCAGCGCAAGATTGGTTTCGTCGGAAGATTTAGTAATTGGCTGCGCGCTTGCAACCAGGCTAAATAAGGAAAAAAGTATGGCGAAGGATAAAAAGCTTTTCATATTTCTGCTGATCTTTTTGCTTTTGACGGAAAAGAAAACGCAAAAGGACGATTCGAAAATTTAAATAATCTGTTAAGCTACGCAGAAAAATTAACTTCCCGATTTTGGCTTTTGAATAAGATGTTGAACGCTTCATTTCAAGTGAACTTCCTATTCAAAAGCCTTCTAAAAAATCGGGAAGTAATTTTTTGCGTCAAAATAACGCTTCAAAAAATCGATGCCCTGAGTGCCGTTTACAATTTAGGACATAAAATAGCGGGCGGTACCACTGGTTTTTTGTATAATTTCAAAATATAGTTGGCTGCCAATTCATACCCCCCTTTGCGCGTGCCGTTGCTGCTCAACGAAGATAAGTTGATATCATACGCTACGCCAACCTTGAGATCTTGGTAATCCAAACCAAAAATAACCATTGCGGCATCGCCAACGCGGTAACCGGGTCCAGCGTTCAATTTTACATCTTTATTGATTTGCAAACCGCCCAATGCTTGAAGAACAATTTCCGCGCCACCTTTGGTAGCTTGTACTAAAAACTGCGGGGCAATGCTGATTTTATCGGTAATCTGGTGATTCCAGCGGCCGTGGATGGTGATGCGGGATGGACGACGCGCTTTGCCCTGGCCGCTGAGTGAATCGTTGAGAAGGCCATATTTGGGCTGGGTAATGTGCGCTAAAGAGAAACCCGCTTCAATCAAGTCTTTATTTTTGAGGTGGGTGCGCAACATCAAACCAAAATTGATATCGCGGTATTTAGATTTTGTGCCTAAACTAGTCCGATCTTGGCTTTTGCCAATACCAACGCCGCCACCACCAACTTCGGTTGGTAATTCATCGGCAAAGGTGAAATCTTTGGAATTGCGAAAATTGCGGGTAACAGATCCGGTTTGAACACCGAGAGTCAAAACCGTATTTCTTTTTCTGTCAAAAGCTAAGTGATAGGAAGCTGAAATGTTGGATCCTTGCGTACGCAATTGAGATGCCCCAGCTATATCATTGACTACGACCAATCCGACGCCCACCCAATCCGACTTGCGAAAACCGCGAACTACCGGTGCATCCACGAAAAATGAAGGCGTGGTATAGACGTTCCATTGCCCCCGATAGATGCCGCCAATACGGGCGGTACCTTCAAAAGCCCCTGTTTGTGCTGGATTCAGCGTAAGCGGCGACATGTTGAACATCGAAAAATGGACGTCCTGCGCAGATAAACCCGTAACAAAAACACACAACACCAAAAAAAGCATGTAAGGGTACATTCTCATATCGGAAATTTTAAGGGGTAATTTAGGAGTTAAAAACAGCTTGAACAATTTACTGTGCAAAAATTTTGGACTTCTTCGTCAGACTTGTCATCGGTAACGCAAATGAGATACTCGAAAGACCTCATTTTAAAGCCAAAAAACCGAAGATAGAGCCTGGTAAAAGCCCAAAAAGAAGCATATCCATTACGGTAACGCCATTAACGAAACGGTATTATGGCCAGCCAGCTTCTGTTTATGAATTCCAGGTAAAGGATTGCCGCTGGAAACATCCCCTTTTTTTGCCACTTCGCCAAATGCGAAACGCTTTTCAGGCATTGGTTTCGTTGAGAACGGGAAGTTTTAACGCTTGAATGACGGCAGCTTCATCAATATTGTTCATACAACTGAAATGCCCTTTGGGACAAGTTTGAAAACCAATTTTGGAACAAGGGCGGCAAGATAGTCCAGGAACTTGGATGCAGGTGTCTTCATTAATCCCAGCAGGGTAGTAAGGGTACATCCCAAATTCTGGGATGGTATTGCCCCAAATGGAAACGATGGGCTTTTTGAGCGCTGCTGCAATGTGCATCAAACCGGTATCGTGGGTGATCACCGTTTTTGCTTGTCGTACTAAAGAAGCGGATTGGTGTAAACTAAACCGGCCGCAAGTATTTATGACATGAATACCGGCAGCAGCAGCAATCATCTCGCCGGTGGTTGCATCCCCAGGCCCGCCCAGCAGCAGAACCGGTAGGGTGATTTTTTTACAAATCGAAATGATCTTTTCAGTAGGTAATCTTTTGGTGGGATGTGCTGCACCGATAACAACAGCAATGTATTGCCCGCTAGTAACCAAGGGGCGAAGGTAACGGCGTTCTTCCTGCCATTGGCAGATATCGCCCAAGTGAACCTCTTGTTCAGGGGGAATAAAATAATCCAGGCCCTGCCCGTCGTTAATGACGCCTAATTTGGACACCGTTTGAAGGTATCGATCCACAATATGGACATCCGGTAGGCGGTTGATTTTAAAATTCACCATCAACCATTTTTGAAAATTGAGCTTGTTGAAAGCTGCCGAATGCCTGCCCAGCGCTAATTTCAACTGCAAACTGCGCAAGTTGTGGTGGAGATCAACAATGAAATCGTATTTTTCTTCCTGTAAATCTTTGATTTCCTCTTCTACCTTACTCTGAATGGCAAAAACTTTATCTACATAAAGATTGGCATCCAAAATACCCCGAAAAGGTTTTTTGGTCAAAAAATGAATCTCGGCGCCCAATTGCTGCTTCAAACAGCGAATGACCGGAGTAGTTAGTACGATATCCCCAATCGAGGAAAAACGCACGATCAATATTTTGGGCTTAAAATGTGGCACTTTACAGCAATTCTACTTTGATGTTCAGCAAGTCGATTTTAGATACTTCAACCAATTTATCTTGAGCATACCATTCGTCAAACAGCTCAATTTCATCGGTCATTTGAACAGGTTGGTAATTGATATAGTCTGCAAAGCGCATGTCATTGACCTTAGTGGTTTGATAGGCTTTGCGAAAACGCGCGCCGCCACCGTCTTCTTGGTATTGGTAGGCAAGAAAATCGAGGGTAAGACGTCTTTCATGAAACCAAAACATATAGCGATCTTGGTGGTCTTCACCGCCGTCTTTTTTCTTGAAAGTCACCTCGATTTTGTGATAAGATTGTCCTTTGATATCAACCTTTCCAATGTATTTTTTGAGTACCGCCGGATCATTGAGAAAATAAGGCAATAGGGCAAAATAAATAACTGAATTGACCGAGTTGCTGTACGCTTTTTGGTCTTTCACCGACAATTCAACCGCTTTGCCGTCGATTTCCCTTACCAGCCCTTCATTGGTCAAAATATCGTGTACCATGCGGGCGGAAGAATCCTGAAAACTGCGTTCGTACTTGTACTGGCCTTTTTTTCGATAACAAGTATAATGGCGATCGCGAAAATCAAATTGAATGATGGCGTGACTGGCATTATTTAAACCGCAAACTAAGATACTTTGATCCACTATTTTTTGCGACATATCATAGCGGGCAGTAAAAACAGAGTTCCAGTTTCCCCATATCCAGCCGCTTCCTAGCAAAAGAACAAATCCCAGCGCTATTTTCATGGTTTCTTAAATTTGGGTCGAAACTAAGCCAAGTTGCCTAATATCCGACCATACAGGTAGTTAAATTTGAATTAATTTAAAATGGAAGATTTAAGGTACGCTTAATGCACCCCGGTGGTCAACCAAAATGTACTGCATAAAATCATATACCAAAAGCATGCTCTCGTCCATGTAATGGTGCTGGGGATTTAATCTTTGCTGATGTAAAGTAAGTATTTCCTCTTCTTTTTGAATCATGTTGTAGAGGGTTTTACAAACTTTGGCATAGCGCTCCAAATCGTGGGTTTTGGGGATTTCCGGAGCGCCAAATTTTTCGAGTATCTGCTGAAACGAACGAAGATCGTATAAATTATAAACAGCCGGATAGCGAAATGCCAAATATAGAGAGACAATCTGGTAGCCATCGTCGTGGAAATGACCATCTACCTTACTTTTTCGATGTTTTTCCCGGTGGTCGTCTAGTAGCTGATCGCAATAAAAAACAAAGCGACTGGCTCGACCTTCTAAAGATTTTTTTTCATCAAAAAGGTCTTGAAACATCTGTTTGACGAAATCCGCTTGTTCTTGAAAAAATATACCCATGATGCGTTTGGGTTCGTAGTTCTCCCGATTCCACATGCGGCGCGAATGCCGACTATCCAGACTCCGGTTGTACATGGCGGCCAAATCAAAGGCCTCCAAATTCCATTGGGTTTGAAAAATCTGTTGGGATTCCCAGAGGTAAATCCGCGCATCGTTTTCAGGCGTTTCAAGGTAGGTTTTATAAGCTGCCAAAGCAGCTTGAATTCTTTTCAGTTGCATGAGACAAATTTATGAAGAGAAAAACGTGCCTAACCAAAAAACGGTCGCACGTTTTTCCCTTTATATAAACCTAATACTTATGGTGCAGGATCAGGAAAAACCTGGTGTACTGCTTCAATTGCCGTCATGATTTCAGGCGTCAGCTCTACCTCAATGCTAGCGATGTTTTCTTTCAACTGCTCCATGGTGGTGGCGCCGATGATGTTGCTCGTCAAAAACGGGCGGGTATTGACAAAAGCCTGTGCCAGTTGAGCCAGACTAAGACCGTGCTGTTGGGCAATTTCGTAATATTTTTCCGCTGCCTTACGGGTGTTTTCGCCATTGTAGCGCGACAACTGTTTGAAGCGCTGTAAACGCGTAGCGCTCAAGTCAACCCCTTCCTGGTGATTTTTATCAGAAAGCAAACCAAATGCCAGCGGCGAATACGCCAACAAACCAGCTTGTTCGCGGATGGCTACTTCGGCCAAACCTACTTCAAACAGTCGATTGAGCAAGCTATATGGATTCTGGATGCTGACCGCGCGCGGCAATTGGTGCTGGTCTGCGCTGCGCAACCAATGCATGTACCCCCAAGCCGATTCATTTGAAACCCCAAAGTACCTAATTTTCCCTTCTTTGATCCATTTTTGTATGCTGTGCAGCACTTCTTGGAAGTTGTCTTCCCAGCCATCGCTGGGGTCGTATTCAAAACCGCGTTTGCCAAAAAAATTCACCTTCCGTTCTGGCCAATGCAATTGGTACAAGTCGATGTAATCTGTTTGTAAACGCTGAAGGCTTTTTTCCAAAGCGTCTTTGATGCTGTCTTTTCCAAAACCCATTGGTTGGCGCAGGTAGCCGATTCCTGCACTAGGACCGGCAATTTTGGAAGCCAAAATCACTTTGTCGCGGTTGTTACGGCTGGCAAGCCAGGTACCAATGATCCGCTCGGTACTGCCCTGGGTTTCTTGACGGGCAGGAACAGAATACATTTCGGCGGTGTCGATGAAATTTACGCCCTGATCCAAGGCATAATCGAGTTGTTCATGACCTTCAGCCTCGCTGTTTTGCTCGCCAAAGGTCATGGTTCCTAAGCAGATCTTGCTTACTTGTAGGCCAGTTTGGCCCAGTTGGGTATAGAGCATGTGTATTATTTTGTGCGGAATCTCCCATCCACTATTTAAAATCCGGCTCTAATATCTTAATTTGCCTCGGCAACACCAAACTCTTTTATCCAGCCTATGCCAACTTCACTGTATTGCAAATTTTGTGGAAAACCAATTGATGCCAAAGACATCAATATCCAGCAGCTTATCGCGAAATGCCCACATTGCGATTCTGTTTTTCCCTTTGAAACTGCCGATCTGCAGAAGGAGAATGCCTCAAACAACGGCCAACATAAAAAGGCAACAGCCGGGAAAGGGAAAGACATTACCCTGCCCAAAGGCATCAGCATGGAACAAGGTTTTGATGAATTGGTTTTTACCATCAGTTGGCGACAGACCCGCAATTTTGCTTTCTTTCTGGTGTTTTCGATTTTTTGGAATGCTATTGTACTGCCTTTTGTTGTCATCGCCCTCCTGCAAAACAGTTGGCAATTGATCCTGTTTATCAGTTTGCACTTGATCGTAGGCATTTCAATGGGTTTATACACGATTGCGATACTGATCAATAAAACCATTATTCGGGTATCTAATCTGGGGATCGACATTAAAATTGGCCCCATTCCAGTACCCTTCAACCCCAATCTGTTTTTGTCGAGCAACGAGATCAAACAGTTGTATGTAGAGGAATATGTGCCCAGTAGAACCAATGGAAAACCAGATTTGACCTACGCGGTTCGCGCAATACAGCAAAGCGGCGACGAAATGCGCCTGGTAAGCGGATTCAATCACCCCCAACATGCGCTTTTTTTGGAACAAGAAATTGAGCGCTTTTTGCATATTGTAGATGAAGGTTAAGCGAACCAAATGGGGTTTTCCTCTATTTTATTTGGATTGCGGCAGCAAAAAATAGTAATTTACCCTAAAATAAAAACCAAGAACCATGGGATTCCTCAACGAAATTAAGAAGGTGATTTTTGGCGTTCAATCCGTTGGTAAATCAGCGGCTAACAAAGCGGTGGAAGCCGGCAAAGAACTGGGACAAACCCTGCAAGAACAGGGCGGCGAGTTATACGATCAGGCCAAAGCCAAAACCGGTGATTTAGTAGATCGTGCCAGCGAATTTTTAGATAATGCCATGGGAAAAGTGGAGACTGCTGGAACCATCTTGGCCAATAAAGCCAATGAAAATTTGTCGTCGGCTCAAACTCCAGCTGCTTCGGAAGAAGAAAAGCCGGCAGCCACCAATCCAGAAGATCAGTTGAACGAGTTATTGAATTCAACTCCGCAAAATACAACAACACCTATGGAAACCAAGCGACCACTCGATTTTAGCGCGATTGATCAGCCAGAAGGTTCAACTTCGGGTTCTCAAGATCCTTCGCTTTTGAACAAAATTGGCTCAACAGTGATCAACACCACCCTTGAGGCTGGCAAAAAGGTAGAAGACCTGGCCGCCAACGCCGGCGATAAATTACTCGATGCCGGCGAAGTGGTAATGGACAAATTCAAAGACGTTGCCGGTAAAGTGGGCGGAACCGTACTCGACAAAGGCGCATCACTATGGGAAAAAGCCAAAGACCTGGGCAATCAGGCAATGAGCAAAACCGAAGAGTTGATGAAAAAAGCCGATGAGGAAGCCGCCAAAGAAGGTCCTTCGAAAATGGAAGAACTCATCCAGAAGGCCAAAGAAATGGGCGATCGAGTTGAAGCCAGCGCACAGGATAAGAATCGGCAATTTACCGATAGCTTGCAGGACGCTAAAAAAAGCGGATTGGAAACCCACGACGACTTTTTTTCCAAAGCACAAAAATTTGCCGACGGCGACCATTCAGCTTTTTCAACCGATCCGATCATTTCCAAAGATCCTGATTTTCAATCTTCCAAAGGCACTAAAACCCACGGATTTGAAGATGGCGACGGCGATGGTAACGATTTGATTGATGATGCAATCATCGAGAAATAGGCAATTAGAGCTTGTTTAGATCTAAAACCTGAACAAGCTCTAAGTATTTTTTAATAAACAATGGACAGCTAGCTACCCAACTACCGCTAGCTGTCCATTTTGCTTTAAACTAAAGTGGTGAACCCAAACAACAACACTTGGACTTGGCTCCGCTCCGAAGAAGGCCCAAATTTGGGATTATTCAAAACTCGGTTTGATTTTTTAATAAATCCCCGCAATCAACGTACCGAAAAAATGGTGGTACTAGAGTCGCCAGATGCGGCCAATGTAGTTGCCATTACTGCCGATCAAAACATGGTTTTTGTCAAACAATACCGTTTTGGCACTCGTGAAGAAACTATTGAACTCCCCGGCGGTATCGTTGACCCTGGCGAAGAACACGGTTTCGCTGCCCAGCGCGAGTTGCGTGAGGAAACTGGATACGGCGGAAAGAACTGGACTTATCTAGGTAAAGTGGCTTCCAACCCCGTTTTTCAAGACAGTTTTATCCAGCATTGGATGGTCACTGATGCGGAATTGTTGCATGTGACTCAACAAGATGATGGCGAGGCAGTTGAAGCATACCTAATCCCCATAGAGGAGGTTTTTCAGCTGTGGAAAAAGGGCTATTTTCAACACCCGCATACCATTAGCGGGCTTTTGTTTTACTTTTGCAACCATTTTTCGGGATGGAGTAACAAATGAGATAAACTTAATGCCCTTCAATTGCGTATAAAATAGAATTTGAGGATCCGGCTTGTGGAGTAGATGCCGATTATAAAAAAATACTATGGAACAAAAAATAATTACCATCGTAGGGATGGGCCCTGGGATCAGCATGGCGGTGGCTGAGCGATTTGCCCAGGAAGGGTATGTTGTGGCCATGATCGCTAGAAATGCGGGGCGTTTGGGATTGTATCAGGATATTCTGGAGCACAACGGGTATAAGTGTTTAAGCGTAGCTGCCGATGCCGGTAAGCCAGATTCACTACACGATGCCTTTGACACCATCCGCCGCAAATTGGGGCATACCGATGTATTGGTTTACAATGCCGCACAAATGAAAAAAATAGACATTCTGCAAGAAACTGCCGAAAGCCTTTCCGAAGATTTGCTAGTCAGCGTAGGCGGCGCTCTGGAATCAGTAAAAGCCGTTTTACCGCCGATGAAAAGTCGCGGGGAGGGCACCATCATACTCACTGGGGGCGGTTTTTCCCTATACCCCTCGCCGATGTTTGGCTCTTTGTCGATTGGCAAAGCAGGTTTACGCAGTTTAGCCGCGCAGTTGCACCAAGCTTTGGCGGACACGCCCATTAAGTTGGCGACGGTAACCGTGGCAGGCATGGTGAGCAAAGAAAGCGAAACACATACGCCAGCTGCTATTGCGGAGGCCTATTGGCAGATCCACAACACCCCAAAGGCAGATATTCCTTTTGAGCGGGTGTTCTAATCGTGGCTCTGGTTTATCTTAATGAATACTTTCCTAATCATGGGTTATCAAACCTTCCAGGTCTCCGAGACCTGGAAGGTTTAGGCCTCCTCTGAACTAAAAACATTCGGTGGTATGCTATTTATACACCCGGATCCAATTTTTACGTTATCTCTTTTTGTGTGTTCTATGCGAAAAAGTGTATTTTGAGTACCATTGAAAGCAGCGAAAATTGATTTCACCGCCTCCTATGTTGGAGGTGCAAACCTTTAAGCACGAGCTTTGTGACGGAAAAGGAAATCATCCAAGGTTGTATTCAGGAGCGGCGCGAGTGCCAGCAAGAAGTTTTTCGGCGTTACGCTGGGAAAATGCTTGCGCTTTGTATGCGTTACGCCCGCCACCAAATGGAGGCCGAGGATGTATTACAAGATGCCTTCATCAAAGTTTTTGACCACGTTCACCAATTCCAATTCAAAGGTTCATTTGAAGGTTGGATACGCAGAATTGTGGTCAATACGGCGCTTAAAAATTTTGACCGCAAAAGTTTTTCTCACGAGCAGTTGGGGATCGAACCCCATGATGATCAAGGGGTGGAACCCACCGTTTATGATCACCTGCACGAAGAAGAATTGCTGGCTTTGATTGCCAAGCTTCCCGACGGTTACCGCATGGTTTTTAACCTTTATGCTATTGAAGGGTACAGCCATGCAGAAATCGCCGAAATGTTGGGCATCCAAGAAAGCACCTCGCGGTCACAATTGGTAAAAGCAAGAAAAATGCTGCAAATTATGGTAACAGATTTGCTTAAAATCGCGGTATGAACGAGCGCAATCCCATCGACGACTTATTTAGGGAGAAGCTACAGGGTTATAACCTGGATAGTCCGATGTTCTTATTTGACAAAATTGCTGAGGAACGTGCGCAACGCGCCGCAGTGGTTCCTCCTGCTTCTAAATATGGAGCCTGGCTTTTGCTGTTGGCTTTACTGATTCCTGTTTTTGGTAGTATTTGGATGTGGAATGAAGTAGCTGATCGGAAACTAAGACCTACCCAGGCCTTCCCAATTCCGCAGGTTGAGGCGCCAGTTGCCGCCAATCCAATGTCAATTCCTTCCTTGACTCCGATTGAGCAGGAAAAACAAACTGGGGCTACTGCTTCTCCAACTGCAACCGCCGCTATTCAAGCAACTAAAAATAGCCAATCAGCAGCAACCCCGATTCGCAAAACCAGCGAAATTCGGGTTAAGGACATTGCAGCCTTACCGCCAACCCAATCTACTACAAACAACAATAGTGCAACCGAAGCAGCGGGTAGCTTACCCACTATTTTGGATCCAGCAAAAGACAATGCAACTTCAACAATCACCGAACAAACAGCTGGTGCCGAAAGCGAAGCTCCTGCTTTGCTCGATGCGGTAGCCCCTATCGAAACACGATTTTTGTTGCTAGCAGAAGCTCCATTACCGGTTACGTTTAAATACATCCCACCCAGACCCAAAGGCTGGCGGATGTATACCGAGCTGATGCTTGGCGAAGAATTCTACACCCGTATGCTAAAAGCCAAAGACCCCGATTTTGATGCCTATCGCACTGCAAGGGAGTCGACGGAAAAATTCAGAAATGGGCAAAGTTATACGGTGCGTTTTTCCATGGTTTCGCAAGACGGCATCGCCATCCGCAGCGGCTTGAATGTATCACAGTTTACGGAAGCTTTTTCCATGCAGTATACTTCAAAGCAAATCCAAAGCCTAACGCCGATTTATGGTACCGACGGCAAATTGGTAGGCATGGACACCTCCTTCCAAACCTTGGTGAACAAACAGCATGCTAACAATCGGTTTACCGCAGTCAACATTCCAGTCCTGCTGGGGTATGAGCGAAAAATTGGTCAATTCACGCTTTCCATTAATGGCGGGGTAATGCTGAACATGGTTTTCAACCAAAAAGGCAGTTTCTTAGCTCCTGATCGACCCGGTGAAACCATAGAATTTACCTCCAATCAGCCCAATGCTTATCCGGCTTTTCGCAACCGCCTGGGTGTAGGCATGTATGCCAGCGCCGCGCTGAGTTACCCGATCTCGTCTTCGTTACGTATTGTAGCTGAACCCTATGCTCGCTGGGGCGGCGGCTCGGTTACTGCAACCGATTACGCGCTCGATCAGCATTATTGGAGCGGCGGTTTTTCAATTGGTATCCGCAAAAAAATTAACAAGACATTAGTGTTTGCTAAACCGTAGATAGAAAGATGTTTGAGCCTTAAATTGTTGATTTTATAGTATAAGAAAATTTAATTATTGTATTTTATTGATAATTGATGAGCTGAAAATTTAACATTTAAAATTCATACCGGCTTGCTTTTTTTTATAACTTTACTTTGTTGTTTTAAAAAATCATCTCCCTTATAGTAATTGATGTACGATATAAAATGATAACATTTTTATCGTCACATCCTCAAATGCCAATCGCCTGATTGCACCAACTTGTAGCACGACGGTTGATTGTCTTACCTTACAGACTTTTATTTCATTTTCTTGTATCGCCTGCAAGAGCTACATTTTATTGATGTTAATCAGGTTTAATGGACTAGAAATTTTTTATAAAACTAAATTACCGATTATGAATACAGAACTAAAAACTCGTCGGGAGATTGCCAAGCAGTTAAATATCCACCCTACCACGCTATATCGGAAGCTCAAACTTAAAGGCATTAAGCTAGGCTCTGGGTTGTTGGATCAAAGACAGCAGGCATTAATTATTGGAGTATTGTCTTCCCCTTTAAATGACGATAGTGTTGTAAAATCCGTTAGCAATGAGGATAAGCAATTAGACTAAACAACTGCTGAGGAATCCACCTTGTAACGTTTTGCATTGTTTTGCATTGTTTTGCAACGTTATCGTTAGTAAAAACCTGTCTATCTTTGTAAGGTCATTAATGATTTACCGCCGCATTGCTTCTTTGGATCCGCTGAAGCGATAGTTGGCACGTGACTCGAGTTACAGGAATATTGAGTTAACTTTTCAGGCGTTAGCATTCATAACATCGCGATATCATATTATTCATTCAACTTTTCTAACGTCATGAAAACAAACTACGCATTGAAAGGGCTCATAGCAGCCTGCAGTACCGTATTATTGGTGATTATCTTTACCGTATCCTCATTTGCACAGTACGGCAAATGGGAAATTGGAGTTGGATTGAGACCCCTCAATCTGAAAGACGAACCGTACAATTTCATACTGAAAAAACATCTATCCAGCCGCATTGCCTTGCGTTTTGGGGCGGGGGTGTTGTATAATGAAAAGAGTAGCGCGCATTATTATTTTCGCCCTTACGCAGATAGTATTCACGTTTTTATATATGACTACAAAAAAATAGATAAAAACTTGTATGCCAGCTCTTTTCTAGGTATTCAATATGGACAGAAATTCGATGGATCCTTTGCTCAGAAGAATAGTTTCTACTTTTACGGCGCCACTGATTTTATCCTAAAGTATCAAATGGAAAAGTCAGAGATTCCTATTGTTCATTACCAAGCACAAAAGCTTAAACCAAATGAATTCTTTATAGTAGCCACCTTTGGACAAAGTAGAGGACTGGCCTTAGGAATTAGGCAAAGTATAGGGTTTCAGTTTTTCTTAAGCAATACCATTTCCTTATCCATTGAGGGCAGCTTTCAGTATACCGCAAGTAGGATAACTACAAATGAATATTATTACTCCGCTGAACAAATTGATTTTTTTACATCAGGTTATACAATTCTAGTTCCCAGAAAAGATTATGTCTACCAGTTCAATATGAGTCCATTAACTTTTTTAACCCTTAGTCATCACTTTTAATTCATGACATTATGAAACAGATAATCAGCATTTTCATCTTGTTTTTTTTCATTATCACTTGTTCTCAAGCACAATCAGTAAGCATTATTTGCACCTCTGGGAGCTGTTATAATACAGACCCATCACCTGTAGCCCCAACATATTCTGCTTCCACAACAGATGGTATTTATTCGACTGGCTGGACTAAAAGTTATTCGTGGAACACATATGGAGACGGACTTGCCACCAATTCAAGTTCACAAGCCACTTCAGTCTATTGGAACAACACTCCAAATACTCCAACCAAAAGAATTTGTGTTACAGTAACTTATACAAACAATACTACTTACGTAACGAGACAAATAAGCGCTTGTGCAACAGTAATTGTCAAGTATATTGGCCCGATCACTAGCATCAATATCCCGGGCGCTAGCCCCTCTAACCCTGCCAATGGCGGTTCTTGTTCCGTGCTCTGTGGTGTTCAAAACATAACCATCAGCGTTCCTACCCCTGCTACCGACCCAACGGCAACAGTAGTGTACACCTGGAACTTGCCAAGTGGTTGGAGTGGATCCTCTACCTCTAATTCTATTGCGGTAACTACCGATGTGGGTGTATCCAATGGATCTCTAAGCGTTTCCGCCAAACGGTCGGATGGTACAGGCACAGTGATCCAAACTTACTCGGTGACTATTACCCGACCCAGAGTTGAAAGTGCCAGTATTTCCAGTGTAGCGTGGTCGCCAGATGACAAACCCCTTTGCAGTAGCGAAACTCGTCAATTATCAGGGGCTTCTACCGCGAATGCAACAAGTTTCTCCTGGACTACAACAGGCGGTACTTCCATTACTGCTGGCGCCAACCAATCAATAGTCACTGTAAATGGCTCTTCAAATGGAACTTTAACGCTGGCCGCCACAAATGCCTGCAGCGTTACCAAAACCAGAATCTGGAACATCTACGCAGGTGTCCCGCAGGTTGCCGGCTCGGAAGTCTTGGTAGATGGACACCCGAATTACTACCCCAACTATACCAGCGGTAGCTCTTACATCAGCATTCAGGGCGGCGGTACTTGCCAAACGTATAAATGGGAGCTTTTTGGAGGTAGTGGATATTTTTATCCAGGCTATTGTGGCAGCTGTTCAAATGTTTTCAATGGCATCACTTTTAATGATTGCAACTCGGGTAATGCCTCTACCACCAGTTCAATGGCAATTCGGGTGCGCACGGCAAATAGATGCGGGCAGGGTGTTGATGTCATCATTCCTCTTCAAACTACAGGGGGATACCGTATGACAAGTCCCAATCCGGCTATCAATACGGTAAGTGTTGAGTTCGAAAAAGAATCGACCAATACTTTGAAATCATTGAAGCTGGTTAATGCAAACACATCCGCTATCGCTAGAAGCTTTGATGTGGTGAGCGCACAGAAGACCCAATATTTTTCCAGTACCAATTTGGTTACTTTTGACGTCACCAATTTGCAACGAGGTAATTACTATCTATTACTAACATTTGGTGCAGAAAATAAAACTTTCAGTGAGCTGATCCATTTACAATAAGGAACGACAACAAAATTCATCCACCTTTCCCTCACTTTTGTCGATTCTACCTACTTTCCGGTAGGAAAAATGAGGTATGCGGGCAGCGTTTTTTGCCTTAAGCTGCTCTCTATAAAAGAAATGACCAACAACGCGGTGTTTTCACCGAGTTTTCCTTCTAAATCACGGTTCGCCGATTCAGGAACGACTGAATTGGCGAATTCTTTTTTAGGAACTAAAAATCCAGACCCACTCTCCAACATCTCGCTATTTTGAGTTATGTTTATCAGCATAAATCAATGCAAATGACTTTTCAAGATCAAGTGGTGTTCATCACCGGAGCTGCTTCAGGATTGGGGCGCGATATGGCCATGGGTTTTGCTGCTAAAGGCGCAAAAGTGGTAGTGGCCGATGTGCAGGAAGCCGCAGCGCTGGAGACGGTGGCTGCCATCCACGCTCAAAATGGCCAGGCAATGGCCATCACCTGTGATGTAAGCGACGAAGCCTCGGTCAACGCCGCCATTGCAAAAACCATGGAAACCTACGGCGCGCTGCACATCGCCATCAACAATGCCGGCATTGGCGGCGTGCGCAAACCGATTGCACAATACGAACTGGAAGACTGGAACAAAGTGATCGCCATCAACCAAACGGGGGTGTTTTTGTGCTTGCGTGCTCAATTGCAAGCCATGTTACCGCTCAAACAAGGCGGGGTAATTATCAATGTCGCTTCAGTTGCCGGGCTTAAAGGATTGCCGATGGCGTCCGCCTACACCGCCAGCAAACATGCCGTGGTGGGGCTTACCAAAGCCGCCGCGCTCGAATATGCCCGTTACAACATCAGAATCAATGCCGTTTGTCCGGTTTTTACGCAGACGCCATTGTTGGATGAACTTTTTGGCGCCGATGCTTCTTTGATGGAAAAACTGGAAAAGAGTATCCCCCTGCGGCGTTATGGCGTACCTACCGATATTACCAATGCGGTATTGTGGCTAGCCGATCCAGCATCGACTTATGTAACCGGCTTGTGTTTGCCCATTGATGGTGGGATGATGGCGTAATGACGCCGTAATTCCGACTGATCTATGCTAATTTTCCGCTTTACCGTTTAACTTTGCCAGCAAAAATGCCCGTTTCCACCCATCGTACCCGCGCACAGGAATCGCGCGCTGCCGTTCAGCGCTTGTACATTGCCATGCGACACTTGTTTATCCGCGGTAGTTACAAGCCGTTGGGACTTTCCGGGGATGCCATGATCGAAGCTTTAATGACCTTGCGCCCTGAGATTTATGGTACCATCTCAGATCCAGAACGGGTGGAATTAAACGGTCTGTTATACATTTTTCAACGCTTGCCCAAAGGAATCGAAGAATGCCGCTATGTGCGGTTGATCAGTAGAGAGGGGTTTGAAGATTCTGGTTTTGAGCCCCTGATTCCGCCGCGTCGTCGCCGCAATTGCTATCGAATTGATGAGGAACAGATGTTTGTGGAGATGACCCGCGCCCGCAGCGACATCTACGACATCATGACGCACCTGACCTTTTTGTACATCGAAGCAGAAAAAATACGACGCAATAGCTTGGATCACAAAGAACGTCCGCGTAGGGAGTGGATGCTTTTGCAAGAAGTGGTAGAAAAAGAAATGAACGGCGAGGAATTCAACTCGGAAGTAGCTTATACTTACCTGAGTACCTTGTTGGGTAGAACATATGAAGAAACCATGGAAGCTGGCAAACGTTTTGCCCAAGATTCCAACTGCAACAGTCTTTTTCACATCACGTATTGGTTGGGTCGACTATCAACGGAGGAGTTTAGACAGCAAAACGACCGCGAGATCAGTTTTTCTTCTGCGCTTCGTGAGCGTATTGGGCATCACTATTACGGCGAAATCTGGGCCAACGACATCAAAGCTTTTTTGCAAAAACAAGACCTCCTTGCTCGTCCTATCCACATCATCAGCGCCAATCCGCACAGTGTGATGAATTCCCTGTACGCGCCTGGCGCCTTGGATTTGGTGCATTCCGCGCAAACAATTGAAGAGTTGGCGCGCGAATTGAGCATGGATGAAAACCGCGACATGCGGAAAAAAGTCCAAAAATATGCCCTACAAAACGGGATGTACGAGTTACCCGATCGGAGCGGTACCAACATTCCTTGTCAGGTATTTGACCTTACCCAGGTAGATGCCAGCAAGTTATCGCCAGAAATCCATTGGAATCAAGCCTACATCGATCAGGAGAAACCCATTCTTTTTGTCATGGACTATGCCTTTGGCGAACAGGCTTACGAAACATTTGATGAGCTGTTTAAACCCCATGAAACTGGCGCGCACCGCACGGTAATGCCCGTTAAATCCATTTCCATCATGGGCAAAGCGGGGATTTTGGAAGGCGGTAAAGGCGATATCATGGTGCCAACGGCACATATTTTTGAAGGCACTGCCGATAATTACCCCATCGACAACGAATTCCACGCTCAGGATTTTGAAGGTAATGGTCTTTTGGTTTTTGAAGGGCCAATGATCACCGTATTGGGCACATCGCTGCAGAACAAAGATATTTTGCGCTATTTTTTAAAATCGTCGTGGTCGGCAGTGGGCTTGGAGATGGAAGGTGCGCATTACCAAAAAGCGATTCAGGCGCATTCCTTGATTCGGCGTAACATCCCTACCGATGTGACGCTGCGGTATGCTTACTATGCCTCGGATAATCCTTTGGAGACGGGCAGTACTTTGGCTTCTGGCGGTTTGGGGATGGATGGCGTTAAACCGACGTACTTGATTACCTTGAAAATATTGAACAACATATTTCGAGGGGGATAAAGCGATTTTTATCAATACGGCTAATTTTTTTGGGCGAAAACGCCAAATAGCAGGCGGCTTCCCACAAAAGTCATTGCTAATCCTTTTTATAAGGTTCATCTTGTGGCATTAAACCACAGAAGATGAAAGAAGACCTAGCAGCGCTAACCGCCGAGCTTGAAAAAATAGATGCAGCGATGCTCCAAGCAGAAAATGATTTTGCCCGTTTACTCCGTAAAGTGCATCCCGCTCACGAAAAAAATGCGGTCAACCTGTTGCATTACATGACATTGCGCAGTATGGATATTCGCGCAATACAAGATGCCTTGCATGAGGCTGGACTCTCTTCTATGTCCAGTTCGGAAAGCCATGTACGGGGACAATTGCTGGCCATTCAAAGACGATTAGGAATGGCAAAAGAAACGCCCCCAAGTGTATTTACCTACGAAGCCAGCCAAATGGCACTGTTGCAAAAATCGCATGCCCTTTTTGGTGAAAAAGCATCCAATGCGATACCCCACATCATGCTCACCTTTGATGCCAGCTTGGCCGATGACTACCACAAGGTTAAAGAACTGCTGCTAACGGGGATGAATGTTGCACGGATCAATTGCGCGCACGACGATGAAGCGGTCTGGCTTAAAATGATCCATCACATCCATCTGGCTTCAAAAGCGACCGATTTGGAATGCAAAATTTATATGGATTTGGCGGGACCGAAGATTAGGACGATTACCAAAAAAAATAAGAAAATAAAAATAGAAGTAGGCCAGTATATTTATCTCACCGATGCACAAGATTTGGGTAAAGACAAGTCCACAATAGGTTGCACTTTGCCCAACATTACAGCACAATTAAAACCAAAAGAATCAGTGATGTTTGATGATGGGTTGATCCAAGCCATCGTGGAAAAAGTGGAACCCCACCGGGCCACCTTGAAAATTTTGCGTATTTCCTCTAAAAAGCCCTACATCAAACCAGAAAAGGGCATCAATTTCCCCGATTCTGTTTTGTTGACACCTGCGCTAACCGAATACGACAAACAATGTCTGCCTTTCATCAAAAAACACGCCGATATACTCGGTTATTCTTTTGTACGTGATAGCAAAGACATTCTTGAGTTATTTGAAGCACTTGGACAAAACCACAAATTGGCTCTGGTGCTTAAAATTGAAACGCCCCAGGCAGTGAAAAACTTTCCGGATCTTCTTTTCACTGCGATGCAAAGAGAAAACATTGGTATCATGATTGCACGCGGAGATTTGGCAGTGGAAATTGGGTTTGAACGCATCAGCGAGGTACAGGAAGAACTGCTTTGGATCAGCGAAGCAGCCCATGTTCCCGTCATTTGGGCTACCCAAGTATTGGAAAATCTAAACAAATCAGGGATGGCCACTCGCTCGGAAGTGACCGATGCGGCGAATGCATCGCGGGCGGATTGCGTGATGATCAACAAGGGAAATTACCTGATGCTCACCTTGGAAACTTTGCGCGATATTTTGCTGCGCAGCGGCGGACACCATGTAAAAAAACGCTATACTTTCCGGCCGCTTTCTATTGCGATGCGGTTTATACGGGGGTGAAAGGATTGAATTTAGTGTTTGTTTGGATTTTTTATTCGGGCTGCAAATGGCAAATGCTTGCTTTGCCTTTGCTCTGCTTTTTACTTGTCAAAAAATTCCCTCCTTCACGAAAAAATAATGCTACAACAGTTGTTTAAATCAGGCAGGATTTGACACTATTTCAATGCGGGATGAGTTTTTCCTGAAAACAATGACAAAACAAATGATTAATTTTATCTTTAAGTCGAACGGCTTCGATAATCCATTGAAGTCGATTCTTCAGAATTAAAACCCCTTCATTATGAGGTTTTTACCCCTTTTGTTTTGTTTGTTTTCGTGTTTTGTTTTTGGCCAAAAAAGTGCATTGTCGCGTGCTGAACGGGTCCCTGAAGAAGTTAATTCAAGAGAATATCTCCGAAAAATCATTCATTTAAATGCGATAAAGCTCGACAGGCTGTGGTTGTATTGTGGACAAGAAGACACGACCAACGCGGATTGGAAAACCATAAACACTGTTACTCTAAACGACTTGAATGGCCAATCCTATCCATGGAGCGGAAAAGGCTGGTTTAAAAAATCATTCATTGTCCCGGTAGCCTTGCGCAACCAGCCCTTGTATTTTCAAATGGTACATTGGGGTGCTTCGGAAATATTCCTTGATGGGGTAAAATTGGCCAGTTATGGCAAAATAGGCAATTCACGTTCCACTGAACATACTTTTCTTCCCGATGAATGCATCAGTTTTCTGCCAGATAACCGACTCGTTCATCATCTGGAAGTCCATTATTCCAATCACCACATTAATCTACCAGGAGCGCCTTCGATTTTTCATGGTTTTAAACTGAGTGTGTCGGAGCAACCCATTCTCTATCGCGAAAAAATAATCGACTACAGCCTAGGAGCGATGTCCATCAGTTTTTGTTTGGGTTTTAGCCTTTTCTTTTTCTTCGTATTCTGGTTTTACCCCCAAAGGTTGGCAAGTTTAATGGCCGCAATTTGGCTGCTGCATTTTTCATTTATTTTTATTCCCCTCTATTTAATCGGTTTGAATACGGATGGCGAATTCAGTCGTTTCTGCATCCTTACCTGGCAAATTGCCGTAGGCACAATTAATTCCTCGGTGATACTTTTTTATTACGCCTTGTATTATGACAAACTACCTCGCCGATCTTGGTTTGTGGTAGGTATTTCCGCACTGATCGTTTTAGCAATTTGTATCTTTCCGCAAGTAGGCAAATATGTTTTGCTCATCAGTCTTTTGTTGCTTTTTGAAGTATTTAGAATGCTAATTTTAGGCTACCAAAAAGATCGAAATAAATTTTGGATTTTAGCCATTGGTCAGCCCTTATCTTTGTTTCTTTTTCTATTGGCAATCGTCAATATTTTTGGCATCTTTCCCGAAGAAAACATCACAACTGGTCGATTTATCTCCATTGCTTTAAGTGATTTGTGTGTGCCGATTATGTTGGCTTTACAGTTGGCTTGGGAATTTGGTTACGCCAATCGGGTGCTGCAAAAGCAGGTTGTTCAGGTGAAAGAATTACTAGAAGAGAACATAATCAAAGAGCATGAAAAACAAGAACTCCTTGCTGCCCAAAACGAGACCCTCGAACTTCAAGTTACTGAGCGAACAACTGAACTAAACCAATCGCTCGAAACCCTTAAAGCCACTCAAGCCCAACTCATCCAATCCGAAAAACTTGCTTCCCTTGGCGAACTGACTGCTGGTATCGCCCACGAAATCCAAAATCCTTTGAATTTCGTCAACAACTTCGCCGAAATTAGCGAAGAGCTTTTGGATGAGATGGAAGCAGAGCTAGATAAAGGCGAAACCGCCGAAGCCAAAGCCATCGCTACCGACATCAAGCAAAATCTCCAAAAAATCAACCACCACGGCAAGCGCGCCAGCAGCATTGTGAAAGGGATGCTGGATCACTCGCGCACCAGTAGCGGCAAAAAAGAACCCACGGATATCAATGCTTTGGCGGATGAATATTTGCGTTTGGCTTATCACGGTTTTAGGGCGAAAGACAGCAATTTTAATGTAACTTTGGAAACAAATTTTGATCCTAAATTGCCAAAAATTGTGGTCATTTCCCAGGACATTGGCCGGGTAGTACTCAATTTGATCAACAATGCCTTTTATGCAGTTGGACAAAAAATAAAGAATCGACCAGCAACCAACGACGATGGAACTTATGTGCCCACTGTTGAGGTTTCCACTCGTGGTACCGCGGCAGGCATTGAAATCAAAGTGGCTGATAATGGATCAGGAATTCCTGAAGCCTTGATCAACAAGGTTTTTCAACCATTTTTTACTACAAAACCTACGGGTGAAGGAACTGGTTTGGGATTGTCATTAAGTCGTGACATCATCGTCAATGGACATGGCGGAACCTTAAGCATAACCTCTACCACGGAAGGAAAAGAAACTGGAACAACATTTACGATTTTTCTACCCATAATAAACCCTAGCACATGAAAATCCTAGTTGTCGACGACGAAATGGACGTCCGATCTTTATTTGAGCAAAAGTTTCGAAAAGAAATACGTGATAAGGTTTTTACCTTCAATTTTGCTCATTCGGGCGAGGAGGCTATGAAATATTTAAGCGAAGAAGGAGGAACCAATCTGTTGATCCTTTCCGATATCAACATGCCCGGCATGAGCGGTTTGGAATTGCTGGGAAAGGTCCGTCACATTTACCCGCAGGCGCCGCCCAAAGTAATCATGATCACCGCTTATGGTGATTCCAATAACCGTCAACAATCGGAAGTATTGGGGGCTGATGATTTTTTGAATAAACCGATTGATTTTGGAAATTTGAAAGAGCGATTGAGTTTGGAATTGGGATGAGGAACGGTTACAAAATAGCGACACCTTAGAGTGTGTTTGGATTTCCAGTACACAAGCGGTCATCGATTAAATTGACAGAAATAAGTATTAAACTTGTTTACTTCTTCGCTGTTAGAGTTGAGTGCCTTTTGGTGCTTGCGCAGAACTTATTCTCGCAATCGCACTAAAGGAACGGTTAAAAAATAAATTGACACTTTATCTTTGCTCTTTTGCTGTCACTTTTTCTATCTTTTTCGTTACAATGCCTCAACATTACGCCCCAAAAGATAGTTGATTGGCAACAAAATAACAGCGGCTAAAATGTCAATTTATTATCTAAGATCTTGTTCAGATTTCGGATTCTAGGCTCCATAAGGCAAATTTTATTTCATACTTCGTTAAAATTTCGCCGTATTGCTCGCATGCGGCTGCAAGTTTTGCCTCGTCTGTAATAAAATTTGCTCTCCTTCGCCTCAGACCCAAAACCTGAACAAGCTCTAAATGCTATGGTGAATATTAATAGGAAGACTTGTCTCAAACGAATTTATGTCTACACTTCAACGTTTCTATGATCGATCCTATCATTTAATGCTTTCAGAACCCACCAGGGAGAAACTAGAGCGTATTTTTATCAATTTTGCGATCATCGGCTTTGCGACTCATTTATTGATCATTACTTTAGTAGAAATTGGCATCCTTCCCATAGAAAAGAACCAGGCCAATCTGCTTGGTAACTACATCGCAGCCATTTATACCCCTTTCTCGTTTATTTTGATCTATGAAGTATATCTTTTGGTGTATTATTTGCCCAAGTCTATTACAGTGTACATAGGCAAACAGTATGAAATCGTTTCTCTGATCATCATTCGACGCATTTTTAAGGATATCTCCCACCTAGAAATTCAAGAAAACTGGTTTTCCAATAAATATGACCTCCAGTTGACGGCGGATATCATCGGCATATTGTTGTTGTATCTCTTGATATTTGTGTTTTATCGCCTAGGGCGCAAACAAAAAAGAGTTGCCGGAGTTGAAACTGATCAATACCTTGAAAAATTCATACAGGCCAAAAGGTTTACCAGTTTTTTGTTGGCGCCCATATTGGTGGTTATGGCCTTGTATAGTTTTATAACCTGGATGATTGTGTTTAAGGACAACGGTGAGAACAGCCTTTCTTCTATCACCGATATTAATCAAGTATTTTACCGCGACTTCTTTACTTTACTCATTTTGGTAGATGTATTACTTTTGCTTATCTCATTTCGGCACACCGAACAGTACAGCAAGCTCATCCGCAACTCTGGGTTTATCATTTCAACGGTGTTGATCAAAGTATCTTTTGGTACTGAAGGTCTATTGAATACACTGATGATTGTGGCTGCGGTCGCATTTGGCGTGTTGATTCTATGGATTCATAATATGTACGAAAAGGGGAATGTCATAGGCAATTAAAAGGTATGCTCCATACTACTGGACATTTTAAATTTTTAGCGAGCTGTAAACCTTCCAGGTCTTGGAGACCTGGAAGGTTTTGCAACCCCCCTACAGAAAAATGTCCAGTAGTATGGGGATGCTCATAATTTGTCGTTTTGCCAATTTCACACAAGCAATGAGGCTTTTAATGTCTTTTGTCGTTTAGGGCATAAATATTCCCCACGCCAATTTCCCTGTTCTCAAGTTCAAACAGCGCCAGTACGCGTTGGTATTCAGCGCCTTCAAACGCATCTAAATGATCCCAGTTGTCAACCAATTCGTCAGAGAACAGAATATAAGCTTCGATATGCACTTGTTCTTCAATTGGAGCGTGTATAAATCCAAAAAAGCCCAATTCTGCGCCCCAACCGGCATTTACCAATCTACCTTTTACAATTCCTTTTAGCCACTTCCCTTTGATGTGTTCAATTTTTGAATGGTTGGGTTTATTGGGAGCCAGTGTTCCGTAGATGATGAGGAATTTATCGGGGTTGTATTGGGCGATAAAATCCCTTTCCGCGGGCGTTAAATCTTGGTTGTCAAGTTTTTCAATACCAACGTCTTGGACGGTGATTTTTTGGTTGAGGTGCTGGATCAGGGTATCAAATTCCATGTTGTATTATTGGTTTAAGTCGATTGATTTAAGACAAATAAACATGCTGAATTTTTTACAGTTTGTAAAAATTTAGCACCCCATCTTCGATAGAGTGGATTTGAAAATGTAGCTACAAATTTGTGGCCGAAAATTTCTTTGTCTCATCGCCGAAGGCGAGGTGCTAAACTGTCACAAACGGCATTTCAATCTCCGGATTTACTTTAGTTGAAATCGTTTGATTTGAGACAAATAAGCGCGATGGATTTTTTACAGTTCATCGATATGCGAAAGGTAATAATCAGCTTGCTCCAATAATTCTGTTTTTGCAGCGGGCTGCATTTTGTGCCATACATTATACATCATTCCGATGCGTGGATTTTTGCCCAGTTTCGCTTCGTGCTTATCATAAAAATTCCAGTATAGGCTATTAAAAGGGCAAGCTTTTTCGCCCGTTTTTATCGATTTGTCATAATAACATCCCGCGCAATAGGAACTCATTTTGTGGATATATGCAGCGGAGCTTACATAAGGTTTAGTGCCCACAATTCCTCCATCGGCGAACTGACTCATGCCTCTGGTGTTGGTGATTTCAACCCATTCAATGGCGTCAATATAAATACCCAAATACCAGGCATCAACTTCATCAGGATGTACACCAGCCAAGAGGGCAAAATTGCCGGTTATCATTAAGCGTTGAATGTGATGGGCGTAGGCAAAATTTAGCGATTGATCAATAGCGTTTTTAAGACAATTCATTTTGGTTTTGCCGGTCCAAAACCAGGTTGGTAATTTTTCTTTGTTTTCAAAGTAATTGAGCGAGGCATAATCGGGCATTTTTGCCCAGTAAATACCGCGCATGTATTCTCTCCAACCAATAATTTGTCTTACAAAACCTTCCAATTGATGGTACTCAATTTGATCTGGGTTTTTAAAGTATGCCTCAATGGCTTTATCCACCACTTCCTTTGGGGTAAGTAGTTTTGTATTTAAAGAAAAGGACAAACGGGAATGATAAATGGACCACTCATCAGGCGCCATAGCATCTTGAAAAGTTCCAAACAGCGGCAAACAATTGAGGGTGAAAAAATCAAGCAACTCCAGTGATTGAGTTCTACTTATTGGCCAAATGAACTGTTTACTATCAACGTTTCCAATCGTTTTTACCTTGGCTTTGGTTATTTCTTTTTCAATTTCACTGACCTCATTTGAAAAAAGTAAAGGTGAAATACCTTGATATTGTTTTGGTAATTTCTGGCGGTTTTCCTGGTCAAAATTCCATTTTCCGTTGAAAGGTTTATCGCCATCCACCAGCAGTACCTGGTGTTTTTTTCTCATGTAGCGATAAAAGGTTTCCATTAAATACATTTTTTTGCCTACAAATAAATCTTTCAATTCATGGCGAGTAGTATAAAAATGTTCGGAATCACAAACGCTATATTCAATTTCCAATTGGCTGGTAAAGTCTTTTAGCAGCTCATCTAACCGGTATTCATCAGGCAATTGGTATTCAAATTTTGTGATTTTTTTCTCGGTAATTAATTGAGCACAGTTTTTATCAAAGCTTTGTAAATTATGCGCAGCATTTAAGTGGATATAAATTACGTTATGGTTCAGTTGCTGTAATTCTTTGGCAAAATTTTGCATCGCAGCAAAAAATCCAATTACTTTTTGAATGTGGTGTTGGGCATAATCGGTTTCACTCCGTGTTTCCATCAACAGATAAGTCACGGAGCTATCAACCGTTTTGAACCAAGAATGATTGATATTGAGTTGGTCGCCCAGTATCAAACGCAATGTCTTATGTGTGTTGCTTGCCATGGTTTTTTGCAAAGTAGTTTACAGCACTTTCCGATGCCGCTTAGATTGTGTTTAGATTTTATATTCGCGCAGCAAATTTGGTCTCACTATGTCTGCGAACTAAAAATCCAAACACACTTTTAGGCGGAATGTTAAAAAATTGGCTGTTATACTTTCCTCAACTCTTATCCACCGCCAATATCGTTTGCAAAAGTATATTTCATTGGCAAACAATAGCAGTTACAGCCGTGGGTCAACGGATTCACTTTCCATTGCTAATACTCCAAATACGCATTCGTGAATTCGCCTTAATGGTTCTTGATTTACAAATCGATCAAGGGATTCAAGACCTAAGGTAAACTCTTTGATGGCTAATTCTCGCTTCACTTTTACATTTCTTTCTTTCAGAATTTCAAGGTTGCGCATTGAATCGTATTCAGGCCCATAAATGATTCGCAAATATTCACTGCCTCTACATTTCATTGCAGGTTGAAGTATCCTGCCTTTGAACGATGAAATGTAGTCAAGGGGTTTCACGACCATTCCTTCACCTCCTTGTGAAGTCAATGCAGTCCACCAATCAATGGCATTTTGGATGCTATCGGTGTTCTGCAAGTCAACCAAAACGTTTGCAGTAACCATCAAATATTTCGTGTTGAAATCACAAAAGTTTTTGATGGTCTGCAGATGCCAAGGATGTTGTTTGTCAAAATAAGTTTTACCCTCTGTTCCTAGGATATGAAAGGGTGCATACACAAGTCCTTCAATACCATTGGTCTCGCGACAGTAATTGCGGTAAGAGGTAATGTATTTTTCAATTTTCTCTTTTCTCGTCATGTAGTCAGTAACAAGATGTTCAACCGCAATTCCTCTGGTTTGGGCTTTAGTCAGCGCTGCAATGGAATCTGTCAAACCTGAAGTGGCGGCACTTCCCACCGCTGCGTATTGTTTGATCAATAGTTCCTTAGCTTTTGCGCTCCACGGCATCAATTCTCCGTCAAGGCAAACCCAATCCGTATTGAACTGGCTCCAAAAATTGGAATCGGTCAATGCTTTGTTTAACATTTCCAAAAATTCGGTTTCGGTTTCTTTTTTTTCAAAAAATTGTCGGCCAGTTCTTGTGTAAACAGTTCCCAAAGAAGGATTCAATAAACCAAAACGTTTCTTGGCAACCTGGGGGTCTTTACAAATAATTGCAATTGCTCTTGAACCCATGTGTTTCTCTTCGCAAATTACTTCGCTAACTCCATTTCTGATGTAATAATCAAAAACTTCGTTTGGGTGTTCCAAGTAATTGGGGAACTTACTGGTTTCAGGGGGTGACATTGTTGGCGGTAAATGAATCAGCCATTTTTGATTTATCGCAAAACGACTCATTACTTCCAATGCAGCTACCGCATATTCTTCGCGGATAAGTACTTTGGTATTAAACTTTGTTTCAATTAGGTTCTTACCATTGATGATGTCAATATCCAATAAATCGTCCAACTCTTGTTGTGCGGTTAGCTCTCCTTTGATTGGCTGAATCGGTCTTATCGGTTCGCAGTAAATCTGTTTGGCGGCAACCTGAACGATTTCTTTTTCAGGGTAACGCAATGCCGAAAGTTTTCCGCCAAAAACACATCCTGTATCAATGTTCATCGTATTATTCAGCCATTCAACTTCGGGAATAGGCGTGTGTCCGTAAACAACCATGGCTTTCCCTTTGTAATTCTTTGCCCAATTATAGCGAACGGGTAATCCAAACTCATCAATCTCTCCAGTTGTTTCACCAAACAAACAAAACGCTCTTACCGCTGCTGCCGCTCTGCCATGCATTTCTTCTGGAAGACCGCCGTGTGCAACCACCAATTTTCCATCGTCCAAAACATAATGCGCGATCAGCCCATTCAAAAACTCTTTTACTTCGGTTCGGAATTCTTTTGAGGTGCCTTCTAGCTGTTGGATAGTTTTTTCTAGCCCATGATTGAGTTTGACATTTCTGCCGTTCAAAAATTTATTCAACTTTTCATCGTGGTTGCCACAAACGCAAAATGCTTTTTGTGCTTTTACCATGTCCATTACCAAGCGCAAAACATCAGGAGACTTATTTCCTCTATCAGTCAAGTCGCCTAGAAAGATGGCTCTACGGTTTTCAGGATGTTGAACTTCGAAATGACCGTCTGCCCTTTTTTCAATATTGTAGTCAAGCTTTGAGAACAATTCCATTAATTCATCAAAACAGCCGTGGATATCTCCGATAATGTCAAATCCTCCTCGTTCTTCTTTTCTATTGTTCCAAAGTTTTTGGCGGAAAATTGTTATTTCTTCCTCGGGATTTAGAAAGTAAGTATAGCTGAAACCTTCTTTTTCAATTGTCCTTTTTGAACGTTTGAAATCTTCATACTGTCGTTCTAAAGTATGGTTACTGAAATTTCTATCGGTACGTACTTCGTGTCTATCAAATAATTTTCTGATTGGAGTTTCCAAAATAATAGCTGCGGCAAGAGCATAGTTGTCTTTGGCTAACTGAATCAATTTAGCTCTATCCTCTTTGCGAAGATTCAAGGCGTCAATCACCGTGAGCTTTCCAAGCTTCAATCTTTGTACTGCTATGAGTTATAGTACTTCAAATGCCGCATTTGTTGCTGATAAATCATTTTCGTCATCAGAAACCAAAGCCCGGCAATAGTCTGAGGAAAGAATCTCCGTTGGCAAAAAGTATTTTTTTGCAAAAGTTGATTTGCCAGAACTACTTGGGCCAACCAAAAGCACCAAGGATATTTCGGGTAGTTTTATCTCTTTCATTTCTTTTTAAATAGAGCTAATTGTGAAGGAGCGCCTATATTTTCTTCTTCTTGGCCTACTGGGTAAATTGCAACGGTATAGTCGAATGTAGTACAAATCTTATCGCACCAATCTGTAAACTCTTTTCTTGTCCATTCAAAACGGTGGTCGTCATGTCTAAAAGTTTTTGCTTTCAAATTATCATACATGACATTGTACTCAGCGTTTGGCGTAGAAAGAATTACATAAGAAGGTCTGGCGAAGCCAAACACAATTTTTTCCATTACGGGTAATCTTTCTTCGTCCAAATGTTCAATTACCTCAATCATTGTAGCCGCATCAAAACCTTTAAGTCGGTCATCTTTATAGGTAATTGAACCTTGAAAAATCTTTATCCGATCTCTCAGGGCTGGGGATGCCTGGTCTAAATACAGATTCTCTTTTGCTTTTTGCAGTTCTCCAAATGAGACATCCATGCCAGCAATCTTTTTAAATTGACCTTCTTTCAAAAGCAATTTCAGGAGTTTACCTTCGCCACAACCTAAATCTAGAACGCTTTCAACACCAGTTGCTTTTAGAAGTTCGATGGCTTTGTTTAAGCGTTGTTGGTGCAGATTTAATTTCCGTTCAGCTACTGGTTGTTCTTCCAGCAATTCATCCTCATTTGCCAATCTTAAAAGCGCTTGGTTAGTGAGCGACCCTAAGTTTTTCAAATAGCGTTTTGTTATCCAATCTTTTTCAGGATGATGCTCTAACCAATTTTCTCCTCGTCTTATCAGAATATCAATATCGTTTCTGGAAACCCAGTAATGGCGGTCATTGTCAAGCACCATAATAAAAACATAGAGTTGAGATAGAAATTCTTTCAGGGTTGTGGTCTTTTCAAGTGTAAGATTTACAACTTTACTTTCTCCCCAACTCGGAAAAGTAGGATCTAGTGGAATGGTATCGTAAGCAATGTTATAACCAAGCGGTTCAAATAATTTGTTGATGTACTCTTTTTCGCAATCAACTTTCAAAGAATGAACTTTTATCTTTAACGGAATTGCGGTCAACGCCAATTCGGGTTTTAGTTGACAATTTCCATTGACAGCTGAACCAAATGCTTTTACCAAAGCTGCGCTTAAAAAAGAATTGCTGGTATAAGGCCGGTCATTTACATAGTGTTCCTGCAAAAATGCCCCTCGTCCTCTATTGCCTCTCACCAAGTCAACTGGATTGATGTCAAGCAACAAACAAGCGGTGCATGATTCGTCGGTTGCTTCAGGGTAAAATACATGAGCATTTCCAACAGAAAGCTCCACCGTCTGAAACTTATCAGGGTGCTTGTGTAGTAAATAACCTAGGTCGGTTGCTGGTTTATGGGTTGTGTTTATTTCTAGTAGCATTTTACTGTTGTGAAGTTTCTTGAAGAGTGTGTTCTGATTTTTGTTATAGCTTGCCGCTCAACGCAGTGGGTAGTTACAAAGTTCCGAAAAACCTGTTCAAGCACTAAGGTTTTTCGGAACTTTACCACAAAGCAGGACGAAAAAAAGAGACAAAATCACCTGATCATCTTGAGGAGAATATACCATTAAAATTTATGAGCAATTAATCACAATAACGGATAAACTGACCATATAGCTTGTTACAAAGCAAGTTGGTGTAAAAGAATTTCAAATACCACTGGGTGGTTTTAATCCTGGGGAAGCGAAAACCTTCCAGGTCTCGAAGACCTGGAAGGTTTGAAAGTAGTATACCCACCCACTCAACTCTTATCAACTGCCAATATCGTTTGCAAAAGCACATTCACCCCATTGGCCATATCCTTTGGCGTTGAAAATTCCTTAGGCGAATGACTGATGCCGCCAACGCTAGGAATAAAGATCATGGCGACGGGCGCGATCTTGGCAATTTCCTGCGAATCATGCCCGGCTCCGCTTTGCATAAACTTGGTGGAAAAACCCAGTTCTTTTGCCGCGGTGTTGATGGTTTGTTGTAATCCTTTATTGGTCAAAGCCGGTGTGGAAGCATTGGCCTGCCGTTCGAAACTAATTTTTGTTTTGGTATCCCGCGCAATCGCTGCGGCACGTTTTTCCATTTCAGCAAAAAGCATTTCAATCTTTTCGCTGGATAAATCCCGAATCTCTAACCCCAAATCTACTTTACCCGGAATGACGTTGTACGCACCCGGTTGCACGGCAATTTTCCCAACATTCGCCACCTGGTTCCCTTTTACACTGGTCACCACTTCATTTACGGCAAGGATAAATTTGGACGCTGCCAGCAAAGCATCCTGTCGCATGTTCATCGGGGTAGTGCCGGCATGGTTGGCAAAACCTTCTACTTTTACGATCCAATGCACAATGCCTACAATGCCTTCCACTACGCCTATCTGGAGGTTTTCCTTTTCTAAAATACCGCCTTGTTCGATGTGTAATTCAATCCAGGCATGGATGTCGCCTTTTTTTCGAATACAAGATTTAATATTATCGGGGTTGCCGCCAATCGCTTTTATGCCTTCGGCCATGGTTAATCCACTCTGACTTTTTTGCAGCAGACCTTCAGCTGTTAAATCTCCAGCCATAGCCATGCTGCCAATTGTGCCGCCTTCTTCATTGGAAAAAATGATGACTTCTAAAGGGTGCTCCGTCATCACTTTTTGCTCATTGAAGATCTCAATTACCTCCAATGCACCGATGGAGCCCAACGTACCATCGTAGTTGCCGCCATCGGGAACCATGTCGATGTGCGAGCCAAAGGCAATGGGTTTGAGAGCGGGGTTTTTGCCTTTGCGTTTGCCTATGATGTTGCCAGCTGCATCGATGACGGGATCAAGACCAGCCTTTTTCATCTGCTCCATAAACCATGTCCTTCCTTCTACATCGCCTTTGGTAAAGGCCACTCGGTAGCCGCGCCCCTTATCGTCTACCCCGAATTTGGCCAATTCCATAATGCGGTTTACAATGCGCTGTTCGTTGACTTTAAAGTTGTTACCAAACAAAAAGCTTTTGCCATAGGAGCCCATTAGCCCCAATGCGCTTATACTCAAAGCGGTTAAAGACGAGTTTTTAAGAAAGGTTCTTCTTTGCATGATGTTTTGAATTTTGAGCACTTTGTGTATGTTGCCAAGGAGCAGCTACTTTGCGAAGTTCGGAAAAAGAATTGAGGAGGAGGGAAGGTTTTTTGGGGATTTTAGAACCTTGTTCCCTTGCCATTGCTATTGTTCTACTTCTTTATGATAAGTGCATTGGGCAACATTTGGAAAAATGGCAGCCCTTTTTCAAAGTTTAAATCGTCATAGAACAAACCTACTCTTGCCAAATTGTTGTAATAGCTTTACAGCTTTTTATAATAATAATTTTCACTGGCTATAAACCAAGCCTTTTCTCCCAGTTTTGTGGCTAAAAACCATTTTTCCAATAACCTTGCTGTGCGACCATTTCCATCATTAAAAGGGTGTATTTTTACAAATAGCAAATGAATAAACGAGGCATAATAAAAAACCTCTTCAATGCTCAACTCTTGCGGGATGAGTTCTGAAAGTTCCTCCCAAAATAATTTATATTCTTTTTTTACAATACTCTGATTAGCAGCTTTATATTGAACTCGATTGGTTTCCTGTTCCATGATGAGCATGTTACCGGTTCTTATTTTGCCCCTATGCGTTTCGGGCAACAAATGGGTGGTAGCTATGGCGTGGGCTTCTAAAAAACTTTTGGCTGATAACTTGTTGTCTCTGGCAAATTCGTACGCCTGGTATAAATCATTGGGCTTTTCGGTTAGATTAGCGAGGTATTCTATGTCTAATACTTTGTGTTTTACGTAGCTATCCACTTCCAATTGTTCCCCTTCAATTCGGGAAGATGACATAACGGAAACGGCCGTATAAAACTTAAAAGTTTCTACATTCCACGCTGTTGCCTGCACTTCTGCAAGTCGCTTTTGAATATCTACATCAAGCAGGGACAGATAAGTAGGAACGTATTTTTTTGTCAGTTTCTCCATCGGTTGAAAATTGGTTAGGCCCTTGGTGTTTTGCCCGTAAATGAAGCGGAAATTTACCCAATTAAGCGTAGTTGGAAGTTAGTTTTCAATGTCCCACTTGCGTAAAAACCAAGGTGAATCCCGCATTTCCCAGTTATTCCCCAAACCTAGCGGACAAAAATTCGGTATCGTTCCGGAGTAAGGCATTTAAACAATCAAGTGCAGCATCTTTTGTCTGTGCTTGAATAGCGGTCGAATAGTCTTCATTTATCTTGTCATTTAGACCTAAAAACGATTTTACTTTTTTGGGGCGTTTGTAAGTAATTCTAAATGCGTAGTGGTTTGGTTCACCTACTGCGGAGACAACAAGTCCGGTTTTATTTCCCGTGTTCTCAACGACAAATGAAGGGTCAAAATAAATATCGTCAAGTTTTGCGGTTTGTATTTTCTGAAAATAGTCGTTCCATTCAACTTTTTCAAATTGCTCGATGATGGTGTCTGGGGAGATAGCGCTAAGCTCAATCTCTTGGGGCAGGAGTGGGTCGCAAAAGAATGCTTTAAGTTGCATAGGTATTGATTTTTGGAGTTCCTGAAATGTGGTATTCCTTTTGGTCTTTCAAGATATCAAGTTTTAGGGATGTGACTTTGCGAAGTTCGGAAAAAGAATTGAGGGGAGGGGAGGTTTATTTTGGAGATTTTAGAACCTTGATCACTTGCTATTGCTATGGTTCTACTCCTTTATGATAAGAGTTTGGTCGACAGAATTCAAAGTCTAGGCTTTGAATTCTATCGACCAAGCACTTACTTAGGTATTCCCTACAAAACCTATTTCAATACTGGTAAAATGATCCGGGATGAGAACTGATTGTTGTGATGGATTTTGATGTTGCTTTTTATAAAATCTTTATTGCTGCATTGGTATATGTCAATGAATTGCTGAGGATTGCGGTCTGCTAGCGGAAACCAACTGCTCTGGATTTGCACCATGATGCGGTGTCCTTTTTTGAAAGTATGGGCGAGTGAGGGCAATTCAAATTTCACCTGCTCAATTTTACCTGGTGTAAAAGCGGATGGCGTTTCAAAGCTTTTTCTGAAACGTCCTCTGAAGATTTCGCCCCTCACCAACATCTGGTAGCCACCCATCGGGTAATTTTTTGCGGCATCTTCTTCCGCATAGATGTCAACGGCGTTGTAGGCTAGATCGTCGGGAAAAACGTCAATTATTTTCACCACAAAGTCTGCATCGGTAGTAGAAATACTGGTCATCAAATCGGCAATGACATTTCCGGCAATGGTGACATCTTCCGTCAAGGTTTCGGTTTGAAAAACCAATACATCTGGCCGGCGTGCCGCAAAGCGTTGGTCATCGGTCATGTATGTCCGGGTTCGATTGAAATGCACATCCTCGGTGTAAGGGACAGGCTTGGCGGGATCGCTGAGGTATTCCGTAAAGCTCTGCGTTGCAACTGGTTTGCTCGAGGCCAGTTTCCCGTTGGCTTGCAGGTACAGGATTTGGTCGGTTTTTCCGGCAGGTGGCCATTGATTGAAGGTTTTCCATTCGTTGGCTCCACTGATGAACACATTGGCTTCGGCAATTTTTGACACATCGCCCTTGCCTTTCAGGAAATAGTTGAAGAAAGGAATCTCAATGTTTTGTTGGTACCAAGCCGAGGTATTGCTCCCAAAAGCTACATTGCCCAAATGCGTACCATCGTTGCTGGCCCATTGACCATGGTACCAGGGCCCTTCCACAATTTTATTAAACACCTTGCCTGGATTGTTTTGTTCGGCAGCCAGGTAAGCATTCCAGGCGCCCCAGCAATCCTCGGCATCAAATAGGCCTCCTACCCAAAGCATGGCGGGTTGCAGGCTTTTGGTGGCAATGCGGGCATCTCTGGCTTTCCACCAGGCGTCGTAATTGGGATGCACCATGAGTTCTTTCCAGAATGCAATGCTGTCGCCCATATACTTCGACAGGTTTTTCAGGTTACCGGCTTCCAGATAAAACTTGTAATTGTCGTGACTGCTGTAATTGAATTCTTTGGGGCCAACCGTGGTGGGCTTGGGGCGAGGCTGGCCGAAACCGGAATAAAATCCGAAGGCATCCAATTGGAAGAAAGCCCCGTTGTGGTGAAAGTCATCGCCAATGAACCAGTTGGTTACTGGCGCCTGAGGACTCACCGCCTTCAATGCCGGGTGGTTGCTGGCAGCAGCCATCGTTGAATAAAAGCCAGGGTAAGAAATGCCAAATACCCCTACGTTTCCATTGTTGTTAGGCAGGTTTTTAATCAACCACTCAATAGCATCGTACGAGTCGCTTGCTTCATCAATATCGCCGCTTTTCTTGTTGGGATTGAAAGGACGGATGTTGACGTACTCGCCTTCACTCATCCAACGGCCGCGCACATCCTGGGTGACCATGATGTAGCCTTCTCGAAAATAGTTTTTCCGGTAGCCATTCCAAACCGGCGCAAAAGTTTTTTCACCATACGGTGCACAGGAATAAGGCGTGCGGGTCAGCAAGATGGGATGTTTTTCCTGATTGTCTTTGGGGATGTAAATGGACGTAAAAAGTTTGACGCCATCCCGCATCGGAATCATTAGTTCTTGCTTGGCGTAGTTGTTGACAATCCAAACGGAGTCCGCATTCTGGCAAATGGCCTGAGTGGAAATGGCCAACAGCAGAAACAGGTAGATTTTTTTCATGGTTAAGGTATTTGGGAAGTCAAAATACGCACATTTTTTAGATTAAGGAACGGGTGAATAATAAGTGCTTGTTTTAGCCGCCGCTATTTTGCTGCCAATCAACTATCTTTTGAGGCGCAATGTGGTGCATTGTAACGAAAAAGATAGGAAGAGTGGCGGTAAAAGAGCAAGGCAAAAGCGAGCTCTTATTGTTTAACCGTTCCTAAGTGCTTAAGAAACTTTCACACCAAAGATTTTCGCAGAGGATTTGGTGGCAATTCTAAAACGTAGAAATCAGGATGGAGTTTTTCAATTGGGCCAAGCTGGAGGTTTAGATGCTTCCCAGCTATGCTAAAGTGGGATTCGTAATGGTGGCGAAGTTGGTTGACATAAGATTGGGTTGTTGCCATTTCATCTTATTGTCACCTTACTCAAATCCCCGCATCGCAAACTGTGCCAGATACGGATGATCTGGGTGAACCACCAATTCCTGTTTGGCCGGATGAATCAAGACATCCATATCTTCCATCGGAATAGCGCCGAGTAAGGGCTGTGTACTCCCTGGCAAAACTACAGCTTGGGTTGTGCAACGTCGGTTGGCAAAACGCACTTCGATAGGCGAGGTTACTGGTAGCTCTATAAAAGTTCCATCCGCCAATTGCGCACGTCTAATTTCCACTATTTCCAGTCCCAATTGCCCCTGAATACTTTCATTGATGGCCATCATCAATGCGCCAGAATCGACATTCATATTGACCGTCATTCTTTTGACTTCAGTTTCTGGAATCCGCTTGCGTCGAAAATCAGCCCAATCATCCCCGTTGATGAGTTCTATATCTGCGTGTACAAGTCCCATTTGTCTACTGGTTTTTCTTCCAAAGTTAAACAAAAAAATTGTGATTTCCGCCCCCAAGGCCGCACGATAACTATGTATTTACAAAAAAATATACATTGAGTGCTAGGGAGGAGTGGGTCACAAAAGAATGCTTTGAATTGCATGGGTGTTGACTTCTGGAGTTCTTGGAATTTTTGTTTTTCAAGATATCAAGTTTTAACAATGTGGCTTTGCGAAATTCGGAAAAAGAATGAAGTGGAGGAAGGTTTTTGGACTTTAAAACTTGATCGAAAAATATGATCTTAATGCTTTATGATAAGTGCCTGGGGCAACATTTGGAAAAATGGCAACCCTTTTTCAAAGTTTAAATCGTCATAAAACAAACCTACTCTTGCTAAATTGTTGTAATAGCTTTGCAAATTTTGATAATAATAATTTTCACTGGCTATAAACCAGGCCTTTTCTCCCAATTTTGTGGCTAAAAACCATTTTTCCAATAACCTTGCGGTGCGGCCATTTCCATCATTAAAGGGATGTATTTTTACAAATAGCAAATGATTAAACGCGGCATAATAAAAAACTTCTTCAATACTCAACGCTTGCTGGATGAGTTCAGAAAGCTCCTCCCAAAACAAGGCATATTCTTTTTTTACAATACCCTGGTGGGCGGCTTCATATTGAACTCGATTGGTTTGCTGATCCATGATGAGCATGTTGCCGGTTCTTAATTTGCCCCTATGCGTTTCGGGCAACAAATGAGCAGTAGCTATAGCATGGGCTTGTAAAAAATTTTCGGCTGATAATTTGTTGTCTCGGGCAAATTCGTATGCCTTGTATAAATCATTGGGTTTTTCGGTTAGGTTAGCGAGGTATGCTATGTCTAATACTTTGTGTTTTACGTAGCTATCCACTTCCAGTTGTTCCCCCTCTATTCGGGAAGACGACATAACGGAAACGGCGGTAAAAAACTTAAAATTTTCTACATTCCACGCGGTTGCCTGTACTTCTGCAAAGCGCTTTTGAATATCCACATCAAGCAGGGACAGATAAGTTGGAAAGTATTTTTTTGTAAGTTTTTCCATCGGTTGAAAATTGGTTGGTTCCCTTGGTGTTTTGCCCGTAAATGAAGCGGAAATTTACGGAATGAAACGTAATTGGAAGTTACGTTTTTAATGTCCCACTTGCATAAAACCAAGGTGAATGCCGCAATCCCAGTTATTGCCCAAACCTAGCGGACAAAAATTCGGTATCGTTCCTGAGTAAGGCCTTTAAGCAATCAAGCGCAGCATCTTTTGTTTGTGCTTGAATAGCGGTCGTGTATTCTTCATCCACCTTGTCATTTAGACCTAAAAACGATTTCACTTTTTTGGGGCGTTTGTAAGTAATTCGAAATGCGTAGTGGTTTGGTTCACCTACTGCGGAGACAACAAGTCCGGTTTTATTTTCCGTGTTCTCAACAACAAATGAGGGGTCAAAATAAACATCGTCAAGTTTTGCAGTTTGTATTTTCTGAAAATAGTCGCTCCAATCAATTTTTTCAAATTGGTCGATGATGGTGTCTTGTGAGATAGCGCTAAGCTCAATCTCTTGAGGGAGGAGTGGGTCGCAAAAGAATGCTTTAAATTGCATAGGTATTGATTTTTGGAGTCCTTGAAATGTGGTATTTCTTTTGGTTTTTCAAGATATTAAATTTTAGTGATGTGGGTTTGCGAAGTTCGGAAAAAGAATGGAGGGGAGGGAAGGTTTTTTCGGGAATTGTGATGCCGTATTTGAGTGAAGGGCGAGCGAATTTGACATCGTTCAACCCCCAAGGCTTGCCTAAGGACTGGAATTTTGTTATACTTCCCTTGAGTTGGAAAGGTGAAATTCTGGCGAAAAATGCAAGAGACAAAAATCAACTTTCCATCCCGGGGGAGAATAAAACGATTTATAGCTATATTCTTTTACCACAAGCCCCAAAATCCTTTTTTAATACAAGTGTTTCTCCTGTTAATATCAATTACGTCGCTGATATTGTACTTCTCAAATTTGTCAATTAGAGCATCTGCACTATTTTTCAATTTAAAATCCATTTCCTCTTTGTATAAAGGACATAAGCAATAAAATTTAACGGTTTTATGCTCGTTGATTTTTAAATTGAAAAAATCTTTTCCCAAAGTAATGCTAGGATATAAAAACATGCAGCATAATTTTGTGTTTTCGGCAAATGGTTCCACATTTTCTCCATTTGAAATCGTATGTCCATCTCCAACCCAGGTATCATATTGGTGTGGAAGACGAGCAATAAATTTTAACCAATAAACAGGCCAATAACTATTTTCATCAATAAATGATTCTTCCAATGTCAAATGATCAGTAGCCGTTATTTGCCAGTCTTCTGGAAGCAAAACACACAGTTCTGCATATTTACGGTCATCAAATTCCTCTGGAACATTCATGGGTTTATCACTCATACCAGAAGTGACGAGTGTATGAAAAGGGAATTTTTTGGATGGTTTTACCCAGTGAATGTCAATATGAACTAAATCAGATACAATTTCATGGTAAACCGATTCTATTTTCCCAATGTGCTTTTCAATATGTTCTGAAATCGCTTCAATATTTTGCTGGTCACCGATTGCAGGTGTAAATTCCTTTGGCTTTAAATCGGCGTACCGAAAGAATATTTGGTCTTCGGAATTTGGGGATTCTTGTTTTGCCATAAAAACTTTTTTTGTAGGGTTATAGCCATGGTTTGCCTATACGAAATGCAAAATAAATATAACACAAGTAAAACGAATCTCATAACAGCCATTTTAACTTATTATACCATACCATTCCCTAATTTATCCTTGAAATCTCGGACTTCAACTTCGAAATTTCAACGATAACCCCAAAAACCAACCCAATTTAATTTCTACCCTATATTCACCCTTCCCAAACATAAATTCCCTATTTTAACCGCAACTAAGAGTGTGTTTGGGTTTTTAGTTCGCAAGCGAAAATGAGTCAAAATTTGTACCAGCGAGGCACGAAAAACGGAGTGTAGCAGCGCTACATGAGTATTTTCGTAACGAAGCTGGGACGATTTTTGGCCATTTGCAGCGCGAATAAAAAACCCAAACACACTCTAAAAAAATCCATCATGCACAAAATTTACACCATCGCTACACTCTGCTTGATCAGCGCTTATGGCTTCGCACAAACACCCGAAGCTGCCGCCGATCGCATCAAAGCACTCGAAGATCGCCTCCAATTCATGGAGCAAGGCCTCACCAAAGCCATCGACGACCTCCAATGGCATCAAAATTTGGATGACATCGCCGTGGTCGACAAAGTACGGTACACCAGCAAACCGCCGCACGTCATTAAAAATCCGGCGGGACAGGGCGCTACCAATCCCTTGGTGATTCAGGCGTACACCTTTGTTCCTAAAAAATTTGCCACGGCCAAAAAACTCCCCTTGATGGTGTTGATCCACGGTGGTGTACATGGCGATTTCAATACCTTCAATTGGCACATCGTTCGCGAATTATTGGATCAGGGGTATATCATTATTGCGCCTGAATACCGGGGTAGCACCGGTTACGGTAGTTCTTTTTACAAACAAATCGACTATGGCGATTATGAAAATGATGATATACTGGCCGGAAAACGCTGGGCGGTAGAAAACCTCCCGCAAGTTGACGCCGAACATGTGGGTATTATGGGCTGGAGTCATGGCGGTATGATCACGCTGATGAATATTTTTGACCACCCTGAAGATTACAAGGTCGCCTACGCGGGCGTACCCGTGAGCGACTTGATTGCCCGCATGGGCTACAAAACTCAGGGTTACCGGGAAGAGTTTTCCACTTCCTCTCATATCGGTAAAGATGCTTCGGAAAATGTGGCCGAGTACCGCCGTCGCTCGCCGGTATGGAATGCGCAGAAACTGAAAACGCCTTTGCTGGTGCATACCAATACCAATGATGAAGACGTCAACGTTTTGGAAGTGGAAGCTTTGATCAATGCGCTAAAGGCCAATGGTAAAAAGTTTGAGTACAAGATCTATCAGGATGCGCCTGGTGGGCATATTTTTAACCGAATTGATACCAAATTGGCGCGCGAATCAAGGGATGAGGTGTATCGTTTTTTGGCGCCTTATCTGAATCCGCCAAATCCGTTGAAATAATAACCAATACCCAAAATAGATGCCCAAGTCCCTCTTTTTCTTTGCCACCCTTTTTGCACTGTACTGGAATTTCAGCTGTTCTCCAGTAACAGCTGAAAAAAATTCACCGCTGTTAGGCTATTTCAAACGCCAACCGCTGGCGGATACCGCGCGATTCGAAGTAGAGGAAGGAACGACCAATGACCCCGGAGGCGACACCATCCCCAATGCCTTGTTTTTTAAGGAACTGGGCGCGATGATGACCGATATCGACTATCTGGCTGATTCCGCCAGTGCTACCGTAATGGGGAAGTACCGTTTTGAGTTGAACAAGCGCTTTGATGCTTGTTTGGTCGATATCCGCCAAAATTGGTTCAAAAACCAATCGCTGTTGGTGTACGACAAACAACTGGGCAAATTTACCCAGCGGATTACCCTGGCTGAATGGTACGGCGGCGAAAGCGGTCAAATCCTTACTGGAAGCTGGCTGCTGGATTATAATGGCGACCATCAAAAGGATTTGGTGACCCGGGTTATGGAGCATTCTTCGGTTCTGAACGCGGATACCGATGAGGTGAAAGAGAATTGGAATGAATCCGCGAGTTTGGCGCTGTGGCAAAAAGACAGTTTTGTAGGTGTGCCGGTAAAAGACACCGCCGCCTTGATCAAACGCTTTCCGATTAAGTCGGTTTGGTAGGGAGGTAAAAACCGATATTTTTCATTTTTTCGTGAAAATTATCCGATATTTTTCCAAAAAAAGTGAAAAATATCGGTTTTGAGCCTTTGTTGAAAGAATAGAATGAGTTCTGGTTCTTTGATGGTCTTATCTTATGCAGCACATTATCATCGCCACCAATTTCCTCCTACACGCGTACCGCATTCCGAGCCTTACCTCAGGCATGGAAGTCGTTCACACGCCCAACCTCACCTTGCTACCTTGGCCGATCGGCGGGGAAAAGGCGTTGGTTCGGCGATGTTGACCTACGCCCTCAATCTCACCCAATCACTGGGATATAAAAATGCCGTCTTACAAGCTTCGCAAGACGGCATTGATATGTATAAAAAAATGGGTTTTCAAACCTTTACCCAGTATTTTGAATTTGGGTAGGCATTAAATCAGCACTCTTTTCCCTTTCTCCGCTGATTTAAAAATGGCTTCCACCACCCGAATATCGCGCAACCCTTCCTCCCCTGGAACCAAGGCCGCCGTTTTATTCATAATGGCCAGAGCGTTGTCGTCCATTTGTTTGGCTTGTTGGTTTTCGATGGGGGCATCGAGCATTTTTCCCCAACTGGTGCTGCCTTTCACGCCGGTGTAAGATTGGAAGGGCGACAATTTATACGACCCTTTTTCGGCGTTTACTTCCAAGGTGTTGAGATTCATGTAAAAACTGGTGCTGCACTGCGCCATGGCCCCGCTGGGGAATTCCAGATTGAACAACATCGTTTCGTCGACACCTTTGTACAATTCCGGACGGTGCACAAACTGCTGCGCGGTAACCGCAATGGGTTCTTCGCCAGTAGCGTAGCGGGCGGCGTTGATGCTGTATACACCCATGTCAAACAGGGCTCCACCGCTCATGGATTTGAGTTGTCGCCAGTGGGGTTGGGTTCTACTATCCATAAAACCTGCGGCAGCGGTTACCAGTCTAATTTTGCCCACCGGTTTTTCCTTCCCCATTTTGATGAATTCCTGGGTGTTGGGTTCATGCTGCATGCGGTAACCGATCATCAATTGCACTTTATTGTCTTTACAAGCTTTGATCATCGCTTCACAATCAGCCACAGTGGGCGCCATGGGTTTTTCACACCAAACCTGTTTTCCGGCGCGAGCAGCACGCTCCACAAACTGGCGATGCAAAGTATTGGGCAGCACCACATAAACTACATCAATGTCTGGGTTGTTGGCTATTTGGTCAAAGTTGTCGTAATTGTAGATGTTGCGCTCGGGGAATTGGTACTGTTTTTGCCATTTTTCGGCTTTTTCCTTTGAACCGCTTACTACGCCGGCGAGGTAGCAATGTTTGGTCAATTGCAGCGCGGGAGCCAATAAATTGGTGCTGTAGTACCCCAATCCTACCAAGGCAACGCCTAGCTTTTCTTTGGGCGGTGTTTGGAATAATAGATTGGGCGCAAGCGCTAGGGCAGCGCCGCCACTGGCAGCATGCCGCAAAAAAGTTCGGCGAGAGGATGGGTGCATATCAGGATGTTTTATTGATGAAAGGATTGAGAGTGTGTTTGGATTATTTGTTCGCGCTGCAAATGGCCAAAATTCACCCCAACTTCGTTGTGAAAATACTCATGTAGCGCTGACCTGTCCCGACAAAGTCGGGATACACTCTCCCGACTTTGTCGGGATTTTCAACGTTTTTCACGCCTCGTTGGTGCAAATTTTGACTCATTTTCGCCTACGAACTAATAATCCAAACACACTCTATTGCGATCTCGAAATTTAAAAATACCAAAAAACACTGTAACATGAACACCTTAACGCAACAAGTGCAAGCTTTTCATGAGCTCATTGAACAAGGGGATACCTTGCAAGCCATGGAGCTGTATTATGCCGATGCAGTTACCTTGCATGAAAACGACGAGCCGCCGCGAATTGGTAAATCGGCTTGTATGGCGCATGAAAAAAAATTACTGACGCAGGTAAGTGATTTGCAAATCAAGGTTTTGCATCAAGCGATTGATCTGGTAGCGGAAGTGGTTTTCAGCGAACTGGATTTGTTTTTTGTGAATGGAAAAGGGGAGAAGCAACACTTGCACGAAGTTTCGGTTCAGTATTGGCAAAACGGTCAGATTGTAAAAGAGCAATTTTTTTACAAGGCGTTTATGACCGTTGAATAATCGGTAGATAGAAAAAAATGTGGCGGTAGTGAGCAAAAATGCCTACTACCGCCGTTTTTTTAGCTCTTCAAGCTCAAAATTAAAGACTTAAACTTATTTCCTACTTCCTGGAACCCCTTGCTATTCGGGTGGATCTCATCCCACCAAAGATCGGCGCGCGTTACCGTACCCCGCAAATCCAGATAATGGACATGATCATGCAAAGCAACCACGCCCGTCAGCATCTCGTTGAAAACATTGATGATATAATGCGCCAAGGCCAAGCGATCTGCCGATTCAAGGATGTTCTTTTTCAACATGTAGCGCCCCAAATACCCTCTCCGCGGATCATTGCCTGGTGTGAAATAATCGTAACCATGTACAATTACTTGGATCTTTGGATCTTGGTTTTTTACGCGGTCAAAAATCGAAGCGTATACCACACCAATTTCTTTGATGCGGTCAAAAAAAGTAGATTTTAGGAAGCGCTGCGGCTCAACACCCGGTTCGCGTTGAGGGAACTCATCGACGAGATGATCCAAAAACTGTTTTCCCAAGATATCGTTTCCGCCGCCGCTTAGTAGTAAAATGGACGGTTTTTCTCTTTCAACTGCTTTGAAATATTCTGCTTGCTCGGCATAATGGTTAATGGTGTCACCGGCTTCATCACAGCTAAAGATGGCGAAATTGCCAAACAATTGATCAATCACATCCAATACCCTCGGATCTGGATATTGAAACCAGGAATCGCCTTCCGAAACAATGCGTACCCAATCGGGGTGTTGTTTCAAGATGGAACGGTAGCGCATTTGCCTTTCATTTTTTGCAAAAAAGTTGGCCGTAGGAATGAGGATATTATCCTGAAAAAATCCTCTTTTTTCAGCAGGATCGAGTTCCGCTTCGGGGCGCAAGGGCAGTACATCGGTTGCTCCTGGTGTTTCCATGTTGGAGCTGAAGCCATCCGCTTGTTGCAAATACAAACCCGCAACAAATGGGGCAGCGGCGCTTTTTAACCATTTTTCAAGATCGGCAGGTACTTTGTTGTAAAGCGGATTGGGCGATTTGAGGATCAAGTCGCGCGTTACCCATCCGCTGGCGCCAGCGTTGTCGGGCCTACGCGTGATGCCGCGTTCTGCTTCCCCCCGGTTTTTGGTAATTAAAGTAGAAGGGTCGGGTAGAGAGCCTTGTTCCAGGGTATTGACCTCAAACTCCGTTGTGCTAGCGATGAGCTTGAAATGATTGCTTACCTCTTTGTAATTGAAAATTTCAACAATTGGATCATAAGTAATGCCCAATTTATCGCCATCGTAAACCCACACGAACCCGCCCTGCGGATTATCGGCCGATTTAGGTTCTAATTTTTGTACCCGCCCGCTCAACAAATCAGGATAAATGCCAAAAGCAGGCGATAAATACAACAGACTTACATAAATCGTAAAATTACTGGTATTGCGAATGCGAATTTTGACATCCATGCCGTAGGGGCGCCCGTCGTAATTGCCAGCGAGAAAATCCAACTTCGCGGTATCCAGATTCAATAATATGGGTACGTCTTTGCCATTGATGTTTTGAAATAAATCGATGGCCACTACATTGGGGTCTAGTCGGTCTGGGCCGTCGTTGTGTAAGTTTTTTGCAAACTCCCATTGGGCAATGTGGCGTAAACTTTGCGCCGTAGCTTCCGCCGCATCATCGGATAAATCATCTTCCGGCAATACTAAAGGACGAAATGCATCGCCAGGAAGTGTGATCACATATTGGCCATTGAAAATTTGGACGGTATAATCGGCTTGTTTTTCTTCGGTTGCAATGGACAGATTTTTGACCTTTTTCTTCAAGTTGGTCTTTAAAGCCGTCACTGGCGCTTCATCTATGCCGTAGTTGTTGATATAGACTTTGATTGGCGCCGACAAAAAGCCATCCACATAGCCTTTGATAATCGCGTTGCCTAATGCCTGAATAGTAGCAGGATCCAGTTCCAGTTGGGTTTCGCCGCCCTTTACGTTGATGATTTTTGCCGAATAAGTGACATCAGGTTTGCCATCGGCATAAATGTTAACTGTCTCAGCTTGATTGGAAATGCCGTGAATAGCTCCCAAATCTAGTAAATAAGCGCCCAATTTGGGATTGAAAACGACATTGCCGATCAGCGGTTGTGGTGTGCCGCCCTGATTGAGGAAGGATTTATACAGCAAAGGATTCTCTTTTCCTGGCGCATAAATCTGCGGGGTTTGTTGGAACTGATTTTTGATAAAATATTTCAGCCGGTTGCGCAAATCTGCATAAGTAATCGCTCCTTGGGAGCGCTCCAGCACATCAATCAGGTTGCGGGAAAAAACGCCAGAACCCTCGGTTTCATAAGAAGATTCGTCGCTATCGCAGCCAGATAATTGCACGTAAAGCCCTTCAGGAAGCACCTCGCTTAAGGGTTTGGTTTGCAAATCCGCTGGGTTTACCGATTGGGCAAAAAGAAAAGTATCCCATTTGCGCACGGGGAGAATACTGGACATCCGCGATTCAACCGTAGGGATGAAACGGCGTTCCTGCAATTCCTCATCTTCAGAAGTATCGGTAATAAAAGCATTGCGGGTATTATCGCCCGAATGGCAACAATCAAAAATGGTCACCAAATGGGGTGGTTGCGCTTTGGGGCGTTGCGGTGTTCCATAACTCACCTCATGGAGTAAATAACGCAATTCCTTATCGATCATCAGATCAAATCTTGGCGGCGTAATGGAATCATAACACACAATTCCTTCCAGTTTGCCATCGGGCTCAAAACGCCAGATGTTGGCATCGGCAGCTTCTTGCGCGCCATGACCAGAATAATAAAGCAGTGCCATATCGCCTTCCTGAGCTTGACCCAAGTGCTGGCGGATTTTATCGGCTACGTTTTTTTTGGTAGCTTCTTGATCGGTGAGGTAAATGATTTTTTGATCAAGATCAGCTCGATGGGTTTGCAAGTAGGCGCCAAATTTTTTGATGTCATTGATGCAACCTTTCAACCCGCGAACAGGAGCTGGATAGTTGTCAATGCCAATGAGTAAGGCAAATAGGCGAGGCTTAGCGGCCATAAGGTTTAGGGTTTTTGGTGATGATCAATTCGAAACTAACGACCAGAAGTGCCCGTTCGTATTCGTGACTAAAATTAAAGAAAAAAAGAATGTGCCGCTTGTCGTTTTTCTTGTTTATTTTAGATGGAGTAACTTCTTAACACCTTAACCAATAATCCATCACAAGATGAAAAAACGGTTTTTTCTACTCTTACTGTGCTGTACATTCATTACTTATGGCGTACAAGCACAGAAAAAGAATACGCCAGTTGCCACCAGCAACCCCTTTACCGAGATTGACAAATACATTGAAAAAGCGCGTGCCGATTGGCAGGTTCCCGGGCTTGGTTTAGCAGTAGTGCGTAATGGCAAAGTCATCTACGCCAAAGGATATGGCTTCAAAGACATCGAGCAAAAAACCGCCATTACGCCCAATACGCAGTTTGCCATTGGTTCTTGTTCCAAAGCATTCACGGCATTTGGCGTTTGTTTGTTGGCGCAAGATGGCAAGTTGGTTTTGAACAAACCCTTGGTCAACTACCTTCCCGATTTTAAATTGCAAGATGAATACGCAGGGCAAAAACTGACGCCTATCGATATGTTGAGCCATGTTTCGGGTTTGCCGCGCCATGATGCCGCCTGGTATGGTTCGTCAAAGACAAGAGCCGAGTTGTATAAATCCCTCCCTTTGTTTGAACCTACGGTAAGCTTTCGCGAGCAATGGCAGTACAACAATTTCATGTTCATGACGGCGGGTTATTTGATTGAAAAACTGTCGGGGCAAACCTGGGAAGAATTTATCCGTGCTAAAATTATGAACAACCTAGGCATGAGGGAAACCAATTTTTCGGTGACCGACATGCAAAAAAGTAAGGATTACGCGCTGCCTTATGGTTGGGAAGACAAACCGATGGGTAAAGTCAAAAAATTGGAGTTTCGAAATATTGACGCTATGGGCCCTGCTGGTTCCATCAATTCAACTCCCAATGAAATGGCCAAATGGGTGACCATGTTGTTGCGACAAGGGAAGTATGAAGGCAAAGCCCTGATTTCTCCCGACATGCACAAAGAGTTGTTTAAGCCTCGCAGCATTGTTTCAACAGAATTGGACTCCATGTATTACTCTTTTTACAACCTCTACGGTTTGGGCTGGTTTCTCACCGACTATCGCGGGCATCTTCGGCATGAGCATGGCGGCAACATTGATGGTTTTTCAGCCAGTGTAGCCTTGTATCCGCGCGATTCTTTGGGCATCGTGGTGTTGACCAACATGAATGGAACTGGACTTCCGGGCGTAGTACGCAACTACGTAGCCGATCAGTTATTGGGATTGCCTACTGTAGATTGGAACGACCGACAAATGGGTGCTTTGAAAAAAATCCTCAAAGCCAATGAGGCTAAAAGTGAGGAAACCAGCGGAATGCGGGTCAAAGGAACCAAACCTAGTCACCCGATGAGCGCCTATGCGGGCAAATACAAAAATGAAGCCTACGGCACCATTGAAATCAAACCCAGCGGCGATACTTTAGCTGGGAAGTTCAACAATTTAGAACTGAAAATCAGCCATTTTCACTACGATGTTTTTACTTCCATTTTGGACGAAAATCGAACCAATTTTTCCATGATCAGCAACTTGCGCGGCGAGATTGAAGCCTTGGAGATGGAGTTACAACCAGGAGTGAAACCCATCCGTTTTGAGCGCTTCAATGAAGCCATGAAAACTTCCAAAAGTGATTTGGAAAAATATGTGGGTGATTACGAATTGATGGGCAATGCGATCAAGTGTTTTATTCGCGGCGAAGCTTTGTTTATCAATGTGCCAGGTCAACCGGATTATGAGTTGACGCCAACTGAAAACCTAAAATTTGATTTCAAAGATGTCAAAGGTTTTCGGATTGTATTTGGTGAGGAAAATGGAAAAATAAAAACCATGACTTTGGATCAACCGAACGGCAAGTTTACGGCGAATAAAAAACCGTAATGGTTTTGAGTTGAGAAAAAAGTAAAAAAATAGCCTGATGCGTTTGTGTCAGGCTATTTTTTTTTAGGGCAAACGCATCAAATCTACACCCCTAGAATTTTTTCGAGATAATTC
>JBBANM010000040.1:0-51870 GCA_040401995.1 Saprospiraceae bacterium
GGCTTTGCTGGAAAATATTATTTACGCATTTAAGGGGTGGGGAATGTCGGTTTTAAGTTTACACAGTTTAATTAACATCCGCGAAAGCTGAGTTAAAACCACCTAATTTCCCAATGTCTTAAAAAAAGAGAAAACCAAACCACCTCCGATCTGATTTCCCCTTTTTTTATTTAAGAGTGTGTTTGGATTTTTTATTCGCGCTACAAATGGCCAAAATTCACCCCAACTTCGTTGTGAAAATACTCATGTAGCGCTGCTACACTCCGTTTTTCACGCCTCGTTGGTGCAAATTTTGACTCATTTTCACTTGCGAACTAAAAATCCAAACACACTCTACTCCTCAAAATCATTCAATCTCAATTCCCCACCACATCAAACAACGCCTTGTCCAATTGCGGTTTCACCACACACTGGTTGTCGAAATGCATGGTAGCTGTGTTGGTCTCATTAAACGCGGGCCATTGCGGCAAATCCTTGTGACCCGGGTTGCCCGTGCGCGCAAAATTGATCCAAGCCTGGCTTACTTTATGCGCCAAAGCGTAGGCATCTTTACCGCCGCCGGTCATTTCCTCACAACGCGCGATGTTGTTGAAGGCAAAAGCGATCTCCATACAGTGTACCGCTTTGAATTTGCCATCCATCACCGGAGATTGCCAAGTGAACAGGTACATGTACACGGGCGCGCTACCTGCTACCGCTGATTTGGATTTGGCCTGCTCCACTGCTCCCGGACGGAAACGGGTATCCACGTCAATCAAGTCAGAAGGCTTGGTATCGTTGGGATAGGCTTGTTTTACGGCCTTGAGGTAAGCTTCTGACTTATCCCCGTAGGTTTTTTTGATCCAGTCGTTGATCTGAGTAGCTGTTCCATTGGCCAAACCCGCAAATCCTGAAGGCATGAACTCATTTTTCACGGTGCCGATCATTAAGGGTACGTTTTTCGACAATTCAAAAGCCTCCTTGGAAAACATTTGATAAGGAAGCAAATCGGGATCGTGACTAGGGCCCCAGCTCAAGCCAAATCCGCCTACTGGTTTACCTTCGGCTTTCATGCGGTCGGCAATAACCTTCAAGGCTTTTTTGCCCGCCGCCGCCAATTGGGTGAAAGGTACTTTTTGCAAACTGTCGATCTGTGATTCATTCAAGTTCAGCGCTTTTAGCACCTCCTTGGTGATGGCTTGAGTTTCACTTTTTTCCAACATGTTGCTTTTGAAAGCGCCGCTTTGGTTAATGGCTTTGTGAAAAAGACCTTTAGCCGAAGGCATCGCCATCAGGGCGTTTACTTTAGCGCCGCCGCCCGATTGACCAAAGATGGTTACGTTGCCCGCATCGCCGCCAAAGTTCTGGATGTTGTTTTTCACCCATTCCAGCGCCACTCTCATGTCGAGTACGCTGTTGTTGGCCGAGTACTTGAATTTGTCGCCATAAGCCGATAGATCCAGGTAACCCAAGATGTTCAAACGGTGATTGATGGAAACCACCACCACATCGCCTTTTTTGGCGAGGTTTTCGCCATCATACGAAGGCAATTCTTGGGAAGAACCGGCCGTAAAACCTCCGCCGTGGATCCAAAAAAGAACCGGTCTTTTTTTGCCGTCGGTGGTGCTGGGCGTCCATACGTTGATGCGCATGCAATCTTCGTTGGGGTAGCCCCAGTCGTGGTGGAAAGCAAATTCCGATTCGTCTTGCACCTGAGTGGTCGGATCAAGCAGTGGCGCTACCGGGCCGTAGGTCATGGAGCTGCGCACTCCCGTCCAAGGTTTGGGTTTTTGAGCCGCTTCAAAACGCTTGGCTTCTGCGTAGGGAATCCCTTTGTAAATCGAAATACCTTGGTGGATGTAGCCGCGTACTTTACCCGATTCGGTTGAAGTAACCGCTACACTTTCACCGGTTTGGATTTGCGCGTTGGCCGTTGCGAAGGCGATCAGCGCTAATCCGAGGATCAAAAAACTCTTTTTGGCAGTCATTCTATTTGTTTTTGTAAGCCTTATCCAAAAATTCGTACCGCGCATCGTTGAGGGCTTTCACTGTCTTGGATTCGGTATCGATGACCATCACAGGCGGTTGTTTGTCGTTGGCAGCAGCAGCGGGCCATTCCGCAAGCGAAGCAGCATTTGGGTTGCCCGTTTTGATGAAATTGGCAAAGTATTGGAACATGGTTTCCGATGCTTTGTAGTCGTCGGGAGTCCAAGCGTACTCTTTGATGAGGCGCAAGTTGCCCATGCAATACTCGATTTCGCTGGCGTGCGAAGCGCCAATCGCTTTCGGGCGCGGAGTAGCGGGATCGGCTTTTACGGTACCGCCAGCCAAACCAGGGGCAAGACCCGCCTCCACCAATGGCGGACGAATTTTGCTAAACAGGTAGCGGTACACTGGCTGGGTGCTGTTTTTGCGGTGCAGATCAAACCATTTCCAGGTGCTGTAGGAGATAAAACGATCCGAAGCTAGGTCGGTAGCCGATTGCTCCACCTCTGCTGGACTGCCATGCGGATATAATCCCATTACTTCTTTGGCGTCTTGTGAATACACTTCTTGTACTTTGGCGATAAATGTATCCTCTTGGTAAGGTTTGCCTTGCATAAACGCCATTCCAGGAATTTCCGCGGAGTTCCAACCCAACAAAAGAGGCACTTGCGCTTGCTGTTTGGCGTTGAATATCTCGGGCAGGGTTTTTGGCAAAAAATAGCCGTCGATCACGGTAGAAAAACCGAAGCGCTTGGATTCCAAGAAGATGTCATACAAGTCTTTGGTGCTCATGCTGCGCATTTGCGCGATGGAGGTGATACCGGCTTTTTGGGCAAAGGCCACGCCCTCTTTTTCCGCATCCGCTAGGGGAAGAGGAAACAAAGTCGGGTTAATGGAAGCGCCGCTTTCACCAATGGCGCCAGCAATCAAACCTTTTGACAGTGGAGAGGCCATCTGCGCGCTTACCGCGATCGATCCCGCAGATTCACCGGCGATGGTTACTTTTTTAGGGTCGCCGCCAAATGCTTGGATGTTGCTTTGCACCCATTTTAGGGCCGCGTGTTGATCCAGCAAACCGTAGTTACCCGAGGCATGGTAAGGCGCTTCTTTGCTCAGTTCAGGATGGGCAAAAAAACCAAACAAACCTAAACGGTAATTGACGGTAACGACTACAATGCCTTGCTGGGCCATGTGTTCGCCATCGTAGCGTGGCTCGGATGCGTCGCCAGCCGAGTAACCGCCGCCGTAGAAATACACCAGCACGGGCAGGTTCTGTTGGTTGCGTTTGGCGGGCGTCCAGACATTGAGGTACAAACAATCTTCGCTTAAGCCTTCTGAACGCGAGGCCATGTCGCCAAAAACGATGGCTTGGATGGGACGAGGTGAAAATTTCTTGGTGATTTTCACGCCTTTCCAAGGAGCGAGTGGTTGTGGGGCTTTCCAGCGTAGGTTGCCCACGGGCGGTTGCGCGAAGGGAATCCCAAAGTAGGTTTGGATACCGGTTTTGGTATCGAAGTTCCCTTCAATGTCGCCTAGTTCGATGTGTTTTTGAACTGGCATGTGGTTGTCGCTTTGGGCACTCAGGCAAAAAGCGAGTAATCCGAAGAAAAAGGTCAGGCAAATATTTCTTTTCATTGGTAAAAAGTGCTATTGTTACAGATTGAGACAATAGTAATTTTTTTTTTAGAAATCACCTAATTTTTGGAGTTAAATTGAAGGCGAAAAAACTATACTGCTGGACATTTTTATTCTGGGGAAGCACCAACCTTCCAGGTCTTCGAGACCTGGAAGGTTTCACAACCCATCAATAGGAAAATGTCCAATAGCATGGCGAAAAACACGTAAATACACCGTCAACTTTGGAACAGTCAACCTACTTGCGCCACATCGCCCACGATTCAGTGATCTTTGGTTTTTCAGGCGAAAAATTGCACATCTTGATCATCCATTATCGGGAAACGGGTTTGTACGCCTTGCCGGGTGGGTTCGTTCGTTGGGATGAGGATTTGGATGATGCGGCGCGTCGAAACTTGAAAGAGCGTACCGGATTGGGCAATATTTTTTTGGAGCAATTCCACACCTTTGGCAATGTGCAGCGCTACCAACCGGAGGTGATGCAAGCCATCATGACCGCCAATAAGCTGGCAACTCCTGCTGATCATTGGATGCTGGATCGTTTCATCAGCGTGGCTTATTACGCGTTGATCAATTACAAGTACGTAACGCCGCAACCCGATGCCTTATCGGATTCTTGTGATTGGTACCCGGTTGATGAATTGCCGGAGCTCATGTTGGATCATCAGGACATCGTCAACAAAGCGCTGGAGACTTTGCGCGAGCGTTGGGATAAAAAACTGGTCGGGGTGAATCTGTTGCCAACAAAATTTACCATGAAGGAGTTGCAATTGGTGTACGAGGCGATCATGGGGGAATCGATTCGCAGGACGACGTTTCAGCGCAAGATGTTGAAGTTGGATATTTTTGAGCGCCACGAGAAGCAGTATACGGGGAAGTCGCACAAGGCGCCGTATTTGTATAGTTTTCGGTTGTAGAGACGCGATTCATCGCGTCTTATGGCATAAACCCGATTCATCGCGTCTGGTGCTAGACACGCGATGAATCGCGTCTCTACATTATTTGATCACCACAAAAGGAACCGTAAGCCCTACCCCATCGACATTCAAAACAGCCCGGTACATGCCCGCAGCTGGAAAATGCTCGCCCGATAGTTCAAATTGGTTTTCTCCGCTGGTCATGAATTGGCGTTTCGTAAGGATGATTTGACCAAACATGTTGAAGATGCGCAATTCGCCATCGGCAGCAGTGGGCACGTACCAGCGCAACAAGGCATGCTGCTGGAACGGATTAGGCGTAACCGGGAAGAAATACGGCGCCTGGTTAGCATTAACCTGCTCGCTCGTATACCGGCCTAGGCGCAGTGGCAAAGCTTGCAAATTCTGGTTTTCTTTCAAGTAAGCTTCTGAAGGCATCAAGCGCTCATTAAGACTCCAAGTAGCTTTTGGTTGTTTAACGGTATTTGATCGCGCCAAAATGGTAAACAAGATGGCCTGTTTGTCATCAATAAGCGTTGTGGGTGCTTTATTCCAACTTACCCGAATGACGGCAACGCCGGTGGTTGGATCTTTTTGCAACGACACCTGGGTTTTATCCAGCAAGCCATCAAAGAGCAGGTCTTCTATTTCAAGGTCACCTTGCTCTAATTGTAAGGCAAACTGGCAACCTTGTAAGTTGGCGTTATGATCAATCTGGACAGGTATGTGCAAGCGTTGGTCCGCTTCAACGCGCATTTTTTCAGGCAATTGAATGCTCCAAGTGGGTGTATTGGAACGCGGGGTAGCACTTTTGTTGGCTTCAATCAGCGCGTTGTCATTGAGGTCGCCCAATTTTATGCCTACAAAATCAACGCCGATCTGCGTGCGGGGTAAATTATTGAAATTGACCGCTTGCGGCGCAACGGTAGAAAGCGGGTTATTGGCATTGGGGAAATTGAAGTTCTTATTGACAAAAACCCAAGAGATCCCATCCTTATTGAAAGCAGTATCAATATTCAAAATGGCGCGACGCAGCAAAATGATGTCCAAGGTGGTAATGGAGCGCGACTGGTTGATATCGGCTGCAATAAATTGATATGGCGTGGTGAATGATTTGAGTCCCAAAATATGCTGACTAATCATGATCAAATCAAAGGTAGTAACGCCATTCAATTGCGCATCAGTTTTTTGAGGAACCAGCGAGTAATCGTAGCCTTTGGCCAATTGATTGACTACGTACTGACCATTCTGATCGGTGTAATTATTGGTTTCCCGCGCATTGCTTACCTTGACCAATACGCCCGGTATTTTACGATCGCCGAAGGTTTGAATGTCACCGGCAATTTTGAGGGTATCGGTTCCTTTACTGCACAAGCCAAATTGATTGTCTTGCACCAATAAATAGGTTTTGCAATGATCATAGTTGGGGCCGCCCAATTTGCCATTGGGTTGTCGCGATCGGGGGTTATTGGCACTGTCCCAGGCGTAAATTTCCACGGGCAGAGATCCCAAATCATCGCAAGTAACGATCAGTGCGGTGCGATTGATGTCGGGTTTTTCGCCCACTCGATTGATCGATAAGCGAACTGGATTGGTGCAACTTTCATTTACGCTTTGTACAAAATCACTGGCCCAAACGGTACCAGCAGCAGCGTCGATGTCGCCGTCACCGTCGGCATCGGTATTTGGAGCCAATTTGCTCAATTCAAGCGCCAATCCTTTGATACAGACAATGCCAGGCGCTTTGCAATCCACCACCTTAAATTTCACACTGGCGCGGGCTTTATTCCCGCAATTGTCGCTTACGATAACATCAACTTGGTAATCACCTTCGGCAAAAATGCCAGTGAAAATGTACTTGGGATAGCGCCCTACTATCCTCCAAGGCGACTCCAAATAGCTGGAATCCTTGGTGATAGCGTATTTGAAATTGGTGGAAAACTTAGGTTCGCTGCTGCAGTTGTCGCGCACTCCTACTGAGAAAAATACGTTGCCGCTACAAGATCCTGCGCTGGTGCAAAACGTCAAATTGTCTTCCACAAAAATTTCCGGCGCTTGCTGGTCGACTACTTCGATGAACTGGGTATACTGCCAAATTCCGGTAGAACGATACTCTGGTTGCAAATTGCTATTGGTCCAGTGACCTTCGGGATTGGTTTTGCCATCACAAGTGGTTGGACGAATGCCTTTCTCGGGGAATTTATTTTTTTCATTGTTATCGGCATCTAGATAAGTTACTCCATTGGGGCGCAACAACAGCCAGGTGTCCTTATCACCGCCGATGCCATTACAATCGATATCGCGCGGAATGAGGACGGGTTTAGCTCCTTCCTCGTATTCACACCAGTTGATCACTTGGAACGTGCGTTGAATGGTGTAACAAGAAGAACCGGTGCTAGTATAACGCTTATCGGAGATATTGAGCGCTAGAATATCGCAGGAAAGTTCATCTAACAGTACTGTATCAGGAGAAGGTTCCTTGCAATATTCGATGTAGTCTTTAGGGAATTTGATAGTGTAATTGTGACGCAGCACCACGCGAATAAACTGAGTCGCAATTTTGCCCGCAAAAGTACCAACGCCATCACGAACAGTAAAGCGACGGCGAATGTACCCGCTTCCGCAACGATTCAATTTCACTTCTGGTTTGTACTCAATAAAGGTGGCGCTACAGTTGTCGCCAAAATTGGGTAGCCCAAAGTATTTTTGCAGTAGCAAAGTGTCGTTTGGATTAAAATCAAAGGGTAGGCTATCGCAAAAAATCTGCGTATCAGCCATATCTTCAATCCAGGGCGCCAATTTATCTTCTATTAAAACCTCGGTCCAGCAGATGTTGGAATTACCTGATTTATCGATGACTTTGAGTTCAATCTTGATTTTTTTGCCAAGATCACAGCAAGTAAAATACAACACTGGTTCCCAAGCGGAATAACGCGGTTTTTTGAGCGGCAGACAAGTGATTGAATCCACCTCCACGTAGCGCCGAATCAAAATGGAATCGATGCCACAGTTGTCGGTACTGCCGGCATTGACATCATCTACCGTCAATCGACCAAATCCCTGACCACCAAGTGATAAGTTGATGAGATCTTTGCATTTGGCGATTGGGCTAATTTTATCGGCCACACAAATCAAACACTCTGATGTAGCGCGGTTTTCGCAAGCATCAATCACGTTGTAAACGATCCGATGGCAACCGGTCGGCAAACCGGTGATGACCCGCCGCGACATTTTTGAGTTGACTGAGCCCAGAATTACCTGGGTTCGAATGGTTTCAACGATATTGTTATCCTTGTATATTAGTTGAATTTTTTCGGTAATCACATCCGCTGTCCATTCATAGGTAGAGCAAGCATCCTTTACTAGCGGCGCAGGAACTTCAAAGGCTGCGGTGCAACCAAATGGCGAAGTGGAGATTTTAAGGGTGTCTACACCAGCCGGGCAACCAATTGTTGGCGGTTCTACATCGCCAATTTTGATGGTTTGTACAAAGGTTGCTTTGGTTTGACGACACCAGTCAACAACCGTCCAGGTACGCACCAATTTATAGGCAGCAGGACAAACGTCAAACCGTGTATCTTGATAAGAAGCAGAGAACCCGCATTTGGTCAGCGCGGCAATATTGATGGTATCTTGTAAGGCATCTTGGAAAAAAGGATAGCCGGTGATCACTGGTTGAACGTTGCCTTTTGCATCCAGTGGGAAGTTGGCATTTTTTTGACAGCCTGCATCCAAAATCACTTTCTCCTTTATCGTTACTGCGTCTATACCTGGGCGCACCAAGGTAATGAACTGACTGTAGCTGCTTACATTGCCCAAACGGTCGGCGCCAGTAAAGGCACGTCGGATGACAATGGTATCACAATGATTATCGTAATAGACTGCGTCGCTGAAGGTTTTCAACGTGTCGCGTCTGGGTCTACAATTATCGCTAATGAAGGCGTAACCGGTGTATTTTAAACTTTTAGGGTTGTTAAAGATTTTATTAAAATTAGGGCAACTCAGTAGCAACTTCAAATTTTTGGGGCCGTCGATGGTTGGTCCTGATTTGTCCTCCACCCGCACAATCCCCCAACAACTGGTAAAAGAGGTGCAATCAACTTTTTTATTCAGCGTAACCACGTAGCGGTAAAAACCAGGCCCGTCAGCAATGGGGCCATTGCTGGGGTTGCTATCATCGATTAAAATTTGTAGATCATCTGCGGTAATACAAGTTGGTAAGGTTCCACTCAAAAGCGTTTTGGCATCGAATACAAATTGGCAATTGTTGTTCAAGGTAGCAGTGATGGTATCAAAACAGGCAACATCCGCTCCAGCTACTTTAGCCGTAGCAATAGGGATACCTGAACCGCTGCTGGGGAGTACCATAGACGGAAAAACGAAAAACAGCCAATGAGCCAACTGAATGGACATTGCAACCGGTAAAATTTGGAGATACCTGTTCATACCGAAATTACTTTAAATCGACGCTTGTGAGCTAAACTCTTAAAAACCAAAACTTAACACATAACCCATCTTTAAACTACCCTATAATGCTGCAAAGCCAGGAGGGGGGCATTGTGGAGCAAATAAAGTGAAAATTAAGCATCATAAAGTGTTTCAAAGATAGGATTTAATGCCAACTATGTAAAAAAAATCAATTTTAAAAGAAACTCAATTTTCTACATGGAGCGTGACCTAGAAGGATTTCTATACGGAGGAAAAGAATATATACTACAAAAATAGGAATTTAATCCCGAGTTCCAATGTCTTTTTTGATAAAATGACATTTTGTTTTTTCTACATTGATAGTCAATGATACACATTGTTTGCCATAGATTACATCCTTTTCTGTTTTTTTTCAAAAATAAGGGGTTTGGGAGGGGAAATGAATGGATGACAAAATTGGAGTTGGCTCCAAAGCGGTAGAGACAGATTGCAATGTGGCTTTACCACATTGTGCTCAACCACAGTACTTTAACTTTTTTTTCAATTATGGCTTTGCGGGTTATGAAAGATCGTGAGGAAAAGCTCCAACGCCGTAGAGCAACATTGCAATGTGGCTCTACAACATCGTGCTCAACCACAGTACTTTATCTTTTATCCAATTATGGCTTTGCGGGTTATGAAAGATCGTGAGGAATTGCTACAACGCCGTAGAGCAACATTGCAATGTGGCTCTACAACATCGTGCTCAATCACAGTATTTTATCTTTTTTCCAATTATTGCTTTGCGTGTTGGGAAACATGATGAGGAAAAGCTCCAACGCCGTAGAGACACATTGCAATGTGGCTCTACAACATCGTGCTCAACCACAGTACTTTATCTTTTTTTCAATAACGGCTTTGCGGGTTTTGAAATACAGCGAGGAAAGGCTCCAACGGCGTAGAGCCACATTGCAATGTGGCTCTACCACATTGTGCTCAACCACAGTACTTTAACTTTTTTTTCAATAATGGCTTTGCGGGTTATTAAACACGGTGTATTAATCAAAATTTCACCCCCCTCATGATTTCCGATACTTCAACCGGATCGAATTTCCGATTACCACAACATCCGACGCCGCCATAAACAAGGCGCCCCACATGGGATTGAGATAACCCATAGCGGCAATAGGTATCGCCACCACGTTGTAAGCAAAAGCCCAGAACAAATTCTCGCGGATTGTTTTTAAAGTCAGTTTACTAATGGCAAGCGCGATGGGCAAGCGACTCAGTTTACCATCCAACAACACAATCTGAGCAGATTGAATGGCAACCTGTGAAGCATTGCTCAACGACACGCCAATGGTGGCTTTGGCCAGCGCCGGGGCGTCGTTGATGCCATCTCCGACCATTGCCGTTGAACCAGTTTCGGTTAAATCCGCAATGCGTTCTAGCTTTTGAGCGGGGAGCTGTTCGCCATAAAAGGTTTTGATCCCTAACTGTTGGGCAATTTATGCGGTTTTTCCGGCTCGATCACCGCTTAATACTACAATATTGAGCCCTTGAGCCTGTAATTCTTTTACCGCTTCAGCTGCATCCGGTTTAAGCTCATCATCGAGCTGCAATTGGGCAATTTTTTTGCCTGCTCTAGTTAGGTAAAGCGAAGCTGCATCTTGACCAAGATTGTTCTGTTCCGATTTATCGAGGATCCTGGCTGACCCTACTGCAAAACGAACGCCGTTCGCGTCTTCGCCTTGCATGCCAATGCCTTCTATTTCTTCCACCTGTTGCCAAACGAGCGACTTATCTTCCACACTGTACTCGAGTTGTTGGGCAACCGAGCGAGCAATCGGGTGCGAGGAGTGTTTTTCCAGTCCATAAATCCAAGTTCGGGCTTCTTGCGCTGTCACCTCATAACACTGCAAATTACTGACTACGAATTGCCCGGAAGTCAGGGTGCCCGTTTTGTCAAAAACCATATTTTTAATCTTGGCCAGAGTTTCTACGCTTGTCCCGCCTTTTACAAGGATGCCGTTGCGCGCCAATCGCCCCACGCCCACCATTACCGCCGTAGGAGTTGCCAAACCCATCGCACACGGACAAGAAATCACCAAAACAGCAATGCTGTTCATCAAGGCGTTGCTCATTGGCAATTGAAAAACAAAATAACCCACTAAAAAAGTCAACACCGACAAACCCGTTACCACCGGAACAAATACCGCGCTGATTTTATCGGCTAAACGCTGCAAAGGCGGCTTATCCTGTTGGGCGGTTTTGATCAACTCAATCATTTGCCCCAACACCGACTGGCGCCCAATCGCGTTGACTTCCATTTGTAAGCTGCCTTCAACTACTACCGATCCTCCGATTATCTCAGCGCCCAACTCTTTGAAAACGGGTAAACTCTCGCCCGTAAGCATGGACTCATCTATGCGCGCCTGACCCCGCGTGAGCCTGCCGTCGGCGGGGGCTTTGTCTCCGGTATTCACTTGTAGAATATACCCCAGCTCTAGCTTAGCCTGGTCAACATCAACCAATTCGCCGGAGGGCATCACTCGTCGGGCAGTGAGTACTTGCAGTTGGCTGAGTTCGCCAATAGCAGTAGTGGTTTGTTGAACTGCCCGTTTTTCCAACCAATTCCCTACAAAAACCAGGGTAAAGATGACGGCTGTTGTTTCAAAAAAGAAATACGCCGGGTTATTTTGAAAAACGCCAACCAAACTATAAATAAAGGCAGCAATCCCGCCTAGGGCAATCAATACATCCATATTGGGAACGCCGCTGCGCAAAGAGCGCCACGCGCTGCCGCCAAAATGGATGGCGCCTAAGGTAAAAACTGGCAAACACCAAGCCAATTGTACCCAGCCCAGATGCATGAAAGGAATGTGAATGCCGATGCTCATTAAAACGTGATGAAGTAATAAAGGAGTAGTGAAAATGGCGCTAAACAACAATTTGCGTTCCAGGGTCCACCAAGGGGTTTTGGCAGCAGGTTCCACTACTTCATACCCCAATTTGTGGATGCCCTTTTTGATTTCTTCGTAGGTGATGACAGTTTCGTCGGGATGAAAGCGTACTTCCTTGGTTTGGAAGTTGACATAAACGTCTTGTAGGCCTTTTCGTTCCAAAAAACGAGTGATGCTGCGCGCACAGTTGTCGCAATCCATGCCTTCTACTTCCATTTGTACCAAAGCGGTATTTTGTTTCGCTGTCATCGCTAAGTTTTTTTTACTAATGTGAATTCGGAGATTATCGATGGCTTGAATCAATGTTCGTGCCGTCGCTAGCGCGACTTGGTACTAAAAGATAACCGTTTTCTATAGCCGGAGTCGCCACTAGCGTGGCTTTGATGCGACTGAAGGGCGCTAGCCCTGTTTCCGTTTATAGCAAAATAGGGCAATTAGCCCTTTCGAGCCGCGTAGCGGCGGCACGATTTGGTATCTTATAGTACCTGAGCCGATCTCAGAACTCACGTTTTACTAAACACCTGAGTTTAGATTTAGGTCGATCAATAAAAAAGCCAAAGTTAAGATCAATCGTATGTTCAATTGATTTCAACCCTGGCTTTTTCTGACTAGACTTGTTTTGCTACAAGCCCTATGAATTTAGGAAAAATCCTACATTTTAGCTTTCGCCATGTCGTATTGTTTGCCTACTTCGTCCCAGTTCAGCACATTCCAGAACGCTTTGAGGTAATCTGCACGTTTGTTTTGGTACTTGAGGTAATAGGCATGCTCCCATACATCGATGCCGAGGATAGGATGCGCAAACTGTTTTTTGACGATGTTTTTCATCAAGGGATTGTCTTGGTTAGGAGTCGACATCAATACCAGTTCTCCACCCTTGCCTACGCACAACCAAGCCCAACCTGATCCAAATCTGCCAACACCTTCGGCGTTCATAGCTTCTTTGAATTTATCCAGCGAGCCAAATTTGGCATCAATTTTTTTAGCCAATTCACCAGTTGGGGCATTGCTACCTTTGGGCGTCAATAAAGTCCAGTAAAGCGAGTGATTGAAGTGACCACCGCCGTTGTTGCGAATTCCGGTATCCGATGCCTTCACGTTGGCCAAAACCTGATCAATCGTCATGGCGGCAAACGGCGTATTGACAACGGCCTTGTTCAGGTTGTTGACATACGCTTGGTGGTGGCGATCATGGTGAATTTCCATGGTCATTTTGTCGATATTAGGTTCAAGAGCATCGGTGGCAAAACCAAGTGCGGGAAGAGTGAAGGGACCAGAAGTCTGTTCGTCGGCCTCTTCATCGGTTACATCAAAACTTGGATTTGGAGTTGCAGACCATAATTTACTTGGCTGAGAGAATGCTGCAGTTACCAGCAGCAAACTCGATCTGAGGAAAGTACGCTTTTCCATGGAGGTAATGTTTTATAAGGATAAGTGAAGAAATTTAGCGATTAATAGCTTGGATGGAAAGTAGAGATTGGAAAAAATACAATCTAATTGGTGTTCAGCACAACCATACGCTTGGTAGCGGCAAATTTAGGCGTTTCCAAGCTATAGTACAACAATCCCTGTGCACCTAGTTCAGATTTTGATACCGTAATTTGGTGGCGACCGGCCAAATAACTGGCGCTTGTACGGTACAATGTTCGACCTGCAACATCGCGAATGACTAGGGTGGCGCGCTCTGGTGTAGGCAAGTCAAATTCAATAATGGTATCTTCGCCAAAGGGATTGGGGCGGTTTTGGTGCAATTGAAAAACCGGATCATTATCAGCACCCGCGGTATTTTTTCCGTTCCAAAATAATTCCAAAGGATGAATCTGCAAATCTTCCGTGTATGCTTCCGGACGTAACGCTCGATTGGAGAATTGTACAAATTCCTGCAATTCACCAGTTTGCAATGCCGTAAATTCTAAAGTACACAAGGCATTTGAGGTTAAATCACCGCCAAGGGAAATGCCGCGACTCCAGCTGAACTGCATCAATCCGCGTTCGAGGTCGTTCAGGTTGAGGTCTTCTTCTTGCAATGTAGCATATTGAATGCCGGTCAATTCAAGAGCAGCAGGACTAAATTGAAGCCCGTATTGCAAACCTTGTAATTGCGCCAATTCTTTTAATTCAAGTTGGATTTTGTACGTTTTTCCACCTATCAAATGCTGGTTGTCGAGATTCATAGCAATAGGCGCCGCTTGACTGCGCAATTCTACCGCATTGGCATTGGCGGCATTGATGTCCACATTGCCATTGATATCCCCTATTTTTATGCCAATAAAATCAACATCGAGCAATTGACCGTCCAAGTTGTTGACTTTTCGAAAAGCGGGAGGTTCTTCGGCAAAAGGGTTTAATGCATCCGGAAACCGATAACTGGCGTCAATAAACCGCCAACTGGTATTGCGGGAAAATTTTTGATCCAAACGCAACACCAAACGCCGGAGCAGCAATACATCTAAGGTCGTAATCGACCCCGAACGGTCAATGTCACCAGCAATGTATTGATACGGGGACGTAAGCCGCTCTTCATTAAGGATATGCCGCGTAAGCATTACCAGATCGTAAGTACTCACCCCGTTGTTGTAGTCATTGGGCGACTGTGGAGTAATGGTATAGTTGTTAAAAGCTTCCAATTGCAAAAAATTGAAAACCCCTTTGTTATCCGTGGTATCCGTGGTGCGTAGGTTACCGCTCAACTTCACAGGAATCTTAGGAACTACATAATTCGTATAGGTTCTGATCATGCCGTTGATGGAAGCTGTACCTGGTTGCGGACAAGTTTTGTACTTTGAATCGTCGACATAGACGTAGGTTTCACAGTATTGTTTGTTGCCCCATACATCCCAAGCATAAACATAGACCAATACACTAGGGCGGTCGTCGCAAGTGAGTACCAAACCTGAATTATCTGGATTGGGTTTGATCGCCCCACTTTCGATATCGTCACTTTTAAAAATGGAATACCTAATTGTACCCGAACAATCACTGCCTTCCTTAGCAATGAGGTCAGTTGCAAAAATAGTAACTGCACCCCGGTCAATGTCACCGTCACCGTCGGCATCAGTATTGGGCGCTACGGGGGTTAAACCAACTACTAAACCATTGATACAGTTGGGTTTTGGGCCTTCTTTGTCTAAAACTGAGAAAGGAATAGTACGACGAGTTACGTTGCCGCAACCATCGGTAGCCGTTACCATAAACAAATGTTTGCCAAATGGGAAACGCCCTTGAATGCGGTACCGCGGATAAGTACCCGCTAATGCCGAAGTAGGTAATTCTTGATCGATTGAGCCATCAGAATCGCGATCAAACTGAATAAGAAATGTAATGGTTTCTGGCGAACAATCTTCATTTACGGTCAGCGCTAAATTGACATCACCGCTACAATCACTAAATCGCCCTGAAAATTGAAGATTATCCGTAGCAGAAAGGCTTGGCGGAGTGTTATCGTAAACGCGAATAATTTGGGTGTACTGCCAACGCCCAGTAGAGGTAATCGCCGGAGTTTCGTCGCTATCGGTAAAATACCCTTTGGAGGTAGGATTGGCATTGGTTTCATCATTGTCGGCGTCGAGATAAGTTTTACCATCTTGTCGCACCAATACCCAAAATGCTTTCTCCCCTAGTTTGCCGTTTTTGGCTGGATCTCTGGTGATCGACACAATCGACTTATTTTCCTTGTACTCGCACCAATTGATAATCTGGAAAGAGCGATAAATGATGTAACATTCATTCCCAACTGGAAGCGAACGATTATCGGAATAGCTAAAAGCCAATAGGTCACAGCCATTTTCTTGCAGGGATAGCTTAGGGGCATCTTTCAATTTAGAACAAACCACCATGGTATCTGCTGGCAATCTAAAACCATAATCTCTGATGCCTTTTACCGTAATAACCTGTCTTACTTCCGGGCTTTTTATTTCTCTAGTGGTATTGGCGTTTTTGACGGCTTGCCAACGGCGTACCAACTGTCCAACTCCACAATTGTCAAAAGTTTCTATCGGGGAGAGTTCTCGAACAATAATTTGACCACAAGGATCATTGAGTACTTTGGCTTTTCCGAAAAAAGTAGGGTCCCACAAGTTTTCATCATTACACAAAACCGTAGTATCATTAGGAGCAAAGCAGATGGGCAAGGTAGGATCACTAACTTCTAACCCAAATGTACACCGTGAGCGATTACCCGCAAGATCTTCAGTCCATATCTCTAGCAGCGCGTTGGCGTTCAGATCACAACATTGGAAGTCAAGGTAACTCGCCAGGGGGGTATAAAAAGTTCCATTTTCTGAAACCAAGCCATCACCTAAGTCCAAACGTCCATTGCCATTGCGGTCAAAAATGCTCAAACAGGCCCGGGTAACCAATCGCCGAACTTTTACCCATTTGATGCCACAGTTATCCGTCACATTGTTGCTAAAATCAGCAGCCGATAGTCGAGCCAGCCCGTTTTTATCCAAGGAGAGCATCTGATCTGCAGGACAATTGATAACCGGTGCGGTGAGATCAACCACTCGGAAAATCAGCGAATCCGTTTTGCTATTTCCGCAGCCATCCACCGCTTTGATGATCAGCCGATGTTTGCCGATCGGAATATTGGTCAAAAATCCATTCACAAACGGGTAAATGGAGGTTTGATAACTTGAATCTTTGCCATTTGATAATGGCTTAAATGTTTTTACGCTTAGATTAACTTGCGCCAAATCACAATCGCTTACCGAAATGGGAAAAATTTGTCGCAAGGCATCATAGCCGGTGGGGATACTACCCATACAGGCCATTGGTCCTAGCCTCACATCTTGGATTAGTACCGGCGTTTTTACAATTGGCGCTTGGGTGTCGCCGATAAAGATATTGACGGTATCAACTGCTGTGGTTTGTTGCAAACAGGGATCAAATAAGGTTGCAATGCGCTGTATGCTGCGTCCCAACTTGCAGGAGGCAATTTCAGCCGTTTTTACCATGCCGATAAATCCGCAGCTCAAATTGGATAAAAGAACGGTATCTTTAAAAGTGCTGATCCAAAATGGTGTAAGGGCGGGGATGGCAGCGCCAGTAGGCGTACAAGTTTGTAGAATCGTATCTTTAGGAAAAAACAGCCGCTTACGATCCGCTTTTTGGAAAGTCATCACTTGAACGGTATCCCACTGTTTGCCCAAATTGTCAATCGCTTGAAATTTGCGGTAAAGTTTGGCATAGAATGTGCTATCACAATTACCAAAAATGACGGTGTCGCGTGCATTCAATTGTACCGCGCCACAAGCGGGATCAAAAGTAATTCCGCCAGTGAAATATCGATGCGCGGGTGTTTTCCAGGAGGCTTGATTTTGGTAGATCCGATCTAAGTCAAAACAATATAACGGAAGAGAAGCGGTTCGCCAAGTGATTTGCAGGGAACAAAATCCAGAAAGGGCTTCGGTATTGGGATGAGTTTGATGAGATATAATGGCTTCGCCAACTACAGGAGATGAAATCAATCTGCCTATAAAAATAGAAATCAACCACGCGATAGCCATACCGTGGTACATAAGAGTATGATTGTTAAATCGTTTCTAAATCAGAATCAGATAGTTCAATAAAAAATTACGCCAAATGACTTTGGAGTAAGGTTATATTGCGCTAAAATTGAATCTGTAATAGTTCCCCGAAATAGATGTCGACTCTGTAAAAATAACGCTTTTATTGGTTAAATGCCGGAAGGGGGCCAAATTTCTCTGGTTTTTGCTATTTTTTATGGGTTAAAACCTGTTTGAATGTCTGATTGGAAACAATTCCGATAGACATCCAAACAAGTACCCTACCCTATTTATAAGCTATTTCAAGTCATAATGCTTAATGGATGTAAAATTAATTGGCTACCGGTTTGCCAAATTCATCCAATTGCACCACTTCGTAGCCCAGTTTTTTCAATCGCTCGCCAAACAAGGCTTTGTCGCCAACAATTACAATGACCATTTTTTCAAAGGGCAAGTGTTTTTTTGCCAACGCGCTGATTTCCTCTTTACTGATGGTTTTTACAATGTTGTTTTCCAGTTCGGTGTAGTTCACCGGTAGATTGTATTCCAGGATTCGACCTAAAAATGCTGCTTTTTGAAAACCGGTTTCATAGCTGCGGGCATCGGTTTGTCCTATTGAACTCCGCGTGAAAGCCAATTCCGCATCGGTGATGCCGCCGGTTGCATAGTTTTTAATCTCTTTCATGAATTCAACAATAGAGCTATCTGAAGCTGAAGCTTTTACGCCTGCTGAAGCGGTGAAACGGGTATCTAGTTTATTGCCTGAAAAACCGCTGCGCGCGCCGTAGGTCCAGCCTTTGTCTTCGCGGAGATTGAGGTTGATCCGGCTACTAAATGCTCCGCCCAGGATGTAATTTGCCAAGTTGGTTTTATAGTATTCTCCAGTGGCATCATAGGTCATGCTTGGATCAGCAAAACCAATACGGATTTCCGATTGTGCGGCTTTATCCTTGTTGATCAGGTAAATCCGCGTTTTGTCAATGGGTTTTGCGGCAGCAATAGTTGGCATGGTTACGTTTTTGCCTTCCCATTTTCCAAGCGAAGCCAGTTTTGGCATCAACTCGGCTTGCTGAATATCGCCAACCACCAAAGCTTGGGTTACTTGCGGAGAACAATTATTGGCGTAAAATGCCTTGACATCCTCCAAGGTGAGTTTAATTAAAGTTTCCTCGGTGCCTGAAGGTGCAATGGAGCGAATGTTATCGGCGCCGTAAAGTAATTTATTGAACACATCAGTGGCAATAAAAGTAGGCTGAGTCTGTTGGTTTTTGATGGCAACCAAAGCTTGTTTTTTGAGACGGTCAAAATCAGCTTGATCAAATTTTGGGTGCATCAATTTCTCTTCCAAGAGTGCTAAGGTTTTGTCCAGGTTCTTTTTTAAACTGAACAATTGTGCGGTAATTTCATCCTCTCCTGCTACAAAAGTGATCGAGCTACCCAATTTTTCGAGTTCGGAGCTCATGCTTTCGGAGCTGTATTTTTGGGTGGCTTCATTTAGCAATTGAGCGGTTAATACGGCTACACCCGCCTTTGATTTATCGTTGGCTTCCAGCATATGACCGCCTTTGATGCTGAGCAACAGCGTTACGGTAGGAATTTCGTTGTTCAATGCGCCGATGACTTTGATGCCATTTCCAAGTTTCGCTTGCCATACTGCCGGTACTTTCACCACTGGGTTTGGCCCTGAGGCTGGCGTTACACTGCGGTCAAATGCATCCTTACCTTTTTTGTATTGCAAGCCATTGTAACCATAATCGGGCGCTTTGTAATTAGATTTATCGATGGTATAGTTGTCGGGAGCGGCCACTTCTGGCTGATCTTTAGCGTAAACGCTCAAAATAACGGCGCCTTTGCCTTTGAGGTAGCGGTTGTACACCCCAATGACGTCTTCTTTCTTCAAATTTCGGATTTCCTCCAGGTTGGCTGGAATTTGATTGGGGTTGCCAAAAAATGTTTGGTTGAATGCTAACTGCGACACCTTACCGGCTACGCTCTGCAAGCTGTTGATGATGCCCGCTTCCTGTCCTGCCTTGAAACGCTGCAAAGCATCATCGCTGACCCCGCGCTGTTCAAAAGCGGCAAAAGATTCGCGCATGATCTTTTCCATATCGCTCAACTTTTGGCCAGGAAATGGTGCAACATTGATTGAAAACTCACCGGATAGCTCCGTGGCGCGGTTGAACGCTGCTGCTTGTGATGCTTTCTGGGTTTTTACAAATTTCTCGTAAAAAATGGAGCTTTTCCCTTGTCCGATGATCTCGGCCAAACAAGAAAGCGCTAAGTCGTCTTTGCTGGTGTAAGGGGCGGAAGCGTAAGTAACTGACAAACGCGGAAACTTGATGTAGTTGTCCTGGTACGACGCATAGCGATCCTGTGTCAAAGAAACGGGCGGCAAAACGGTGTTTTTCACCTCTACTCCCCGAGGAATAGATCCAAAATACTTGGCTACCAATTTGACGGTTTCGGCGGTGTTCAAATCGCCGCCAATGGTGATTACTGCATTGTTGGGGCCATACCAGCGCAAAAAGAAATTCTTAAGGTCGTTCACGTTGACCCGGTTGAGGTCTTCCACATACCCGATGGTAAGCCAACTGTAGGGATGGCCGTATGGATAAAGGTTTTTGGCGGAGTATTCCCCGATCAAACCATAAGGGCGGTTGTCGTAGTTTTGTCCGCGTTCATTTTTAACGGTAGCCCGCTGTACTTCAAATTTTTGTTGGGTTACCGCGTCCAACAAGAAACCCATCCGGTCGGCTTCTAACCAGAGCGCTTTTTCCAACTGATTGGCGGGCAACGTTTCGTAATAATTGGTGCGGTCGCGGTTGGTGCTGCCGTTTAACGTACCACCTGATTCGGTGACGATTTTAAAATGTTGTTCATCCCCCACGTGATCCGATCCTTGGAACATCATGTGTTCAAAAAAGTGCGCAAATCCGGATTTATTTATCTCTTCGCGGGCAGAACCGACGTGATATGTAACATCAACATGTACCAAGGGATCGGAGTGATCTTCGCTAATGACCACGGTAAGTCCGTTGGGCAATACATATTTGGTGTAAGGAATGATGATTTCGGGGCCTTTTTTGACAATTTTTTCCACTAATTTGGCTTGTCCAAAGGCCAAGGTTACGGTCAACGCAAAAAAAGCAACTGCAATTAATCTTTTCATTTTGTGATGGTTAGGTATTGGTAATGTATTTTTCCTAAAACTGCTACTCGGTCAATCTTACATAAGTATTGGCTTTCCCAGAACCGCCAATAGGTGATAACACCAAGTTGTTGTCATCAATTTTCAAGATGGAGTAACAAGCCTCGTCTTGTCCAATGATTTTCAAACAAGAAGTCCGATTCTTGGGCTTGCAATCACTTGGACAAGTTGGGTAATAAACATATAAAAAAGTTTCGACAGGTAGCCCGTCATACCAATCTTGATAGCGACCATCAGCGATTTTTATTTTCGCCCGCGGATCGTCGGTTGATTGCCATTCGCCCAACAAACTAGCCATTTTTTTGGCATCTAGTTGGAACAAAAATGGGTCGGCAAAGCTTTTGCGTCGATAGCTGCCTTCTATCGCCATACCTTGACCAAAACCACAAGTTTCCGCGCTTCCGGTAATCATTTTTATACTCACTGCATTTTCGGTAAAGTCGAAACGCAATTCGCAAGTGTTGGAAATATAAAACGCCTGGGTTTCCTGCTGATTTAAGATGGCTTTTCCTGCAAAGCTTTTTACCTGCGAAGACGTACTGTTTTGTGATAGGTTCAGCAAAAATCGAAAGGTGTCAGCGCTGGTTTGAGCGATCAGCAATTGAAGCGTCCCTGCGTTTTTTGATAAAGTCAAAGCATAAGTGCCCGTCGATGGAGGTAACGCTTCCAAAAACTGTTCATCTTTTTCTGATTTAATAGAAAAGCTTTCCATTTCCCCGAGTACCGACTTAGCCATTTCCCCTACAACAGGATGATCTTCATAGGGTCTTACGGCTTTTATGATTTTGTTTTGCAATGTCAAACGCGTTTGAATTGAGCCAAAACTAGGATTAAGTAAGACGCTATCGCGCATCAGGTACAACCAGCCAATCACCTGGTCATCGCCCTGCTCGTAGGTTTCATCGAACAAGGTTAGCATGGATTTCGGGTTGGCTAAGAGCGCGTTTTTTACTGCCAAAACCTCCTTTACACATCCACGTCCATCACAGGCCTTGAAAGCATTCCAAGCGGCGGCTCCGCCCGAAGAATTACATGAACATAGGAGGAAGATTAAAAAATAAAGAAGGATGGCTTTAATGAGGTAGTTCATTTTGAAGTTTCGTTTGTTACTAATATAGAAAAAATAGAATATTTAATAATCTACTAAATAGATTGTTCTGAACATGTTTGTTTACTTTCTGAAATACTAAATTGGATGAATTCATTGAAAAATGAGCCCCCAAAGAAGGAGTTGCATTTCCGAAAACATCGAACGTACTCAGTTCTATTTTAAGCACTTTCTCCACCCATCTGGTGAATAAAGTAGCTTATTCTCGTATAAAAATAAATAGGAAGTTTTTTGTTTAATCTGTTACTGACCTAATTGTTGCAAATTCCGTTTTGCTCTCGGGTTTTCAGGATTTATTTTTAGTGCCTCACGATAACAAGCAATGGCTTTTTCTTTGTTGTCAAGATTGCGGTACACATCCCCTAAATCATTCCAAGCCACGATGATTTTTGGAAAGGTTTGGGTGTAATAATTGTAAAGGGTTAAGGCATTTTGCAACTTCCTTTCTTCAATCAATTTTTGACCTACCTCCAACAAAATCATGTCGTCGTCCACTTCAACATTGGCCTTTTTTAAAGCCGCTGCTAAATCCGTTTCCTTATCCGCAACAATCCATTGATAAATTTTATCGGCCAGCGGAGATTGCAATCTTCGACCTTTGTCAACGGCGTCATCGGTGATTTTTCCTTGAAAATAAAGCTGGGTAATATTGGGCATTACCCTTTCAGCGCTGATGTCGTTGTTGTTGGTAACCAGGTAAAAAATAACGTTTTCTTGCGGGAAACGCAGTAATCGCGCAAAATAGATGCCGTTGCTACCGCCGTTGTCAATCATTTTGGTATTTCTCCGGCTTTGTTGCACATTACAGCCATAGCCAAAAAAAGAGCGACCGCCATACCCTTCTTCCTGAACAAGCGGTGAAAACATTTTTTCGATCGTTTTGGCGCTCAATACCTTGTGCTGGGTGATGGCATTGACCCACAGATAAAGGTCATTTAAAGAGGTTTCTAGTCCGCCATTGCCCTTCAAATTCCAATAAACGCCATTGCCTGATTGTTTGAAGTGATCTTGATGCGTACCCCATTTATTGCCATGATCATAACCTTGGGCTACCGTATCGCTGGGCAATTGCGGATAAGCATAACTGATCCGACGAATGCCAACTGGATCAAACAGCTCTTTTTTCAAAAATGCTTCATAATCCATTTTGCTGATTTGCTCCACCAGAATGGCCAACAAACTCATGCCAATGTTAGTGTACACCGCTTTTGAGCCTGGTTGAAAGGCCAATGGTTCGGCAAAAATGCGATCCAGATAAATTTGGGTTTTGATGACGGCGTAATCCCCGCCATCGTTTTCCAGAAAATCTGTAAAGCCGCTGGAATGGGTCAACAACTGATGGATGGTAATACCCGCTTTATCTTTGGGGATTTTGGGAAAAAACTTCTGCAGGGAATCGTTTAAAGCCAATTTATTCTTTTCCACCAGTTTTAAAATGGCTGCTGCAGTAAACGCTTTGGTGATGCTGCCCATGCTGGCTAAGGTGCCTGGAGTAAAAGGGATCTTTTGTTCCCGATTGGCCCAGCCATAACCTTTGCTCAAGACTTTATCCGTTCCTTTGACGATCAACAATGCGCCTGAGAAGTTTTTTTCTTGCACCAAACGATTGAGATAGGCATCGATGTTCTTTAAGGTATCGTTGGCTACGATTGTACCAACAGATTGTGCAGTTACTTGGCCGAACATTCCAAATGTCAGCAACCAAGATCCTAAAATAACGCCTTTAGAGATTCGAGCCATATCAATCGTATTAAACCCAAAAGAGAAATGGTTTCATTACAAATCCGAATAGTCGGCAGCATGCATCAAAATGATATCTGCTTTAGAAACCGTTTTTTGGTATTCGGGTAAGCCGGAAAGACGTTTCCACTCAGGATCGGCAACAAATGTTTTCCAATGCTCGTCTCTGCTGACCATGTTGTCAAAACTGGTCATGTAGATGAGGTTGGGCATACGCGCACCAGCGATCACGTGCGAGTAAAAAATGGCATTGAACTGCAAACGATCAAACAAAATCACTTCGCCGCCAGCATTGAACATTTTTACTTTTTGGAGGTATTTATCTTCCGTCAAGCTTTCGTAGCTCCGCAATTCGTAGATGTGATCTTGGTGAGCACCCTTCAAAACGGGGAGTTTGTAATGGGGTGCATCAGTAAATGCAGCCATAAGGTTATTTTCCAAACGAGCATATCGTGGACAACTGCGGTTGGGAACGATTTTATTCACATCCTTAAGCGATTTCAACGGAACCCAAACGTAAATGCGTTTGTCGCGGCTGGTATCATTGGAAACGGGGAAAAAGACACCCACTTTGGCAAACCCTGCTTGATGCAGTTGAGGGATATAAACCGACTTGAAAAATTGATCCAGCGTATCCAGGTCACCTTTGGTAGCTACGTGGTAAACAGCTATTTGGTAGTACTCGCCTGGTTTTTTGGCCAGTTCTGGGGCTTGTGAGAAAGCAGGAATGCTCAATTGAAAAGCGAAAACGAAACATGCAAAGGTTAAAAACAACGAAGAATTTCTCATGTAATTTGAACTGTATGTTGCTAAAGGTAATTTGGGAGAACAAACTTGAAAGCTCCTAAAGATTAACCTTATAGACTGGTTATTAAAAAATGGTTGATTGCTATAAAGGTAGCATTTACTGCGATTTTAAAAGAATATAGTTTTGCAATGTTCCTTTTTTCATTGCTAAAAATGGGATAATGGATCTAAACAACAAAGGATCAGAAGTATATTTCCTGATCCTTTGTTGTAAAAACATCTTGAGTCGAGCCCAATCTTTATTCCAAACGAATCATCTTCTTCGTACCCATAAAGCGATTGCTACGGAAGGCGTAATACAAAACACCACTCGGTAGGCCATTGCCATTTTGTTGCCGCACGGAAATGCTGTTCATGCCTGCTACATATTCGGCTGAATAGGTTTGCAACACCCGCCCTGCTGCGTCGTAAATCACCAAACTGCCTTTGGTTGCTTCGGGTAAATAGAACCGAATGAGGGTCTCTTCCTGAAACGGGTTAGGCACATTCTGGAACAATTCAAAGCCAGGGATTTGAATGTTTTGTTCGTTAAATCGCAAACCCAATTCCATTCGCTGATCGCTGAAATTGTAGGCTTCCGCACGTAGGCGACGTGAACTCAACTGTAGTACTTCCCGCAGTTGTACATTGGCTTTGGCCCGGAAAACCAAATAAAACAGGCTGGTATCGCCTGCAGGGATTTGTTTTTCCGTAAACCAGTTGGTACTGATCAACCCTTCATCGGCAAAAACGGCGATCTGTTCGGTTTTTGCCAATCCATGCTTCACATCGAGTAATTCCAGCTGCTGGGCATTGTACTGCAATCCAAATTGATACCCTTGGATGGCCGACATATCCTTTATTTTCAAGGCAATCGTGTAGGTTTGTCCGGCTTGCAATGCTTGATCCTCAACGTCGATCAACAAGCGATTTGAACTTTGTCGTTGAACTACTGGCGGCGCTAAACCGGGTAGCGTAGCCGAGCCATTCACATCGCCAATTTTTACGGCGATAAAGCTGGCGTTGATCTTCTGGCCTACCAAATTGTTGATGTTGACCACTTCAGGGAAACCCTCCTTCCAGGGATTGGTGGGATCTTTGAATTTGTAAGCCGCATCAACAAAACGCCAACTGCTATTCAAAGTCAGTTTGATATCGATGCCCAAGATCAATTTTTGCAACAAAACCATATCCAGCGTAGAGATGGTGCGCGAGTTATTGACATCACCGGCAATCATTTTGTAAGGCGAGTCAAACACCTGAATGCCCAAGATATGTCGCCGAATAATGATCAAATCAAAGGTAGTGACGCCATTGATATCATCACCTTCCAAACGCGGAGTGACGGTGTAATCTCGGCCTTCCACCAAGTTGTTAAAACTGTATTCCCCGGTACTGGAAGTCATTACCTGTTGAGGGACTTGATCGGATAAAGTAACTTGTACTTGTCCAAGCGCTCTGCCGTCTTCGCTGGTGATGTTCCCTTTTACTTGACCGCGGGGTATCGAAACCGGCACACAAATATTGGAATTGTTTTGAATATCCACAAAGGTGCCGCAAAAATCAAAGTTCGGCCCTCCTACTGTTCCATTAGGTTGTACCCGGGTTGGGTTATTAGCCTGATCCCAAGCGTAGATTTCTACCAAGGTAACGCCCTCATCGCCACAAGTAAACACCAATTGGGTTTGGTTGATGTCGGGCGTTTTGCCTTGTTTGTTGATGGAATACCTTACTGGTCCGGAACAGTCAATGGCTGGACTGGATACAAAATCGGTTGCTTTTAACGTCACCGCAGCTAGGTCAATTTTTCCATCTCCATTGGCATCAACAGGCGGCGTTAAAGCGCGCAAAGTGGTAGAAAGTCCATTGATACAGGTTGGAGCTGGACCTTTACAGTCTATTACTTTAAAGGCAATGGTCTGAACCGCTAGGTTACCGCAGGCATCCCGCACTTCGATGCGGTAAGCATGTGAACCAATTGGGAATGTGCCCTGTATTTGGTAATTGGGATAAGTCCCCAAGATATCGGTTGCCGCCAATTGTCGATCAATAGTGCCATTGCCATTCAGGTCAACACCCACTGAAATGGTCAAATTTTTCGGAGTACAATTCTCAAAAACCTTGAAAGTTACATTGACCAGCCCATTGCAAGTGGTACTGTTGTCGCTGCAAAAAATCGCTGGTGAAGTTGATTGAACCACTGGCTTCACGGTATCGACTACCGTAATGGTTTGGGTATATTGCCAGAAACCGCGTGACCGCAGCGATGGATTCAGCACGCTATTGGTCCAAAAACCAGCGGGGTTGGTGGCATTATCGCAGATGGGGCTTTTTTGCCCCGCTGCTGGTATGGCGTTGGTTTCGTTGTTGTCGCGGTCTAGGTAAGTAACACCGTTGGGGCGTTGCAATACATACAGTGCTTCGTCGCCTGGTTGTTGGTCGCAATCAGCATCCCGACTCAAAATAATTGGATCAGATGAATTGTCATATTCACACCAGTTGATGACCCTAAACGTGCGCAAAATCTGATAACATCCGCCGCCGGGTACCACAAACTCGCGATTTTCCACATTTACCGCCAAAACATCACAACCGATCGTCTTGATTTGCAGAGTATCTCCGATTGGCGTTCCGCAGAACGAAACGACATCCTTAGGGAATTTGATCTCGTAATTATGTACCGCTTTGACGGTAATCAACTGCTCACAGATCGATGAGGAGAAGTTTCCTGCAGTATCCTTAGCTCTAAATTTTCGGGTAATGGTTCCTACTCCGCAATTGCTGAGTTGAACATTGGGCGGTAATTCCTCCCAAGTAGCTGAACAGTTGTCATCTACCGTAGGCACTCCAAAAGATTGTTGCAAAACCTTCAAATTAGTAGCCGAAAAACCAGGAGGCAATCCATTGCAATTGATGGTAACATTGACAGGAGGATTACAGCTGGGCGGAAGCTTGTCCTCTACGTTGAAACGGGTGATACAAGTGTTGACATTGCCCGCCAAATCGGTTCCACGCAATTCTACTGTACCCAATTTACCGATGTCGCAGCAGGCAAATTCTACTGTTTGTCCCCAATCAGAGTAAACAGTTTTCCCCGTTGCGCTACATTCAGCAGGAATCAAGCGCCGGATATCGAGCTTCAAATTGGTATTATCGCAATTGTCCCGGCTGTTTTTGTCCACATCGGTAACGCGTACTATGCCTATTCCACCGCCGCCCAGCGACATATTCAATTCGCTGTTGCAAATCATGGTAGGGGTAATGCGGTCAAGCACCCGGAACAAACAAGTATCCTTCGTGATGTTGTTACAAAGGTCGGTTACGGTAAAAACAAAGTAATAATCGCCGGGCGGTACGTTTTGAGCTACCCCATTGATTACCGTAAAATCCACTCTGGCAAATTCACGCTTACCAGTAGGGAAACCATAAATGTCTTTTCCGGTGCCCCAGGAATAAATATCGGTTCGTAGTGTTGTCGCTGAGCAGTCTTTGATTTGCGGCGTAGGCAATGGAACACTGGCCGAGCAAGCGGAGGGCGCCGTGCTGTAAACGGGCACATCATCGGGTAAACCGTTTTTATCTAAATCGAGCAACGGACAACTAACCACCGGAGCATCAAAATCGCCTACTTCGATGTATTGCTGTTTTTGAATGATCTGGCTTTGGTTGCAGCGATCCAATACGCTCCAGGTTCTAAACAAACCATAACGGCTACCGCAAACACTGAAGCGCGTATCGCTGTAAGTCATGGAGTAGCTGCAAAGGACGTCAGCAGGCAGTACTATTTTTTCACCAAAGCCATTGAAGATGTATGGCTGACCAGAAACGCTAGGGTCAATATTCCCCTTGGCGTCAACTTTGGGCGCAACAGCGGTACAACTAATTTTCACCAAGGTATCTTTGGGGAAAAAGATGTTCTTCGGTTTGCCAAAATAGATTTTTTGCACACAAGAGGAGGTGTTTCCAAATTTGTCTTTAGCCAAAAATGTCCGTAAAATGCCCCGTGTGTATTTGGGATCACAAGCTGGTATGGTAATCGGCGCATCGTTAAAGGTTAGCGTTGAACCCGAGCAGTTGTCTTCCACTACCGGTCTGCCGGTGAAGTACTTGCTTTTGGGGTCAATGGTTTCCGCTTTGTTGAACACCAAATCATAATCGCTACATACCAATTGGGTGGTGATATCGGCCGGACAAGACTTGAATTGTGGTCCGCTCAAATCGATCAATTTGATGTTGGTTCTACACGTAGCCAAATTGGGATCTGGTTTGTAGACAATGATACCGACGATGTTTTGCCCCACGTATTGCGGCGGCGCAGGGTTGGGGATTTGAACGCCGTTGTAGCTTAGGATGACTTGGTAATCATCATAACAAGGAAATTTATTCGACAACAAGTAATCTGGCACGATCAACACCTCGCAAGCACTGTTGGAAGTGATCGTAATATCGTTGTAACAAGAAAACGAACCTGGAGCTTGCAATACTTCAACTGCTTTGGTCACGCTTGAGGTACAGCCGATGTTTTTGGGCAACAATTTACCCGCCGGATTGCCGGCATCAAAGGTATACCCTACTTGGTGGATCCCTTTGCCCAAGGTTTTGGGATTAAAGGTAGTTGCTGGTTTGCCATCAATGGTAAAAGTGCCTAATCCTTGTACTCCGGCACCGGCATTTCCTCCCAAAACAATATTAGGCGAAAACAGACAGATAGGATCGTCCAATCCAGTAATGACCGGTTTAGGATAACTACAGCGGTTGGCAATCGTCAGGGTATTCGGAAACATAGGGCTCAGTGCTTCTAAAGTGTAGCCTTCGCCATCCAAATGCACCCCTTTCAACACGTAGATGCTGGAATCCGCTTTGATTTTGATTTCTCTAAATTGGGTTCCAACGGGGTAGTATTTTTGATTGACCGTGTCGCGCAGCGTGGTGGTTTTGATCTTCCAAACCTGATTGCTGAGCGACGGACCAATTACTATCTCTTCAAAAAATGCGCCATTGCCTTTACAAGAACAGGGATCACTGATGTTGGGTCCTTTTTCGTTGCTGATTTTTGGTAGCGGACAAGCAGCTGAAGCCAAAACTACGACCACTATTTTTCGGGTAACCGTATTTCCAGCTGCGTCTTTCAAGGTAGCTTCAATGGTTCGATAGCCTACATCTTTACAGGAAAATTGCTTGCGATCCAATTTAAAAGTCGCCAAGCTACAGTTATCGCTGCTACCCAAATCGACCGTGCTGGAATCGATGGTAACGTTACCGTCGGTTCCCAGCTGCACCAACACTGTATCGCGTACTTTAAAAACGGGTAAAATGTTGTCGCGCACTTGCACACTCACGCTACATGAGCGCTTGAGACCGCTGGCATCTTCAATGGTCCAGGTTACCAGCGTTGTTCCTACTGGGAAGTTGGCGCCGCGCAAAGTGGTATCACTTGGCGCGCCTTTGAAATTATGCGCTACTTTTTTAATCGAACAATTGTCTCCCCTTCCGCTTGGATCCAAACGGCGATTGGTCACTGTGAAAAAACAGTTTTGATCGCCGTCGTCGCCAGCGTTGACGATTAGGTTCTCGGGGCATTGCATTATCGGTCTAATGGTGTCCAATACCGTAACCCCACTGGCGCAAGTATGCGAATTGCGTTCCTGATCGTACACCGTGAGTAACACCACGTTTTCCCCTACATTGGCGCAAGAAAAACGGGTTTTATTGATGGTCATGCTGTCAATAATACAGTTGTCTTTGCTCCCGCCATCAATTTGCTTGGGAAGTAAACTCACTTCACCTTTGGCATCCAAGTATAGCGTGATGTTTTTACACACTGCATCTGGCCGAACTTGATCGATAACCGTCAAAATGGTCTGACAGCTATCGATATTGCCGCTGCCATCAATAGCATATAGTTTTATGGCGTTTTTTCCACGATCAGAGCAGGTAAAAATGCTTTTACTGAGTCGATAGGTCAATTTCATACAGTTATCGGTAGTCCCTCGGTTGATCTGATCGGGGGTCAAAACCGCCAATCCATCCGTTCCCAAAAATATGGTAGAAGGACCACAGCGTACCACTGGCCTAACCGTATCTTTAACCGTTACTTGGGCAGTGCAACTGTTTTTGTTGCCATAGCGATCGGTTACCGTCAAGGTCACGGATTGTACGCCAAGGTCGGCGCAAGAGAAACGGGTACGCGATAGTTGGCGATCGGTAATAGAGCCGCAATTGTCGCGACTATCATTTTCAACATCGCCAACGCTGATATCGGCCACGCCATCTTTGCTCAAATAAACAGTCAAGTTTTTACAAGTTACCTGGGGTCTGAGCGTATCCAACACCATCACCGTTCCGGCACATGTACTGGTATTTCCACTAGAATCTCGAACGGTAAGGGTCACTGAATTCGGGCCAACATTGGCGCAAGTATACTGCGTGGCAGAAAGCTCAATACTTTTGATTTTTCCGCAATTGTCATAACTGCCGTTGTTCACCGAATCAGCCGAAACCGTAGCGACGCCATTGGCATTCAGATAAACTTTGGTGGTTTTGCATTGGGCAACAGGTTTGAGCGTATCGAGTACCGTAATGGTCAGCTGGCAAGAGCGGAAATTGCTACTGGCATCTTCAGTGGTGAACAATACGGTGTTTTTGCCTTTATCCGCACAGGTAAACTGGGTTTTGCTAAGGGACTTGTTCCGCAACAAACCGCAATTATCGGAACTTCCGCCATCGGCTTGATTGGGATCTGCGGTTGCTTTGCCGTTGGCATCAAGGTATAAGGTTAAATTTTTGCAAACAACTTGCGGAGCAGTGGTGTCAAAAACCATTACTTGCGCCACACAGGTTGATTTATTGTTGCTGGCATCGGTGGTAGTCAAGGTGACTTGCTTGAAACCTTGATCATCACAGGTCCATTGGGTACGGTCTAAGCTGAGTTGTAGAGAAGATAAGCAGTTGTCGGTGCTTCCGTTATTTACTTGAGCAGGGCTTAAAGTTGCTACACCCTGCGCATTCAAAAACAAAGTGACGTTGCGGCATTTGGCAAGGGGTTTAATCGTATCCAGTACGGTGATGATTGAAGTACAGGAATTTTGATTGCCCGAGGTATCCCTTACCGTAAGCAGAACCGGGTTTTGCCCCAAATTGACGCAAGTAAAAGTGCTCATACTCAAGCTGCCTTTTTTGCTCAGCAAGCAATTATCGGTGCTCAGGTCAATTTGCGCGGCGGTGATGCCAGCCGAACCTGCTCCGTTCAAATAGACCGTAAGCGGCTTGCAAATGGCTTTGGGTTTGGTGGTATCGCGAACGGTGACCGTTGTTTGGCAGGTTTTTTCATTGCCGCTGCCGTCTTTAACAGTAAGCGTTACGGTATTGCCACCTACCTGATTACAAATAAAATTGACGTTGGAGAGACTCAAAGTCACCGAACCACAATTATCGGTTGAGCTGGCGTTGATTTTATTGGCGGTTACCGAAGCTTTGCCATCTGTATCCAAGTAAATGGTAGCTGGTTGACAAAGCGCCTGCGGTTTGGTGGTGTCTTTGACCATCACCTGAGCTTGACAAGAATCAATGTTTCCACTCAAATCTTTACCAATCAAGGTTACTGTTTTTGTACCCAAGTCGGCGCAGGTAAACGTGGTTCGACTCAGCGTCAGTTGTTCGATCCCACAATTATCGCTGCTATTGGCGTCTACATCAGCTTTGCTCAGTTGGGCAATGCCATTGGCAGATAAGTAGATCGTGGCGTTCTGGCATTTAATGAGCGGTTTGATGGTATCCAAAACAGTTAGTACGGTGCTGCAGGTGCTGCTGTTTTCACTGGCATCATAGGCGATGAGGGTTATTTGTCCGCGACCTAAGTCATTACAGGTGAATTTGGTTTGACTTAGCCCCAATTGTGCGATCCCGCAATTATCGGTACTGCCATTATCAATCTTCGCTGGAGTCAGATTTGCAGTTCCATCCGCAGCTAAGTAGATGGTAGCGGGTCGGCATTTCACTTTGGGTTTTGTAGTATCTTGCACCACTACGATCGAAGTACAAGTATCCCGCAATCCCACCGCGTCAATGGCAATAATGCGCACATTGTGCTGACCGATCTGCGTACAGGTGAATTTTTGAGGTTCGAAAAGGACGGTGTCTACCCGACAATTATCGTTGGCCTTCACGCCCAGAAGGGTCAACGACAATTTTACCACCCCCAAAGTATCGAGATAAATATTGGTAATGGTCTGTTTACAGATAATTTGTGGTTTTATGACATCCTGAATAGTCACCGAAAGAGCGGTACTGATGTCAAAACAGCCGATAGCCGACGCGGATACTGCGCCTAAAGTAACTCCAATAGCGGGTTTAGTGCTTGGCGGGTTGCTTTTAAGATAATTGTAGGAATAAATCCGGTAATTCCCTGGCGCCAATCCACCGATTTTATGGGCTGAACTGTCAATTTTTATAATCTTGCCCGCTTCATCGGTTACCAATAACAGAGTGGTAAAGCCCTGAGCTTGATTTTGACCGCTGATGCTCACCAAAAAGGTATCAAAGGGACAAGTAGCTGGTTGACCCAAACTAGGTAGACCTGCAATAGCTGAAGGTCCGCCAGGGGTACAATTTTGTGCTTTGATGACCGAAGAAAATACCCCCAAAAGAAGGAATAGAAATAATAAGTGCCGTATTGCTCTTTTCATAAGATTATTGTCAGAACGTGTGATAGCCTCAAAAAAAATGGTTTTTCAACCTTTAAAATAGTTGCTGAAACAGCTGGTATAGCAGCTGTCAGTCAGAAAAAATCGGCAATACGGTGGCTTGAAAAATATAATGGAAGGGTAAAACTGTTGTTCTTTTTGCAGGACTTTGCCAATTCAAAAAGGGAACCTCATACAGCGGCTGTACTAAATTTTTCATGTTCAAGGGATTATGACAAAAATTAAAAATAGCCTTGCTCAAATGCAAAGTGGTAAAGCTTACAGCGACTAATTTTTCATGAGAGATTTCCTAAAAAGAAGGTTGCAAATGCAGCGTGGAAAGTATAAAAAATTTCCAGTGCGACTGAGCGGGCATGCCTGATTACGTTGGCTGTTTAATTACTAACGTCGCAAAGGTAGCCTTAGCTTCTTTAATTTCAAAATTATTTTTTTGTTGTTAAAATACATTTCCGACGGCTTTCACCGCCGGAAGTAACATTTGGTGCGTCGGTATAGCCATAACCGACGCACCAAAAACCTACAAACTAATCGAAATAACCGGAGCGAACAGTATCTTGTTATTGGGGTAAAGCGACGCTACTAAGTCAACCCGCAGCGGACGAATCACTTTTACGCCAATGTTTTCGATGCCCAGCGTCAGCTCAATGTATCTTGGAACGGATGGCGTAGCCAGAAAATGCGCGCCGGTAACCAACTTCCAACCCAGTTTATTGACGCCGGGAATCAGATCCAAAATTGCGCCTTCGAAATGGTGTTGCCAGTGCAATTGCACAAACCGATCTTGGGTGGAATAAGCGTAATACGGCAAGCGCAGAAAACTGCGGTAGTATTCTTTGGCTACCCCAAAATTGGTTTGGTTGCCATTGAAATGCACATAATCGGTAAAAAACAGCGACTTCTTGTTCAAAAACAAACCTGCTTCTCCCCTGATCTCGCTGTACCCCCAGGCTTTGAAGGTAAGGTTGGTTTCTTGTATGCGCAAGCGCAACAAGTCAAAATTGACATTACTGCCTAAGGCGCTAATGCCCTTGGTATAGGAAAGAAAGAAATCAGGTCCTTTTACCTCGTCGATGTACTTGCGCCCCGGGTATTTGATGTATTCTTGTTTCAAACGGAAGCGGAAAGCGACATCAAGGATCAGCGCCTGATTTTTGGCAAATGAGGCCTCAAAATTATCGGGGTTTTGCGGATCGTTGGAGGTATAAACGCGTCTTTTTTCACCGCCAAAACTGTAATTGCTGTTGTTGTTTAGCGGCGAACGACTGGCATATTCCAACGATGAAGTCAGCAAGATGCCGTTGATCAACTCGCGTTGAAAATTGGCGCGGAAGAAGGATTTATCGTAAATTTTTAGGTAGTTCTGTCTACCCAATAAGGTGTACAAAGAGTTCAGTGTAGGCGAAATGGGGTTATTTTGATTGAATTGTACCGCTTCGCGTCCACCCGCAAGCCTTAATTCGGTGCTGTGGTCTTGGTTGAAATGGTACGTGAACTCCGCTGAATACCGCAGGTTTTGATCGGAAAAACCATAATTGAGCTTGGGTCGAATCGACCACCACCGCATATTATAACGGTCATATTCCTTGCGGTAGGAACCATTTAAAAACAAATTCCAACCTTGGATGGTGTTGAATTGAATGGTTTTTAGCGGCGGTTCTATGCTAAAATACTGTTTTTTATACGATTGTCGATACGAATATCCAGTCAGGATATTCATTACCTTAAATTTGTTGTTTTTGGCATCCATAGAGTCCATGTAACTCTTAGATTCCCATTTTTTTTGCAAAATGTCCTTTTTGATGTAGTCCTTGCTTTCCTCCATGGTCAAGGGAATGGGGCGAATGCTGTCCCAAAACGCCAAAGGTTGTTCGTTAGCGCCTTCGTGCACAATAAATACTTCGTTGCTAAAAAATTTCGAGCCCAACTTTGGATCTAAATTGTAGCCGCTGTAAACACAAGTAAAACTCCCGCCTAACTTAAAACCAAAAGCCCCGGCTTTAAAATTGATATTGTTGGAAAAAACCCTCCATACACCATCGCTCCCTTCGATAGGTACATAGACTTGTTTCATCTTCAGGGAATCCATTCCCGGTTGTTTGATAGCGCCTTGGGTAAGTAGCAAATCTACACTTTGAATGTTCCATTTGCCGTCGATGATGTAGATAAACCCGCGGTAAACAGGATCTTCAGAGCGCTTGGGGATGACCTCAATTTTATAGATGTTGTAGCTGGGATTGTCGGTGATGGTACCCACCAGACGGAATTTGTAGTAAGAAAAGGCATTGTCGTTGATGGGCGATACAATGTTGCGACCCAGATTGGAATACCCATCGTACAAGCTAAAGTTCATCGACTCGGCACGGTTGAAGCCAAAACCTTGATCGTTACCGCTCACTTTGGTATAAATCATCTCCTCCTTGTACTTTTCCGGACGCGCATAATACAATTTGGATTTCGATTCGGATAAATAAAGGATGCCTTGGCGATTGCTGTCCAAGCGTCCTTCTAAATTGCCAATCTCACGCCCCATAATCTTATTGGGGGCAGACAGCATTTTGATATTGCCTTTGACGTAAGTGTTACAGATAAATTCAGCAACCTGATCGCGATAAAAAGTCCGTTTTTCAATGGCTTTGCGGATGATGGGATAAGCTGGATCCTCGGCATTGGAATTGACCACAAATTCGCTCAATCGAATGGCTTCCTCGCGCAAATTCACGTTGAGTTCTTGGGAGATTTTTCCCATGTCAACAACGATCCTTTTTTGCTCAAAACCCACGTATTGAAAAATGATCTCGTGCCGCCCAGGTGTTAAGGGCAATTGGTAAATCCCATTGGCGTTGGCGCTGGTACCCGTTGAAGTGCCTTTGATGTAGACACTAGCAAAAGGCAGTGGCTTGCCAAGACTATCGGCAATAACTCCGGTAAGTTGTGCGTGGAGTGACGCAGAAAACAAAATACCTAAAACACAACAGAATAGAAATCGCTTCATAACAGATTACACTTAAACTTAAAATGGGTGTGTAAATTGGGTGATTGTAAAAGGTGTCGTTTAATCGCAAAAAGGTTGGTTAATTAGTTGGTCGCGTTGGGACGAGCCTGTTTTTGTCGCAGCAAGTATTTACCCCGAATGATCTCCTGTACTGGTCGTTCTTCGATTTTGCTTTCCAACCAGGAAATAATGTCCAGGTACAAAAACGGGCGACGTTCATAAGGATCGCTTTCTAATTTCACCAACTTTTCCTTCAAGTAAATAAATTCAACGCGTACTTCAGCTTCACGCATACGCGGAATGCGCCGCAGGAAGCGGAAAATTTCTTTTTGCACCAACCCAGTGTCCTCCATTTTTGCCAAAAAACGGTACACTGATTTTACCTGGTACTCCACCAATTGGGCATTACCCAACTCGTAATGCGCAATCAAATTGAGGATCCGGGCAAAACATTGGATGTCTTCGCGGTAATCTGGATTTTTTTGGTTGATGATCAAGTTGAGGTAGGTGATCGCCGAATTATTATCGCCGCTGCCAAAATACAAACAGGCAATGCGGTAGTAAAACACCATGATGCGGTGATTGTCCCAGTTGTAACGATCAGATTCAATGATATCTGTCAATTCAGGAATTAAGCGCGTGCCTTCCGTAAATGTTCCCTCCAAAAAATGCAACTTAATGGCGTGGATATACTTGAAAAGGTAGTATAAACCCTCAATGTTGTTGCTGCGCTCCAGGTCGTAAAAGGCCGGGAAAGTATCCAGATCTTTCAACCCTTGCACATACCGGTCGTGGTACAACATATTGAACAAAGTACTCAGCAAATTATGCAAGCCTTTGAGATACAAAGGCGCGTGCAACTCAATTTTTTCAGGATCGTTTTTGAATAAGTCGACCCATTTTTGCGCATACCGAAAACAGAGCGCAAAATCTTGTATCATATGGTAGTACCAAACATGGGCTTGACAAAAATGGATTTTGCCCATAAAATCCAACTCTTGGTAAGCGATGTTGGGCAGCTTGGCGCGGAAAAACTCCTTGACAAAGTTGTAATCCTTTTGATTGCGGGCATACCCTACTCTGAGGTACAAACCATACAGCTGGAGTGAGAGATTGGAAAAAAGATGGGCTCGCTCAATGGTTCTTGATAATTGTAGCGTTTCTTCAGCGAGTTCGTCGGCGCGGCCTTCAATGCTGCGGGTGATGTATTGCCCTTCAATGTGTTTTTCAAATTCCAGAATCTCCAAACTCAGGGCGTGGTAGTTGCCAGCATCGGCCCGTTGTTTGGCTTTATCCAGCATGTCCAGGCTTTGGCGGTACAATCCTTTGTTGTAAAGCACCCGCGCATAGTCCACCATCTCGCGAATCTGGATGTCGTTTACGTTTTTGGTACTCAATAAGCGCAAACTGGTCAAAAGCTGTTTGTACAAATGCGCCTTGAGGTTCGACATCTGAGATTTTTTGATCTCTGGGAGCTTTTTCAGGATCGTTTCCTCGTCGTATTCCCCTTTTTTTTCTAAAAAATCAAACAATTGTAAAAATAAAATGTCTTCCGATGATTGGTTTCGCTTCACAAACAACCGGAAATGCCTTTTTTCAGCCCGGCTGAGGGAGCGAATGAGTTGAATTAGGTCGTCGGTTTTTTGCTTAGGCATTGTAATTTTGCTTTTATCAATTAACTAAAGATCAACGTGTTGTAAAATCTATTTGCGATTCCAGGCCTGGACTACATTTTGATTTTGATTTTACGGCGCTTCCCCAACAAAATATCTTTGAAGTTAACAAACATAGTAAAAGTTTAGGTCAGCGGTTTCGAGACAAAAAAGTAGGCAAATTTTTGGCAGTCGAGTCCCGATTTTTCGGGACGATGCAGGGCATCGTCTGAAAAAAGAGGCGAAGAATGGCGAAAATTTGACCTTTTTTGGCCGAAATGTGAGCGATCTAAACTTTTACCAAACATACAAAAATCCACCTCAATGAGTAACAACCGGATTTTCATATTTGACACAACGCTGCGCGATGGCGAGCAGGTGCCTGGATGTAAGCTAAATGCCGACCAAAAAATTGAGATCGCCCTCGCCCTGGAAAAGCTAGGCGTTGACGTCATTGAGGCCGGTTTTCCCATCTCGAGCCCTGGTGACTTTGCTTCAGTTGAAGCTATTGCCAAGGTGTTGAAAGATCCCATCGTGTGCGGTCTTTCTCGCTCGGTAGAAAAAGACATCGAAACGGCTGCCTTAGCGCTGAAATACGCAAAACGCCCCCGCATCCATACCGGTATCGGTACTTCGGATTCCCACATTCTGCACAAGTTCAAAACTACCCGCGAAGACATCATTGAACGGGCGGTAGCGGCGGTGAAGTATGCTAAATCTTTTGTAGAAGATGTAGAGTTCTATGCCGAAGATGCGGGTCGTACCGACAATGAATACCTGGGGCGGGTAATTGAAGCCGTGATCAAAGCCGGTGCTACGGTCCTCAATATTCCGGATACTACAGGCTACTGTTTGCCCGAAGAATACGGTGCTAAGATCGGCTACCTTTATGAAAATGTAAAAGGTATCCACAAAGCGATTTTGTCAACACATTGCCATAATGACTTGGGCTTGGCAACTGCCAACTCTATTGCCGGTGTGCAAAATGGCGCTCGACAAATTGAGTGTACCATCAACGGTATCGGCGAACGCGCTGGTAATACCGCCTTGGAAGAAGTAGTGATGATCATGCGTCAGCACCCCCACCTCAATAAGTTCACCAATATCAATGCAAAGTTATTGAACCCGATCAGCGTATTGGTCAGCGAAAGCATGGGTATGCCCGTGCAACCGAACAAAGCCATCGTTGGCGCCAATGCCTTTGCCCACTCATCGGGTATTCACCAAGACGGGGTGATCAAAAACCGCGAAACTTACGAGATCATCGATCCGCTGGAAGTTGGCGTTGACCAATCTAAGATTGTGTTGACGGCTCGCAGCGGTCGTGCAGCATTGGCCTATCGTGCCAAGCAGATTGGCTTCGACCTCACCAAAGACGAATTGGACATCGTGTACCAGCGTTTCTTGGAGGTTGCTGACCGCAAAAAAGAAGTGGTTAACGAAGATTTGCAGCAAATGCTGAGCAATATCATTGCAACGGCTTAATCGTTTTTATTGAAAAAAAAGAGCTAGGTAAAGTGCTTATCTTAGCAGGATTATTGATATCGTCCTTTTTTAATGTTGACTGAATATGAGCAAAACGCTTTTTGATAAAATCTGGGATTCCCATGTGGTGACTTCCGTTCAAGGCGGCATGGAAGTATTGTACATCGATCGTCATTTTATCCACGAAGTAACCAGCCCGCAAGCTTTTGCTGGTTTGGAACAACGCGGCATTCCGGTTTTTAGAACCAATAAAACCGTCGCTACTGCTGATCACAACGTACCTACCAAAGACCAACACTTGCCCATCAAGGAAGCGCTTTCGCGTTTTCAGGTGGATAAATTGACGGAGAATTGTGAAAAATTTGGCGTCAACCTCTATGGCTTGGGACACAAATACCAGGGCATCGTTCACGTTATCGGACCAGAATTGGGCATTACGCAACCAGGTATGACCATTGTTTGCGGCGACAGCCACACTTCTACCCATGGCGCTTTTGGTTGCATCGCATTTGGGATTGGCACCAGCCAAGTGGAGCAAGTACTGGCCAGCCAGTGTTTGTTGCAATCGCGGCCACAACGCATGCGCATCACCGTAGATGGTACTTTGCAAAAAGGCGTGGGCGCAAAAGACATCATCCTCTACATCATTTCTAAACTTACGGCCAGTGGCGGCACGGGTTATTTTGTGGAATATGCCGGTTCTGCCATCCGCAGTTTGTCGATGGAAGGACGGATGACCATCTGCAACATGAGCATCGAAATGGGTGCTCGCGGCGGTTTGATCGCTCCTGATGAAACCACCATCGAGTACGTACGCGGTCGCGAGTTCGCGCCCAAGGGCGAGGAATTTGAAAAAATGGCGGCTTATTGGCGTACCCTGCCTTCCGATGCCGATTCCGTTTTTGATCAGGAGTTTGTCTATAAAGCAGAAGACATTGCCCCGATGATCACTTTTGGCACTAACCCCGGAATGGGCATCGCGGTAACCGATAACGTACCTGCCACGGAATCAGCCGACAATCCCAAAACCTACGAGAAATCGCTGAATTATATGGGTTTGAAAGCCGGTGAAAAAATGATTGGCAAACCGATCAACTACGTGTTCATCGGCAGTTGTACCAATTCACGCATCGAAGACCTCCGCTTGGTGGCTGATTTTGTGAAAGGCAAACAAAAAGCCGGCAATGTCAACGCCATGATCGTTCCTGGTTCCAAACAAGTAGAAATTCAGGCCATTGCTGAAGGTTTGGACAAGATTTTTGCCGAAGCAGGTTTTGATTTCCGCGAACCCGGTTGCTCAGCTTGTTTGGGAATGAACGAAGACAAAGTACCCACTGGCGAATATTGCGTTTCGACTTCCAACCGCAACTTTGAAGGCCGTCAAGGCCCAGGAGCCCGTACCATCTTGGCTAGTCCATTGATGGCAGCAGCTACCGCCATTGCGGGTAAGATTGTTGATGTTCGGGAATATTTGAATTAAAAAATTGCTTTGGAGTGTCTTTTGACATTCTAAACCAAGGAACGGGTGAGCACTTTTTGTTTAACCGTTCCTAAAGCGCAGAACCATGGAAAAATTCGTACAATTAAATACCACCGCCGTACCGTTGCCCATCGAAGACGTGGACACCGACCAGATCATTCCGGCGCGTTTTTTGAAGGCAACTACCCGCGACGGTTTTGGTGAAAATCTATTTCGCGATTGGCGGTACAACCAAGACAACACGCCAAAAGCTGATTTCATTCTCAACAACCCAGTGTACAGCGGAAAAGTCCTTGTTGCTGGTCGTAACTTTGGTTGCGGATCTAGTCGCGAGCACGCCGCTTGGGCCATCCACGATTATGGTTTCAAAGCCGTGGTGTCCAGCTTTTTTGCCGATATCTTTCGTGGTAACTCGCTGAACAACGGTTTGCTGCCCGTGCAGGTATCTGACGCGTTTTTGGATCAAATTTTTTCCGCCATTGAGGAAAATCCCCAGGTGGCTTTGGAAATAGATTTGGAAAAACAGACGTTATCGATTCCGACAAAAAATTTAAGCGAACATTTTGACATTGATCCCTACAAAAAAGTTTGTATGATCAATGGATATGACGATATTGATTATCTTTTGAGTCAGAAATCACTAATTGAACAATACGAAAACCGGCAACTGACTGGAAGTCACTAAGTACTGCGTTTTTTTGCCTAGAAAAACCCGAGGAACCCTACGACCTAAAACGTCCTTCTTTCTTTCGAAGCAATGAACTCAAGTGGCCAAAAGCACAATGCCCCAAATCAGTCCCATGAAAAAACTTATCGCTGTTCTCCCCGGAGATGGCATCGGGCCCGAGGTAATTGACCAAGCCCTGAAAGTACTCAACGCCATTTGTGAAAAATTTGGGCACAATTTCCAATACTGTTTTGCCGATGTGGGCGCTGTCGCCATCGATAAAACCGGAAATCCCTTGCCCGATGAAACCATTGAAGCTTGTTTGAACGCCGACGCGGTATTGTTTGGCGCCATCGGTGATCCTAAATACGATAACGACCCGAGTGCGAAGGTACGTCCTGAGCAAGGTTTGTTGAAGTTGCGCAAAAGCCTGGGGCTGTACGCCAACATTCGCCCGGTTACCGCCTACCCTACCCTGATTGACCTATCGCCCATCAAACCTGACCGGGTTCAAGGAGTAGACATGGTTATTTATCGGGAATTGACCGGCGGTATTTACTTTGGCGATAAAGGCCGCATCGAAAACGGTGCTTTTGATACTTGTACTTATTACGATTTTGAGATTGAGCGCATCGCCAAATTGGCTTTTGAGCAAGCCATGCAGCGTCGCAAAAAAGTAACCCTTGTCGACAAAGCCAACGTACTGGAAACCTCCAGACTTTGGCGTGAAAAAGTGACGCTGCTGGGCAAAAACTACCCAGAAGTAGAACTGGATTTCATGTTTGTGGACAATGCCGCCATGCAGCTCATCCAATGGCCTGCTAAGTTTGACGTGATGCTCACTGAGAACATGTTTGGCGATATTCTTTCGGATGAAGCCAGCGTACTTACCGGTTCGATGGGTTTGTTGCCTTCGGCTTCGATTGGCGAAAAAACGTCGTTGTTTGAACCGATTCACGGTTCATTCCCACAAGCTACGGGTAAGGATATTGCTAACCCAATGGCCACCATTCTTTCAGCAGCAATGATGTTGGAATCTTGGCAGATGTTTACTGAAGCTACTTTGATTCGCGATGTGGTGCGCCATACGCTAGAAAGTGGTACCGGTACGCCGGAGTTGAATCTTAAAAACCCGCTGGGTACTTCGGCTATCGGCGATTTGATTGCCCATCTTATTCTGGATGATCCGTTTGATGGAATCCGCGGCGACCGTACGGGTGATCGGATTTCTTCGGTTATATAAGTAGAGCCACGTTATAATGTGGCTTGGTTAGAATTTAGCACAGTGTTGTAGAGCCACATTGCAATGTGGATTTATTAGGATTTAGCACGATGTTGTAGAGCCACATTGCAATGTGGCTCTACGGCATTTGAGCCTTGCATCAACATGATCGCTCTAGCTAAAAAACAAACGATTTTTCAATACCTGCACCCCCTAATCAACTGACTTACAAAATCTTAATTCATACACAAAACCAGCGTCCATTTTGCCCCACACCGATCCGCAGCAGATACTAAAACAATACTGGGGCTACGATCAATTCAGACCCCTACAGGCGGAAATCATCCAATCCGTGCTGGACGGAAAAGATACGCTGGCACTATTACCCACCGGAGGCGGCAAATCCATCTGTTTTCAAGTACCCGCCCTGGCCAAAGAAGGCATCTGCCTCGTTATATCCCCCCTCATCGCTTTGATGAAAGACCAAGTACAAAACCTTCAAAAACGCAATATCCCGGCATTGGCCATCTACTCGGGCATGCATTACCAAGAGATAGACCGACTGCTCGACAACTGCGTTTACGGCAACGTCAAATTTCTTTACCTCTCTCCCGAACGCTTGACCACCGAATTGGCCCGCGAACGCATCCGCCAAATGCCGGTAAGCCTGCTGGCCATCGATGAAGCCCATTGCATATCCCAATGGGGCTACGATTTTCGTCCGCCCTACCTACAAATTGCCGAGATCCGCGCTCTGTTGCCCAAAGTACCTGTGTTGGCGCTAACCGCGACCGCTACCCCCGAGGTAGTCAACGACATCCAAGAAAAACTCGAATTCAAAGAGCCTGCCGTTTTTTGCAACAGTTTTGCCCGCAGCAATCTGGCCTACATTGTACGCAAAGAGGAAGGCAAAGAACAAAAACTGCTCGACATACTGACCAAAGTGCCGGGATCGGGCGTCGTGTACGTGCGTAACCGCCGGCGCACGAAGGAAATTGCCCAATTCCTACGTCAAAAAGGGATCTCCGCCGATTTTTACCACGCCGGTTTAGACATGGTCACCCGCTCCGCCAAACAAGATGCCTGGATAGCCGACAGAACCCGCATCATGGTCAGCACCAATGCCTTTGGCATGGGCATCGACAAATCCAATGTACGGGTGGTGGTGCACATGGAATTGCCTGATAGCTTGGAAGCCTACTTTCAAGAAGCGGGTCGCGCGGGAAGGGATGGCCAAAAGGCCTTTGCCGTAATGCTGTACAACGAAGGAGACAAACGCAGTCTGGAACGCCAGTTCACCCAAGCGTTTCCGGAATTGGATGAAGTACGCCGCGTTTATCGGGCCTTAGGAAGCTATTTTCAACTGGCCGTGGGCGGCGGAAAAGGACAAAGCTTCGATTTTGACATTTCCGTTTTTTCCCAGCATTTTCAATTTGAAAGCATTTTGGCCTACAATGCCCTGCGCATTCTGGAACAAGAAGGCTGGATCAGCCTTTCGGAGGCCGTTTTTACGCCTTCTACCCTGCGCATCAACGTGAGCAAAGACCAATTGTACGATTACCAGCTGCGTCACCCGCAGATGGACAAAGTACTCAAGGCCATCCTCCGCTCCTACCAAGGCGCTTTCAGCGATTTTATCTACCTCAACGAACGCAAGCTGTCCGAATTTTTAAAAATCAATGGCCAGCAGTTGCGGCAGTCGCTGCAACTCATGCAGCAAGACAACATCCTGGAATACCTCCCACAAAACGATCAACCCCAACTGACCTTTTTGACCGACCGCCGCGATGCCGACCAGTTGAACATCGACATCAAACGCTACAATTTTCGAAAAAATCGTTTTCAAGAACGCATCCAACGCGCGGTGGCTTATTGCGAAGATGATATTTGTCGCAGCCAGCAACTGCTCCATTATTTTGGCGAAAAAGACGCCCCTGCTTGTGGAGTTTGCGATGTATGTTTGGAGCAGAAAAAAAAGGGATTGAGCGCCGATACGTTTGCCCGACTTCAGGAAAAAATCAAACGCGTGCTGGCGCATGAACCTTTGACGCCGCAAGAAATCCTCGATTCTTTTTCGCCAAAAATGAAGACCGAGGTGATAGAAGCGCTGGAGTTTTTGCAAAATGAAGGCTATTTGGAAGAAAAAGACGGCAAATGCCATTGGATAGGCCGATAAACACCAACACAATGACCCAACTGGTATTCACCGTCACCAACGACCTCACCTACGATCAGCGCATGAGCCGCATTTGCAGCGCCCTAGCCGAATCCGGTCGACAAGTGCTGCTGGTGGGTCGCGAGAAACCAGATTCAGCCCCCCTAACCACTGCTAATTATCAGCAAAAACGCCTAACCTGTTTTTTCCAGCGCGGAAAACTCTTTTACCTGGAGTACAACTGGCGTTTGTTTTGGTTTTTGCTGCGCACCCCCTTCACGGCCGTATGTGGCATCGATTTGGACACGGCCTTACCAACCGGTCTGGCCGCCTGGCTGAAAGGCAAAAAATGGCTGCTCGATCTACACGAATACTTCACCGAAGTACCCGAAGTAGTTGACCGTCCGCTCACCAAAGGGATCTGGGAAGCCGTAGCACGCCTGACGATCCCCCGCGCCACGGCCGCCTATACCGTATGTCAAAGTTTGGCGGGGGTATTTGCTAAAAAATACGGACGGGAGTTTTCGGTGATCCGCAACGTGCCGCTGCACCAAGCAGAAATGATTGATTTAGCGGAAAAAACGCCAAAAATTCTGCTGTACCAAGGCATGTTGAACGAAGGGCGGGGTTTGGAACAAGCCATCCAGGCCATGCAATATTTGGAAGGAATTGAATTATGGCTGGCCGGCGAGGGCGACTGCTCTGCTGCCTTGCGCCAATTGTGCTATGACTTGCAGCTAGATTCAAAAATACGTTTTCTTGGTTTTGTGCGGCCTGATGCCTTAAAAGCGCTCACCTTACAAGCCACCATTGGTTTAAATCTCTTGGAAAATCGCGGTTTGAGTTATTACTATTCCTTGGCGAATAAGGCATTTGACTATATCCAGGCGGGACTCCCTTCTTTGCACATGAATTTCCCGGAATACCGCGCCATTAATCAGGAGCAAGAAGTCTTTTTGCTATTGGATGAATTAACGCCAAGGGCCATTGCCGAAGCAGTCAATCGATTGATTGCTGACCGGGATATGTATCAGCGGTTGCATGAAAATTGTAGGCAAGCGCGTAAACACTATTGCTGGGAGGAGGAAAAAGTTAAGTTATTGGGTATTTATGAGGGGTTGGGGGTTTGAGGAATTCTGATAAACCAGGGAGGATGTTCATTAAGCGCTATCGGCACATTTTACATTGATTGTGAATAAATTAAAAAAAAATTAATTCCGAATACACTTTTTTAAATCTTCTAGCAATTTCTCTAGCTCGTTCTGCTGGAATAGCGCGATATCCTGTTATATTATTCTCTTCTATAGACTTAACTAATTTATCAGATACATAGTCCTTTACCGAAAGAAACCTTGTACCCCATAAATCTAATTGACAATCAAATTGTGTATTAAAAATCACCTTAGAAGCACGTAAAGCTGTACCTCTTTCATAAAAGACTTTCATATAGTCCTCATAGGAATTCACCTTTAAATCAGCTTCATCCAGATGTAGGTATTCGGTATGAAATGAAGTGTCAAAAGTAGAATTTGCAAAATCAACAGTACATTCCCCGGTTTCTCTTTCGAAATAAAGCCACCAATAGTCATTTACTTCTTTTATTTTCTCTTTTTTGCTATTCACCACATCAAATGAAACTTCGAAATACTTGTGTTTAGGAAGATGAAATTTTTCAAGTAGTGAACGAAATTTTGGAGAAATAACCATTCCAGTAAGCAACGAACCAACTTGAATCAGATCGGTAAGTTTGGCGCTTTTTGCTAAAAAAACACCTTTCAAATCCATGTTAAACTCAGGTAGAACGCCCGAAATGTATCTCAAATCATGTCGGTCATTATTCCACATAAAATCATTTAGCTCTTTGTTGGTTATCCAAAAATCATCGTCAAACCAAGCTTGGGACGTACCATTTCTTATACCCGAAACTTTAGGATCCCCGTCTGATGTAAATTCTAAATATTCCATTGTTAAAAATTTGATGATTTCATGAAGTTATTCAATATCCCTAGCATCACGTTTTTCCATTTCCTTGAGCACTCTTATTTTGATTGTTGGTTCTTCGATATCCCCGTTTTGCTTCTTAAAAACCAGTCATATCTGTTGGATGCTAATTACGCCTAAAATAAGACTGCCTACTTGGAATTTTAAAGATCGACTCAAAAACAAGGCTGTCACTATCCAATTTTAATATTTTATTTTTAATTACTTTTGATCCGTTTCGAAGTATCAGGTATCGATTTTTAAGGACATATTTAAACCAATAGACCGTATCTATATTACTTCCAATAGACACTAAGGAATTTGGTCCGAAGTTAAGAGAAGGGTGCTTAGATTGTTTCTCTTTTAATCGCCAAACACCTAATATGTTTTTTGTATGTATTTCATTTTCATTGTTTTTCAAAAGAAAACATGAATTAAGTTGAAAAATCAGAACAATTGCAATGAACTTTTTCAATTGTAATTTTTTTTTGTCAAGTAACCTAATTTCATCTTTCTCCTGAATCCTAAAATTGCGAGACAGACATTGGGGATTTATGAGGGGTTGGGGGTTTGAGGCCTCAAAGCTCATTGCTGGACTACCCCACCCTCCCCAAAATCAATCCATCCCATTTCCACCCCAATCTCTTGATTTTTTGAAAAAAATTCATGATAATGCCTTCTCTAAACACCTAAAACAGCGTACATGAAAATTTGGATTAGCCTCTTTTTTATCCTCTTCATCAACTACCTATCCGCTCAAAAGCCCGAACTGGTCATTCAACGCGATGGCCACACCGCTGAAGTAAGCCTAGTTCGTTTTTCACCCGACGAAAGACAGGCCTTGAGTGGCGGCAGAGATAAACGCCTGGTTCTATGGGACTTGGATAGCCGAAAATTCATTCGGTTTATTCAATTGGATACCACTCCTGAATTTATAGCTTTTGGATCAAAAGGTCAAACTGCGGTGGCTATTTTGGCCGATCACAGCCTCCGAGCCTGGAGCCTGGCTAATGGTCAGCAACTTTGGCGGGTACAACTCGATCCATTCCAATCCCCGCTGCAGCAAGGGGATGATCTCTACCTGGTACATCCTGATAATACCAGTTCCAGTTGGGATTTGCAAACTGGTAAGAAACGCTGGCAAAAAACCAATTCACTACCAGCGAGAACCCCATCCTACCCTCCTGGGCTTACTGAAAAACTGGCGACGTTTGAGAAAGGAAAGATCCAGGAAATCAAATATTCTAATGATGGCCGAATCGCGGTGGTAGCTTTGGGTAAGATCACCGTTAAAATGTTTACAATGCCCGGACAACCCGCAGCTCGAAGCGGATATGGCGGATTAATGGTCTGGGACATAAAAAAAGATGCCTTGGCTTTCCCCATTATCGATCTTCCTGAAATGATCAGCTCCATCGATCTGAATGCTGCTGGCGCCAAATGCTTAACGGCAAGTTCCGATCGAACCGTTCGCCTCTGGGATCTTTCCACTGGGAAAGAATTGATACACCTGGAAAGAGCACCCTCCCAGCAAACACAATTTTCGTTTTCTGCTGATTTTCGCAAGGTTGCTCTTTTTAACTTGGATAATAACCTAAGAATCTTTGACTTGGATCAACGCCATAGCGTGTCATCCATCAGCAAGATCAGGGGCACCAATACCCTCCAGTTTACTCCCGATGGCAAAAACCTGCTGGCGGCCAATCGTTTTGGAAACATCGTAAAAGTAGATGGATCGACAATCGATTCGGTGCTGCAGTTCAAGCGCAATCCCAGCTTGAGGGTTATTCACAGTTTGTCCATTTCTCCCGATGGAAGGCAATTACTGGCTGGATTATCGCGTGAATTTAGGAAAATGTATGTTAATGTAAATACCATTCTTAAGAAAGACATTATTAGTTTTTTACTGAATGATCAAAAAGACACCATCGGTTTTGAAACGCCAAGTGGAAAAATTTATGGCAAACTGTTAAACGGGCTAAATGAAAAATCTAGTGATAAAGTGTCTTACCAGCCAAACGAGCGGGTACACATTATTTGGGATCTTGAAAAAGGGATCATGCAACAGAACTTATATCCTTATGAAAACAATGGCTCGATTTACAGCATGCAAACTGCTTTTTCTCCAGACGGACGCTTTGCCTTAGCTAAAATAGCAGGAAATTGGAATGCCTGGAACGTCCAAACTGGAAACATGATCCGCAATAAGGAGGGCCAAAAATTATTCAATGCCTACTATTTTGATGCCCAGGGGGGGCATGCCCTCAGTATTTTACCCGATGGAAGTTTAAGTAAATGGAATCTGGAGAATGCAGCAATTGAAAAAACCTACCGCGGTTTTGGCAACCCCATTGCCGCAACTGTCCATGCTTCCGGTGAGAAAGGCTTGATCATGGGAGCGGATGGCGCCCTCAGCGAATGGAACACCCAAACTGGAGCCATTATCAGAACAGTACCCACCGGTTTGCCTCGTAAAGAAGTTGAACTGCAATATACTCCGGATGAAAATATCATACTGGTAAAAAGCAAAGGCACTGCCAATCTTTGGGACCTAAGCAGCGGCAAACCCCTTTTGCAATTGAACCCCGGGGAAAAAGAGATTTACCCTGGGGATTGGTTCTGGGACGGACGTACTGCCGATCAAATTAGTCTTTTTGAGTTTCTACCCGATGGCTTTACCGCCGTTTCCGCAACCTGGGGTGGAACCTTGAAGTTTTGGGATTTTAGAAATGGTAAGGAGTTGTGTTCGGTATTCTTTTTAGGGCAAAACGACTGGGTAGTTACCACCCCCGCTGGATTGTATGATGCTTCCGATGGCGCCATGCAAAACATGTACTTCCGCTTGGGAACTGAAATTCTTGAGTTAGAACAACTTAAAGAGCGCTACTTTGAACCCGGTTTGCTGCAAAAAATATTGGGGTATGCCCAGGGAGGCTTGCGCCCGGTGGAGGAGTTGAACAATATCGCATTGTACCCTAAAATCAAAAGCGCCAAAATTGAGATAGACCGAATAAAAGTACAATTACAGGTGCGCAACGGAGGGATAGGCAAGGTAGTCCTCTTGCTGGACGACAAAATCGAGCTGAATCCCAACGTGAATCCAGGGTTTCAACCCAATTTCGAAATAGACCTCCAGCGCTATGATCGCTATTTTTTCCCGGATGCGGTCAATCGTCTTTCCCTACGCGTATACAACAAAGAGGGATGGCTCAGAGGTCCGGCATATCCTTTATTGTACAATCCTTCTGGATCAAAAGGGGATCCAAGTAAGGACCAACTCATTTCCCTTGATGCTCCAAATCTAGCCAAGCTCGATTCCATTAACTTGTATGCATTGGTAGTGGGCACTTCCAATTTTCGGGGCACTCAGCTCAATCTAAAATACCCCGACAAAGACGCCATTGCATTTGCCGATGCCCTGCGGATTGCCGGCGTCAAATTGTTTGACAAAAAAATAACGATCAAACTGCTGACTACCTCCGCAAAACCCTTTCCAAGAAAGGCCGAAATTGCGAAAGCTCTAGCGGATATCGCCGCCAAATCAGACCGCAACGATATTTTATTGGTCTACCTCTCGGGGCATGGCATCACCTATCCAGCCAACAGTGAAAAAGGGCAATTTTACTACCTCACTACCGATATTCTGGGCGACAAACTTGATGATCCAAACATCCTCAACACCCAAGCGATTGCCCAGGATACCCTGCAAAAATGGATCAACAAAGTGACGGCACGCAAACGCATTTTGATCCTCGATGCCTGCAATTCTGGTCAGGTGGTACAAAGTCTGGAACCAGGCAAAAAAGCCCTCAACAGCGACCAACGCAGGGCGCTCGAGCGCATGAACGACCGCAGTGGCATGTTTGTACTGGCTGGTAGTGCGGCGGATAAGTCGAGCTATGAAACCAGTCGCTATGGTCATGGTTTGCTCACCTATAGTTTGCTCAACAACATGCCCTTAGTGGCTGCCGAAAATAAAACCCTGATCGATGTTGGAAGACTCTTCAACCTAGCGACGGAAGAAGTTCCCAAACTGGCGCTGGATATTGGCAAAATACAAAGACCAGAAATGATTGCTACCGAAAGTTTTGACATCGGTATAATTGACCCGAAAACTCAATTCCCTATTCCACAAGAACTGCCATTATTTGTGCGCGCTGTTTTTATGGATAGCCAGCAAAATAAGGACCTACAGCGATTATCTAAAGCAGTAAACAGCAACTTAGAACAATTGGCTAAGACCAACAACCCTACTCTGGCGTACTGGGATATCGACGAGTTTTCTTCCGAGAATTATTACATTGGCGGGCTGTATCAGGTAACGGGCAATTCGATTTCGGGAAAAGGCACCCTTTACCGCAAGGATGAGGCTTTGCTTACGTTTCCTTTTTCGGGGACGAAAGATCAAATATCAAGTCTGGCGGAGCAAATTACGAATCAGGCTTTTCTGCGCATCAATAAGGAGGGTAAGCAGTGAGTTTTTTTTGGGGTTTTGAGAATTTAGGTTAGTGATGCGTTGTGTTATGTTTCATATCCAGTGGGGTCCTGTACATGAGGTCTTTTGCTTAGTTGTAGAAGGTTCGCGCAGGCGAGGCGGGATTGGGTTCAGCACAAGAGTCAATATTTCCCACTCCCTCCGATCGGTGTTGACTTTTGCTTTTGCGATGGCCGCGATTTTGGGTACGGGACAGCATTCGATAAAGAGTGGGTTGATTTTGATGGTGTTGCCGGTTTATTAGAAAAGTAAAAGTCTATGACAAAGCAAATTCCCCAACCCATTCTCTTTCAATGGGTGATTTAAACCCTAAAACAATGTCTTCTTTTGGAATCCCCCGGTTGAATAATTCGTATGCCAAAGATAAATCAGTACCATCATGTTGAAGCCAGACTTTTCCATCAGGCTTCACGTCAATGTGGACAAAACTACCATAATGCCACTCTTTGTTGTGCCAACCAACCGAAAAGAGGAGATAATGCCCTTTCTCATCATCAATAATGATTTCAGTATCAACTCCTTTGAGGAATGGATCGGCAATCCCGCCTATTTCTTCCACCAACTTTCGGACGATTTGTTTGTATTGAATTACTTTATCCATTTGACGATTATTGGGTTTTCTTCATCATATACTAGAGAACTAACCCCAGCATATTCTAAGAGTTCTATAAAAAAAACATCATCAAAAAAACGCTTGAAAAAGATGTTTGGAATCGCTAAAAATAGCTTTCGATCAGGCTCTTGGCTTCTTAAGAGCTTGTTCAAAAAGTTGAACGGATAAAAAAAAAGGGAAAAAGTGGTCAT
>JBBANM010000041.1:0-43916 GCA_040401995.1 Saprospiraceae bacterium
TTTCGATTGCTGATCCCTAGAATCTTTAATGACTAAAAATTCCACGGACTATTGCTATAAAGTGTTATTAATAAATAGGATTGCCAAGCGGGGTGTCTCGCTTGGCATTTCCTTTAGATTTTGCCCTATCTTTGCAATCGACCTCTGTATTAATTCTGTCAAAACAAATAGCCCATAAAATGGATTTTCAGCTAGAACGTGACCTTTGTTTTTTTGACTTGGAGGCAACTGGCCTTAACGTTGTGCGCGACCGCATCGTGCAATTGGCGATCATCAAGTACTTTAAAAGCGGCAAAGAACCTCAGGAACTTTCCATGCTGATCAATCCCGGTATTCCAATTTCCTTAGAAGCGATGATGGTGCACGGTATCTCGCCAAAAGATGTAGCCAAAAAACCTGGTTTTCAGCAAGTAGCGCAACAAATTTGGGACTTTATCGGCAACGCTGATTTGGCAGGTTACAACTCGAATCGGTTTGATATACCGATGCTGATTGAGGAATTCGCCCGAGTGGGGATGGAATTTGACATGACCAAACGCAGAACGATCGACGTACAGCGTATTTTTTACAAAATGGAGCCCCGCACGTTAAAGGCCGCCCACAAGTTTTACTGCAACGAAGATATGGTGGACGCTCACGACGCTTTAGCCGACGTAAAGGCTACTATCGCCGTTTTCCAAGGACAATTGCAGCGGTACGACAGCGTTGATTTTATCGATGAAGATGGCATTCGTCAGGAATCGCCCATTAAAAAAGATGTGGCCGCGTTGCATGAATTTACCAACGACAACCGTTTCCTTGATGCAACCCAGCGTTTGCGCCAGGATCCCAACGGCGAAGTGGTATTTAACTTTGGCAAATACATGGGGCAGCCGGTAGGGGAGGTGTTGTACAACGACAAGCAATACTACAATTGGATGTTGAACAAAGAATTCTCTTCGCAAGTCAAACAGATTATTAAACAGTTGTTGAAAACATATGAAAAGGAACAGCGCGCAAAAAGCGGTGACGGAGCAGAACAATAAGATGGGTCATTGGCTGACGGAGTGCTTTGGACTTGATTTTCGCAAACTTGGGTTGAAAATGCCCTTGTTTTTAGCCGTAATTGGTTTAATGACTACTTGTGCCGACCGTACCGAAGGCTGTTTTGATGCTTACGCTTCCAATTATAGTCTTGCCGCTGAAAAAAAATGTGGAAGCTGTTGTATCTATCCTCAAATGCGACTTGAACTGCGCCATCGGGCGATTCAAAGCAGACGGGATACTGTCATAAGTTTTGCTCCAGCCACTCCTAATGCAACTTCTACCTTTTCGACTTATACCGACGCAGCTGGCAACCCTTTTGCCTTTCAAGAACTGCGGTTTTACATTTCCAATTTTTGGCTGATCAATGCTCAAGGAGATACCACTAAAGTAATTGAGACGCTTCCCGTTTATGTTTCACTTGGGTTGGGAGATACTTTACGCACCACCGTTGAAGACAATGTGCGCATCATTTCGAATCCCGGTACTTTTTCCGGTAGTACTTTTGGTACATTTCGGAATGCGGGTACCTTTACAAAACTGCGATTTACCCTTGGCGTTACAGGTTTGGCCAATAAATCGAATCCTAATCGCTATGTTCAAGGCCATCCATTGGGTGCCCCTAGTAGCAACGTTATGTACCGCAGCCCGGTTCTAGGGTACAATTTTAGTCGGTTTGTGCTGCAACGCAACCCAGGTGCAGTAAATTCAGACAATATTGAGATTTTAGTCAATAACACCCCCAATCTGGTCAACATCGAAATGCCAATTAACGTCAAAATTCCACAAGGTTTTAATGTGAATGTGATTCTGCGAGTGGATCACCTGCGTTGGTTCAAGGGCGTCAATGTGCGTACTGATGCCGTGGAGACCATTGCGAGCAAAATTGTCGCCAATTTGCCGCAATCTTTTCAGGTGGTTTCGGTGTCTACTAGCCAACAATAGCTTAAATTGAAGCATCAATTGCGCGATTTTCAGAAGTTCTTTTTCAAAAACAATAAGAATGAAAACAGGCATGGGCTGGGTATTGAGTTGGTCTTTGGTTTTGATGTTCGCATGTACCGAAAAAAAAGACACAGCGAGTAAGGTTGATGTTTCCTTTACCGTAAAAGGTGTGTACGGCGATCAGCCTTTGCAGATGTACAACCAAAATTATCCTTATGAAGCGGGGATGAAAATCCGCCTACAAAATTTTCAATTCTACCTTTCTGACATCGTTTTGCTCAAAGAAAGTCGGGATGATGCCGATAGTGTGAAGCTTACGGAGATCGTTTTGGCCACTTTTCGCAACGTGCAATCACTTGATGCGGCCAATAAAGGACTAAGTTTTACCTTCAAAGACATCCCTGCTGGCAACTACAAAGGGTTGCGCGTAGGCATAGGCGTTGCGCCGCGTTTGAATGCCACCAGCCCCAATAGTTATACCCCCCCGCATCCATTGGACGACAATTATTGGTCGTGGGCACTGGGGTATGTTTTTTCCAAAATAGAAGGCAATGCCGACATTGTTGGCGACGGCAAGTTTGCTGAGAAACTTACTTTTCACATTGGAGGCAACGATTTTTACCGCAAAAAAACCTACTTCAAAGATATTGTGCTTCAACCCGGAGCGGCAAATCATTTGCAGCTCAAAGTTGATTTACGCAAAGTGCTCGTTCTGGACAGCAACCAGTTTGTTGATTTCCGCAAAGTGACGCAAGATCATACCAATGATAAAGTATTGGCCAAGTTTATTGCTGATAACCTGGTGAATGCCTTGGAATGGCAGTCGCCCTTATAACCTACATATATAAGGTGTGGCAGATAAATAAACAATCATCAATAGGTTTGCTGGTTTGGCTACTGCTGTTTTGTGTTTCGTGTCGTACGGCCAATAACGCAGATGATGCTTTAGTGCGGGTTGCGTTCCACCCAGACACTATAGATTTGCGCCCGCCCATTGGGTTTCCACCTTTCCCCCGGTTTCCTTATGGGGCGTTGACCAAGCAGGGTGTCGCTTTGGGGCGACAACTTTTTTTTGACCCCATCCTTTCTGGAGATTCAACCTTGAGTTGCTCGAGTTGCCACCAACCCCAATTGGCATTTACCGACGGGCTGGCCTTGAGCCAAAATAAGAAAGGGAAACAAAGCAAACGCAGCGCGCCCTCTTTACTGAATGTGGTTTACCATTATAAAGGATTGTTTTGGGACGGCCGTGCAGAAACCTTGGAGCAACAAGCATTCGAACCCGTCACCAATCCCATTGAAATGGCGGCAACTTGGCCAGAGGTCATCCGTCGTATACAAAACCATCCAACTTATCGGGTTATGTTTCGGCAAGCTTTTGGCATTCAGAAAAAAACGGACATTGACAGTTTGTTGGTGACCCGAGCTTTGGCGCAATATGAACGCACTCTTTTCAGTGCCAATGCCAAGTTTGATCAAGTGATGCGGAAAGAAGCAGAGTTTACACCAACTGAAAAACGGGGGTGGACCATTTTTTTTGACGCCTCGCCCAATCTACCTTTTTCTGAGTGCAACCATTGCCATATTGATCCCTTATTCACCAATTTGGCGTATGAAAACAATGGGATTCAGCAGGTAAATCGCTTAGAGGATTTTCCTGACCCAGGACGGGGAGCTGTCACCAAAAACCGCAATGATTTGGGGAAATTTGTAGTGCCGACTTTGCGCAATATTTCTTTAACGGCCCCCTACATGCACGATGGTCGGTTTCGCACGCTGGAAGAAGTAATTGACCATTACGCTAGTGGTGGACATTTGGCTGACAACTTAAATCCCAATGTGCGCGTTTTGAAACTTCAGGAGCAAGACAAAAAAGATTTGATTGCTTTTTTGCACACTTTAACGGATACAACCGGATGTACCCCCCCTGAGAATAAGCTAAAGAAAAACGAAAACGGATCAAAATAAAACCATGCGCTATCTGATTTTGATTTTTTGGTTGGTAATGGTGATGGGATCCTGCAAAGAAGAGAAAAAAGGATCTACAGAAATCAAACCCGTAGATGATTCACTAACGGGTACCTTTCAACCCAAGCCCGTCGCTTTGGATCCACCGCGCTGGATGCCCCGTGCGCCGGTGAACTTGGAGAATCCGCTTACTGAAGAAGGTATTGCCCTTGGGCGGATGTTGTTTTATGACCCCATTCTCTCGCGCGACAGCACGTTGGCTTGTGCGGGTTGTCACAAACAAGAATTTGCTTTCACCGATGGTCGGGCTTTGAGTCCGGGTATTAGAGGGAAATTGGGTAAACGCAGCGCTATGTCTTTGGCCAATTTGATTTATAATTTTCAAGGCATGTTTTGGGATGGTAGGTCGCCGAATTTAGAGGACCAAGCCATTTTTCCGATTGAAGACCATTTGGAGATGGATGATACCTGGGAGAATATCGAGCTCAAATTGCGTCGTAATAAATCGTATCCCCAATTGTTTCGGAGCGCTTTTGGGATCAATAAAAAAGCGGAAATAACCCGCGTTATGGTCACGAAGGCTCTTGCCCAATTTGAACGTACCCTGATCAGCGCAAATTCCCGTTATGATCGGCTTATTTGGGGCAAGGAGGATTTTCCTACTGATGAGGAACAACGAGGATTGGAATTGTTCTTTTTTGAGTATGCGCAGAATTTGGACCACCCTGGCTGTTCGCATTGCCATTTCAATCCCTTGTTTACCGATAATAATTTTCACAACAATGGCATCGATGATGTTCCAGCTTTAACGGCTTTCAAAGACTTGGGGCGCGGCGCCATATCTGGTAATTTATCCGACAATGGTCGATTTCGGGCGCCCAGTTTGCGCAACATCGAGCTGACTGCGCCTTATATGCACGATGGGCGCTTCCGAACTTTGGAAGAAGTATTGGATAGTTACAGTAAAGGAGGTCATGGTGTTTCCAACGAAGACCCCAATATTCGCAAGTTTACGCTCAAGGAGCAAGATAAAAAGGACCTGATCAGTTTCTTGAAAATGCTAACGGACACCAATTTTGTTAAAAATCCAGCTTTTTCTACCCCATTTAAGCGCTAGGAAAATTTTTTTTTTCAATTTTTTTTCATTTTAAGATGAAAAAAAGTTTCTAAAAATTCACAGAGGTGGATCTTGATAGTTGTATTTTTATTTAACTATCAATGTTTTATAAAAATAAAAATAAAGATATTGACAGTTATTTTTTTCACAATGCCTCATTTTTGTTTTTGCTAGCGCCTAGGAATCTTCCCATATTTGTAATGTCAAACGAAGATATCTGGTGAAAGTACCAGAGCACAAAATTTGGATAACACATGGGATCTTTAATTTGCGAAAGGTAAGTCAGGTTACCGTCAAATACCCTGACTTACTTGCAAGTTACTCCTTCTTCAATTTGAAAGTGATTTTCACGCAACATATAACCCTTTAACTAGGGTTTTTAGTAAGGTTCTTAAAGTTCATGGGATTATATTTAAGCAGTAAGTCGTACTCTCTAGTGCGACTTACTTTTTTTTTGGGGGTATATGAACGAGTTAATCATTTTAGATGTTAAATCTGTAAATCAACAATACTAAACCTTGGGATAAAAAGTTATATGTTGAAAGATTGAAAGTGATAAACCGTGCTTGAGAATTTGTTAAGCAGGCGGTTTTTAAGGTATATTCATGGGATTATAATTTGTTAGTAGTTGGTCGTGCCGCTTTTTGGCACGACTTTTTTTTGCCCATAACCCACCTATCTGCAATATTCTGGTTTGTAATCAAAAAAGTTATCAAATTACGCTCAAAGATAGATTTTATGGCCTAAAATACGCGTTTAGAGGTAAATATGAACCTATGTTCATATGTTTTTATCATTAAAAAAGTGATAAAAATGCTTTGGAAAGTTGGTTCTCTTGTCAATTGCCTGTATACTTGTATTAGATTTCCAAACGCAAGCAATCGATGAGTTACCAATTTGACTTCTCACAAGTAAGCGAAGCTGATAAAAAAGACATTTTAGAGCTTCAAGAACGTATTAAATCTTTCCAAACTGGACAAGAAGACGACGATCGTTTTCGCTTATATCGCCTCACGCGTGGCGTGTATGGCCAGCGCCAGCAGGGCGTGCAAATGTTCCGCACAAAAATTCCTTATGGCAAACTAACCACCGATCAATTGCAGCGCATTGCGGATGTATCGAATCAGTACGCAACGGGGAATTTACATATTACCACCCGCCAAAACATCCAACTGCATTATGTGAAGTTGGCCAACTCGCCAGCCGTTTGGAATGAACTGGCTGCGGTAAGCGTAACGGGTCGGGAAGCTTGCGGCAATACTGTACGTAACTTTACAGCATCGCCTCACGCGGGCATCGACCCGCGCGAGCCATTCGACGTATCACCTTATGCAGAAGCTGCATTTCAATACTTTTTGCGCAACCCGATCTGTCAGGATATGGGGCGAAAAATAAAAGTTGCTTTCTCTTCCAGCGAGCAAGACTCCGCATTTACCTATTTCCATGATTTTGGTTTTATTCCGCGGGTTAAAATCGAAAACGGACAGGAAGTGCGCGGGTTTAAAGTGCTGGTAGCCGGCGGTTTGGGCGCGGTGGCCATGTTTGGCCATACGGTTGACGAATTCATGCCTGAAGATCAGATCATTCCGTTTATGGAAGCGGGTTTGCGGGTATTTGATCGCCACGGTGAGCGTGAAAAAAGGATGAAGGCGCGTATGAAGTTTTTGGTACAGAAACTAGGAATCGAAGGTTTTCTGGAATTGGTACACCAAGAATGGAAAGCGCTAAAAAATAAAAGCGTAGTAGTTGATCGCAATTTGGTGTTGGAAGAGGCGCAATTGCCTACTGCCTCACTTCCAGTTGTAGAACCCATCGACGCAGAAAAATACGCTATCTGGCATCAGACCAACGTCTACTCTCAAAAACAGGAAGGATATTATGCCATCCAGGTACGCGTGCCATTGGGTGATTTGAAATCGGATCAAGCCCGCGATCTAGCCGACTTGGTTCGCCAATATGCTGCCGATGATATCCGCTTGACCGTCAATCAAGGTTTTTTGATCAAATTTGTTCGTCCTGAAGCATTGCCCCTTTGGTTTAATTCGCTTACGGCTCTAGGTTTAGCTTTACCTGGTTTTGATTCTACTGCCGATATTACGGCTTGCCCTGGTACAGATACCTGCGCCCTTGGGGTAACCAACAGTACGGCATTGGCCAAAGTTTTGGAAGAGTTGATTCGCAATGAGTATCCGGAAATGATCAGCGAGCAGTATTTCAAAATCAAGATCAGCGGTTGTATGAATGCCTGTGGCCAACATATGGCTGCTAACATTGGATTTCATGGCAGCTCTTTAAAGCATGGCGAGTTGGTAATCCCTTCAATGCAAGTGGTACTAGGCGGAGGTGTAGCTCCTGATGGCCGCGGTTTTCTTGCCGACAAGGTCATTAAGCTGCCCTCTAAACGCATTCCGCAAGCGGTGCGCAACCTTCTCGACGATTTTTCCGAACATGCACTAGAAGGCGAGTACTACAACGATTACTTCTTACGTCAAGGCGTACGCTATTTTTATAATATGCTGAAACCTCTGGCCGACTTAAAAGGCATCACCGAAGAAGAATATTTTGACTGGGGTCAGGAATCGATTTATCATCAAGACATCGGCGTTGGTGAATGTGCTGCAGTGATGCTGGATATGGTAGGCACGATTTTGAAGGACTCACAAAATAAAATTGTGGCTAGTCAAGCTGCTTTGGCCAGTGGCGCTTTTGCCGATAGCATTTACAGTAGCTACACTGCTTTTGTGATTGGCGCAAAGGCTTTGTTGCTCAGCAAAGACATTAAATGCAATACCCAAACTGGTATTCTGGACGATTTCCAAAAGCACTTTATCGCTACGGAGGAGTTCAAGGGTATCGAAGATTTCCCAGCATTGGCTTTGCAAATCAATGAATTTGAACCGGATCTGAATTTCGCTACGCATTACGGTGCACAGGCAGAGGCGTTTGTGAAAACGGTCATTGCCATTCGGGAATCACAAATTGCCGCATCAAAAGGTTTGGACAAACTGGTGATTGGCGCTTACTACAAAGCTTAATGCCATGAAATCAATCAATACGCCCAAAATCACCTTGGTTGGCGCCGGTCCTGGCGACCCAGAATTACTGACCATCAAAGGCTGGAAAGCATTGCAACGCGCCAATGTGGTGCTTTACGATGCGCTTGCCGGTCCCGAAATACTGGAGCTCGCTTCACCGCACGCCTTAAAGGTGGATGTGGGCAAACGCGCCGGCAACCACCGGGCTTCTCAAGACGAAATCAATCGCATGTTGGTGGCGTATGCGCTCACGCATGGGCAGGTGGTTCGTTTGAAAGGGGGAGATCCTTTCGTTTTTGGTCGCGGACATGAAGAGATGGCTTTTGCGGCCAGTTTTGGCATTGCTACAGAAGTCATCCCTGGGATCTCATCAAGTATTGCCGTTCCCGGTTTGCAAGGTGTTCCTGTTACTTGTCGGGGCATTAGCGAAAGTTTTTGGGTTTTGACTGGCTCCACCCGTACCGGCACTTTGTCGGATGACGTAGCCATTGCCGCCCAGTCTACGGCAACTGCAGTGATTTTGATGGGGATGAAAAAATTGGAAACCATCATGCAAATTTTTGCCGTCGCCGGAAAAAGTGATACCCCAGCAATGGTGGTGCAAAATGGCTCAACCCCGCAAGAAAAAGTCATTATTGGCAAAGTGAGTGACCTAGCTGCGAAAGTTACCGCAGCCGATGCTGGTTCACCAGGGATTATTGTGATTGGGGAAGTAGTAGCTTTGCATCCTAAGTATCAAACAACCTACGCAACAGTATTGGCGGTAAGCAAATAATTAAATGGAACGCAACGAGTTATATCCGGTTTTTTTGAAATTACACGCCTTGCGTACCTTGATTGTGGGCGCAGGCGCAGTAGGGGAGGAGAAGCTGTCTTTTATGTTGAAAAGCAGTCCGCGGGCGCAAGTCACGGTGGTAGCCACTTGGGTAGCTCCTGAAGTGCAAGAAATTTTGGATACCTTACCCAACCACCACGTAACGATCAAGATCAAGCCTTTTGAAGACAGCGATATTGACGGGCATGACCTGGTGGTAGCCGCAACTAATATGCGCGAACTCAACCATCAAGTACAAAAAGCGGCAAAAGAACGTGGTAAATTAGTGAATGTAGCTGATACCCCCGATCTTTGTGATTTTTACTTGGGCTCGGTAGTGACCCGCGGACCTTTAAAAATTGCCATTTCCACTAATGGGCAATCGCCAACTTTTGCTAAACGCTTTCGGCAGGTGTTGGAAGATACCTTGCCAGAAGAAGTTGATCAATTATTGGGGCAATTGAATGAATACCGCAATCGATTGACTGGTGATTTTGCTGAAAAGGTCAAACAACTAAATGACCTTACTGCGGTGTTACTGTCTAAGTAATTATTTTTTGTCCATAATTTGAACAACGAAAAGATAAATATGTCGGCAAAAGTAGCGCTTACCCTCGACGAGTTGAATGAAAAGTTTACGCCCTTGGATTACAACGAACGGCTCCAACTTTTGTACCAAGTTTTTAGCGAAAACGAAGTATTGTTGACTTCTTCATTTGGCACCACTTCGGTGCTGTTGCTACATGCCGTTAGCCAAATTCAACCCAGCCAGCCAGTACACTTCATCGATACCACTTACCACTTTCCGGAAACCCAAGCTTATAAATTGGCTTTGGCAGAACAACTTAATATAAAGGTTGTTAACGTATTTCCCGACGAAGCGCAAAATGCCGCTACCCGGGAAGGACAGTGGTGGGTCGACAAAAAAGACGATTGTTGTAATGTCAATAAAGTTTTGCCATTGACGCCAATCAAGGCGCGTCACAAGGTTTGGATATCCGGGTTAATGGGGTACCAAACGGGATTTAGACAAGGCTTACGGGTATTTGAAGAACAGGACGGTATGTTGAAATTCCACCCCTTGATCGACATCCAGGAAGGCGATTTTTTGTATTACCAATCGCTCCACCACCTACCCTCTCATCCATTAGAAGCAATGGGCTATGGATCGGTGGGTTGTACGCATTGTACGGTGGCTGGCGCTGGTCGCAGCGGTCGCTGGGCAGACAGTGAAAAAACCGAGTGTGGTTTGCATCCGGATTTTTTTAAGGAAAAAATGAAACAAAAAGAAGAGTCGGAAAGCACTTCTTTATCATAGGTTTTAGTTGCAATTGTCATTTTTAGGTGATGCGCTACGGCGTATATTTGCCAATCCGTTGGCAATAAATTTTTTTGAACGATGATCCAAACAGACATTTTGATTATTGGGGCAGGACCGGTAGGGCTTTTTACCGTTTTTGAAGCAGGGTTGCTTAAGTTGCGTTGCCATTTGGTAGATGCATTGGCTACTCCGGGAGGACAGTTGGCCGAGATCTACCCTAAAAAACCCATTTACGATATTCCGGGCTATCCTTCCGTTTTAGCAGGCGAGTTGGTGGATAATTTGATGAAACAGATTGAGCCTTTCAAACCTGGATTTACGCTGGGTGAACGTGCGCAAAGCATTGAACGTCAAGCTGACAATACTTTTGTTTTGACCACCAATAAAGGAACGCAGATCCAAGCGCCAGTTATTGCTATTGCGGCAGGATTGGGGTGTTTTGAACCGCGTAAACCACCGCTCGAAAACCTTGAAAAATTTGAAGACAAAGGGGTTGAGTACATCATCCGCGATCCAGAAATTTATCGTGATAAACGAGTAGTCGTAGCTGGTGGGGGTGATTCGGCCTTAGACTGGACGATCTACTTGGCTAATTTGGCCAAACAAGTTACCTTGGTACACCGTCGGAAAGACTTTCGTGGTGCGCCTGATTCCGTTGAAAAAGTATTGGAATTGGCTCACGATGGCAAAATTGATTTGCTTACGGATTCTCAAGCAACTGGCTTGCGCGGCAATGGCCGTTTGACGGATGTGGTTATCCAAAATAAGGAGCAAGGAGAAATCATCCGTCCAACGGATCACTTCATTCCGCTTTTTGGTTTAGCTCCAGAGTTGGGTCCTTTGGCAGATTGGGGCTTGAACATCGATAAAAACGCCATTGAAGTCAATACCCTGGATTACAGCACCAATGTGCCCGGTATTTTTGCTATTGGCGACATCAATACCTATCCTGGAAAATTGAAATTGATTTTGTGTGGATTCCATGAGGCTACTATGATGTGCCAATCGGCCTTCAAAATCATTTATCCAGATAAGAAATTGAGCTTTAAATATACCACGGTGAATGGCGTAAATGCTTTTTAAGCTTTCCAGTATTCCATCACTTAGCAAAAAAAAGCCGCTACCCGATTAAGTTCGGATAGCGGCGCTTTTGTTCAATGGGATAGTGAATTTGCAGGGTCTGCGTGTTTTTGGGATAAGAGCTTGTCTAGGACTCTGGTTCGATGGCGAAAATGAGCTAAAATCCACACTAATGAGGCGCAAAAAGCGGAGTGTAGCATCGCTACATGAGCATTTTTGTAACGAAATTAGAGTAGATTTTGGCCATTTGTAGCTCGAAGCAGAATCCTGAACAAGCTCTAAAAATGTCAAACTTATTAATAGGGATAACGGTGTCAAACGTCGATTTTGGGATAGCCTACTGGTTATTAGCGAATCACCGAGATGCCGCCTACGATGATTTTATCGCCAGGTTTTAGCACTACTTTCAGGGCTAAGGTAGTGGTACCTCCTACCACATAACCCGCTTTGGTAGCGTAACAAGTTGCAGCGGTGGAGTTTAGATCAGTCGGATCATCAACCTTTACCACTGCGCTATTAGGCGCGCTCATTTCTGCCAAACGTACTTGTGAAATGTAAGATCCGCCGGTGCCTACCACTTGATAGCAAACCACCAAACGACTAATCTGTCCTGCTGCGATTCCATTCAAAGGGATATTGATCCACTGAAAATCATTTTCACCTACCGCAACAGTTGAAGAAATTTCGATGGCGTCGCTAGGGCAGCAATAAGGTACTACGCGCGCTTTGTTGGTAGCGGGGCCATTAGGACCTACGGGGTTAGCATTTAAAGGGCTAAAAAACTGGTTTTGCGCCATCAAGCTGCCAAATGATAGGGTAAGTGCCAAAGCGAAAAAGAACTGTTTCATGTTTTTGGATATTAATGTGAATAAAGGTGCTTGGAGTCGACTTTGGAAGCTGATTATTGCCGCAGTCATAGAGAGGTGTTTTGGTGGGCGGGAAGCGTTCCGGGAAGGGGGAGGTTTTTTTTAAAAAAAATGAAAAAGTAATTTTATTTTATTGAAAAACAAGTGTTTAGACTGAGTTGAGATATTGGAAATTATGGATTCTATTCTGAATACATTTTCCAGATTTAGTGAATTCTCGCGGAAATCCGCAAGAATTCACTATTAATTCTCGCGGATTTCCGCGAGAATTAATAGTTTTTGCGCTAACTAACTATTTCAAGTGCTTGATCTGTTTGTTGTCGACCAAGGATTTCATTTGGGTGATGGCGATATTGTTCAGTTGTTCAAGTCTTTCTGTTTGGCCTAAACCTTGATAAATGAGTACAGCATTGATGCTTTCCAGGTTGCTGAGCACCACGAGTTGCTCCAGCGAAGCGGCATCGCGGATGTTTCCATCGGTGTTGGGGTTGGCCTCGCGCCATTCTTTGGCGGTCATGCCAAACAAGGCTACATTCAGCAAGTCGGCTTCATTGGCGTACACAAAAGATTTTTGTGCGGAGCTTAATGCTGCGGGAATGAGGTTTTCCTTAATTGCATCGGTATGGATATGGTAATTTACTTTTGCCAGGGTACGTTGCAGGTTCCATTCTAATTTGAGTCGGTCATTTTCATCTGCTTTTAATCGCTGAAACTCTTTGATAATGTAGAGTTTAAATTCGATTGAAATCCAGGAAGCAAATTCAAATGCAATATCCTGATGGGCAAAGGTGCCACCATATCTGCCTGATTTCGAAATAATACCTATGGCGTTGGTGGTTTCAATCCATTTTTTTGGAGTCATCACAAAACTGTTTAAACCCGCTTGTTTTTTAAACCCCTCGAATTCGAGGGGTTTAAAATCAGGATTGTACATCAGTTCCCAAAAACCTAATAATTCAATAGTGTTTCTGTTACGTAGCCAATTCTGAATAATAGAATCTGTATTTGCAGCATCCTTGTGCTTGGCAATGTCAGTAAGAGAAATAAAATCAGATTGCTCTCCCTGGAAAATTGAAATCGCTGTTTCTTTTACCTGGATGGTTTTACGTTTTGCCATGTGCTTAAATTTTAATTAGGGCTAGTTCGCCGACAATCAAATACCTTAATTTTTTTTCAGTCAATCAATTGTTAATAAAACGGATTCAAATGTCGCCTGAAAAAAGTAAAAAATCAACACTCATACTTTCCTCTGCGGTCGCTCCCATAGCACCGACTGTTTACCTGCCAACAAACGGATAAAACCGCGGTATACAGCATAATTCATCATGCAGAAGTAATACGGAATGAAAAAGGCTTTGATTTTGATTTTGCGGCGCTCAAAAAAGTAACCGAGCATGGCCAAGAGGTAAAAAAGACATTGCAAAGCAAAAAGCAGAATATACATAGCACTGCCTTGCAAAGCCATCAAGCCATTGAGCGCAAATAGGAGGGGTAAGGCAAGTGGAGCAAGCGTAAGTCGTAATACGCGGTGAGAGACATACTGAAAAGTCAGCACCCCATAACGAAAAGGGTTGAGCAGTGACCGCAAACGCCAAATGGTTTGCAAACCGCCAGCAGAGATGCGAATTTTGCGTTTTAATTCTTCTGCTACGGATGCTGAGGATTGTTCTACAGCATAGGCTTCGGGGGCATAAAGTACGCGGTACCCACGCTGAGCAATGCGTAGCGTGGTGTAAAAATCTTCAGCAATAGAATCCAAAGGAGCGGGTTCGTAAATGCTGGTGCGGATGGAAAACAACTCGCCTGCTGCGCCTACCAGTGAGTACAATTGCGCATCCCAGCGTTTGAGGGTGCTTTCGTATTTCCAATAAAGACCTTCGCCAGCACTGCTGGCTTCGTCTTCCAGGGTCATGGCAATTCTTTTTTCACCTGAAACCGACCCTACGGTAGGATCATGGTAATAGGGTACCAGTTTGCGAATGGCTTCTGGATTCAGGGTGGTATTGGCGTCGGTAAAAACAACGATGGGCGTGACGACAAAAGGCATCACGCGCTCTACTGCGGCAATTTTGCCTTTTCGCTCTGCTTGGTGAAACAACTTCAATTGTACTCCAGCTGGTTTGGGGAATTGCTCAATCAATGATGGCGTACCATCATCAGAACCATCGGTGACAAAAAAGAAATGGATTTTGTCGTAGGGATAATCCAACGCAAAGGAGTTGCGTAGTTTTTCTTCTATCCAAGCGGCTTCGTTGTAAGCGGCTACGAGTAAGGTCACGACAGGCAGATCGCTATCCGGGAGATTGGTAGCGAAAGGTGCGGCTTTTCTAATGGCTTTTTTTATCCGAATCAAGATCAGCAACAGCAGACCATATCCCAAATAGGCATAAAAAACCACGAATATACTCCACCAAAAAAGCCGCTCCATTCAATCGTTTCTAATATTATTCGTAAAAGCTTAGCAACTCGCCTTCGGCGATGAAACAAACAAATTTTAGCCACAAATTTCACAAATTTTCACAAATTAGGACACAAACTGCCGTTTGTGCACCCTTCATGAACAGCTTTCGTGCCTTAATTTATGGCTACATTTTTAGTACAACTCCATCGAAGATGAGAGCGCTAAACTTATACTATTACTCTTCGATTGCCTTCACACCAGGCAAAACTTTTCCTTCCAACAGTTCCAACATAGCGCCACCGCCCGTTGAAACGTAACTTACTTTATCCGCCAATCCCATTTGCGTTACTGCAGCTACAGAATCACCTCCACCTACTAAGGTAAATGCGCCAGTAGCAGTTACTTCAGCCAATGCTTCAGCAATCATTTTGGTACCATTGGCAAAATTAGGCATTTCAAAAACACCCATTGGGCCGTTCCACAAAATGGTTTTGGATTTTGAAATGGCATCAGCAAATGCGGTACGAGCCTTCTCGGCTACATCCAAACCCATCCAGCCATCAGGAATGGCATTGCTATCGGTAGTTTGGATATTGGCGTCGTTGGAGAAGTTGTCGGCAATGATGGAATCTTCGGGTAGAAGCAATTGCACGCCTTTGCTTTTGGCTTTGGCCAGCAATTCCAACGCTAAAGGTTGCTTGTCTTCTTCAAATAAAGATTTACCAATCTGTCCGCCTTGAGCTTTGATGAAGGTATAAGCCATCCCGCCGCCGATGATGAGGTAGTCTACCTGATCCAACATACGATCCAGCAACAAGATTTTATCAGAAACCTTGGCGCCACCAACAATGGCGGTGTAAGGACGCTCGGGGTTGTTCAGTACCCTATTGGCATTTTTCAACTCGGCATCCATCAAAAAGCCGAATCCTTTTGCGCCAGGGCCAAAAAATTGGGCAACGGTGGTAGTCGATGCGTGGGCGCGGTGAGCCGAGCCAAATGCGTCGTTGATGTACATGTCGCCTAGCTCGGCTAGTTGCTTAGCAAGTTCCACATCTCCTTTGGATTCTCCTTTGAGGAAACGGGTATTTTCAAGCATCAACACTTGACCTGGTTGTAGCGCTGCGGCCATTTCAGTGGCTTTGGGGCCTACAAATTCAGGACAGAATTGTACAGGCACGCCCAACAATTCAGAAGTGTGCTTCACCAAGTGCTGAAGGGTGAATTTTTCTACATTGATGGAACCGTCAGGGTTGAGCTTTTCTTCTGGACGGCCCAAGTGCGACATTAAAATCGCGGAACCACCATGGTCAAGGATGTATTTGATGGTTGGAATCGCAGCGGCGATTCGGGTATCGTCGGTGATGTTGTAGCTCTTGTCCAGAGGTACATTGAAATCTACCCGAACCAAAACTTTTTTATTGGAGAAGTCGAGATTTTTCATGTTGGCGTTTTTGGCAAGCTTTGAAATATGGCGCCTAATAATATTGCGCCTATAAAAAAGGTCGCAAAAAAAGAAAAAAGACATCGGAAACAGAACCCTTAGAGTGATTTGTTTCCGATGGTCTTTTTTGAACTAAAAGCAATTGGCCGAAGCCAACTGGATTTATACGCGGTTAGCGAGGTCAGCCAAACGAGCAGAGTAACCTGCTTCGTTGTCGTACCAACCTACTATTTTTACCATGTTGCCTTGAGCCATAGTCAAGTCAGCATCAAAGATGCAAGAGTACTTGCTGCCAACGATATCGGCAGAAACGATTGGATCTACACAGTATTCCAAAATGCCTTTCAACCCAGCTTCAGAAGCAGCTTTGAACGCAGCATTGATTTCAGCAGCAGTAGCAGATTTTTTTACGATTGCCGTAAAGTCGGTTACTGAACCAGTTGGTACAGGTACACGCATGGCGTTACCGTTCAATTTGCCATTCAAGTGTGGCAATACCAAACCTACCGCTTTGGCAGCGCCAGTGCTGGTAGGTACGATCGACAAAGCTGCTGCACGCGCACGACGCAAGTCTTCGTGAGGGGCATCCTGCAAACGCTGGTCAGCAGTGTAAGCGTGAACGGTGGTCATAAAGCCCATTTCAATGCCAAAAGCATCGTCCAATACCTTTACCATTGGGGCAAGGCAGTTGGTAGTACAAGAAGCATTAGAATAGATGTTGTGCTCAGGAGCGATTACATGGTCGTTTACACCAAGAACCACCGTTGGCATTTCACCTTTTGCAGGTGCTGAGATCACTACTTTTTTTGCACCAGCCTCCAAGTGAGCGCTGGCCGACTTGATGTCGGTAAAACGACCCGTAGATTCGATCACCACGTCGATGTTCATTTCACCCCAAGGCAACTTAGTTGGATCTCTTTCAGCAATAGCATGAATTTGCTTGCCATTGACGTAGATGAACTGATCATCTGAGCTTACTTCGCCTTGGAATCTACCCTGTACTGAATCGTACTTAAGGAGGTGTGCCAGCGTATGGTTGTCTGTAAGGTCATTGATAGCGACGATTTCGATACCGTCCATTTCCAACAGGTTGCGGAAGGTAATTCTTCCGATGCGACCGAATCCATTGATAGCTATTCGTTTAGCCATGGGTAAGTTTGATTTTAAGATGAGCAAATACTTAGTGTAAAAGTAACAATTATTCGCTGAAAAAAGTTAATCAAATGGCGTGTCTGGTTGGGCTCCGTTTTGGAAACAATTAATCAATTGACCAATAAGTGATCTAGAGTAATTCAATTGCTCCTTTTTGGCGCAGCAAAGGTAAAAATTATTTGATTTTTACCTTTTTTACTTCTTGGGAAAGATTTTATATTTGCACCGCTCCGAAAAAACTTAGCCTTTGGTTAACATAAAAAGGCAGTTGAAAATTTTTTCCGAACATATTTGCAAATTAGTAGCTGATGTTTCTATATTTGCATTCCCAAATCAAAGAGGCCCGTTCGTCTAGGGGTTAGGACGCAGGATTTTCATTCCTGTAACACGGGTTCGAATCCCGTACGGGCTACTCAGTTTGGAACTTTATTTTTTGATTTTATGTTAAAGCGCTTGTCTGAACGATCAAGTTCAAACAAGCGCTTTTCAAGGCCCGTTCGTCTAGGGGTTAGGACGCAGGATTTTCATTCCTGTAACACGGGTTCGAATCCCGTACGGGCTACTCAGTTTCTACTACTTTTTTATCCTTGAACAGCAATACAAACGCTGCCAATATCACCGCTGCAATTATCAGCGGCGCCGTCCAGAGTCCTCCCCAATTGTACTGGATCACATCTCCAACTTTCGCTGAATAATGGGTAGCAATCCACCCGCTTAACCGCGATCCCAAAGTCATTCCTATGCCGTAGGTAGCAATGGTAAACAAACCTTGCGCCGCGCCGCGCATATTGCCGCCAGCTTTTTGATCGGTGTAGATTTGTCCGGTAACAAAAAAGAAATCGTAGCAAATCCCGTGCAAGATCACCGCCCCGTACAGCATCCATACCATGTCTATGTTGCCGTATTTAAGCAAGAAATAGCGGAAAATCCAAGCGATCATACCAAAGATCAAAATGTTTTTTACCCCCCAACGTTTCAAAAAGATAGGCAAAAGGATCATGAACCCAATTTCCGATAATTGCCCCATCGACATTTTGGCTTCCACCTGAGTCAAACCCGTTTCGGAAAGATAAAGGGCCGTATAGCCGTAGTAGAAAGACAATGGAATACAAAGCAGTATGGATCCAATAAAAAAGGTCAAATAGGATCGATCGCGTAGTAAAACGAGAGCGTCAAGACCTAAGATCTTAGCAATACTGGTATCAGAATTGGGTTTTGGTGGGGTAGCGGGTAAAACAAAGCTGAAAAGACCCAAAACTACCGAAACAACAGCAGGGATGAGGAAAATCAATTTCGTACTGCCAATTTCCAATAAACCAATCAATAAATTAACCATCACCCAGCCAATGGTGCCCCATACCCGAAGCGTAGGAAAATCCTTTGATTCCCGGATGGTCAACAATTTTGCAATCACCACCAGTACAAAAGCTAAAGCCCAAACCATCCATGTTTTTGGCACAAAAATGACAACCACGCCGGCTACAATCCAGCAAACGATGGCCGCAATACGGGTGGTGGTATTGGAAGTTTGATCGGCAGGTATGTGCGCAAAACCAATGGCATTGGTCAACGCAATGGTCGACATATAAATGACAGAATTAAGCAAAATCAACCAGGCGACTTGATTGGCATCAGTGGCTTGACTGAGCCAAAAAAGCACCACCGCACCCAAAAGATGCATCACTCCCAATAGTTTTTGAGCACTAAAATACCGGTCGCCCAACAAACCGATGATAAAGGGAGATAAAATGGCACCACCCCATGCGTTGGCATAGGCCGCCCCAATCTGATTGGCATCGGCATGGAGAGTTTCCCCTAAGTACTTGCCCATAGCGACAAACCAGGAACCCCAGATGACGTATTGCAAAAACATCATGGCAGATAAACGGATGCGGAGATGAAGCTTCATTGATAGGTGTTTTAGATGGTGATGGCCAAAAATTGTTGGAGGTAATTTCTGCTGGTAAGAATGGCCGTTTTTTGATCTTCCAAGCTGCCTTCGTAGGCTTTATCCTCCACTTCGATACAAACCGGGCCGCGATAACGTACATCCGTCAACGCGGCAAAAAAATGTCGCCAATTGACGTCGCCTAGTCCTGGTAATTTTGGGGAATGGTATTCTAATGGATGGGCTAAAATGCCGACGCGATTAAGTTTTTCGGGGTATAATTTGGCATCTTTGAGGTGGATATGATGCAAACGATCTTTAAACTGATAAATGGGTTGATATGGGTCCATCATTTGCCAAATCATATGCGAGGGGTCGTAGTTGAGTCCCAACAAGGGCGTAGGAAAAGCATCAAACATGCGTTCCCAAACAACGGGCGTTGTGGCCAGGTTTTTGCCCCCAGGCCATTCGTCTTGGGTGAAGTACATGGGGCAGTTTTCAATGCCGATTTTGATGTTACATTCTTCAGCAGTTTGTAATATTGCGGGCCAGCGTTGTAGGAAACGTTGGAAATTCTCTTCAAAAGTAAGCGCAGGATCGCGGCCAATAAAGGTATTGACAACTGGAATTCCCAAACGAGCCGCCGCGCGAATCACTTTTTGGATATGGGCGATAAAAATGGCCGCTTGATCTTCATGACCGATCAATGGATTGGGATAATACCCTAAGCCAGAAATATAGACGCCGTTGGCCTGCAAAATGGCGTGAATTTTTTCAACCTCTTCCTCATCCAAGTTGTCGACATCAATATGGGTTACCCCAGCATAACGGCGCTCGGCTTTTCCTTTGGGCCAACACATGATTTCCACGCATTTGAAATGCTGAGCGCCCGCAAAACGAATGACTTCTTCAAAACTAGCTTCCGCTAAAATTGCGGAGACGAATCCTAAATCGAGCATGGCTATTTGGCTTTATGAGATTAATAAAAACGGGGTAAGTCAAAACCCATACTACTGGACATTTTCGCCTGGATGGCTAGTCAAACCTTCCAGGTCTCGAAGACCTGGAAGGTTTACGCATCCCCAAAATTTAAAATGTCCAGTAGTATGGTCAAAACCTACCCCGTTTTTATTAATCGCTTTTATTTACACATTCACCCAGCCTTCTTTTTTGTTGCTTTCCAAAATTCTTTCACAAAGAATCAATTCACGCAAACCATCGGCAAAAGTGGGGAACGTAGGATTTTCAGGTTGTTTGCCCGCGCGGATCGCCTTGTATACTTCTTTGAACAATTGCTTAGAAGCATCGGGGAAACCTTCGTTGTGCCCGCCTGGGTAAGAAATGATCTCGCCAGCTTCGCGGTAAACCAGCGAAGGGTCTTTCATCAAAATGCCATTGGGTCCATCGCGGCGACCAATCCACATTTCGTTTGGTGTTTCAGAACACCAAGCAAGTGTGCTATTGGAACCGGAAATCTCAAAGTTAAGACGGTTTTTGCGACCAGCGCTTACCTGGCTTACCGTAACTACCCCTTTGCTGCCATTGTCAAAACGGCACAGCACAGAAGCATAATCTTCCGTCTTGATCGGTACAGCGGCGTAATCTTCCGGTTGCAGCATTTTACCAGAATAAGTTTCAATTGGTTTCAGCGGTTTTTTACGTTCCGGGTGAACGGTATTGAAATCCGCCATCACGGCCGTAATTTTTAAACCAGAAACATACTCCAGCAAATCCATTAAGTGCGAACCAATATCGGCGATGGCGCGCGAATCGCCAGACTTATCGGGCTCTAAACGCCAGTTATAATCAGTTTCATAAAACAACCAATCCTGGAGGTAGCTTCCAATGATGGAATACACGCGACCGAGATCGCCTTTTTCACGCATCGTACGCATTTGACGCACTAAAGGATAGTAGCGCACATTAAAATGGATGGCGTTTACCAATCCGGTTTCTTTTGCCAATGCCACCAATTCCTCTGCTTCCTCGATGGTAGTCGCCAAAGGTTTTTCACATACCACATGTTTTCCGGCCAATAAAGCAGCTTTCGACATGGAATGGTGCAAGTTGTTGGGCGTGCAGATGTGAACGCAATCGATATCGTCGTTCTTGATCAAATCTTCAAACTCGCCATAGGCTTTGGAAATCCCCAATTGACGGGCTTTGTCCATTGCGTCGGCTTGACCAGGGTGGAAAAGCGATACAACTTCAATTCCTGGCAAACGGCGCAAGGCTTCAATATGAGCCGGACCGATAAAACCTACGCCGGCAACGCCGACTCTCAGGGTTCTTTGGTGTTCTGATTGCATAAATTGAAATAAAATTTTGAAAAAATGCAGATTTTTGAAATTAGGAACGGGTGAATAGTAAAGTGCCATTTTAGCCGCCGCTATTTTGCTGCCAATCGACTATCTTTTGAGGCGTAATGTGGTGCATTGTAACGAAAAAGATAGGAAGAGTGGCAGTGAAAGAGCAAGGTAAAAGTGGTACTTTATTATTCACCCGTTCCTAAGACCTTAATTATTGGGAAAATTAAAAAAGAAAGGGGGAATTGCGGCAAAAGAGCCCCGGAAAATTAAATTCCTCGTTGCTTTTATTGCGAAATGGGTTTTACGGAAAAAAATAAAGCAAAAACACGACTATTCCATTCACCAAACCGGCATATAAACGGCTGTCTTGAAAAAAGGAAAACGGTCTTTTGTGGCGCTTAATGCCAATCAACCATAAGGCTAGCGTGGCCACCGCCGACAAAACCGCTGCGCCAAGCGGATCCAAAAAATGTTGGCTAATCAAGATCAAAATGACCGCTTGAATGAGGACAAAAACCAAAATGTATTCCCAAGGCAAGCGCGGGGCTAAAGTGGCGGGATCGGCGGGCAACTGATCAGGCATCAATCTGCTGACAATTACATGAACAAAGGTGGCAAAAATGGCCGTCAGCAATACCCGGTGCATAAAATTGAGTTCGCCGCCAAAAAGCATATTAGGGATCAGGTGGACCCCAACCTGCGTTTTGTAGTAATATTCTACACTGAAAGCAAAAACAGGCGCGGCAATCAACGCCGCAATAGCGCCGCGAGCGGATGCTTTGGGCCACCAAATTCCCAAAAGAAAAGATACCACTATCCCTTGGGTGAAATACCCGCCCCAGGCCGATACCTTCAGGAAAAAATTACTTTTGGGATCAGGACTGGCAAAGATTTGAATGGCCAGCAACGCCGTAATGATTACCATTGCCACAATGGTATAGCGGGCTACGCTGATGATCTGTTTTTCGCTTGCAGTTGGATTGATGTAACGCTGGTACAAATCAACGGTGGTGAGGGTAGTTGCGCCATTGAGCATGGAGTCAATCGAACTAAAAGTGGCAATACATAACCCGGCAAGAATGAATCCAATCATCCCAATGCCAGTAGGTATCACCGTGCGGATGAGGTGCAAAAACGCAGTATCATTGGCTACTTCAAGATCAGGAAATCGGGCTTTGAATAAATATGCCGCTGCAATACCCGTGGCGACCGAAAAAAATGGGATGCTCAATTTCAAAAAAGAAGCTGCCAGAATCCCTTTTTTAGCTTCCTCATCGGAGCGTGCGGCCAGCGTACGTTGCACCAGGTATTGGTTATTGCAATAGTAAAACAAGTGCAGAATAATTAGCCCAGTAAAAACCCCAGTCCAAGGGAGGTTGGGGTGGTTGCTGGGCAAGTACAAATGCATTTTTTGTAATTCGATCGGTTGTTGGGCATCAAGGTGCATCATGCCCAGAAAACCGCCTATCTCGGGTTGGGAAAAGGTAAAAACAGCCACCGCAATTCCCGCCAGCAACATCATAACCGATTGCAAATTATCGGTGGCGACTATGGAATTTAATCCGCCAAAAATGGTATAACTACAGGTAATGGCACACATCAGTACAATACCTTGCCAGTAGTTTACGGCAATTTGGGTACCGTCGAGTAGAAAAACTAGGGTTTGACTGCCGATATAAAAACCGCCTACCAACTGCACGGTGATCAAGGTGATCATCAAAATGGTATAGAGCATCCGCGCGGTGCGATTGTAGCGTTGTTCTAGGTATTGGGAGAGGGTAAATACATTGAGCTTACGGAACAAGGGCACAAATACATAACACAATAGCAATACGCCTACAAAAGCCAAGATTTCATAATGTGCTTGCGCAAAACCAACCGAAAAACCAATGCCCATCATGCCGATTAGGTGAAAAGAGTTGACATTGGTGCCAAAAATTGAGCCCGCCACTTGCCACCACCGCAGGGTTTTTCCAGCCAAAAAATAATCTTCGCTGTTTTCTTTTTTGCTAAAAAGGATACCGGTAAGCGGCATCAGCGCCACCAAAACCAGCAGTACAATCAAATCAAGGGTGGTAAGGGAATTCAACATGGCGGTGTTTTTTTCTATTGGCCAGCTAATATGACTCCAGTGGTCAATGGGGTGACGGGCGTGCTACTTGGCGTGCGGTGATGGTATTTGGAAAGGGTGACATTCGGCAAATGCGGCAATACCAGCTGTCCAAATTGCTGGCATTCTTCGATCAAAGGATAGCCAGAAAGTACAAATGCCCGAAAACCCATGTCCAAATAGCGATTGAATTTTTCGATGTGTTGCGAAGGCGTACCCACTACCGCTGCGCCGCACCCCGAGCGCGCCCGGTTGATGCCCGTCCACAACAAGGACTCGGCAAAACCTTGATCATCAGAGACTTCGCGCAAACGCTCTTGCATGGCCACCCCATAAGATTTGACATCTTGGGTGCGGGATTTAAGTTTTTGCCCCTCAGTATCATCCAATATTGAGAGCAAACGCTGAGTGTAGGCCAATGCTTCGGTCTCCGTCTCGCGTACGATCACGTGTACGCGTAGCCCAAAATCAAGGGTGCGACCATATTTGGCGGCTCGTTTGCTCATGTCATCGATATGAAAAGCTAAGTTTTCCTCGGTATCAGGCCAAAGTAAATATACATCACAATATTGGGCACAAACCTCCTTGGCGCCATCCGATAAACCGCCGAAATAGAGTAAGGGGCCGCCATTTTGTTGATAGGACTTACTGGGCGCAGCCATCATGTCAAAATCATATACCTGACCATGCACCTCAATGCGGTCTTCCGTCCAAGCGCTTTTGAGTACTTGGATGGTTTCAGCACAGCGATCGTAACGGAATTGCGGATCCTCTTTCCACCCCGGCAAATCGGAATTGATGATATTTACCGTCATGCGGCCTTCCAACAGGTGATCCAGGGTGGCTAGCGAGCGTGCCAACATGGGCGGGTGCAACTCCCCCGTGCGAATGGCTACCAACAGATTAATGCGTTTGGCAAGTTGAGAAACCGCCGCCGCAAAGGTGATGGGATCTTGCCCAACGACGTAGGAAGTAGGCAATAAAATATTGCTAAACCCCTGTTGTTCGGCGGTAAGTAGGATGTTTTTGCAATGTTCAAAATTGCTTCTCCGCTCTTGATCAACTACGCCAAGAAACTCGGTATCACCGCCACAAAGGTCGCAAAACCAAGCGAATTCCGCTATTCGTTCAGGGGTTGTAATGGCAGGGTGCGTCATTGTTGTTTACTTTTGACGGTGGTTATTATTAGAGCTTGTTCAGGATTCTGATTCGAGCTACAAGTGGCTAAAAATCGCCCCAATTTCGTTACGAAAATGCTCATGTAGCGCTGCTACACTCCGCTTTTCGCGCCTCATTGGGGCGATTTTTAGCTCATTTTCACTATCGAACCAAAATCCAGAACAAGCTCTGAAAACCATCGTAAAGTAAACAAAATCGCCATAGCAGTTACTGGAAGAAGAGATTTTTGTCTCTTCTCGGCAACTACTATGGCTAATCAAACGATTGATTATTCTTCGCTATCTTCGGCAATTTTCAATTTTGCCAAAAGGGTAAATGCGCCTTTGGTAACGATGGTGGTTTTGTCCAGATCTAAATTATTGGGTAGGATAACCTCAGAAAAATCGCCTTCCGAAACACCTTTTTTTACCTGAATCATCGTAAAGGATTGATTACCAGTTTTATTTTGACCCGCATCCTGGTTGACTACAAAAATGTAATCCATCCCATCGGAGGTAACCAGCGCTTCGGTTGGTACACAAGTGACTTCGCTGTGTTCTACCTCGACCCAGGCCTTGAGATAAGCGTTGGGCAACAGGTGGTTGTCGTCTTTATCGATGTAGCAATGGATCAATACAGTGCGATCGGGGTTGATTTCCCTGCCAATGAGGTATACTTTTGCATTCCTTTCCTTGGTTTCTCCAGTTACCACAAAACGCACATTTTGTTGTACGTGTATTTTGGGCAAATCTTTCTCAAAAACCGTCAAAGCAACATGTTGGTGCTCGTTGTCAACGATTTCAAAAAGCACATCGGTAGTATTGATGTAGCGCCCGATATTGGCATTTACTTTGGTCACCCCGCCGGAAATTGGCGAGAGGATGGCAATTTCGTTTTGGTAATGGTCCGCGCTGAGTTTAGCGACGTTGATGCCCATGAGTTGCATCCGGGCTTTAAGACCGCCCATTTTTGCTTTCTGACCTTCAATCCGCGCTTTCATGCCCAAATATTGTGCTTTGGATGCTTGCAAGGTTTTCCCAGAATTCACGTTTTCCTTGGCTAGTTCTTGCTGGCGTTTGTATTCGTTATCGAGGTATTCGAGTTGACTTTCATTTTCCGTTATTTCATTTTTGATCTGCAAGTATTCTTGCTGCATCTGAATGAATTCGGGATTTTGAATGGTGGCCAACAATTGCCCTTTTTTAACGGGCGTACCGGGCAACATCGAGGTGCTTTTCAAAAAACCGGACGCAGGAATCGAGATACTGACCAAATTTTGGGGCGGTACGTCAATTTTTCCGGTTACCTGCAAGGCGGTACCGATGTTTTTCATCTCAATTTTACCGAACTCAAGGCTAGCTAATTTGGCCTGATCGGGCGTCAAACTCACTTCGATGGGTTGATCCGCTTTATTGGTTGACTTAGCTGCCGCTTCAGAAGGCGCTTTTTTTCCACAAGCTGCCAGTAACACTAAGGCCAGCAAGGAAAGTTGAATACTTTTTATATGTTTCATGTTGATGGTTCGTTTTTGAAAAAAAAAAAATAAACTACTGTTTGCCAATCAAGTACTCGATGGCAATGATGGATTGGTTATAAGCAGTAATGGCGTCCAAATAACCCAAACGCGCTTTGGAATGGTATTGCAAAGTCGTAAGGTATTCGGTATAGGTGATATCACCGGCCCGATACGCTTTTTCGGCGCGTTGTAATACCAAATTGGTTTCTGGTAAAGCGGAATTTTCATAATACCCAATGGCATTTTCCGCTTTGGTTTGTTGTTCGAGCGCTTGTAGCAGTTGTCCTTCCAGTTCTTTGTACTGCAAATCAGACTGACTTTGCGCCACTTGTACTCCCATTTCGGCTGCAACTATCCGTGCTTTGTAAGGTTTGGTCAAAATAGGTAATGCGATTCCCAATTGTGCCGAATGAAACCGATTACCAGCCTGGAAATAGCGTTCTTGACCTTTGATCAATTGATTGCCAATCAGCGAAGCATTGCTGTAACCAACGCTAAAATCGGGGAGCTTGCGGGCTTTCTCAACCGCCACCTGCTGCCGATTTATGGCGATTTGTTGCTGATAAAAGGTAGCAAGTGGGTTTTGCGCAATATTACCAACTGCTACTTTTTCTGGTAGGTTGCGTTTGGCAAATTCTTGCGCCGCCAACTGTGGCATTTCATTGGTATTCAATAAAGTTCGCAATTGCAAGATGGAAATTTGCAAGTCGTTTTTGACTTGTTGTTGTAAAAAATGATTCTCACTCAGTTGAGTTTCAGCAATCGTTTTTTCGATCGAAGAAGCTTCTCCGGTTTGCGTGCGAATCGTAGCAGCGCGAACAAAATTTTGTAAAATCGTATCCAAGCGTTGGAGCTGCCGATTTTTTGCCATCAAAAAAAGATGGTCGTAATAGGCTTTTTTTACCGCGTAAACCAACTCGTTTTCGGTGAAACGCAATAGCAGCTCAGTACCCTTAACGACCTCTTTATTTAAGCCCAATTGGGTGCTGATCAATTTTGGATTGGGGATCCGCTGGGTCAGGGTAATCTGTTGGTCGAAGTTGATGGTGTTGTACTGCCCCAGGTTGGCAATAACATCCATTTTTGGCCATTCCCTTGCCGCGCCGTGTAGTGCCTGTTGTTGCTGGATTTGGAATTGTCCGCGTTTGACGGCCAGGTTGTTTTGCCTGGCTTGCTGGATGAGCTGATCTAAAGTCATTGGGGGAGCGGGTAATCCATTTTGCCCGTAGCTATTCAGACCGATCAATAACAGGATCACTACCGCACCTAATTTGCGGAAACGCAAAGGCTTGATGTGCTCAAATAAGATGTACAAACAGGGCAGCACCAACAAAGTCAATAATGTGGCTGAAATCAATCCGCCAATGACCACGGTAGCCAGCGGTTTTTGTACTTCCGCACCCGAGCCATTGGACAAAGCCATAGGTAAAAACCCCAACGAAGCTACCAAAGCGGTCATCATCACTGGTCGAAGTCGAATTCGCGTACCTTGAATCACGACCAGATTGAGATCGGTTTCACCCGTTTGTCGGATGCGATTGAACTCGGCAACCAATACGATGCCATTCAAAACGGCAACCCCAAATAAGGCGATAAACCCAACGCCGGCAGAGATAGAAAAAGGCATGCCGCGCAGCATCAAGGCAATGACGCCGCCAATCGACGAGAGCGGGATGGCTGTGAAAATGAGCAAACTCTGTTTGATGGAGTTGAAGGTAAAAAACAACAACACCAAAATCAATAACAAAGCGATGGGTACGGCAATCATTAAGCGCGATTTGGCGGCCTGAAGGTTTTCAAATTGACCGCCGAAGGTGAGCAAATAACCCACCGGTAGTTTAATCTGCAGCGCTATCTTCTGCTTGATTTCATTGACTACGCTTTCTACATCCCGACCACGAACGTTGAACGCCAAGGTAATGAAGCGCTTGGTATTCTCGCGTTGGATTTGGTTGGCGCCTAGTTTAAAAGAAACATCGGCGATCTGGTTGAGGGGTACAATTCTTCCGCCCGCAGCATGGATGTACAAGTTTTGCACATCCTCCAGATTCTGACGGCTTTGGTTTTCCATCCTTACGCTGAGGTTAAAGCGTTTTTCGCCCTCGTAAACCACTCCAGCAGCGGCGCCGGCAAAAGCTGCATTGACAGTACGATTGGCTTCGGCGATGTTGATGCCGTATTCCGCTAATCGATCGCGGTTGTAGTTGATCACAATTTGCGGTAATCCTTTTACCCGCTCGATGACCAAGTCGGATACGCCCGAAATTTTGCTGGTCAATTTGCCAATTTTAGCTGCTTGTGAGGCGAGTATGTCAATGTCTTCACCATAAATTTTGATAGCAACATCTTGTTTTACCCCGGTCATCAATTCATTGAAGCGCATTTGAATGGGTTGTTGAAAACCAAATTCTACCCCAGGGATGACATCCAGCGCTTTGTGCATCTTTTCAGCCAATTCATTGAGTGAAGAAGCTGAAGTCCATTCGGATTTGTCCTTCAATATGATGATCATATCGCAAGATTCTATGGGCATGGGGTCGGTAGGGATTTCGGACGTTCCAATTTTCCCCACTACTTCCTTGACCTCCGGGAAATTGGCGCGAATGATTTTGGCGGCTTCTTTGCTCACATCTATCGTAGCTTGTAGCGATGAGCCGGTCAATAATCGCGTTTCAACCGCAAAATCACCTTCTTCTAAAGTTGGGATGAACTCGCCCCCCAAAGTAGTAAATAGCCATAGTGAAATCAAAAATAGCAATAACGCAGTTATGACTACCCCGCGTTTGTGTTTCAAGGCATTGGCAATCGCCGGGCGATAAATCCATTGGAAGAAATCGATGATCCGGTCGGAAAAGTTCTTTTTGTGTTGTACGTTTTTGCTCAAAAACAAGGAGGCCATCATCGGTATGTAGGTAAGCGACAGGATGAAGGCGCCAAGAATGGCAAAAGCAACCGTCTGTGCCATAGGGCGAAACATCTTACCTTCAATACCAGTAAGCGCTAAAATGGGGAGATAAACGATCAAAATGATGATTTCTCCAAAAGCAGCTGAGGTTCTTATACTAGAAGCAGAAAGATACACTTCGTCGTCCATTTCCGCTTGGGTGATGCGGGCAATGCCTTTTCGCATACTCAGATGGTGCAGCGTGGCTTCAATGATGATTACCGCGCCGTCGACAATCAAACCGAAGTCGATTGCTCCGAGCGACATCAAGTTTCCAGAAACGCCAAATACCTGCATTAGGGAAATAGCAAACAACATGGCTAAAGGGATGACTGAAGCCACAATGATACCCGCTCGAAAATTGCCAAGCAAAAGCACCAAGACAAAAATGACGATCAGGGCTCCTTCCGCTAAATTTTTCCCCACGGTTTCAATGGCGTTGTTGACCAATTTGGTGCGATCCAAATAAGGTTCGATGACTACGCCAGGCGGTAAGATTTTTTGAATTTCGGCAATTCGGTTTTTTACATTTTTGATTACCAAAGAGGAATTGGAGCCCTTGAGCATCATAACGACTCCTCCAACCACTTCGCGTTCGCCATTAAAAGTCATGGCGCCATAACGCACCGCCGATCCCAGCAGCACCTTTGCTACGTCGCGAATCAAAATTGGCGCGCCGATATTGGTATTTCTTAAGACAATTTTTTCAATATCGCCGAACCCATTGATTAAACCTTCGGTACGAATAAAATACGAGTTCTGTTTCTTTTCAATGTAAGCGCCGCCGGTATTCTGGTTGTTGTCTTCCAAAGCTTTAAAAATGTCGCTGATGCTCAAATCCATGGCTTTAAGCCTATCTGGATTGATGGCCACTTCGTATTGTTTGAGGTAACCGCCAAAACTACTGACATCCGCTAAGCCGGGAGTTCCCAGCAATTGCCGGCGAATGATCCAATCCTGGATTGTGCGCAGTTCCATGATGCTAAATTTATCCTCATAACCTTTGATTGGGTGGACAGTATATTGGTAAATTTCCCCCAATCCGGTAGTAATTGGCGAGAGTTCAGGATCGCCAACCCCAGGCGGGATTTGAGTTTTGGCCATTTGGAGGCGCTCAAAAACCTGTTGTCGCGCCCAGTAGATATCGGCATCATCGCTGAAAACAATGGTGACGATGGATAGCCCAAAACGTGAAATGGAGCGCACTTCTTCTACTTTGGGGATGTTGGCTACCGCCATTTCAATGGGGAAAGTAACGAGCCGTTCCATCTCCTGTGAAGCCAAAGCTGGGCTTAAGGTGGCTACTAAAACTTGGTTGTTGGTGATATCGGGAACAGCGTCGATCGGCAGTTGTGATACCGACCATCCACCCCAGAGGATTAAACCTAAAGTCATCAATCCCACCAACAGTTTGTTGCGGATGGAAAAATTCAAAATATGATTGAGCATACTTTTTAAACTTAGCGTATTAAAAGGAATTTTTTTAAAAACAAATTAGATCATTCGTAAATATTCAACCGCTGCACTATACTCGAAGGGAATTTAGGGCACAATTGGATAGATACAATCATTCAAAACACCAGTTATACTTTCCATCCCGGGGAAAGTATAAACAAGCATCCTTGAAAATGATTACTATGTTAAAATGTTAAGCAAATTGCGGTGGACGGAAAAGGGATTGCAAATTTGGTGAGTCAAAAAAAAGCTGATAGTAGAAGCAAATGCTGCTTTCTGCTTTTTTTGCCAAAATGATATGCGTGGGTAAAATATGTTGTTTTGGCTGTACATGCGCGCCACAACAGCAACAGCTGCACAATGGCGAACAAAAGTCTATACAGTTTGAACCTGGTTTTGGAATGGTAGGATTAGAGAGATAAACGGTTGTTGTTGCTGGAAACAAATAAGGTTGCTCAGCGTCGCTACAAGGAATGCAGGCCAAAGCAAAAAAATAAATACCAGAAACATAACAAAACCATTTCATCCAGCAAATATAACCCTTCCAGGAAAGCGAACAAACAATAAGAATTTGAAATTTACTATTTGAATTTAGTCCAGTTAAGAGCTTGTTTAGAATTTTGGTTCGCGCTACAAATGGCTAAAAATCACCCCCATTTCGTTACGAAAATGCTCATGTAGCGCTGACCTGCCCCGACAAAGTCGGGGTACACTCTTTCCGATATGATCGGAACTGTACCACGCTTTTCGCGCCTCATTGGGCGAATTTTAGCTCATTTTCGCAATCGAACCAAAATCCTGAACAAGCTCTAGTTATAATTCAAAAGAATACATCCCGGAACCAATTTCCAAACTTACCTGGCTATTAGTGGATAAAACTTTGCGGAAATCCTTGCCTTCGCTAACAATTTGGCCTTTTTCGGTCAAGGTAGCAGCGCTTGTTTTCAGCAAAATTATTTTTGCAGTAGTATTAGGGGGAACCACAAAAGTGTAGATCATTTTGCCATTTTTCCGTTCCCAACCCGACTGAATCTGTCCGTAAGGGCTTTCCAAAGTCGCTTTGGCAAAGGATAATTTTTCGGTAGGGTGGGGCTGGATCAAAATGCCTTGGTAACCTGGCTTGTCTAGTTCAATTCCGGCAGATACCCGGTACATCCAATCACCAATGGCGCCGTAGGCATAGTGGTTGAAAGAGTTCATGGCCACATCTTGAAAGGTGCTGTCGGTTTTTTGGCCATCCCAACGTTCCCAGATGGTGGTGGCGCCCATTTTTACTGGATACAACCAGGAAGGGTAAGTTTCTTGTAGCAAAAGGTCATAAGCCAAATCGGTTTGGCCATTATCTGAAAGGACTTTGCACAAATAAGGGGTACCTAAAAAACCAGTGGATAGGTGGTTGCCCCGGCTTTTGATGTCAGCTACCAAATGATCGGTTGCCATGGGGCGCACTTCGGTTGGTAGTAGGTCAAACATCAGCGCCAACACGTAAGAGGTCTGAGAATCGGAAGCGATGCGCCCGCTGGGCGTCACATACTCGCGGATGAAGGTGTCTTTGATTTTTTCAAACAGCGCTTGGTAGGTTTGCGCGTCTTCGGTTTTGCCCAAAACAGTTGCCGTTTGCTGTAAGATTTTTGTGGAATAAGCAAAAAAGGCGGTAGCGATAAAATCGTAGTTGGTATAGCCATCGGGTTCGGTGAAATTGTTCATTGGCGAGCGGTAAAACAACCAGTCGCCAAAAACACTGCCATCTTTCCAAATGTAAGTGCTCCCCGCTTTTTTGCGAATATACTCGACATAGGCTTTCATGCTAGGGTATTGTGTGGTCAAAAAGCCTTTGTCGCCGTAGACTTGGTACATCGTCCAAGGGGCAATAAGCGCTACATCACCCCAACCAGCAGAAACGCCGGCCTTGTCGTCATTAGTGCTACCCTGCGGGTTGAGGATGTCGGGAATAACAAAAGGAACTCCACCGGTGCTTTTTTGGTCCGCAGCTACATCTTGTAACCATTTGGAGAAAAACGCGGAAACATCCATATTAAAAGCGGCGGTACGACAAAAAGCTTGCGCGTCGCCAGTCCAGCCTAATCGTTCATCGCGTTGGGGGCAATCGGTAGGTACATCTACAAAGTTGCCTTTTTGCCCCCATTGAATGTTGTGTTGTAATTGATTGACCAGTTTGTTGGAACACTCAAAACTACCCGTAGGCGCCATGTCGGAGTGAATGACAACGCCCACGAGGTTTTCGGGTGTCAAAGTACCTGAAAAACCCTTGATCAGCACATATCTGAAACCCATGAAAGTGAAATGCGGTTCGTAGGTTTCTTCCCCTCCGCCTTTGAGGGTATAATTGATTTCACATTTGGCGCTGCGCAGGTTTTCGGTATAAAAATTGCCGTATTTATCGAGTACTTCGGCGTGTTGAACGGTAACGGTGTTACCCACTGCGCCATTCATTTTCAGGCGCACCCAACCTACCATGTTTTGACCCATATCTACTATCCATTCGCCTTTGGGGGTATGGGTTATCTTGATTGGTCGAATCTCCTGGATACGGCGTACGGGTACGCTTACCGAAGGAATCAAATTTTCGTTGTTGTAAGTTGCTACTGCTACAGATTTCCAGCTCGCAGTATTATAAAAGGGTTGATCCCAACCAGTCATCTCTTTGCGGGCATCGTAGGTTTCGCCATCGTAAATGCCGCTCATGCGTACTGGCCCATCGAGGGTGCCTTTCCAGCTGCCGTCGCTCAAAATCCATTCTTGGCTGCCATCGGTGTAGCGAACCAGCAGTTGACACCGCAGTCCCAGTTTTTTGCCATAAATCGCCCAATTGCTGCTCCATCCTAAGGTGCCGCGGTACCAACCGTCGGCCAGCATGGCGCCAATGGCGTTGGGGCCGGTTTTGAGCTGAGCGGTAACATCGTAAACTTGATATTGTAGTCGTTTGCCGTATGAGGTCCAACCGGGAGCGAGCACTTCGTCACTTATTCTTTGGCCGTTTAGGTGGAGTTCATAATAGCCATGACTGGTCACATACGCCCGGGCTTCTTTGATTTTCTTTTTGAGGGTGAAGTCTTTGCGCAGCACTGGGGTTGGTCCAAAACGTTGGGTATCGGCAGCCATTTCTAGCCATTCGGCTTTCCATTCTTGGCGGGGCAAACCGGTTTCAAAAAAAGCGGGCGCGCTCCAAGCAGATTCTTGACCTTGGTTGTCCCATACTTTTACTTGCCAGTAATAGCGCTTGGTGTTTTGTAAAGCCAATCCTTGATAAGGTTGTAAAATGGAACCGGTATTGTCACTTTTGCCGCTTGCCCATACCAAGCTGGTTTTGCTGAAATTGGGATCGGTGGCTATTTGGAGGGCGTAGGCGGTTTGCAAAACGTTTCGGCTGTTGCTTACTAGTTTCCAACTAAACCTGGGTTGGGCGTTTTCGATGCCAACAGGGTTGGTGCGGTGTTCACAGGTTAATCCGGTAATGGATAAGGATTGACTGATTGCCAAAAAAGGCAATAGGGTAAATAGAAGAAGGTAACGAAACTGCAACATGATCCGATAGTTTATTTGGAGTGGGTTAAGGTAGGAAGAATAATATATTTATTGTAAAAAAGTGGGGTTGGATTTTTTAGGGGAATGCTTTGTGCTGGGGTAGGGCAGGAGTGGGAGCTCCCGTGCGCGCATGTCGCGCGCACGGGAGCTCCTTTCATGGTGGGCTGGGCCCCTCACTGAGCGCTCCTCTCGGTGGCTGCCTCTCTCAGTGGCTACCCCCTCTCTCAGTGGCTGCCCCCTCTCTCCGTCGCTGCCCCCTCTCGATGGGCTGCGCCCGTCGTTAGGAGATGGCGCCCTTGCAGGGCTGGGGCTGGGCGCTCTGGTCGGTGGCTGCCCCCTCTCTCAGTGACTGCCCCCCTCTCGATGGGCTACGCCCGTCGTTAAGGGATGGCGCCCTTGCAGGGCTATAAGGCGATCTTTCTGGTTTTGCCTTGGTAATCGGTGATTTTGATTTCGACAGTGTTTTCGGGTGCGTTGAGACTACGGGCAGACTGCGATAAAAAGCCGTTACCGTGGTAGAGCTCAATCACTTGGGTTTTTCCGTTTGCCAGTTTGATCTGCGCCTTTGCATCGTTTTGTTGTAGCGGATATACCTTTCCCGTTGGAGCAGTGGAACGGAAGGCCAACAGCGGTCCGCGGTTTTGGCCGACAATATAAAGTGGTTTGTTGCCAACCCCGTTGAGTTGAACCAAGCTTTTGGCGTCTCCAGGAGTGTAGAAACCGGATTTGTTGAGTGTCTCTGGAGTGAATTTGCCATTGCCCTGACCCAAAAACAAGAAACCGTTGGAGGCATCCATGTGTCCCATGGTTACTTCAACACCATAATCATTGCCAACTCCGATTACATCCAATTTGCCATCATGGTTGAAATCGCCAACAGCAGAAGCAAACATCGGAGCGAACTGAGCTAAAGTTGGTAACGGTTCAACACTGAATTTGCCATTCCCCAGGTTGCGGATGAAGCTGCTTTGCATGTAGTTTGCGGTGAGGTGGAGCGGTTTTATGTCCTTGAAATTGGCCAGATACTCCTTCATCGTCACTTTTCCGAAGTTGGCATGGAGCAAATACAAACGCTTGCTCATGATGATCTGTTTGTCGAGATCCAAACGACTGTTGTAGGGAAATTCCTCGGGTACACCTTTAATGTTAGGGAAAAATACGGCTGGTACCGCGTCAAGCCCTTTGTTGCCGTCAAAATCCGCCACATAGATGCTGGCTGGTTGTTTGTCGGATGCCTTAAATAGGGTGTTTAATCCCAAATTGCCGCCGATGTAGTCGATATCGCCGTCGCCGTCAAAATCACCACTGCTCAGGCTGTTCCACCAACCTTTGTATTGCTCTAGTCCACTGCCTTGGGTTTTGTTTTCCAGTTTGCCGTGGTTGTTTTTTAATACGGTCAAAGAAGACCATTCGCCAGCCAACAAAAGATCCACCCAACCATCCTGATCGTAGTCGGTCCAGAGGGCATCACAGGTAAGGCCGAGGTTGTTGAGCATGGGCGCAACCGCATCATTGGCGATGGTGAATTTGGGATTGCCTGGTTGGCTATCATTGCGTAGCAAATAGCTGCTAACCGGAAGCGGATATTGCGCTGGCTTCGTGCGCCCGCCGATGAATAAATCCAAATCGCCATCGCGGTCAAAATCGGCTGCTTTAACGCAGGAACCGCTTTTTTGGAAGGCGGGTAACACCCCTGATGCGCGTTTGAATTTGCCGCCTTCATTGAGGTAAATCTCATCTTGATAAACGGGATTGCCTTCGCGAAACTCCGCCCCGCCACGAACCAGGTACAAATCTTGATCGCCATCTAAGTCGAGGTCAAAAAACAACGCGCCCAGGTCTTCCCCCTTTTTTTCTTTATCAGCAGGGCCTTCAATCAAATCTGCTTCTTTGAAACTACCATTGGCTTGTTGTAGGAAAAAACGGCCTTTATGAAAATGCCCGCCCGAAACAAAAAAGTCATCCAGTTTGTCGTCGTTTACATCGGCAACGGCTAGTCCGGGGCCAAATTGCGACAACTTATGCGGCAAAAGCGGTTGCACATTGAAATCGATGAAATCGGTTTCCTGCTGCACATAATTGATACCCAATGCCTTACTTTCTTCCTGAAACCAAGGTTGAACCGCTTGTTGAGTGACGGCAGCTACCGCTTTAGCATCGCGGTAATTGATGGTCAATACCTGATTGGCTTTTACGTTATTTAAGGCTTGCTGGGTTCCATTTGGCCAGGTGACGGTTATCGTTTTGATGGTGGTGTTTTTACCCAAACCAAAATAAGCCAAAGGCTGCACGGAAGAAAGATAACCCCGGTAAATGGTATGTTCCCACGCTTGTTTTTGGCCATTGCCATATTCCAAATTGACCCAGGCGCCCAAACCCATTGGGTTGAGCGAATCGCCTTTAAGTTGGATGTTGATCCAGTTGGGGCGTTCTTTGGGGTCTTTTTTGGCGGCGTTTTCGAGTGCGTTGTTGCGGAAAATCGAAGCGGGATCATTGATATTGTTGATGACGTAGTCCAAATCGCCGTCGTTGTCGAGGTCGCCATACGCAGCGCCGTTGGAAAATGAAGTATGGGTAATGCCCCATTGTGGACTAACGTTTTCAAAAGTTAGATCCCCGCGATTGCGGAAAGCGTAGTTTTTAAGTTTTACCGAAGTGATTTGATCCAGCAAATGACCGGCTGAGGCATAATATCCGCTATTGCTATTGTATTCCACAAAATCCAGATCGGTTACATCTTTCGGGAAACCATTGGTAACAATGATGTCGCGGTAGCCATCCATGTCAAAGTCGGCGGATAGCGGGGTCCAGCTCCAATCGGTAGAGCTGATGCCGGATAACATTGAGATTTCACTAAATACTGGTTTATTGGTTCCGGGGGCATTACCTTGGTTGATCTGTAAGGTATTGCGTACGTATTGATGTTGGAAATTGAACTCCTCGTTTTTTTGAAAAATATTGTAGTTATTGGCCGAAAGCATGGTTTTACGGCGGTAGTTGTCTTCCGGCATCATGTCCACGGACACGAAATCTACCAAGCCATCGTTGTTGAAATCCACTACATCGTTGCCCATTGCCGAATAGGAGGTATGCTTGAAATAAGCATCGGCCTGATCGGTAAAGGTACCATTGTGGTTGTTGATGTAGAGATGGTCGTTGGTCAGGTAATCATTGGTAACGTAGATGTCTTTCCAGCCGTCGCGGTTGATGTCGGTGATGTTGACCCCCAAACCGTAGCCTTCTCCCAAAATACCCGCCTGTAAGGAGACTTCAGTAAAAACCGGGTGTTTGAGCGTAGGGTTCCAATCATTACGATAGAGGCGATCGCGATTGGGCGAAGAGCCATCGGTTGATTTATTGTGGAAAGAGCTGGGGATCTCCTTGTCTTCCTGGTGGTTGACTGCCAGGTAAAGATCCTGATCGCCATCATTGTCGTAATCCAAGAAAGCGCAAGCAGTGGTATAAGTGGTATCAGCAACACCATATCCAGCAGCAGACTCTTTAAAGGTAGGTACGCCGTTTTTATCAATCCCTTGATTGATGTAGAGTAAGTGTGCCCGCCGAGCGCCTGGTTTATAGGTCATACATGACACATAAATATCAGGTAGACCATCATAATTGAGGTCGGTAATGGCCACGCTAGACTTCCAGCGATCTTTCCCTTCTACGCCAGCTTGAGCGGTGATGTCTTTAAACTTCCAGTTCCCTTGATTAAGGTAGAGTTTGTTGTCGACTTGGTTGCCGGTAAAGAAGAGATCCTGTTTGCCATCTTTATTGAAATCGGCGATGGCTACTCCGCCGCCGTTGTAGATGTATTCGTAGGTGACGATATTAAAGGTGTCATTGTCTTGAATGACGTTGTTGAAAGCCACGCCAGTTTGTTCGGGAGTCAGTTCTTCAAAAAGGGTTTCATTTTTTTTGTCGCATCCCAAGCAGAATAAAATTCCGATCAAGAAAAAGCCAGTGAACCTCATGGTGGATTAATTTTTTGATGTAAGGGTTGAGGAGGAGATTAGAAACCCGTATCGATCAAACTTCATTTTGCTTTCCCAAATCCCCCAAAACGGCTCTAAGGTAAGAGTCTTTTTGATTTCTAGCCACTGACGAAAAAAAAGTTTTTGCTTAGTAGCGCCCCTTCAAACCTTAAATTGTGTCTGGAACACAATATTATTCAAGGGTTTTGCATCCCGTACAATCTTTGGAATGGATGGGGTAATTTGAATTTTTAATAATTATTTCACAAAAAAATCCGAATTTTAATCCTAAATGTTATTTTTGCTGAACGGAATCACAAACCATTGGTAGAGTTGCCAAACGTTAGGATTCATTTTAATGCATAATCATTTTATCATCAAAAATTCACTAGTTCATGACCAACACCTATCATGCTCTTTTTCAGAGAGTTGTGCTTAGTGCTATCTTTTGCCTTTCGGCAATAGTTGCATTTTCGCAACGCACGGTAACGGGAAAGGTTTCCAATGCCGGTCAAGAAACCCTGCCAGGGGTTACAGTACTTTTGAAAGGTACTGTTACAGGTACGATCACCGATTTGGATGGAACATTCTCTTTGAGCGTCCCCAATACAGGAGGCTCTTTGGTGTTTAGTTCAATAGGTTTCCGTACAGTTGAAATGGCTTTGGACGGACAAAGTACATTCAACATTGTTTTACAAGAAGATGTATCAGCACTTAAAGAAGTTATCGTAACGGGTTATACCGTTGACACACGCCGGGAATCTACCGGTGCGGTATCTACCGTAAGTGCTAAGGCTTTGAACGTTGTACCATCTGGTAACGTAGAGCAGCAGTTGGCTGGTCGCGTAGCTGGGGTAACGGTAATTACCAACGGTCAGCCAGGTACTACTAGCCAGATTCGCGTACGTGGTTTCGGCGCCTTCGGCGGTAACGAACCATTGTACATTGTGGACGGGGTGCCAGTAGGATCTACTGACTTCCTTAACCCTGCCGACATCGAGTCTACTACCGTATTGAAAGATGCAGCTTCTGCTTCTATCTATGGTGCTCGTGCTGCCAACGGGGTAATCGTTTACACCACTAAGAAAGGTTCTAAAGGCGCGCGCAGATTGAGCGTTACTTATGACGGTCTTTACGGTGTTACCGATCCAGGTAAAGGTATTCCGTTGTTGAACCCAACTGATTTTGCTACTTGGACTTGGAATGCTTTGAAAAACGATGGTGCTGCTGCTGGAACTGCTCCTGTATTCAACCACCCGCAATTTGGTACAGGATCATCTCCTGTGGTTCCTGACTACATCAACGTAGGCGGTAAGCCAGGGGTAGTTGGAACTGTAGATTTGAATGCAGAAAAAGCCAAGTACAACGTTGACCCAACTGCTGGTTCTATCTATCAGGTAGTAAAAGCGGATAAGGCGGGTACCGACTGGTACAAAGCGATTACGCGTACAGCTCCTTTGACTCGTCACTCTTTGGGCTTCTCTGGGGGCGGTGAAAACAGCCGTTTTTACATCGGTATGAGCGCGCAAAACCAAGCAGGTATCTTGAAAAACAACGATTTCACTCGTTACACTTTCCGTGCCAACAGTGAATTCAATCTAACCAAGCACTTGCGCATTGGCGAAAACTTACAATTCACCTACCGTCAGGTATTGGGTCAAAGTGGCCAAAACGGCGGTCAGGGTATTGCAGCGGATGAAAACGACATTTTGTCGGCTTTCCGTATGCCTACTATCATTCCGGTTTACGACGAATTCGGCGGATATGCAGGTACTGCGGCTAAAGGTTTCAACAACCCGCGTAACCCAGTAGCTAGCCGCGATGGTCAGAAAAATGACAAAAACTTTAACTTCAACGGTTTTGGTAACTTGTATGCGGAGTATGATCTACTACCAGGTTTGACCGCTCGTTCTAGCCTCGGTGGTCAGTACAACAACTACTACTATAAGTTCTATAGCCGTTTGCAGTACGAAAACTCAGAAAACAACTCGGCTTTTGGTTTTGGTGAAGGTGCAGGTTACGCCTTTGCTTGGACGTTGACCAACACTTTGAACTACAAGAAGAAGTTTGGCATACATGACATAGACGTTTTGGCTGGTCAGGAAGCGTTGAATACTGGTGTTGGTCGTTCAATCGATGGCAACGGTTTGAACCCATTCTCTACCGACCCCAACTTCATTACGATCACCAACACCGACTCAAGACAAGTAAACTCAAATTTATTCCAAGGGGTTAACTTTGCTTCTTACTTCGGTCGTTTGAAGTATGCCTTCAACGATAAATACATCGTTACTGCATTGGTACGTCGCGACGGTTCTTCTCGTTTTGGTGAAAACAGCCGTTATGGGGTATTCCCTGCCTTCTCGGCTGCTTGGCGTTTATCGTCTGAGTCATTCATGAAAAACATCACTTGGATTGATGATATCAAAATCCGCGGTGGTTATGGTATCATGGGTAACTCAAACAACGTTAACCCATTCAATCAATTTAGCTTGTATGGTGGTAGCGTTGGTGCATCTTCTTATGACATCAATGGTAGCAACTCAAGTGCTCAAACTGGTTTCTTCCGGACACGTATCGGTAACCCAAATGCGAAGTGGGAAACTTCGGTTACAACGAACATCGGTTTTGATGGTACTTTCTTTGAAGGTAAGTTGGACGTAATTGTTGACGTTTGGCAGAAAGACACCCGTGACTTGTTGTTCCAGGTGCCAATTCCTCAAACCAACGGTCCTAGCGCAGCTGCTCCTTCGGTGAACATCGGTAAGATGAAGAACAAAGGGGTAGACATCCAGGTGATTACTCGCGGTAAAATTGCTGGCGATTTGAAGTATGAATTGAACGTGACTGCTGGTTTCTTGAACAACCAAATCACTTACTTGGCGCCAGGTTTGACTTACTTGACTACGGTTAACCCAGGTTTCCGTGGTATCAACCCGATCCGTAACCAACTTGGTTATTCGATCTCTTCATTCTACGGTTACCAAGTACAAGGTTTGTTCCAATCTAAGGAAGAAGTGGCTGGTGCTGCTAAGCAAGATGGTGCAGGCGTTGGTCGTTTCCGTTATGCTGACATCAACGGCGATGGCAAAATCGATGCTTCTGACCGGACATATTTGGGTAGCCCAGTTCCTAAATTCTCTGGCGGTCTTGGTTTGACTTTGACTTACAAGAATTTTGACTTGGTTACTTATGCCAACTTCGTTACCGGTAACAAAATCTTTAACCAGTCGAGATGGTTTACTGATTTTGCTGGATCTTTCCAAGGTGCAGCGAAAGGAGAAAGAGTTAAAAACTCCTGGACGCCAACCAACACTGGTGCAACCACTCCAATCTTTGAAAACGCATCTAACTTTTCTACCAACACCCAATCTAACTCTTACTACGTAGAAAGCGGTGCTTACATGCGTTTGCAGAACATCACGATCGGTTATACCCTTCCAGCGTCTGTTTTGGCAAAATTGAAGATTACAAGATTGCGTATTTATGCTTCAACCAACAACGTTTTGACCATTACCAAGTACACCGGTTTGGATCCAGCAGTTGGCGGTAACGCAGATACCAACTTCGGTATTGACGTAGGTAACTACCCAATTACCCGTAGCTTCAACTTTGGGGTGAATGTTGGATTTTAATTTTTAAATACCTATTTTTAGGTCGATAAAACAAAATTCTGAAAGATGAAGAACAGAGTTATTCTAGTTAGTTTCTCCCTGCTGGTACTTGCGATGGTTGCATTTGCCTGTAAGGACTCTTTTTTGAGCGTTCCTGCTACTGGTCAGTTGGCCAACGCGCAGTTGACTTCAAAGAAAGGGATTGACGGCGTCTTGATCGCCGCCTACTCTCAAGTAAACGGCCGCGGTAACCGGATGGCCACTCCTGCCAACTGGGTATGGGGTAGCATCCGTGGCGGTGATGCCAACAAAGGTACCGACCCTGGTGACTTTAGCGACATCAACCCCATCCAACGTTTCGAAAACAACTCGACTCAAGGGGTTATCGCTGATGCTTGGTCTGGTCGTTACGAAGGTGTTGCGCGTTGCAACTTGGCTTTGCGTTTGTTGAAAACGCCAGACAAAGACTTAACCGATGCTGATGTTAAATCAATTTCAGCACAAGCTCGTTTCTTGCGTGCCCACTACTACTTCCAGTTGAAGCGTGATTTCAACAATACGCCTTACGTAGACGAAAGCGTAGACTACGGTACGGGTATTGAAAAAGTCAAAAACGACCAGGATTTGTATCCAAAAATCGAAGCAGATTTGAAATATGCTTTGGATAACCTGCCTGAAACACAAGGCCAAGTAGGTCGCGTAAACAAGTGGGCTGCAGCAGCTTACTTGGGTAAAGTGTACTTGTATCAGAAGAAGTATGCTGAGGCAAAAGCACAGTTTGATGCAGTTATCACCAACGGAAAAACCAGCAATGGTTTGAAATTGGCTTTGCAGGCTAAGTATGGTGATTTGTACAAAGCAAGCAATGACAACAACTCAGAATCAGTTTGGGCTTACCAAGCAGCTGCGGGTACTGGTAGTGTAAACAACGCCAACCCAGAGTTTGACTTGAACTTCCCTTACAACACTGGTCCTAACGGTCCTGGTAACTGCTGTGGATTCTTCCAGCCAAGTTTCGAAATGGTGAATTCTTTCCGCGTTGATGCTAACGGTTTGCCTTTATTGGATGGTAGCTATAACACTGGCGCTAACCAAGTTAAGAACGACCAAGGTATTGATAGCAAAGCTGCTTTCACTCCTGATGCAGGTGCTTTGGATCCACGTTTGGACTGGTCAGTTGGCCGTCGTGGTATTCCTTTCTTGGATTGGCAAGATCACCCAGGTAACGACTGGATTCGTAACCAAGCAAACGGTGGTCCTTACTCTCCTAAGAAGTATACTTACTACAAATCTGACGTAGGTTCTTTGCAAGACAACAGCTCTTGGACGCCTGGTTACACTGCTTTGAACTACACCATCATCCGTTTGGCAGATGTTCTGTTGATGGCTGCTGAGTGCGAAATCGAAATAGGTAGCTTGGAAAAAGCACGCGATTATGTGAATCAAATCCGTACACGTGCTAGCAATCCTGCTTCTTTCGTTAAGAAAGCTGGCGCTAACGCTGCTAACTACGTAATCGGTTTGTACAACGCACCTTGGACTGACAAAGCTGCTGCACTTACTGCTGTTCAGTTTGAGCGCAAATTGGAACTTTCTGGCGAAGGTCACCGCTTCTACGACTTGGTTCGTTGGGGTATTGCTACATCAGTGGTTAATGCTTACTTGACCTACGAAGGCGGTAAATTGCCAACTACTTTGGGTGGTGCAAGAATGACTGCCGGCAAACACGAATACCTGCCAATCCCACAAGCTCAAATCGACTTGACGGGCGCAGATATCTTGAAGCAAAACCCTGGCTATTAATCAATAGCTTGAGTTTTTGGTTCAAATAGCCAAAAAGTGCAAAGCCAATCAGAGCAATCTGGTTGGCTTTGTCATTTTTGGGAAATGCCTTTCGGGTAGTTTTTAATGAATTTGTATTGTTTAGAGGCATTCGGAACCCGTGAAAAGTGTTAAAATTTCAAAAAAAAGGAGATATGATTACATTTGACAATTGGGTCTTTTTTGATTTGATAATCAATTGGTTAGATTGTTTTTAAAAAATAGAGCATTTAAGTTAACGCTATCTAAAATGTTTGGTTGGGTTTGCGATTTTTGGATCATCCTGTTTGGTTTGTCACCCGCTAGTTTAAGTCGTGGATCGAGGCTACGCCTCTTTAACGACGGCAAGGTATTTAGCAAAGTCTATTGTCAACCTGCCCCACCGCGATTTAGGGCAAAATGCCAGAGCCATAGGCTC
>JBBANM010000041.1:44016-50943 GCA_040401995.1 Saprospiraceae bacterium
TCTCGAATTTAATTTCTGGCATCCTTACCAACGGGCTAAAGCCCATTGCTACAACATGGATCGAGGCTACGCCTCTTTTACGACGGTAAGGTATTTAGCAAAGCCCATTACTTACAAAAATTCCGCTTAAATAAGAAAAACTCAAATTGTCAAATCCAGCTTTTGATCCACCATTTTTTCAGCAAGAAAAGGGTAGTGTTCCTGTAAACTACTCAAAAACAGCTCGTAAGGAAAATCGTCAAATACCCCGTAAAAATGCAGGTACTCCATGTATTTACGCCCCGATTTGTCAAACTCCTGAAAAATGGAATCTTCCTTCCCATCAAAATCCAGCGGTTCTACATTGAGTTTTTCGCACAAAGAGCGATTGAAAGCGGGTGTCGCCTTTACCCATTTTCCTTCCAAAAACAATTCCGTACCGCCATGAAAGGCCAGTACATCGGTTTGGAGCAATTGCTGGATTTTTTCCGTAGCGATGTGATTGCGTACATCGCCAAAAAACAGGCGACTTGGTATACCCAAGTAACGAGCGCCAGCGGCTAAAAGAATGGCTTTTTCTACACAGTAAGCCTGGGTTTTATTGACGATGGTACTGGCAAATAATGCCGAGCGGTTGAGGTTGAGCTGATAGGGATTGTACCAAAAACCATCCCGTATGGCGTAGTACAATTGAATGACGCTCTGCTCGGGGTTTAGAGTCACATCGGTATGGGTATCGACGTATTGTTGGATATCCGGATGGTTAAAGTCAAGAAATGGGGTGGGTTGTAATTGGTTCATGGTGATGTTTTGAGATAAAGATAATATGCTCTAAAAATCCCGAAGAGATTCTATGTGAAAAATCTGTAACTATCCTGGCGCCATTTTATTCTCGAAGGGTATGTTTATTTACAGGACTTGCAGTTTATATTATCAAAAATAGGGTGTATATATCCGATGTTGGTAGAGCCACATTGCAATGTGGCTCTACGATATCGTGCTGAACCACTTGGTTTTATGTCAATTTTCCTGTACTATTTTATTCCCGAAGGGAATGTATATTTATAGCACGTTCTAGGATCTTTTTTCTAAATCCCGAAGGGATTATATGTTTCTATGCCAAGGATAAACATATAATCCCTTCGGGATTTGGAAAATGCTATTGCTATATGCTATAAATATACATTCCCTCCGGGAATTTGGTGAGTACCCCCAATTGGTACCCAAATTTGCAGCATCAGCAAAACTTTGCTGATGCTGCAGATACATTTGATGCTATCGTCTATCCGTTTTAGCGGCCCCTTTTTTGCTGCCCCAATCTTGCCAATGCTGGATGACCCGATTGTACCAGTTTTTCAATTCCGCAAAACGATCAATGGCATCTTTGCCCGGCGCCTGATCTGCTTGATCCAACATGCCGCGCAAATAAGCGATTTGCTCCAGCAATTGTGGCGTCATGTAGCGGCCTTCGGCAGTAACCAGTTCCGCATCCAATTGTTTTAATAAGATCAGTTGATCTGGTTTACTGTTCAAGGTATCTTTTTCGTAAAGTGACTTTTCCGTTTTTACTTTTTCCGACAATTTTTTGGCTGAAGATTCCAATTCAATGATCTCCAAAGCCAGTTTTTCTTGCGCTTGTAGGTCTTTTTCGCTGATGCCATTCACCGGTAAGCGCGGGTCGATCAACAATTGAAAAGACTGTGTATAAGTTTGACCCTCTACTTTTAACCGTACGGTATAGCTTCCTGGCGCTGCCATTGCACCGCCTCTGCTAACGGGTAAACCATCTTTATTCCATGGCCCCCAGTACCGAATATCCCAAGCAAAACGGTGCAAACCCGGCGTTTTTTTCAATGCAGCACTGTAACCTAAATTAGAAAATTGATTCTCCATGTTGCGTGGCGGTTTGTTGCGCGCGGTGTCGGGTTGGCTCCGGGTAGCGGTAAACGCTTTCACTACTTGTTGTTGACTGTTTAGAATTTCCAAGGTCAATTCACCACGTACAGTATCGGCCAAATAGTAATCGATCAAAATCTGCGGAGAAGGATAATACGGTGTTGATCCTTTGGGCGTGCCGCTATACCGCAAACGATACTGATTGGCAGGTTGATAGAGATGGTGTTTTTGTTGCGCAATCTGCGGAGAAAGCTGATACAAGTCGCTGATATGATCCAAAATGTAAAAACCACGGCCCATAGTAGAAAGCACCAAATTACCCTTGACAATTTTGATATCGGTTACCGGAGTAACGGGCAAATTTTGTTGAAACGGCTGCCAGCTTAAACCATCATCAAAGGAAAGATACAATCCTTTTTCTGTTCCAGCATAGAGCAATCCAGGGCGATTGGGGTCTTCGCGCACTACCCGCACCGGGCAATCGGCGGGAATTCCGTTTTTGCCATCGGTAAGCAGCGTCCAAGTCTGACCAAAATTTTCGGTTTTGAACACATAAGGATGCCAGTCGGTCAATTGATACCGCAAAATGGCGGCATATGCCTTTCCGGCTTGATAAGGAGATGGATCGATGCAATCCACTCGTCCGCCCGGTAATAGGGTAGGAGGGGTGACATTGGTCCAGGTTTTTCCCCCATTTTTGGTAACATGGATGGGACCATCGTTGGCGCCAACCCAGATCACACCTGCTTTAACTGGCGATTCATTGATTTCATAAATGGTGCTGTAGTATTCTTCGCCAGTAACATCGCGCGTGATCGGTCCGCCAGAAATGATCTGCTTGTCGGGTTCATGGGCGGTGAGATCATTAGAAATGGTAGTCCAAGTAATCCCATCGTTGGTGGTTTTGTGCAAATATTGCGAGCCATGGTAAACCACATTGGGGTTGTGCGGCGAAACGGCAATAGGCGCCACCCGCTGAAAACGGTATTTTAAATCGTTGGGTTGGTGGCCATAAATATTGGCAGCGCCCACATAGTACATCCTTTCTTGTCCGGTTCGGCGATCGTAAACGCCAAAACAACCTTTGCAATTGGAGTAAATGATATTCGGGTTGCCTGGTTTTGGCACAGCTGGACCGGTTTCACAGCCACCAACGGCCTGCCAAAAACTATTGACGCCATAAGGCGCATCAGAAGGCGGTAAAACGGGCACAGCAATGGTAGAATGATCTTGTTGGCCGGCATAGACCCAGAATGGGAATTGGTTGTCGGTTTCTACTTGGTATAACTCAGCGGTGGGCTGGTTTTCGAGTGTCGACCAGGTTTTGCCGCCGTCGCGGGTTACATTTGCACCGCCGTCGTTCGATTGAATCCAGACGAGGGTATCTTTCGGGCTGATCCAGAGATCGTGGTTGTCGCCATGGGGGGTGTTTTTTTCCGCCCAAGTTTTTCCGCCATTGCCAGAATACCAAAAACTGGTAGCACAGACATAAACCGCATCGGCATTTTGCGGATTGACGTCTACATTGCAATAGTAAAACGGCCGATCCAACAAATCTTTTTTGGTGCTGACCAAAGCCCAGGTCTCGCCGCTGTCGTTGGAGCGGTACAAGCCGCCCTTGCCAACGGGGGCTTCCACGAGAGCATATACCCGATTCGGATCTGCTGGAGAAACCGCAAAATCAATTTTACCGATCAAACCGCTGGGAAGCCCGGTGGTCTTTTTTTTCCAGGTATTTCCGCCATCTTCAGATTTGTAGATGCCGCCTTCCATGCCGCCGCTGATGATGGTCCAGGGTAAGCGTTTGGAACGCCAGGCGGAAGCATAGATGATTTTAGGGTTAGCAGGATGAAATTCCAGATCCGCAAAACCAGTAGAATCACTGAGGTAGAAGATTTTTTTCCAAGATTTGCCGCCATCTTCGGTGCGGAAAATGCCGCGATCGGGGTTATTGCCAAAACCTTGGCCAATAGCGGCCACGTAAGCCATTTCAGGATTAGTAGGGTGCACCAAAATGGCGCCGATATGCCCAGTTTTTTCCAAACCGATTTTTGCCCAACTTTTTCCGCTATCGTTACTGCGGTAAACGCCATCGCCGGCAATCACGTTGCTGCGCAGACCATCTGATCCCGTTCCGACGTAGAGGATTTTCGGGTTGGAAGGTGCGATGGTAATTGCGCCAATCGAAGGGCTGGTTAAAAAACCGTCGGAAATGTTGCGCCAATTTTGGCCATAGTCGGTACTTTTCCATACGCCACCCCCAGTTGCGCCAAAGTAAAAGGTTTCTGGTTGATTGGGGTGGCTCGCAACTGCAGTGGCGCGTCCCCCACGGGTAGGCCCAAGCGGGCGAAATTCTAAACCGGAATACAACTTGGGGTTTACCCAGTTGGCCGCAGATTGAGCGGAAACCCATAAAGGAAGAAAAATCAGCACGATGGCGGATAAATGTAATGGCCTCATGATCACAAATGTTTTAACTTTAAAAATGGTACAAAAACGGAATGACCTGCTTTGGAACGGGTGAACAATTAATTATCACTTTATCCTTGCTCTTTCACCTCCATTCTTCCTATCTTTTTCGTTACAATGCACATTGCGCCTCAAAAGATAGTTGATTGGCGGCAAAATAGCGGCGGCTAAAATGTCAATTTATTATTCCCCTGTTCCTTAAGAATGCAAGTCGAGTTTCGAAAAAAAAATTAGGTTGGCAGCAGTAGGATGAAGATAATACTTCGGGATCAGGCTGCAAAATTCAGAAGGTACGGGTGTTGAAAAAAAAGAAAAACCGTGACGTTTGGTACACTTTTGAGGTTGAAACAATTCGATTCCCATGATCAATCCCCTTTTTTTGCCGAATAATTGTATTTTTGCCAACCCTGTATGATTTGATCTCAGAACAAATGAAAACAACCGATTATGTTAAAAAGCGTCTTTTACTATTGTCTTGCCGCCTTCGGGATGTTTGCAGTGGCTTCGCCAAAATGGATGAGTGCAATGGAAAATATGATTACTCCAGATTTTTCAACCTACCCGGTATATGTTGGCGATGACTTGGGTTTTCTTTATACCCCCGCCGCTACAATATTCAAACTCTGGTCGCCTCCAGCAGAGGAAGCTCAACTCAAAATATATAGCCAAGGTCTTGACGGCTCCGCACTAAAAACCATCCCCCTTAAAAAAGGCGCCCAAGGAACCTGGACTGCCAATCTAACCGGCGACCAAAAAGGGAAATACTATACTTTTCAGGTAAAAATTAAGGGCGCTTGGCAAAATGAAGTTCCGGATCCCTACGCGGTGGCAACTGGCGCCAATGGCAAACGAGGCATGGTGGTTGATTTGAAACAAACCAATCCGCTGGGCTGGAACTATGACGTAAAACCGAAATTGCAACAACCCACCGATATTTTAATCTATGAATTGCATATTCGGGATTTGTCGTCGCACATTTCATCGGGGATCGCCAACAAAGGCAAATACCTAGGATTAACCGAAACAAAAACCAAAAGCCCGGAAGGTTTATCCACCGGACTCGACCATTTGAAAGAATTGGGTATTACCCATTTGCATTTGTTGCCAGCTTTTGATTTTAAGTCGATTGATGAAACCAAGCCTTATGATCCCAATACCTACAACTGGGGTTATGATCCGCAAAATTACAATACTCCGGAAGGCAGTTACAGCACCAATGCCACCAATGGCGCGGTAAGAATTAAAGAGTTTAAGCAAATGGTGTTGGCGTTGCATCAAAAAGGCATTCGGGTAATTATGGATGTGGTGTACAACCATACCGGAGATACTGAACAATCGAATTTCAATCAGCTGGTGCCAGGCTACTATTATCGCCAAAATGATCAAGGCGGTTTTTCCAATGCTTCGGCCTGTGGCAATGAAACGGCTTCAGAACGGCCAATGATGCGGAAATTTTTGATTCAATCGGTTTTGCATTGGGTCAAAGAATACCACGTTGACGGGTTTCGCTTCGACCTGATGGGGATTCATGATATTGAAACGATGAACGCTATTAGTAAGGCTGTACATAAAGTTGATCCTACGATTTTTCTATATGGCGAGGGTTGGACAGCTGGCGGAAGCCCGCTTCCAGACGGTATGAAAGCCACTAAAATCAACACCAAAAAATTGGATCACATTGCCGCTTTTAGCGATGACATTCGCGATGGCATCCGCGGCAGCGTATTCAATCCAACTGATCGCGGGTTTGTTGGCGGGAAACTAGGGACTAAAGAAAGTATAAAATTTGGCGTGGTTGCTTCTACCTACCATCCGGATATAGATTACAACCAAGTCAACTATTCCAAAGCCCCTTGGGCCGATGAGCCTTACCAAACCATTACTTACGCCTCTTGTCACGATAACCATACCTTATGGGATCGCCTAGCCATTACCAACCCTGAGGATACCGAAGCCGATCGTAAACGGATGTATAAATTGGCGATGACGATGGTGTTGACCTCGCAGGGGGTGCCGTTTATGCAAGCAGGTAGCGAGATGTTGGTGACTAAACAGGGCAATGAAAACTCCTTTAATTCCCCGGATAGCATCAACCAATTAAATTGGAGTAGGAAGTTCCAATTCAAAGCTGAATATGATTACATCCGGACTTTGATTTACTTGCGCAAAACCCATCCCGCTTTCCGGATGCCAAGTAGTCAGATGATTCGCGAGCATCTCAAGTTTGTAGAAACCGGAAAAGACAATATCGTGGCGTATATGATCTTGAACAATGCCAATGGCGATACTTGGAACACCATTGCGGTCATGTTTAACGGTACCAATGAGCCACAAGGCGTATTTTTGCCGATATCCAATTGGAACATCATCTTGAATGGAGAAGAAGTAGATCTGAATGGTAAATTGGGTAAGTTCCGGGCTTCCAGTGTAGTTGTTCCGGCTTATTCAGCAACCATTTTGTATACCGATGCCCTAGAAGGCGCAACACCCGATAAATAAAGCCAGTCCTAATTTATTTTGGCTCATTACTTAAGAGCGTGTTCAAAAATTTTATATTGTCGAAAAGTCTATACTCCAAATAAC
>JBBANM010000042.1:0-50721 GCA_040401995.1 Saprospiraceae bacterium
GGTACATCCCGACAAAGTCGGGAGAGTGTACCCCGACTTTGTCGGGGCAGGTCAGAGCTACATGAGTATTTTTACAACGAAGTTGGGGTGAATTTTGGCAATTTGTAGCGCGAATAAAAAATCCAAACACACTCTTAAGCATCCAAAAAAATAGGCAAAACGAAACCAGATGAAAATAAACATCCCTGAATCCAATCACCCGCGGGTGGTGATCGTAGGCGGCGGCTTTGGCGGACTCATGCTAGCTCGCCAACTTGCCAAATCTGATTTGCAAGTGGTGCTGATTGATCGCAACAATTTCCATCAGTTTCAACCACTTTTTTATCAAGTGGCCATGGCGGGGTTAGAACCCAGTTCCATAGTTTTTCCATTGCGGAAGTATTTTCAAAAAATCAGCAATGTTTTCATTCGGGTCACGGAAGTAACCGCTATCGAGATCGAAAACAACCGCATCCAAACCCCGCTTGGTATTGTCAATTACGATTATTTGGTGTTGGCAACCGGGGCGCATACCAATTTTTTTGGCAACGCAAAAATTGCCTCCAAAGCCATTTCCATGAAGTCGGTTTCGGAAGCGCTATATCTGCGCAATCGGATATTAGAAGATTACGAAAAAGCGCTGACCATTACGGATTTTGACGAACGCCAAGGGTACATCGATATAGTAATCGTAGGTGGCGGACCAACGGGCGTGGAAGTTGCCGGGGCTTTAGCGGAAATGCGGCAATACATTTTACCGAAAGACTACCCGGAGCTGGACAGCCATGAAGTAGACATTCACCTCATTCAGAGCGGCGATCAATTGCTCAAAGGCATGTCCAAACAATCCTCTGATAAGGCGCTCAAATTCTTAAAAGATTTAAACGTCAATGTCATTTTGAATGATCGGGTAACCGATATTGAAGGAGATATGGTATTCATGAGCCACGGTGATCCAATTCGGTCACGCAAAGTAATATGGGCGGCAGGAATTATCGGCAGCATCATTCCAGGCTTGCCGGAGTCGGCAATTGCCAGGGGCAATAGAGTACGTATCAACGAATATTGTCAAGTGGAAGGAACGGGGAATATTTTTGCCATCGGCGATTTAGCCTTTCAACCAACAGACAGTTTTCCAGACGGTCATCCGCAAGTAGCGCAGGTAGCGATGCAAATGGGTAAGTACCTAGGTAATTATTTTAAGCTAAAAAGCAAAGACAAAACCGTCAAACCTTTTAAATACAAAGATTTAGGTTCAATGGCTACCGTTGGTCGGAACCGAGCCGTAGTGGATTTGCCAAAATTCCACTTCCAGGGGTTTTTCGCTTGGTTGGTATGGTTGTTCATCCATTTGTTCCAGCTCATTGGTGCGCGCAACAAAGTTATCGTGTTTTTCAACTGGATCTGGAGTTATCTGACCTATGATCAGTCGTTACGCTTGATCATTAGACCTTTTGTTCCGGAAAAAATGGAAGAGAAACCTTCGGAGGTAAAATAAGAAGTTCACAAAAAAAATGGGATGACCTGAAGTACAGATCATCCCATTTTTATAGCCCCAAGGGCCTGTCTGTTTTACAATTACTTGTTAGCAACCAAAGTTACTTCTAGGTCAAAATCGTCATAGATCGCCTTGTCGCCGATGCTTGGGAAGAATTTACCAGAACCGTACTTAATGTCGTAGTTGGTACGGTCGATCTTGATGGTAGAAGTGCTAGAAACTTTAGCGCCATCGTTGGTGATCTTAGAAGTAAAAGAAATTGGCTTGGTGATGCCTTTGATGGTCAAGTTACCGTCAACTTTGTAACCACCCATTTTGTCAGTAGCAGTTGCTTTCGTGATTTCGAAAGTAGCTGTTTTGTTCTTTTCAACGCTGAAGAAATCGTCAGACATCAAGTGACCTTTCAATTTGTCAGCATACTCGCCTTGGATGTCTTCAACAGCCAAAGTGGTCATGTCGATAACAAAAGTACCGCCAACCAATTTGGTTTTGTTCATTTTCAAGCTACCGCTCTGCAATTTAACTTTGCCAAAGTGTTTGCCGGTTACTTTATAGGCAGTCCACTTGATAAAGCTAGCTGTGGTGTCAACGTTAAAGCTAGCTACACCGCTTGAAGGGTTGGTAAATGCAAGACCCAAAATAGCAGCGAAAAAGAACAAGAAAGTCAAGTTTTTCATCTTAAAAATCAATTTGAATGAAGGAATCATAGTTTTCAAATATTCAAAAGCGTGATTAAACGCTATAGTTGCAGAGTAAACGCAAATGATGTAGAAATATTTAATGTAGCTACATCATTCTTTTGTCATATTACTGACGTAATTTGTCGAGTATTCGATTTAGCTCTTCGGCCTCTTCAGGGCAGAGTACTTCCAAGCGCCGATCATAATCCTGATCCATGAATTTGGCGGTCTCTTCCAATAAGTCCAATCCCTTTTGAGTAATGGAAATATCCACCCTGCGGCGGTCAAATGGACATTCACGCCGATCCACCAGTCCTTTCTGCTTGAGTTTTTCTACCAATCGTGAGGCATTGGACATACGATCGAGCATGCGTTCGGTCAAGGTTTTTACCGTTGCAGTTTCCGGATGCATACCCCGAAGAATCCGGAGAATATTGTATTGCTCCCCCGAAATTCCAAAAGGGCGCAGATAGTTGGTAGTAATTTGATTTAACCAACCGGCGGTGTACAAAATGTTGACAACGGTCTTTTGATACACCGAGCGGAACTGTTTTTGCTGTATCGCTTCTTCAATCTTCATAACGGCACAAATATATGTCTATACATTTAATGTTGCAACAAATTTAACAAAAATATTCTCAGTCGCTATCAAAATTGAGTTTCCTCAAAAAGTTTTTTCCTACCTTTACGACTCCTGACCAAAAAATACTCGCCAAATTAACTATCAAAATAGTTAAAAACCAACATTTTATGAAGATTTTGATCATTGGCGGCGGTAACATGGGGCTCACCTATGCCCAAAGTTTTTTACGTTCGCAAATTGCCAGCAAGGAAGACATCATGATTCTGGAAAAATCACCAGAACGTGCCGAGGAATTGGCGAAAAAAGAAATTGGCGCTGTTTATGGATCACCCGAAGAGTGTTTAGAACGTGCTGATTTGGTGATCCTTGCGGTAAAACCCCAAGATTCGGGCAGTCTTTTCCAGCTTCTTGCTCCATTAGTGCATCCACAGCAGGTATTTTTGTCGATTATGGCCGGGGTGAAAATTGCGACCATTTCTGACGCCTTGAAAGTGAAAAAAATCATCCGTGCTATGCCCAACCTGCCGGCGCAGATTGGTCGGGGAATGACTGCTTTCACTTCATCTGATGAGGTAACGCGCATTGAGTTGGTTACGGTACAAAATTTACTCAATACTACCGGAAAAACGGTCTATGTAGAACAAGAATCGGCCATCGATGCTTCCACGGCGATATCAGGTAGCGGACCAGCCTATGTTTGGTTTTTTATGAATTCCATGATTAAAGCTGCTCGTGAACTGGGTTTTTCCAATTCAGAATCGGAACTTTTGGTGAGTCAAACCTTTATGGGAGCGGTGGAATTGTACTTGGCAACCAATCTTTCTTGCGACGAATGGATTCAAAGGGTGGCCTCGCGCGGAGGGACTACTGAAGCGGCGCTTAAATCATTTCAAGATACCCAGTTGCAGGAGGATATTATTGCTGGCGCCAGAGCGGCATTTGTACGAGCGGAGGAATTGGGAAAGGGGTAGTGTTTGTAGCTCTTGAATTGATCTGGTGAAATTTAGGTTTGTTTTGGTCTTCAAAAAACATCAAATTTGTAGGAATTTAATCAAATAGATCGACATGATATCATTACAGATCGATTTAATCAACCCGGAAGCAGAAAAGCTTTTAGAAGAGTTGGCTCGTTTAAACCTTATTCGAATTCGGCCTGCTCAAGCAAATTATAACATTGCTTTTCAACAACTTCTCGAGAAAATACGATCTCGAGCAGATCTAACTTCTCAAATAAGTGAAGAAGAAATTGCTTTAGAGGTTGATTTAGTGAGAACTAAGCATCAAGAAAAGTATGCAAAAGATTCGGGTAGTATTGGATACTAATCTTTGGATCAGTTTTCTAATCTCTAGAAAATACCAGGTTCTTGATAAGCTATTCACATCAGATCAATTAACTCTTTTGTTTAGCGAAAGATTAATTGAAGAATTTGTTGAAGTTGCACTCCGTCCTAAATTGCAAAAGTATTTCCAGTATCAGGATGTAGAAAATATTTTATTTCATTTTGAGGCCTTCGGGGAGAAAGTTGAGGTTTTAAGAAAAGTAGACTTGTGTCGAGATGAAAAAGACAATTTCCTTATTGAACTTGCCTTGGACGGTAAAGCTGATTACCTCATAACTGGGGATGCTGATCTACTCATCTTAAATGAAATTGAAGGAGTTAAGGTGCTTACTTTTTCTGATTTCTCAGCTATAACCCAGAATATATGAATTCAAAGCTGGATTTATTTTTTTGTTTTTAAAAATAAAACGATTAGTTTTGATTTTGCAATGTTTTGGATTTTTGAATTGAAATTTCAAAACCCTTGCAACAAATCACCTTTAAAACCAATCGTGTGGACGCACTAGCAATAGCCCTTTTGTTTTTAGTTTGCGGCCTGGTCATTGGAAGTCTTAGCGCCTGGATGGTAACCAAATACAGTTGGCAAGCCAATGCGGTGTCACGTAGCGAATTGTCCAAACAGTATATTCTCCGTGAAATCTATGAAGGCATCCAGCAACAGCTGCAAATGCTGACCGATGAAACCCGCATCAAAGAACAGGAACTACGTCAATTGCTGGGTTTTCTCTCTAGTCGGGATCAAGAAATTCTCCATTTGGAAGAAAAATTGCAAACCCAAAAAGACGATTTGGCCAACATTCAACAACGCTTCCAAGTAGAATTTGAACAAATAGCCAATCGCTTGCTAGAGGAAAAAAGCCAAAAATTCACCCTCCAAAATCAAGAGCAACTCCATACAGTTTTGGAACCCTTGCGAGAAAATATCCGACTTTTTGAAGATGGCATCGAAAAACGCTTTGTCGAGGAAACCCGCGACCGGGTGTCGCTCAAAAAAGAAATTGAGCAACTACGGGAGCTCAACGTCCAACTGAGCCAAGATGCCAGCAATTTGGCCAGCGCCCTCAAAGGCGACAACAAAACGCAGGGCGATTGGGGGGAGCTTCAACTGGAAGTGCTGCTACAAAAAGCGGGCCTGGTGCGCGACCTCCATTACCAGGTGCAACCCAGCTATGCCGATGAAGAAGGTCGTCAAAAACGCCCCGACTTCATCATCCATCTGCCAGAGGATAAGCATCTGGTGCTGGACTCGAAAATGTCCCTCACCGCCTATGAGCGGTATTGCCAACAATCGGGAGAAAGCGAGAAACAAATCGCTTTGCGCGCCCACCTGGAGAGCATCCGCCGGCACATCCGCGAGCTGAGCGACAAAAACTACCAGCAGCTTTATCAAATCAACACTCCTGATTATCTATTGCTATTCATTCCTATTGAACCTGCTTTTGCCTTGGCCATTCAACAGGATCAGCGTTTATTTACCGAAGCACTGGAGCGCAATATTGTGATCGTCAGCACCTCCACCTTGCTGGCTACTTTGCGTACGGTATCTTTTATTTGGAAACAAGAAAAGCAGAAAAATAACGTGCTGGAAATTGCGCGGCAAAGCGGTTTGTTATACGATAAATTTTGCGCTTTTGTGGAGGATCTCAAATCGATTGGCAACCGCATTGATCAGACCCAAAACGCCTACCGCGAAGCCATGAATAAGTTGTCGGATGCGCCGCGGTATCGCGATACGCTGATTGGCAAAGCCGAACGCATCAAAGAACTAGGGGCAAAAACGTCAAAACACTTGCCCAAAGAATTGCTGCAACAAAGTGATGAGGAGATTTAGCGCTTGGTTTTAGGATACATTTTGGGGAGAAAGCACCAAATTGGGTTGTGCTGGAATCTTCAAGACAATCATAAAGGTATCCTCTTCATTGAAAATTTGTAAGTCGAAGCGTTTGCCAAAAAGTAATTCTAATCTGCGTTGTACATTTTTCAAACCAATCCCTTTGGTGTATTCCGCTTCGAGTGGACTATCCTCGCCCTTGCTATTTTCAACCCGTAAAACCAGCTGTTTTTCAGTAACATTCAAATCGATGCTGATAAAAGCATCTTCAACGTTTTTGCTTACCCCGTGTTTGAACGCATTTTCCACAAAAGGCAACATGAGCAGCGGCGGTAATTGTTGATTCCCTATGTCGCCAGAGAATGTGAAACTCACATCCAGGCGGTTGCCGTAGCGCAATTGCTCCAACTCAATTAGGTTTTGCATCTGCTGAATCTCGCGGCGTAAAGCAATTTGATCCACATTACAATCGTAAAGGAGGTAATCCAAAAAATTGGAGAGTTTCAATACCACTTCAGAAGCCATCGGCGAGTTTTGTAGCGTAAGCGCATACAGGGTATTCATGGTATTGAACAAAAAATGGGGGTGGATCTGGCCTTTCAAGAATTTCAACTCGGCATCCAGTTTTTCTTTCCCAAGTTCTTGAGCCAAGCGCTCATTTTGATAATTGCGTTTGATGAGTTTGATGGCTACAGCGGCAAAAACGACGATGTAAACGCTTGTGGTTCTTTGCAACGCTTTGACTAAATCCGTCAATGGATGTTTGACATAATCATAATCGGGGATATAGATGGGCACATAAAAAAGGTGCATCAAAATACGATCCACATAACCAAAAAACACTGCCGAGCCCAAAAACAACAAGATCAATAGCGGGTAGCGTTTGGCATCCAAAAAACGTGGCACTAGGAAATAAAGAGAAAAATAGGTTGCGGTAACTTTTACCGGTAAAGTAATGATCACTTCTCGGAACCCCCTTAAAAAATCTTCGCTAAAACTGCCGTAGAGTAACGTGAAATACAACATGTAAACGATCCAAAACAGCAGATGGGATAACAAACGGTAGCGTGGCGAAAGAATGCGTTGCAAAGGAGCGGCCATTTTCTGTGGATTAATGGCAATAAAATTAACCATTTGCATGCTTTGGATTTTGTCTTTACGATTAACAGCCTATTTTTCACACGTTAAAACCGATTTGGCTAGCGTGGGTGGCATTCGTCTATGTGGCGTTTTTCAATAAAAACCACTAAGATCAGAATTGATTAACGACTGGGGTCATATCCGCTTTTAGCATAGGGGCTTGAGGGATATGGATGCCGGCCTCATCAAACCGTTTTTTTACCGACTCGTACATTTCACAAGAAATGACGAAAGCATCAGAGGTGTCTTTTGCCCAGATCCAAGCGCGGAGGCGGATGCCATATTCGTCAACCCGCAATACCCTTACGGTGACTTCCGGTTTCCCTTTTTCGATGTCTTCTGGTTTGCGGGCATCAATGCGCAATGGATGTTTCAAGGCTTCATCACATAAAATAGCTTTCGCATCATCGATGTTGGCATCCATTGAAACATAAATTTCAAACCATTTGCAAATTTTATCATCGCCAAAATCGGAATTGATGATGACTTCCTGGCTGATAACGGAATTGGGAATGATGATCCTCCGGTTTTCAAAATCACGGATGACGGTATGTCGCAACGTGATGTCTTCCACCACTCCGCTCAAATTATCGCGAAGTCTTAGTCGGTCGTTGACCCGAAATGGTTTGAATACCACGATAAAAATGCCACTGACCACATTGGCTAAAGCATGTTGGGAGGCAAAACCGACGGCAATAGCCAAGATACCGGCAGCACCCAAAAGCGAATTAGCGATGGCTCGCATACTTGGAACTGACCAAATGGCCCAACTAACTCCTACCACATAGATCAACCCACTGACGGCATGTCGAAGAAATTGATAATTAGTAGGATCGCTTTTGATGTTTTCGCTGGAATTTTCCAGAAAACGCTTGAACAAACGATCCACTAACCAAGCAGCAACGATGGTAACGACCATAATGGCCAGGAAAAAAGCAAAGCTTTCAATCCGATTGCGAATTTCTTCATTCATAAGTGGACATTTATAGCGACAAAGCTACAGCGGATAGATGAAAACAGTATTACCTAAGGGCTAATATATCTTCGGAATAAATTGTAGGTCGTTGATGATCGAAGCGCTGTGGGTCTATGACTGGTGCTGCAAAGGCACAGTACATTAGGTTCAGAGTTGCACTTTACGCATCTTTCTGCTATTTTTGTAGCATAAACTAGATTACATGATCATTACCATTGAAGTTTTTGATCTTCATGCATTAAACTTATTGCGTGAATTAGAACAGTTGAATGTACTCCGTCTTGTTCCCATAAAAGAAGAGGGGTCAAAGCAGTCTTTGCCTGAGCAAGAAAAATTTACCGCAGTAAGCCTAGATACACTTGGTTTTAAGTTTAATCGAGACGAAGCCAATGAGCGATAAATCTTTTCTTGATACCAATGTGCTGATTTACTGTTATACTGAAACTGAACCGTCCAAACGAGCTATTGCAACTGCTATTGCTGCGAGATCGGGATCTTGGATAAGTACTCAAGTGCTACAAGAATTATCAAATACACTTAATAGGAAATTTAAAATTCCTTGGTCTAATATAGATGCTGCACTTATTGAGGTAAGCCAAAATTTGAACCTTCACACCAATTCCTTTACAACTATTCAAGCTGCAATAAGAATTGCTGAACGCTACGGATTTTCATTTTATGACTCCTTAATTATCAGCAGTTGCATAGAAATTGGATGTAATATGCTTTATACTGAAGATTTGCAACACGGTCAGCTCATTAATGGTATTCTGGAAATTCAGAATCCATTCAAAATATTAGAACAAAAGTAAACGCCTTCCTCCATTTTTCTCTTAATAAACCTTCGGAACAAATTGCACGTCGTTGATGATCGAAGCGCTGTTGCCAGTTGCTTTGATGACGAAGAAACCCTGTTTCTCCGCCATGATTTCAGCGCCAGCATCGGCCTGTAAATAGGCCATTGCGGCGTATACTTGGTAATGTTGGTATTCAGTAAGTAGCAATTTGGCTTTGCTCATTTTTGCTTTAAAATCCTTGACATCATCGGGACGGAGGGTGGTTTTGACTTCCACAATCAAAATTTCATCGCCATTGTGAGCGATGATGTCAAATTCAAAGTTTTCCCCGCGCTTTTTGCCTTTGCGCCGAGAGGTTGTATCAGTAACCGCAATACCGCGTTGTTGGAGGATTTTGGCCAAATCGCCTTCTACCAAGCTTTCGATCAGTCGCCCCCATTGGCTGGTGAACAATTCGGTAGCCTTGTTGAGTTTTTTGTCGGTATCGCTAAACTTACTGGAAAGCATCCGATCGGTTTCGTGAAATAAAGTTTTCAAAACTTCTAATTCCCGCCCATTCTCCTGTTGAGAACGAGTTAGATCACGGATCATTTCTTTGAGTTCAGCCATGCTAATTTCTTCAGCCATAGATCGAGCAATTGAATGGTTTTTTTAAGAGTGTGTTTGGATTCCTAGTTTGCGCTGCAAATGTCCAAAATCAGCCCCAGTTTCGTTCTTCAAATGCTCATGTAGCGCTGCTACACTCCGCTTTTCATGCCTCACTGGGACTAATTTTGGCCTATTTTCGCTTGCAAACTAGGAATCCAAACACACTCTAACAACAGATACGTTGTAATGAGTTCGAAATCCCATAAAAGGCTAAGAAAGGTGTTAACAGAAGTGCATATACCGGAGTACAAAAATAGCGGATTTTAGACTTTTTATCAACTTTTCAAGTAAAAACCAGAAAATCTATGCGAGGATGATTTACGTTTCTTAATTTTGCGGCCTATGGAAGCTTTAAGAGAACAGATTCTAATCTTGGTGACGACACCAATTTATGTTGTCGTTATTTTACTGGAGATATTGCTCAGTAATTACCGGCCGGTGGGAAAGTACACCGTGCGCAATACCCTAACCAACCTTTATTTCATGCTGCTCAACAGCAGTATTGATTTGCTTTTTCGGGGGGTCTATGTAGTGGCGCTGGTTTGGTTCTACCAGTTTCATATCATGCAGGTTCCGATGGGATTTTGGTATTGGTTTTGGTTGATCATTGGCGAAGACTTTCTTTATTATTGGCTTCATCGGGTTGATCACCACAGTCGCCTGTTTTGGGCGGTGCATGTTACCCACCATTCTTCAGAGTTGTATAACCTAACGGTGGGTTTCCGATCCTCCGTTTTTCAACCTTTATACCGCTTTATATTCTTTATTCCATTGGCTTTGGCGGGTTTCAAACCGTTAGACATTGTCTTTATTTATGGCGCCACCCAAATTTGGGGAATATTAGTACACACCGAACATGTGAACAAACTCCATTGGTTGGTGGAGTACTTTTTGGTTACCCCTTCTCATCACCGAGTGCACCATGCTTCCAATGTAAAATACCTGGATCGTAATTTAGGCATGTTTTTGATCATCTGGGATCGCCTGTTTGGGACTTTTCAAAAAGAAGAGGATGAGCTGGAGTATGAGCCCTTGCGCTACGGATTGACTACAAACCTGACCAATCCAAATGCCTTTACCCTTGTTTTTCATGAATGGTTTGCCATCGCTCAGGATTTGCGCAATAAGGGAAGTTTAAAAGATAAAATTTGGTACCTAATTGGACCTCCAGGTTGGAGTCATGACGGCAGTACGCTCACCAGTGATCAGTTGCGTGCGCAGGAGGCACAAGCTAGGAATGTGACCGCTTCTCAAACCGAACAAACGAGTACGCAAACGCATTCACAGCATCAGCCGGAAAATTTGTCCTACTGATTTCTTTCCATTCCTGAAGGTCAATGGCCGGGAAAAAGCTATCGCCCTGAAAAGTGCCATGCACTTCGGTGATGATCAGTTCATCGGCCAGGTGTATGGTTTGTGCATAGATCTCCGCACCGCCTAAAACCAACAATCTTTCCGCACCTTTGCTTTTGGCGAGGGCAAAAGCACTTTCGATATCATGGGCAACAAACCCATGCTCGATTTTGTAATCTTTTTGGCGCGTAACCACCACCAAATCCGAGCGATTGGCAAAAACCTCCTGGCCTTGGGGAGATGAATAGGATGTTCGCCCAGTTAATAAAAAACCGGTTTTGATTTGGGCTTCAAAAAAAGCCAAATCACCGGGTAAATGCCAAGGCAAATCGCCCTGGTAACCCAAGACGTTATTATCTGATTTTGCGGCAATAAGCATTATTTTCATGCCAACACATTGTGCAAACCGCTCAAACTAATCCGGTGATGAGAAGTATGGAAAACGGGCTGCCCGTCTTTCAACAAAATTAATTGAGGAGATTGGTGGGTAACCCCGAGTTCACTGGCAATCTGATTGGAAACAGCCCGATTTTGTAGTAAATCTAGGTAGTAAAAATCCATTGTTTGCGGATCAATGTCCCAACCTTGCTCTAGTTTGAATTTTGCCTGAGCACTGACACCACAAGCTGTACTATGTTTGAATATGGCTACTGGTTTGGTGAAAGAATCGGCTTTCAATTGAGCCAATTGATCAACACTATCCAGAACTTTCCAAGCTGGAAGAATATCCTCGAATTGCGCTTTTTTCAGATTATCTAGGAAACTCATGAATTTGGGTAAATTATGCTGCTGTTAAAAATCGTGAAGTTAACACCTAAGCAGGTAGTTGGGTTCATTGGTCTTTTATTTTATTACCATTTTTTCAATTTAAACTTTGTGAAAATGGTGTCGGGGGGACATAGTATTTTAAATTGGAAAAACGTTCAAAGGACTGAAAAAAACAAAAATTACATCTTAGCCTTCACCCCTAACAACCTAGCAAAATGCGCTTATCCCTCTTTTCGGCCTTATTTTTTTGCCTGTCAAACGCCCTTTTGGCACAAAATATTGACGATCGTTTACAACAACTCAATGCTAGCTTAGATAGTCTGCGTAATCGCCAGGTATTGGTACTGAGTCAAATAGAGTCGGTGAAGTTGGATAAAGCTCGAATGGATCTTTTGCCGCTCTTGCCGGCCTTGCTTCCTGGAGAAGAATTGGTTACCCACTCTTTGATGGCTTTGGTGTATGCCGAAAAATACGAACAACCCAAGTGGGTAGCGCACTTGATCACACCCGACATCATCAATGGCATGGTAGGGCGCACCAACGATTTCCGACCTGACCCGCTGGTAAAAACGGGTTCAGCGGAAGAACGGGATTATTTTTTGAAAAAAATTCTAACCGACAGTACCATTACTTACGATGCTTTTGGTTACGATCGAGGACATTTAGCCCCTTCCGCTGATTTTCGATGGTCGGAAAAGGCATTGTCGGAATCCTATTTTTACTCGAACATGTCGCCACAGTTGCCTGAATTCAATCGGGGAATTTGGTCGGAATTAGAAGGCGCCTTGCGTGCCTACATCTATCACAATCCGAATACCCAGCTTTGTGTCGTTACCGGACCCGTTTTGCGCAATGATTTACCCGTCATTCCAAGAAGTATCAACCAGGTGTCTATCCCTGAAAAATTTTGGAAAGTGGCCTTGGATCTGAAACAAAAAAGAGCGATTGGGTTTATCATTCCCAACCAAGCAGGGGCTTATCCTTTGGCTAGTTTTGCGGTACCGATAGATGAGGTAGAACAATTGAGCGGCATCGATTTTTTTCCAATATTAGATGATAGTCTGGAGAATCGCTTGGAAAAACAAGTGAATAAAGGGCTTTGGTTGGTTCCTACCGCCGCTGGCGATACGGAGCCAATGGTGGGATCTACGCTACCGCCCGGTCATTTCAATACTGTTCAAGCCCGTTTGTACATGGGGCGGAGTGAAGATTTTAGGGTAGTAGGAAAGGTGGTCAGCACTCGGGTAAGTCGAAAGGGAAACATCATCATGAACCTGGATCAACAATACCCCAATGAGATTTTTTCCTTATTTATTCGCAAAGAAGACCTGGTCAATTTTCCGTATGATCCCATCGCAACTTGGAAAAATAAAATGATAGTAGTCAAAGGTAAGATCCTCAACCTATCAGGCACACCCACCATGTACCTCAGTCGCGATCAGCAAATGCGCGAATATGGTCCAAGTGGGAAGTGAAATTCAAAAATAGAAGGAGATAGATCCAAATTTACTTTTTGTTAATATAAAATAAATTCATAGCGTGGCGTAAAAAAGTCAAATCAATTATATTGTAAAATATTCATTAGTAATATTTTAAAGAGTAATTATGAGTTGTTTTTTTCAAAAACAACCAAAATATATACTGTGTTTAAGTTCGCTTTCGACTTAAATTTGAAATGCAAAGACTGATTACCGGGCTAGATTTTAGTCATGAGAAGGCTGCTTAGGGCAGCCTTTCTTTTTTGTAAAAATTTAGGTCGCTCCCATTTCGGCCAAAAAAGGTCAAATTTTTGCTATCCTTCGCCTCTTTTCTCAGCCGATGCCCTGCATCGCCTTCAAAAAGGAGGCTCGCCCCGATAAATCGGGATGAAGCAGCTAGCAAAAATTTGCCTACTTTTTTGGCTCGAAACCGCTGACTTAAACTTTTACCTTTTTTTACAAATGAAAATTCTCCATAAAAGGCAAGTTCGCTTTTATCATTTCAATACGCGTATTCAAACTTGGATTTGAATCACGTCTTACCTCTGGAGTATTTAAGATGTAATCCAGTAACCGATCCATAGGAATGGTCATTACTTGCGTACGGTTATCAGCTGTGGTATAGTAAATGAAGATTTTATCCTTGTACTGCACCCAACCATTGGAATGAAGTATCCGCAAAGCGGGTGTCGCCTTTTCTTTTTCATTCAAAACCAAAAATTTACCGCCTGGCCGTGCTTTTACAACTGCTGGATTATCAAGATCAGTCAAAGCTACTTGCAGCACATGTCGCCAGCCATAAGGTGTTTTTGACAATCCGGAGAACAGATGCACCCAACCATATTCCGAACGAATCGGCGCGGGGCCTAAAAGATAATGGGGTAAGCTCATTGCCGGTAGTCGATCGTCATTCAGGTGGGTGGCCTCTTGAAGCAAAGGATTTCCCCAATCGGCAACATAATTCAGGGCGATCGGTGCTTTCTTAATTTTTCGATCGCCGCCTTCGTCCAGCTTTTGAGTGTAAATCAAATACTGATCGTTCACCAACCCTGTATGAAGCAAACAAATTCGCTGTTCGGGCGAAGTAAAAGCCAAATCAGGTAAACTTTCCCAGTCTTTTAAATCTTTACTACGCGCAATGGAATGAAAATACACACTATTTTCGCTTTCTCCTCCAGGTTGTTCGCTATTGTAGAGTACGTAAATCCAGCCGTCTTCATGCGCAGTTAAACGCATATTGGATATGTTGGACTGTATATTGGTTGGCAGGGGTAAAACTACCGGATACTGTTGAAAACTGAATTGATCAATTCCGCTACGACTTTCGGCAATACCAAAGAAAAATTGATTGTCGTACCCTTCCATTCGGGTAATCAAGGCAACTTTATTGTCGAGCACCACCGCTCCGGCATTCACCACCGAATCGATCCCTTGGCGAATCATCAAGTGCGGGTTGGTTGTGGGGTTAAGGTCGTATTGCCAATACAAGGGAATATTTCCTTGGGTAATTACGGGGTGGATATAGCGATCCAGCAAACCGTCGCCTGTTCCTTTTGGCGTATTTTTTCTGCGCAGCATATAATCGTATTCGGATGCTAAGCGGAAAAAACGGGTTTCAAAAAGACTGTTTTCACTCATGGTATATTGTTCGAGTTGATTCTACTAGTTGTTGTAGTTATTCCGTTTTTCTTGGGCGCATTAAACCCTCCTGAACGACTGAAGCTACCAAACGCCCGTCTTGGGTGAAAAAATTACCCCGCGTAAAACCGCGAGCATTAGAAGCACTAGGGCTATCGATGGCGTAAAGCAGCCATTCATCGACGCGGAACGGGCGGTGAAACCACATGGCATGATCCAAACTGGCCAGTTGTACATTCCCGAAAGATGCTTCACTACCATGAGGTAATAAAGCTGTCGTCAATAAATTGTAATCAGAAGTATAGGCCAAAACCTGCTGATGAAGGCGTACATCTTCCGGCATTTCGCCTTTGGCTTTAATCCAAATATGGCGAAAAGGCTGACTTTTACCTGGCAAAGCGGGGTTGATTAGCTCTACGGGGCGAAATTCGATGGGGCGATCGAGGTTCAAAAACTTGCGAATATTCTCGGGCAACATATCGCCAAATTTATTGGCTAGGTCTTCCCAACTCACCAACCAATCTGGCGGCGATACATTGGGCATGCTGATATGGTGATCAAAGCCTTCTTGAGCCAACTGAAATGAAACCGACATTAGAAAAATAGCATGCCCTTTTTGAATGGCTTTCACCCGACGGGTAGTAAAACTGCCGCCATCACGGATACGCTCTACTTCAAAAACGATGGGTAAATTTAGATCGCCCGGTAAGATGAAGTAAGCATGAAGCGAATGCACTATCCGTTCTTCAGGAACTGTACGCATGGCTGATGAAAGTGCCTGAGCAAGCACCTGTCCGCCAAATACAGTGCTACTCCCCACGCTTTTGCTGTAACCGCGGAATAAATTTTCTTCAATTTGCTCTAGATCTAATAAATCTAAGAGTTCTTGTACAATCTTCATAAGTATGTCGTGGTCAGGGGTAAAACTTGAACCTATTCAAGTGACCGCAAAGTTAAAAGTTTTAGAAGACTTGTTTCCATCCCGAAGGAAGTATAACGAAAAAGATAGGGAAGGTGGCTGAAAAAGAACTAGGCAAAAGTGAGCACTTATTGTTTAAACGTTCCTAAAGAGGGTAACGAGTTAGCTGGGTTGACAAAAAGGTTTTTTGGGGGGACTAATTATTATCCATCTTACGAAGTTTTACGTACACTTTCATGCGTCCCCCTGTGCATCATTTCTGCGCAGCATGAAAAAAAACTTGACCCTTATTTTGTTTTTGTTTTTTGCCTTCACTTTACACCATTTAAGTGCTCAACCTCTATTCCAAAAAGGCACAGCTATTCTAATCGAAAACGATTTAATTTACCTCTTACAACCTTCGGATAAATATTATACCAGCGGGCTTGAAATTGGTATGTATATTCCAGAACTGGCTGAAAAAAAAGTAATAAGCTAGCCTTATCGGGCTCTTTTTTTTCAGAACAAAAAAGGCTGGGCATCGACTTATGGCTTTCATTTAAACCAAAATATTTATACCCCCGCCAAAATTACCGATCAGAGTTTAAGGGTCAATGATCATCCTTATGCGAGCACTTTATTACTCAAGTTGGATAAGATTGATATAAATCCCGTTTCTCAATTAGAAATTCAACAAAATTGGCAACTTGGCGTATTAGGCCCCAGTGCGGGCGGATTATTGGTGCAAAAATCATATCACGCATTGATCAATCGTCCTATACCACAAGGCTGGAATTACCAAATTCCAAATTTACCAGCCATCGGTTACGAAATGCAATTAAAAAAAGCATTGTGGTCTCCAAATAGCCGCAAAATAAATTTGGCTGGAAAATTGGGCGCAAATGTAGGTACCATCAACAATTTTTTAGAAGCAGGCGCTCAAGTACGTTTTGGCAATGGATTGCGGATTTTGGGGCATTGGACTCAACCATTAGCAAAAGGTATTCACTTGGAGTCCAGTTTTCACTTGCGCGGACGGTGGGTCATTCAAAATACCATTCTTGAAGGCCCTTGGTGGAATAGGCATGTAATTCCTCAACATTTAGAAGTAGAGCACCTCATTGCTCTAGGTGGTGTTACGCTCACGATTCAATGCCAGCGTTGGGCGCTTGATTTGCAGCAGACCATAGTTAGCCCGCAATTCAAGGGAGGATTGCAACACCATTGGGGTTCCATACGAATGGTTTGGCAAATGTAAAAAAAAGGTTAATTCTTCGGCTTTTCGGAACTCTTTCCCAATAAGTTATCGTTGTGGGTGGGTATTGCGCAGGTTACAAATCTGTGACAATACGACTATGAGAAAAACCACTGAACCCACAACCCTATGGAACACTACTTATTTATTGGTGACGAAGGCATTATTTTTGCCATTGGAGCAGCATCTCGCGAGCAAAAATGGCGCACTTCGTTGAAGAAATTTATTTTAGATCCAAATGAAAATGCGCCGACGCAAGTAGTACAGTACTACAATCTGGTTTTTGCAAGTTATTGTCAAAGGGTATTTAAATTGGATGCAGATTCCGGCAAAGTAATTTGGCGAAAACGCAGCGAACGCCGGTTCTCTTTGGAACTGGCTTTGATGCTGGATGGGGCATTTTAAAAAGTCCCATCCAGCATTGTGGTCTTTATATTATCCGATTGACATGCCTACCAATCGACCTATTCCAAATGTTACAGCCGCAGCGGCCCAACCAAACAACACTTGTCGAGTACCTGAAAACCAGATGCTTTTGCCGGTTATCAAGGTAATGGCCGCGCCAATTCCAAACAACCCCAAGGTACTTACGCCAATGCTGGTTAAAATAGCTTGTCGGCCAGTAACCAAGAAAAAAGGAAACAAGGGAATGATGGCGCCGATGACAAATAGTAAAAATGAAGCGCCAGCTGCTACCCAGGGCGAACCGCCCAGTTCTTCAGGATCTACTCCTAATTCTTCACGGGCCAAGGTATCGATAGCCGTTTGGGGATTGGCGATGATTTGCTGCGCCAATTCATCGGCTTGTTCTTTGCTCAAGCCTTTAGTTTGGTAGATTAGCGATAATTCAATGGCTTCCTGCTCGGGACTGATTTCCAGTTCTTCGGTTTCGATATCGATTTGGCGTTGAAAAAGCTCGCGCGAACTTTGCACCGACAACCATTCGCCCAAAGACATTGAGATCGCACCGGCTAGTAATCCGGCAAAACCGGCGATCAAAATGGTGTGGTTGTTGGCTTCAGCACCCGCTACACCCATGATCAAACTCAGGTTGGAAACGAGTCCGTCGTTTGCGCCCAAGACTGCGGCGCGCAAGGCATTACCCCCAATAGCACGGTGGCGCCCTTCCATTTTGGCAATCCTACCACCCTCCATACCCAAAGAGGTAGAGTTTTGGATGTTTCCAAGGATTTGAGCATGGGCAAATTCATTTCCCGTCAAGGCAATACCTTGCTTTTTTTTATTGATGATTACCGATTTAGAAATGCCTTTTTCGGTGTCTTTTAGAATGGGCAACACCATTTGTGGCCCAAATTTTTTAGCCAACCAAGCCAGGATCCGAGCACGACGTGAAGGAGGTAAATGCCCCTCACTTCCCAATCCCATTTGTAGAATCGCTTCATCAACATGTGATTGTTCGATAGCGCCCATTTGGGTGTATACTTGAGCTACCGCAGGTTCAGATTCGATCTTAGCTAAGGATTGGTATAAAAAAGCGGCATCAATTTCGTTTTGGAGAACGAGACGTTGTTTCTTGGTAATCATTAGGTAAGCATTAATAAGGAACGGGTAAACAATAAATTACCACTTTATCCTTGCTCTTTCGCTGCCACTCTTCCTATCTTTTTCGTTACAATGCCCCACATTGCGCCTCAAAAGATAGTCGATTGGTAACGAAATAGCGGCGGCTAAAATATCAATTTATTATTCACCTGTTCCTAAGAGGTAGTCAATTTACCTACAAAGATAGTAAGCACAATGAAGAATTTACTACTTTTCAATGGCTCCTGGAGATATACGCTAAGAGCTATTACTAAAACGTACCGCAAATATGACCAAAGCTCAGTCCTTACTAAGACGAAAACGGGGTAAGCATTTAGCCACCCCGTTTTCATGGAAATCAAAAAATTACATTCTGATTATCTGGCTATTGGCCGAATCACAAAGCCATATTGGTATTCTTTTTTACTTAGGCGGAAGGGACTGTGAACTTGTGCTCCCCAGGAATTATCGCCACCAACACCACGCTGAGCAAGATCTACGTGAAGGGTAATGAATGGTCGTTTTTGGATATCAGTAACGTGCCGATTTCTTTTGATTGATCCTTCATCAAAATCTTCGGTCAATTGAGGCATTGCACTGAAAGATAATGGCTGAAGCCCTTCTATCATAATACCCTGACCAAGCGAATTGGTCAATTGAATGGTCCGGGCATCGGTTTTGTAGCCACTTTCTTGCGGGCGAATATAGGTACGCGTCCAGCCGTTATTGGTATGATCCACCCAATTACCTAGGAAAGAAGCAGTATTGCGATCAGCATAGTTTTCCCACGGCCCACGCCCATACCACTCCAGATGTTGCAAAGATTCATGAAGCGCAAAACGCATTCCCATTCGGGGCAATTCAGGCGCTTCGTTATTAGCTGATAGCAATAAATTACCTTGTACGCGAATACTACCATCGTTTTGGATCAAATAATCTAAGGTATAGTCGCCAGCGACATCCGGAATCCGGTAAACGACTTTGATGCCTTGCCCCGTTGGAGTCTGTTGGCCAATTTCAACACTTTTGATGCGCATATTGACATGAGCGCCAGACCATGCTCGGGCATAGTTTTGGAAATCAGTTCCAAAATCATTGTCGGTAGGCGCTCGCCAGAAGTAAGGTTCTGGAAAAAAGGCGTGTTTGCCATCTTGCCAGTAAGATTTTGTCACCAAGTTGGAGCTTTTGAACCGATAGGCCAGTATTTTTCCCGTTGTTTCATCAAACTCGCCACTGATGTCGCCAGAACTGAATTTCAATACCTTATTGTTTCTCTCGATGATCAACTTACCGCCACGATCAAATTTTTGGTCAAAAAAGTTACCTGCACCCAATTGGAATTGCTCTCGGGCTAATTCATAGCCGCTGGGAATCCCTGCTTCAGTGTTTTTTTGATAGGCAAAGACATTGAGCAATAATTCTTTTCCTGCTATGGATTTTGGAAGATTAAGATTGAGCTGAACCGTTTTTTGACTACCTGGGTCGATATCTACCTCAAACGAACCATTGTTGATGATTTTGCCGTTTTCAAGTACTTCATAGAGAAAATCGTAGTTACGTAAATTGGTGAAATTATACTCATTTTTGATTTTCACCTTACCGATTGCAAGGTCTTCAGCGCTGAATTGAATGTTTTGGTATATTTTTTTGACTTCCAACAAACCAGGATGAGGGATTCGATCAGCATCTACCAAGCCATTACAAACGAAGTTGTAGTCGGTGTACATATTTTGCCCGCCTAAATCGCCGCCATAAGCAAAAAAACTGCGGCCATCGCTGGTTTTTGTTCGTAACCCTTGATCTACCCAGTCCCAAACACATCCACCCTGCAGGGATTTAGATGCGCGGATAATGTCCCAGTACTCGGCGAAATTACCAGTGGAATTGCCCATAGCGTGGGCATATTCGCACATGATGTAAGGACGAATAGTCTTTGGATCAATTGGGCGCGCGGCATATTCGTTCATGGCTGCAATAGAGGGGTACATAGGGCAAACAATATCGGTATTGGCACTTTCACCGGCCTGTTCCGACATTACTGGGCGGGAGCTGTCTCTATTTTTTAGCCAAGCATAAGTTTCAAAAAACACAGGACCATTACCGCATTCATTCCCCAAAGACCAGGAAATAATGGAAGCGTGATTTTTGTCGCGTTCAAACATCCTTCGGGTACGATCGTGGTGAGCAGCCTTGTACATGGGCATGTAAGCAGGATGATTCGCTTTGGTTGGATCAATAAAGAATTGAAATTCAGCACCCATGCCATGACTTTCAATGTTCGCCTCATCAATGACATATAATCCATATTCATCGCACAATTGTAGCCAAAGCGGATCATTGGGGTAATGTGAAGAACGGCAAGTATTGATATTGTGTTGGCGCATCAGCACGATGTCTTTGATCATGAGTTCCCGAGTAGGTACTTTGCCTAAGTCTGGATCGTGTTCATGCCGATTTACACCCTTAACAAGAATCCTTTTACCATTGACCAATAGACTACCATTTTTGATTTCTACCCGTCGGAAACCGACTTTACTACCCGTTGATTCGATTATTTTTCCTTGAGCATCTTTCAAAGTAATCACGGCGGTGTATAGGTAGGGAGATTCAGCATTCCAGAGAACTGGCGTTTTCAAGGAGCCTTTAAATATCAATGAATTGGAGGTTGCCGTTTGGGTTTGGGTTAAAACAGGATTGCGGTTATGGTCAAAAAGGCTTAATTCAACGATTGGTTTAGCCGTATTGGAGGCTAAATTGAGATCTATGGTGGCATTGACAAGACCATTTTGAAAACTATCATCTAAGCCACAGTTTACCCAAAAATCAGCAACACTGGTTTTGTTGCGGGCAATAAGTGCCACTTCCCGTTCCAAACCGGAAAGCCGCCACATATCCTGGTCTTCAAGATAAGAACCATCATGCCAGCGAAAGACCTGCACCGTAAGCTGGTTTTCGCCCGGACGTAAGGCTTTGGTAATATTGAATTCCGCAGCAGTTTTGGCAACTTTGCTCATGCCGATCGCTTGCCCATTAACCCAGATATAAGCACAACCACTGATGCTGCCAAAGGAAAGAATTACATCTCGCCCTGTCCAATGGTTTGGAATGGTAAATGTTTTGCGATAGGTCCCAACAGGGGCATATGCATGGCTAATAAAAGGCGGATTGGGAGGAAAAAGGTGTAAAAAATTAGTGTAGTAAGGAACACCAAAACCTTGTAATTCCCAGTTACCCGGTACTTTTATTTCAGACCATCGCAGGGTAGCGTAATCGTCGCGCATCGCCATTGTTGGGCGTTCTTCAGGCGTATTGACATAATAAAATTGCCAAGTTCCGTCTAGGCTTTGACGCCAGGAAGACCTAGTAGGATCATTGGCAAATACGTCATTGATTTGGGCATAGGGCGTGAAGGTAGCATGTGGCGCTTCCTTTCCCAATTCGACTACCGTGGGATCCTCCCACTCTTTAAAGGTGAAATTGATTTGGGCAAAATTGAGTTGCCCATAGAGCAAACAAATGAAAGTTAGGACGAAGTTTTTCATTTTTTGGCAGAATTTTAATAAGCAGAATGGATGAACTTATGATTATGAAGGGAATCAAAATCCTGAGTTGAACAAGTAAGTAAATGGAGCCGCTATACTTTCCTTGGGATTGTTTTTGACGTATTATTTTTGGACATTCAAGGGTAGGCTTCGCTAAAGTATGGCGCGTTTAGGTTGTCAATTCCCCAAACGCGCCACCTCATTCTTTTATGAATTTTATGCAGTTGTTTCTTCAGTTGTAGTAACCGCCAATGATTCTTGCCAACGCCAAGCATCTTCCAAACTTTGCCGCAAGTCGCGCTTGGTGGCCCAACCCAATACTTCCAAAGCTTTTTTGGGTTCTGCGTACACGGAGGTTACATCTCCTGCGCGACGGGGGCCAAATTGGTAATTGAGTTTTTTGCCACTTACCTCTTCAAAGGTTTGGATGACTTCTAATACAGTATTGCCTTTGCCAGTACCTAAGTTGAATACGTCATAAAAAGTAGGTTCCTCCATGCTCAACAGACGTTGCATGGCGATAACATGTGCTTCAGCCACATCCATCACGTGGATATAATCGCGTATACAAGTTCCGTCAGAAGTAGGGTAGTCGTTGCCAAAAACAGTGAGCGATTCTCGTAGTCCAGCAGCAGTTTGCGTGATGAAAGGCACCAAATTATTGGGGGTACCCAATGGCAATTCGCCAATCAATGCGGTAGGGTGTGCACCAATAGGGTTGAAATACCGCAAAGCAATGGAACGAAAAGGTTTTTTGGCATTGTAAATATCGTTGAGAATTTCTTCTCCTATTTGTTTGGTATTGCCATAAACAGACATGGCTGGTTTTACAGGGCTGGTTTCATGCACAGGGAGCTCGTCAGGTTGACCGTAGATGGTGGCTGAAGAAGAAAAAATGATGTTTTGCACATTTGTCACCTGCATTGCTTTGAGCAAATTGACCAATGAACCAACGTTGTTGTTGTAATATTTTAAGGGTTCCACCATTGATTCACCTACTGCTTTGTAGGCCGCAAAATGAATCACGCCGGTGATTTGCTCGCGCTCAATGATGTTTTTGACCTTGGCCACATCCATGCAATCATGCCGATAACAATGAAGGTTTTTCTTGGTGATCGTTTTGAGACCATCCAAGGCACGCGATTGTGAATTCGAAAAATCATCAATAATAACCGGATTGAAACCGGCTTCTGCAAGTGCAACAACTGTGTGAGAACCAATAAATCCGGCGCCGCCGGTGACCAAGATATTCATAGCGTTTTGGATTATAACATTAAGGGATAAGTTGAACAATCGATTTATAATGACTTGAAGACAAGACTTTTAAAATAGATGCTGCTTTTTCTGCGGTGATGTCGCGTTGTGGTTCCGCCAGCATTTCATAACCCACCATGAATTTTTTCACGGTTGCCGAGCGTAGCAATGGCGGAAAAAAAACCATATGCCAATGCCACTCTGGATGAGGTTCTCCATCCGTTGGCGCTTGGTGAATGCCAGCAGAATAAGGAAATGAAGTCTCAAAAAGATTATCGTAACGAATGGTTAATTGCCGGTAAGCGTCGGCAAAAGCGTCACTTTCCTCCTCGATCATTGCTAAAATGTTAGGCATGGCGCGTTTGGGGACAATCATGGCTTCAAAAGGCCAAACTGCCCAAAAAGGTACCAATCCTACAAAATGCTCATTCTCAAAAAGTATACGTTCTTGTTTTTGCCGTTCAGCTACAAGGTAGTCGGATAATAAGGTGCGGCCATGCCGATCAAAATATTTTTTTTGCGCTCTTTGTTTGGCCAGCGGTTCGTCAGGTATATGCTCCTGCGCCCAAATCTGGCCGTGTGGATGCGGATTGGAACAACCTTGAATGGCGCCCTTGTTTTCAAAAATCTGCACATGCTGAATATGCGGAACTGCCCCCATCTCCGAATAGGCATTTTTCCAAAGATCCACCACCTTGCGGATAGCGCTAACTTCCATTTCTGGGATAGTTAGGTTGTGTTTTGGCGAAAAACAGATAACCCGGCACCATCCTTTTTCCCCTTGGGCACGGAACAAATCACCTTCATTCCATTCTAATGCACCAGTATCTGGCAGAATGGCGGCAAAATCATTGTCAAATATAAAAACGTCCTGATAATCTGGTGTTTGAGCGCCATTGGCACGGGTGTTTCCTGGACAGAGATAGCAGGTAGGATCATGTTCCGGACGGACTTCCTCGGTGTTTTTTTCCATTTGCCCTTGCCACGGCCGTTTGGCACGATGCGGACTGACCAGCACCCAACTTTCAGTCAGCGGGTTCCAGCGGCGGTGTGGGAAATCATTGAGTAATCCGTCCATAGCAAAGGTATCTTGGTGGAATTAGGTCAAGGCGTTTACCGTTGATGCTTGTTCTAAGGTTTCAACACCGTTGGATAAGGTTACCAAATGACTTTGTAATTCAATTCCATATGCTTCAAAGTAATTGGCGGTTATTTTTTTGACAAAATCATCCACCGCAATTTTTTTAACCAGATTAAGCGTGCAACCCCCAAAACCGCCCCCCATCATCCGTGCCCCCAATACGCCTTCTATGTCGAGGGTGAAATCAACCAAATAGTCCATTTCTTCACAGCTTACCTCGTATTCATATTGCAAACCACGATGAGATTGGTAGAGCAAATCTCCCAGTGCTTCAAAATTGTTTATTTCCAAGGCATCACAAGCATCCAAAACCCGTTGATTTTCTTCCACTACGTGTTTGCAGCGCAGAAAAATAATTTGCGGCAAACGATCCTGTTCTTCAAACAACATCAACGGTGATACATCGCGCAAGCTTTTTATAGTCGGGTATGCTTCTTGCAAAAGTTCAACGCCCAGCTCGGCTTCTTTTCTACGGGCATTGTATTCTGAATCTACCAGGGTATGTTTTACCCCGCTGTTGCACAGCACAAGGCAATAATCGGGGCTGTCAAAAGGGAAATAAGCGTATTCTAAATTGCGACAATCAATTTGTAAGGCATGTCCTTTCTTTCCCATCATCGAGGCAAACATATCCATAATGCCACATTGCATGCCTACAAAATTGTTTTCTGCCTGCTGTGACAGCCGAACCATGTCAACCCGATCAATTTGAAAATCAAAAAGAGCATTCAAGGTAAAGAGCATCCCGTTTTCGATGGCTGCTGAAGAAGATAGACCATAGCCTACGGGGATGTCGCCACCAAAAACCACATTTGTACCAGTGAATTGATGGCCATCTTTTATTAATTCACTAACTACCCCCATGAGGTAATTCGGCCAACTTAGCTCTGAATGGATGAGTTGGTGCATATCTCCATTGAAAGTTTGATTGACATCGGCAGCATGCCATACCAATTTACTATCCCTTCGTGGAGAGGCTGCAAAATAAACAGCTTTATCAATAGCTGCCGGCAAAACAAACCCTTCATTGTAATCGGTATGTTCGCCAATGAGGTTGATGCGCCCAGGAGCACGAACAATAATGGCAGGGTCTTCACCAAAAAGTTGGCGAAATTTTTGTGCAAGCGGTGTTGTTAAAGTAGTTGTTTTCATGGTTGAGTTAAAGTCGCAATTTAAGGATAGTTGTTTATCCTTTGCTTATTTTTTTTCTACGAGAAGCAATCCATCGTTGTTACAAGAAACCAGGTATCTCAAGGGTTTATTTTGAATTTTCACGATTGCTCGCCCTTCCTTGGGTATCCAGAATCCACATTTTGCTGGCGGGACGACTAAAAATTTGCCTTTCCCTTGATTGTGGAGCACCCACCCTAAGCTGGCATCCATTTGTCCGCCACCTACTTCCCAGTTGTGTTGGTTGCCAGTAGCAAGGATATCAAGCAAGCCGTCGCCGTCTATATCGTCGATCAAGCAAGCGTTCATTGGGGCAGTTTGAGCAGCATTGGGTAAAGGATGCAATTGCAATTTTCCTTTGCCTAGGTTTTCAAACCAGACTGACTGATTACAAGTTGCCTTTTGCTTAATTGCTTGATTTAGTTGAGCTGGGGGCAATGTTTCGTTCCATTTTGCATGGGCGTAGGCTGAATACGTTTGGAATTTTTTTCGCAATGGTGGAATTTGTCGGTTGATGTCTTCTCTGTTATGAATGGGGGTTTGCTGTCCGTTTAAGAAGTAGGTGATGACTGCTTCATAAGCGCCATTACCGTCAAAATCAGCTCCATACAATTGCAGTGGAGTATCGTTTCCTATATTAAATTTGTTGTTGCTGCCTAGGTTTCCGGCTACCAAATCTACATCGCCATCTTGATCCAAGTCACCTACATCAAGTGCATTCCAAAATCCCTCGGTATTACTGATGATACTTTTTTTAAATGACGATTGATTATAAAAAATGGTGATAGGCATCCATTCTCCAGCAATAACTAAATCAGGGCGCTGATTGCCATCCAAATCGACCCATTTTGCAGTCGTTACCATACCACAATTTTTCAATCCTGGCGCCAAACGATCGGTTTCATCGCTAAAAAAACCTCGACCATCATTAACTAGAAGCTGGCTATTGCCTGCAAGACCATATTGAGCTAAAGTACGTCGCCCGCCGACAAAAAGATCCAAATCGCCATCTTGATCAAAGTCAGCGGCTGTTACGACTGAGCTGGGAGTAAAAGCGAGGGGTAACCGGTTTTGCGATTTTTCCCATTTGTTTTTCCCCACATTGAGGTAAAGTCGGTTTTGGTAAGCAGGATCATTAGGTGCGTATTCATTACTGCCGCTGGTTATAAAAAGATCGAGGTCGTGGTCATTGTCGGCATCAAATAGCAAGCAACCGTTGTCTTCTTCTAGTTTTTCTCCTTTTTCTAGCAGAATTTCTTTGAAAGTCCCATTTTTTTGCTGGATTAAGAAACAGCCGCTTTGGCCGGTAGCACCGCCTACAAATACGTCAATTAAGCCATCATTATCAATATCGCCAGTACAGAGTGGCGGCCCTTCATTGGAAAATCCATGGATCAAGAGGGGTTCATAATTAAAGTCAATAAAAGGACTTTCTTGGTGCTTCCAAGTTAGGTTTAGCGCTGTGGTAGATAGTATGGTTTTTATTCTATCATTAGCCGTAACTGGAGTTAGTACATTGTTTTTGTTGATGTGAATCCTGTATTTACCGGGTGGAGGGACTATCTTTTGCCGTTCGCCATTTGGCCATACAACACATATGGAATCGGCTTGAGTTGATTTTCCCAATCCAAAAATCAAATCTGTACTACTAGCGCTTTGGAAGCCGCGGCAAGGAAACACATCCTGTTGTTGCATTATACCTCCGGGTAAAAAAACCTGAACAGTAGCGCCAAATGCAAAAGGGTTTTTGCCTTGATCATGCAAACTTATTTTCAACCAATGTGTATTGGCAGATCGATTTTCATATAAGCTAGGAACCTCGTCTATATTGTTGGTCACCAAATCAAGATCCCCATCGTTGTCCAAATCGCCATAAGCGGCTCCGTTGGAAAAATTGGGTTTTCCAGTGCACCAATCAGTAGTTTTTTGAGAAAAAGTAAGATCTCTATTGTTTTTAAAAAACTGATTAACGGAAGCATAGCCCGGTTGCAAACGAGCTTTTTGTTTGATTTGCTGATCAGCAAGATCCAAAGACATGACCTTGCCGATTTCATTGTTTTGGAGAATGAAATCCATATCGATGATATCGTGCCGATAGCCATTGGCAATAAATAAATCTTTCCAGCCATCGCCGTCGAAATCAGCAAAAAGAGGCCCCCAGCTCCAATCGGTAGCATTTATCCCTGCTAGCTGACTAATTTCACTGAATTTAGGAGTGGTTTTAAAAATTTCCCCAGGTTCGTTGCCTTGATTTTTTTGCAAGGTATTGCGCATGTACTGGGGGTGATAACCATTGTCCAGCACCATGGCATAAGCTTGGGGAGAAAGCATTCCGGCCATTTTTTTACGTTGCATATTGCTGGAGGGCATCATATCGGCCACAAAAACATCTGGTAGCCCATCATTATCAAAATCGGCCACGTCATTCCCCATCGAGAAATGACTGGTATGTCCAAAAGCTGCATTAGCTTGGTTAGCGAAAGTTCCGTTTTGTTGATTGAGGTACAAGATATCATTGGCTAGGAAATCGTTACTGATGTAGAGATCCGTCCAGCCATCTTGGTTAAAATCGCCCAGACCAACACCTAGTCCCCAGCCATCATCGCCAATCCCTGCAGAGGCTGTAACATCTTGAAAATGGCCTTGATTGTTTTGATACAAACGATCGGTTGCTGATGATTCAGCATTTAATTTGCGTGCGGTTTTGATGCGATTTGGATAACGATCTTCATTGGTATGATTGAGGACATAAAGATCAAGATCCCCGTCGCGGTCATAATCAAAAAAAGTAGCCTGGGTACTCCACCCTGGATCGTCGATACCTAATTGGGCGGCAGATTCGCGAAATTTGAGATTGCCGAGGTTGATAAAACAGCGATTGCGGCGTTGCTCGGGTGTTGTATTTCCTGAACGACAGATGTAAATGTCGAGCAATCCATCAGCATTGATATCGGCAAAAGTTACACCGGTGCACCAGCCGTCAATCGTTAACCCAGCAGAAGTTGTGATGTCTTGAAATTTCCATCCGCCTAAGTTTTTGTATAAGAGACTGGGTGTTTGATTGCCAGTAAACAGGACTTCAGGCAAGCCATCTCCATCAAGATCACCAATTCCTACACCACCGCCATTGTAGACGTAGGGGTAGTTGACCATGTTGTATTGGTCATTTTCCTGGATGGTATTTTGAAAATCAATACCGCATTTTTTGGCATTGCGCTCGGTAAACTGTTTGGTAGTCGATTCACAATGTTGTAGGAGTAGCACTACAAAAACAAGACAAACGGGTGGAAATGAAGAGCTTCTCAAGGTAAATAGAAGGCTTGAACGATGAGTAATATTGGGATCACTACCTTAGCATTGCAGTGAATTATTTTCTGCAATAATGCAGGACAAGGTAATAAAATCGGGCGCTCAAGTGAGCGCCCGATTACCAAATCTTAGATGTAGATTGGAAATACCTAAATCAACCCATTTAAATATATAGGTTGTTCACCTGTTCCTAAGAGCTTGTTCAGGATTCTGCTTCGAGCTACAAATGGCCAAAATTCACCCCAATTTCGTTACAAAAATGCTCATGTAGCGCTGACCTGTCCTCGACAAAGTCGGGATACACTCACTTTTTGTGCCTCATTAGTGTGAATTTTAGCTCATTTTCGCCATCAAACCAGAATCCTGAACAAGCTCTAAATTACCAACCTGTATTCTGTTTTACTCCAGAATTGGCTTGAATTTCTACCAATGGAATAGGTAGCACACGGAATTTGTTGTTGTCTACTTGGCGACCAGCATATTTTGAGATCAACTCTGCTGTTTTGCCAAAACGGCGGGCAATAAGAAACGCCCAACCTTCGCCAGAGAACTCACGAAGCCATTCGTTGAATACCGCATCAACAGAAAGTGCAGTTAAAGCAGGCAAACCGCCATGTTTGGTACGAACTTCATTGAGGCTATTCAAACCATTGCCGCTTGCACCACGTGCTACCGCTTCGGCATGTGCCAAATACGCATCCGACAAGCGCAGCAAACCGTAGTTCTTTTGGGTATTCTGCCAACCGCCGATTTTGTATTCGATCCATTTCTGGATGATGGCGTTTTTGTATTCCCGTACCGAGCTGTTAGGAGCAACGAAAGCAGAGGCTGCATTTGGGTTATATTTAACCACATCACCGTTCGCGTTTTTAGAACGGTATTGATCCATATAAGTAACCTTTATGCGTTTGTCATTGCTTGAAGGAGGAAATACATCAGATCTGAATTTATTATCAGCAATGATCCAGGCATCACCCCAACCAGCAGCAGTTACACCATCACCAACTTCCAATGTGTTTGGATTGCCGCCGTCCCAGTCAGTAGGAGTAAAGTGAGCATGCATGTTGTTGAAGTTGACAAAAGGCGATTTGAACTGATTGCACTGAACTTCAAATAAGCGTTCGCCTTGGTTTTTGGTTTTAATGTCAAAAACCTTGCTGAAATCATCAAACAATTGAAGGTTACTTTGGGTAATCACTTCGCTTGCCTTGTCAGCCGCTTTTTGCCAGTCGCCTCGTTCGAGGTAAACTTTTGCCAAAAGGGTCTTAGCAGCCCATTTGCTAGGCCGGCCGGTATCGCTACCTGTCCAAGCAGCTGGCAGCTCTGTTTCTGCTGCAGTAAGGTCAGCTACCATTAATTCTAGCGCTTTTTGCTTACCACCATCGTTACCGGTGAAACTGCCCAACTCGCGAGTTGGGGAAGTAGGAACTGGAATATTTTCAAAATAGCCAAATAGGTGGTAGTAATACATAGCACGCAATATGTGCGCTTCTCCGGTGATGGTCTTTTTGCGATCCGCACTGATGTTTTTTGGATCAATTTTGCCAATCGCATCAAGTACTACGTTAGCACGGTTTACCCCGTCGTACAATTGAGCCCAATAGGTAGTAATGTATTCATCACTAGCTACATAACCGCCGGTACGATAATACTGTGGTCCTTTTTCATACCCAGTTTGGATGCCCAATGCACAATCAATCACACAGCGGTTGTAAGAAACGTTAAACCATTCTTTGTTGAATGGTGTATAGGCGCCGTTGATAGACGCAACCATGTCAGCCTCAGATTTATAAAATGTATCTGGGCTGGCAAAATCAGTTTTCTCCTCTAATGTATTGCAACTGAGGAGCACGGCACTTACAACGCCGAGAAAAAGCAGTGATTTCTTTAATAAATTTTTCATGGCGAAAAAGTTTTAAAAAATTTAAAGTAGTTAATGAATTATAGTCCAACTTGAACTCCAAAAGTAATGGTGCGTGGGCGTGGATAAGTATCGTAATCATCACCCCGGTTGAGTGGGCTTTGACCGCCGTTACTTACTTCAGGATCCCATCCAGAGTACTTGGTGAAAAGTGCTAAATTTTGGCCACTTGCATAAACACGTAGGTTTTTTAGTCCTTTGATCGTAGTGATGTTGTACCCGATTGCTAAGTTTTGCAAACGTACAAATGAACCGTTCTCAATGAAGAAAGATGAGCGGCGGAAGAACGATGGGAATTCACGGGTAGCATCAACGATTGGGCGTGTACCAGCCGTGTTTGTTGGCGACCAAGAATCCGTAGCTACTACTTTGTATTGGTTGTAGTTACCTACGCCGTCGGCATGTTCAGATGCTTGTTGGTTGCGGATTTTTTGGCCATGTGAGCCGCGGAAAAACACGGTAATGTCCAAATTTTTCCAGCGAAATTCGGTCGTTGCTCCCCAGATAAATGTAGGGTTGGGATGCCCCAAATAGGTACGATCGCTCAAGTCAATGACGCCATCGCCATTTACATCCTGGTAGCGTACATAGCCAGGTTTGTCAATTCCTGCTAAGCTTGGATTGGACTTAATCTGTTCTGCGGATTGCCAAATACCAATTGCCTTGTACCCATACCAGCCGCCCAATGGATAGCCTTCAGCTACATAAGAACCTTCTGGTCCGAGGTGAGAACCAGTGTAAGAGTAGAAAGGCGGTGTACCTGCCAGCGAGACCACTTTGTTTTGCAACCAAGATGCGTTGAGGTTGAAATTCAAAGAAGTCGTTTTGGTACGCATTGCAGAAATATTTGAGGAGATCTCAAATCCAGTATTGACCAATTCTCCGGAGTTTTTCAAAGCGCTGGTAAAACCAGAAGAAGTTGGCAAAGCGACAAACAGCAACAAATCAGAGGTTTGGTTGCGGAACCAGTCGGCAGTCATCGTGATTTTGTTATTCAAAATGCCGAAATCCACCCCAAAATCGAGCATTCGAGTGGTTTCCCACTTCAAATTTGGATTGGCTACTCGGCCTTCCGCTACCCCAGCTACCACTTCGTCGTTGAGCAGGTAGTTACGGTTACCTGACAATTCTGAAAGCGAGTTGCCGATTGGAATTTCAGAGTTTCCTGTTATCCCCCAAGATCCGCGGAATTTCAGATCTGAGAAGATGGTGTTTTTCATAAAGCCCTCATTAATGGCACGCCAAGCAACAGCTAAAGATGGGAAATTGGCCCATTTGTTCTGTGCTCCAAATCGGCTAGAACCATCGCGACGGAAGTTGACTGTAACGAGGTACTTATCCATAAAGGAATAATTCAAACGGCCAATGAACGACTTGAGCGTCCATTCAGTGCGGGCAGAAAAAGGTTGTAGTAAAGTAACCCCGTTTTGAATACGGTTGATCTTTAAATCATCAAAGGTAAAACCATTGGTAGATGTACTAAAAAAGCGGTTCTGATCGGTCTGATAGGTGTAACCGGCCAAAGCAGTCAAGTTGCCGCGACCCAATTTTTTGGTGTAGTTCAGCGTGTTTTCGTTAAGGAAATTGATTACGCTGCGGTTACCCAATTCATAAGAGCGGTTTCTTTCCCGACCCAAACGAGTAGCGCTATTGTAGTAGGTTTCACGATTATTGGAATAGATGTCAAAACCTACTGAACTTCTCAAAGTGAGGTTTTTTACAATTTCCAATGAAACGTAGTTGTTCGTCAATACACGGTTGCCGCGATCTTTGTCAACAATCTCCTGCACTTCAGCCAATGGGTTGGTCAAAAAGCGACCGTCATAAGATTGCAAGTAGTAGGATCCATCGGCGTTATAAGGACTATTGAACTGAGCTCCAGCGCCAATGGGTGATTGCCCTAAGATTGTAATAATTGCCCCACCTGGGCCGCCGCGGTCAGTTGGGATGGCCTTCGTAGTAGTATGGGCAATCAAAGTACTGGTTCCAAAACGAAGCTTGTCGTTGAGGAATTTTGAATCGAGGTTCAAACGAATGCTACCCCGTTCAAAACCAGTGTTTTTGATAATCCCTTGGTTGTTGAAATAGTTGCCGCTGACGTTGAATGTCATACGATCAGAACCGCCTGAAAATGACAATTGGTGGTTGGCAATCGTTCCGGTTTGGGTAGTCTGCTTAAGCCAATTGATGCCATCCCCAAATTGAGACGGGTTGCTGTAAGGAGCTGCTTGCCCGCGTGATTGCGCCCGTAGATTTTGGTACTGCGCATACTCCGTAGCATTCATCAATTCAATGGATTTGGCTACTGTTTGGAAGCTGTTGCTGCCTTCGTAATTGATGCGTGTAGCTCCAGCTTTACCTCTTTTAGTGGTAATCAAAACCACGCCGTTGGCTCCACGAGAACCATAAATTGCAGTACCAGAAGCATCTTTCAAGATTTCCACCGACTCGATGTCATTCGGGTTAATGGAAGCTAAAGCGTTGGATGCTTGGCGGTTACCTCCAGTGGAAAAAGCATCGTTGCTGGAATAGATTGGGATACCATCTACTACATACAACGGCTCTGAACCCGCTTGGATGGAGTTGGATCCCCGAATACGCACGGTAACACCCCCGCCCGGAGCACCCGAAGCTTGAGTAACGTTGATCCCCGAGGCGCGCGCTGTTAAGGCTTGATCAAGACCAGCAGTTGGAAAAGCCCGGATGTCGTCCCCTTTTACCGAAGCAACCGATGCGGTAAGATCCGATTTGCGAACCGAACCGTAACCGATGACAATAACTTCGTTTAAGTTTTCACCAGATACCTCCATGCTCACGTCAATTAGAGTAAGGTTTCCTACTGCAATAGTTTGACGCTGATAGCCTGTGTAGCTGAATTGTAAGGAATCGTTGCGGGAAGCTTTTATGGAAAAAGCACCATTGGCATCAGTAGAAGTACCGGCACTCGTACCAACAACCATAACGGTAACGCCAACCAGCGGTTGGCCTTTTTCGGTGACATGCCCTGTAATCATTTGGGCTTTTAGGTTAATGCCCAACAGGCAAAACACCAGGCAAAATAGGGAAAGGACTGTTTGTTTCATACGCTAGTTTGGTTTGTAGATAAAGTCGCTTAAAATTCAAAAAAACAGAATTTTATTCCGTTTAAAATGGAAGTATCGGTTTAAAAAAACAAATTTATTGAATTTTTTAATATTTTTATTCTTTTTCATGGAAAATGAAAAAAATATTAAAAACTGATTGTGTTGATAAAAGATGAGAGGTAGATTTCGAAATAAAATATTGTCATTGACGACAAAAAAATGAAATTTATTCTGGTTTTTAAAGCATTTGCTAATTTACAAGTCATTTTTCGAATGGGAGATGGATGATTTAGGTGAATAGATGGATTTTTTTATGATGATAAATCAGTGATGTGGAGCAAATAAAAAAGAAAGAGGGTTTTCAAGGGCAAAAAGCAGTAATCATACCGCGGAGTATCTTAATCAATCAATGTCAAAAAAGCGATATCATTCATACGTTATATGTAACGGATGTTGGGTATTACCCCCGTGCGATCTATCATCATCGCGAAAGACCACAAGGGGCCGCTCAGCATATTTTAATCTATTGTGATAAAGGAGCTGGAAGTGTATCAATAGGAGAGGAGTTACACGAAATTAAGCCCGGCGATTTTTTTGTTATTCCTAGGAACATACCCCATGTTTATGCAGCCGATAACAACAATCCCTGGACGATTTATTGGCTTCATTTTAAAGGTGATATTGCTGACGCTATCGTGGAACAGTTGAAAAAGAACATGAACGGCTTCAAAGGAAGTATTCGTTATGCTGAAAAAACGATTCGCCTGTTTGAGGAAATCTATGATCAGTTGGAACGAGGCTATAGCAACGATAACTTAATCTATGCCAATATGTGTCTTTCGCACTTCTTAACTACGTTTATCTTCAACCATAAATTCGACCCTACTGGAGGTGTCCAGGAAAAAGACAACATCGACCAAGCAATTGATTTTTTGCAAAAAAACATTGATAAATCGCTACGACTAGAAACCATTGCCAATTCGATCAATTTATCAGCCTCCCATTTTTCTTTTTTGTTTAAGAAAAAAACTGGTTTTGCGCCCATGGAGTATTTCAATCAATTGAAAGTTCAGAAAGCCTGCCAGTTTTTGTTGTTTACCAACTTACAGATAAAAGAAATTGCCTTCAAATTGGGGTTTGAAGACCCTTATTATTTTTCTAGGATGTTTACCAATATTATGGGTGTTTCACCCAATAATTACCGTGAAAAAAGAAGTCAATGACTTTACTTGGGAGCATTTAGAGCTTGTTCAGGATTCTGCTTCGAGCTACAAATGGCCAAAATTCACCCCAATTTCGTTACAAAAATGCTTATTTAGCGCTGACCTGTCCTCGACTAAGTCGGGATACACTCTTTCCGATATAATCGGAACTTTTCAACGCTTTTTGCGCCTCATTGGTGGGAATTTTAGCTCACTACGCCATCGAACCAGAATCCTGAATAAGCTCTTATCTTATTTTTTTGCAGTATGCTGTTGCTCTATCGCTTCCAGCGTCTTGCCTTTGGTTTCTTTCACTGCAATCAGGATATATACCGAACCTATGAGACAAATACCAGCGTAAACATAAAAAGGGCCAAACACACCGAATAGTTGACTCAGTAGAGGGAAGGTAAATACCAAGACAAAATAGGCCATCCAGAGTGTTACAACCGCCAATGCTGATGCTCGACCGCGGATATGATTGGGGAAAATTTCGGAAATTAGAATCCATGTCACTGGCGCCAATGAAGAGGCGTACAACCCAATCGCAATGATTACAAATAATGATATCCAATTGGGATGAGCATGGTATTGCAAAAGTAAAGCTAGCACCACGTAGTCAATGGCTAGTCCTAATGCCCCAATCAACAACAATCCCTTGCGACCTAATCGATCAACCTGCCATATTGCGATAAGAGTAAAAATAAAGTTGACTAAGCTGATCAAGACTGTTTCTAACAATTGTCGGTTTAAATTTGCTCCAACCGACGCAAAAATGGTTGAGGTATAGTTAAATACCACGTTTATGCCACAAAATTGCTGAAATACGGCCAAGGTCATCCCCAATATTAAAACCGGTCGAAGCGAAGGTGAAAATAATTCACGGAGGCTAACTTGCGCTATCGATGTTTTGATCTTTGCTTCATTTGTTTCTTTCTTCAAATCTTCATCGCCAATGTATTGCAGGATTTTTGTCGCCATTTCATTTTTACCCTGCAGCAGCAACCAACGCGGACTTTCAGGAAGCAGGGGTACGCCAATAATTAACAATACCGCAGGTATGATGCCCAAGCCAATCATCCAGCGCCATGCTTCTGCACCTTCTCCTGATAAACCGTAATTGCTTAAGCTAGCGCCCAAAATACCTAGTACGATCATCAATTGGTAAAGGGCTACCATCCTACCTCTGATGGCCGCGGGCGCAATTTCTGCTAAGTACAAGGGGCATAGAATGGAGGCCATTCCCACGCCAATCCCAGCTACAAAGCGCATCATAATCAACCAGTTTAAGTTGGGGGCTATAGCCATACCTAGCGCCGCCGTGGCAAAAATAATGGCAGATATACTTATGGCCGGCCTTCGACCATTAGCATCTGCGATCTTTCCGGCAAGTAAACTCCCCACAATACAACCCAATGCTAAAGATCCCGTTAGAAATCCTTCGCTGAGGGCATTTAATTCAAATTCCGTACGCAAAAAAGGCAACATGGCTGTAATTACGCCAAAATGGAACCCAAAAAGATACCCTCCTAAAGAAGCAATCAAGGATATTTTTAAAACACGGCGATGGGCAAGAAGATGGCGGATAATTACGCGCATAATTTTTTTGACTTGAATCTTAAGAACAATTCACGTTAGCAACGGGAGAACAAACTCTTAAGTAAAATGCTTGATAGGGGTTGTCTTCGGCAATTCCTACGCACAGGCTTTGGGCATGTTGTAGCTGCATCCATTCTACAAATTTTAAGAACAATTGTCGGCCAATTCCCTGCCTTTGATAGGATTTTAACACGTAAAACGACTGGATCTCGGCATCTTTTTCATAGCGATTGGTCAAATGACCAGCGATGTATCCCACTATTTTTTCATCCACTTCGGCTTTAAGGACTATGCGTTCAGGTTTTGAAGTTTGGGGCGATGATCCGTTGAAATAGGTATGCCAGCGCAGCAAACGTATCGAGTAATCGATATCAATTTCCGAAACGCACTGAGGAATTGAAGCAATTTTGCTATCTATTTCTAAATGTGTTATGGTTTCAATTTCTGATGCAAGTGCGGGTGCAATCTGGATTGTCATGTTGAAGTGGCGTTTGATTCAAAAGTCATGAATGGCTAATTTACGAAAGCCATACAATTTATAAAAAAATGAACCAGGCAGCCGCTATTTCCAAAAGTGCTTTCTATCTTGGTGGCGTATCATTCAATACGGCATCAGCTTTCCAATCTACTGCTTTCAATTAAAAAATATTTACCATGCGGGGTATCAAAGGTTTTTTAGTAGTGCTACTGCTGTTGGCACAACAATTTCTTTTTGCACAAGTAAGTAGCGTGACCATTTCGGGAAGAGTGCTGGATAAAACCTCCAAAGCAGGTTTGGCCTATGTCAATGTCGTTTTGAAAACGGAAAAAGACAGCGCTTTTGTCACCGCTACGGTTACCAATGAGGAAGGCCGTTTTACTCTCACGGGAGTAAAGCCTGGGAACTATCAGCTTAATCTCACCATCATTGGTTTTATTTCCCAACGCCAGGCGCTTTATGTGGGTAGTTTGTCGCCGTTTCTGGATCTGGCACATATTGAATTGGGCGAAAACACCACTACGCTGAGCGAAGTAACCGTAACCGGTAAACAAGACGAGGTAGGAGTGAAGCTCGATAAAAAAACTTTCAATATCCAAGATAACATCAGTCAGAGCGGCGGATCAGTATTGCAAGCGATGCAAAACCTGCCTGGCGTATCCGTACAGGAGGGCAAAGTGTTGCTGCGCGGCAATGATCGGGTTGCAGTATTGATTGATGGCAAACAGACCGCGCTTACTGGTTTTGGCAATCAGACGAGTTTAGATAACATCCCCGCTTCGGCGATTGAAAAAATCGAAATCATCAACAATCCTTCTGCTAAATACGATGCCAATGGCAATGCGGGTATCATCAACATCATTTACAAGAAAAACAAGGAAGAGGGTTTTAACGGAAAAGTAGGATTAGCAACCGGCTTGGGTGCTTTGTGGATCAAAAAAGAAAACCTGCCCAATATCCGGCCGCAATACCAGCGTACGCCAAAAATCAATCCTTCGCTTTCCTTGAATTACCGCAAAAACAAGATCAACGCCTTTTTTCAAGGTGATTACTTGTACACGCCTACCCTTAACAAAAATGAATTTGTTACTCGAGTTTATGATGATGGCACCATCATCAACCAGCAAACCAAACGCAACCGCAGTACCACGGTTTCCACGGTAAAGACGGGCATGGACTGGCAAATCGATGATAAAAACTCGTTCACTATTTCTGGTTTGTTTAGCAGTGAAAAAATCTTGGATCACGGTGATGAACCTTTTTACAACAAAGACCTCAGCGAGCGACTACGGCTTTGGAAATTCCTGGAAGACGAACTAAAAACGACGGTTACCGCCACCGCGGCTTATCAGCACAAATTCAAACAACCGGGACATTTGTTGAATGTCGGCTTGAATTATACTTACCACCGCGAAAACGAGAAGTACTTTTTTGACAACATCCTACCAACATTTGCCGGACAAGATGCTTTCAAATTAATCTCCGACGAGCATGTCGGCGATCTCAACATCGATTACGTCAAACCCTTGAAATACGGGCGATTTGAAGGTGGTGTGAAGTTTCGTCGCCGGGTGATCCCTACTAACATGTTGTTCATCCCCGGAATCAATTCGCCTTTGGATACCAATGCGGGTGGCAAGGCGACTTACAAAGAAACCATTCCGGCGCTCTATGGCAACTACGTTTTTGAAAACAAAAAATACGAAGCAGAAGTGGGCTTGCGCTTGGAATATGTACGCTTGCGCTATGAGGTGGATCCAAAACACAATACCTATAAAAGCAACGGATACAACTACGCGCAGCCGTTTCCCAACGTTCGGCTAGCTTACAAAATTGACGACCGCAATAAAATATCGTTCTTCTATAACCGACGAGTAGACCGACCCAATGAGGTAGATATTCGGGTTTTTCCTAAGTACGACGATGCGGAAATCATTAAAGTCGGTAACCCCGCCTTGCGACCACAGTTCACCAGCTCTTTTGAGTTGGGTTATAAAACCGGCTGGAAGGGCGGGTATTTTTACTCTGCCTTGTACCACCGCATCGCCAACGGTACCATTACGCGGATCTCCAGTATTGTGCCGGGCAGCACGCTGATTTACGCGATTTTTCAAAACGTCAATAAGAGTTATAACTCAGGGGTAGAAATGGTGTTGTCGCAAACTTTATCCAAGCGGATTTCCTTCAATTTGAACTTCAACGTGTACCGCAATCAAATCGACGCTTTCACGGTCTACAATCTCTACCCCAAGCCCAATACTTCCACTTCGGCACTCCAAAAATTAGTGTCGGGCAACATCAAATTGAACGGTATTTTCCACTTCCCCCAAGGTTTGGACGCACAGCTAACCGCCATTTATTTGGCGCCTGACTTGATTCCGCAAGGAAAGATCTATTCCCGTTTCTCTTTGGATGTAGGTTTGAAAAAATCAGTGAATAAGGGCAAAGCCGAGTGGTTCGTTAATGCCACGGATCTGTTGAACACGATGGTGATCAAGAAGTATGTGAAAGGAGATGGATTCTACTACAACAGCTCCGATTATTATGAAACACAAGTGGTAAGGGTAGGATATAGCCGTAAGTTTTAGGGCTTATTATTGAATGCTTTTCCAAAGTAAAGGGGCAAACCTTCCAGGTCTCAAAGACCTGGAAGGTTTATGTCTGCTCGAGCTTTATTCTTTTGCCAAAAAATGTTTCGCAAGGTTACCCCATTCGGTGTCCAAGTCGTGGGAGGGGCGTTTGCGTCCGGCGCGGGTATACCAATAATCCGCGTTCCAAATATCACCTTCCTTGCGGTGCAGATAGGCGTGCACCCAAGAGCCCTCGTTGGTGTTGACATCTTGAGCAATGTTGTGTGATTGCTCCCAATCGCCGCGGCCCTCGTGCCACATGGCGAGCAATAGTGGCTGCTGGAATACCGGCGGAATATCTTGCGCTAAGGACTGGCGGAAAGCTTCAAAATCCATAGATAGTTTTTTTCAAACATAGTTCATTTCTGGCAATTCGGCAAACGAAGTAGAAAGAGGGCATTACTTATGAAATACTGATTTACTTGAATTAAACATGATAATATCAATTGTGAATAATTGAAATTTGTGAAGAATGTTTTTTTACCTATCTTAGGAACGGTTAAACAATAAGTGCTCACTTTTGCCTTGCTCTTTTACCGCCACTCTTCCTATCTTTTTCGTTACAATGCACCACATTGCGCCTCAAAAGATAGTTGATTGACGGCAAAATAGAGGCGGCTAAAGCGATCACTTATTATTCACCCGTTCCTTAGGGCACGTCTGACCCTGTTTTTTTGCGTTCTTCAAAAACAAAAAGGGGGTATAGGCTGTCTTTTTTCGATGAAACAACTACAATCCAATGTCTACACCCAATCCTCTACCCTTAGTTTGGCCATTTACGGCTTGTTCTCGTGAAGAAATCGACATTGATCTACAGGTTTTTGAAGGCGAAATTCCTTCCGATATCTATGGTCATGTATACATCAACTCTCCCTGCGGAAGCGTGAATGGCCCCACACCGGCGCCAAAGTATTGGCCCAATGGCGAACCCTGTGGAGAGTGGTCGGATATGCTTTTCAACGGCGATGGTATGGTTTTTCGCTTTGATTTGAACCCCGGTACCGTTCATGTTAAATCAGGTTTGTTGCGCACGCCTTGCTACTGGGCAGATGAAGCCACCAAGTTCGGCACCGACTATTTCAATGAAGGAAAATACTTCAAAAGCTATGGCATGGCGCGGATGAACCTAGCTTTTGGTTCGCGTAATCAGGTCAATACCTCCCTTAATCTTTTCAAGTTTGATGCGGCTTCCCCCACCCGGGTATCGGTTAATTTTGATGCGGGTAGGCCTTTTGAGTTGAACCCCGAAACCCTGCAACTCAAAACTCCCATTGGTTGGAACAAAGATTGGAGACAAGAAATGCCCCTGGTTTTAGAGAATACTTTTCAACTGACTCAAACTTCGGCGCACCCGTCGTTTGACCCTTATACCCAGGAGTTTTTCACGGTTTGCTTCAAAAAAGGTTTGGCGACGCTGATCTTCTCGAAGGAGTTCAACGATCTGTTGCAAAAATTTGAAAACCTAATAAAAGACGAAGTAGAATGGCTTGAAAAAGCCTTGTCTTCGGTAAAAATGGCAGCTGAAAAATTTGTCCGCTTGATTGAGGAGTTTGTCAAACACCTTTTTGGGAAAGCACACGGCGAGCACGATCATGCCTTTGACTTAGAAAAAGCGGTTGCCGATTTGGATCGGGAAAAACATTCCATCTTGGACGAGTTTCATATGGAAGACAATGTATGGTTGATGCGTTGGAAAGACGATGGCGCCATCGAAAGTTGGCGCTTGCTTGATGCCGATACGGGCGAGCACCTCGTCATCAACCAAACCATGCACCAAACCAATTTTAGCAAAGATTACATCGTTTTGGTGGATTCTTCGTTGAAATTTGCCTTGGATATCCTGGAAAACGAACCTTTCCCAGGTTTCCCTTGGTTGAGTCGGGCACTCCGTCGGCTTACTTCAAAAACGATTGAACCCAATACGCCTTTGTACATCATTGATCGGAGAGCGTTGATACCTGGAGCTCCCACCGTGAATGCCAAACAGTTCATGGTTGATCTAGAAACAGTCCATTTTTATGTGGACTATGAGAACCCGGATGATCGAATTACCATTCATACTGCCCACAATTGTACCGTTTGTGCGGCCGAGTGGGTGCGTTCGTATGATGTTTTAGCCATCGACCCTGAGCGCCCCGCCTTCCCCAATACTTTAGGGCTTATTGCCTGTGGGGAGATGGATATTGGTCGGATTGGCAAATTTATTGTCGATGCCAAAAATGCCGAGGTAGTGCAGTCAACCATTATCCAGGAAATGGGTTTTCAAAACAAAGAGCAATTTGACAACCATGAAATAAAAGCCCATACCTGGAGTGTAGGTCTGACAACTTACCGCGATTATGTATCGGCTGAAAAAGCCAATGCCCAATTGCGCCAATTGTACTGGCAGAGCTATGGATTGGACTACCGCATGTTGACCAATTTTATTAAGGAATTGTATTCTGATTACGAACACCGCGCCATCCCGGTGGATGACATGATGTATTACACCAAGGGAGGGGTTCCTTTTGCTTTGTTGCGGCAGAATACCGTGACCATGACTTTAGACGATTATTATCTGTTCAAAATGAACCAAAATATGCGGTCTTTGCAGTTCATTCCCCGGCAACGACCCGCAGGAGAAGAACCGCCCTACGATATTCAAATGGACGGATACATCCTGTGCACCATGATTAATGGCCCCGAAGATTTGGAAGGCCCAGATGAATATACCCGTGAAATCTGGCTTTTTGATGCTGCGGATTTAAAAAAAGGGCCGGTTTGTAAATTACACCACCCAGCGCTCAATTATTCCTTTACGATACATTCTACCTGGGCGCCAGATTGCAAAAATGCAGAAACCGATTATCACATCGACATTAGAAAAGATTACGACGAAGTGATTGCGCAGTTTTGGGATAAAAGCCACCGGAATTGGATGCAGGAATTTATGAACAAAAACGTGTATCCACATTATGAAAACCAGCATACTACTGGACATTTATAGTTCCAGATAAGCCTAAACCTTCCAGGTCTCGAAGACCTGGAAGGTTTGGCAACCGATCATTATGAAAATGTCCAGTAGTATGGAAAACCAGTAGCCCAGGTGTGTAGGGCAACAGAAAACCAAAGCTTAATATCGCGTGCAACTCATTCTGCAGTCTGATTTTTCAACGTTTTCGATTGGTCCTCAAGGTAATTGGGTGAAAACCCTTTTGCCCGCTTGGGAACGGTTTTTGGAAGAAGAATTGGCCTTGCGCTCCTTACCGGGGATGCCTGATCGTTATCGACCATTGGAAGCGCAAAACAATGCGCTCATTCTATCTATGCCTAGTGGCGACCTACTGAGCGATTGGCAACCTCATTCAGCTGCTGAATTTTTTGCTTTCGCGAGGGCTTTGATCAAGGAAGTACATGAACTACACCTAGCAGGAATTGCCATTTATGCCCTTTTTCCGCAAAATATCACCTATGATGCGGATTTGGGAAACATTTCGGTGATCGAGCTGCTCACCGCTAGAGACATCCAAACTGCTACCGGTTATACCCAAAGACCAGTAAATATTCCTGCTGGTTTGGCCTATATTGCGCCCGAGCAAACAGGGCGTACCCAAGCCTTACCCACTCAAGCGAGCGATTTGTTTTCAATTGGAGTTTTGCTTTGGGAAATCCTTGCCGGAAGTAGCCTGTTTTTAGGAACAGATTCGCTTAATACCATTTATCGGCTGTTGACCTTTTCTCCTATTGCACCAATGGAGACGCCTTGGGGGATTCATCCTGGGATTTGGCTCATATTGGAGCGATTGCTGCAAAAAGATCCTAGTCGCCGCTATGCTTCTGCGGATTCGCTGTTGCAAGATCTTGATCGTTTGGCTTCTTTGCCATTGGATCAGCCTTTTGTACACAGCGACAATGACTCCGAAAAATTTACTTGGCAAAAAGGTCAGTTTCTGGAAGCGGGTTTGCAAAAAGCGCTTGCTTTTTTTCAAGGTTTGGAACAATCCCGTCAGCATGGAATATTGGTGATTTCAGGAGCTGAAGGAACGGGTAAAAATGCCTTAACCAATGCTTTGAATGGCATTTTGCCTCCCGCTGTTTTTACCGCAAAAGCTGATTTTAGCGATTCCAGTACCTCGCCTTATGCGCCGTTTGCTCACCTATTGACCGCTTATGCCGAGTATGCTTTTGCTTTGCCGGCCAATACCCTAGAGCAACTCAAAAAAGGGCTTGCGGACGCATTGCATACGAATGCCATTTTGTTGACCGATTTGAGTCCAGCGTTGCTTAAACTGATTCCTGAGGTACGCGCCATCGCGCAACTGCCGCCATTGGAATCACAAAACCGGTTTGCTTTTGCGTTGAGTAGTTTTTTTCAAGTTTTTCATAATTGCGGCATTTCCTTGGTGGCTACGTTTGAAAATGGCCACAATGCATCGGCGCTTAGTTTGCAAATTCTCAATAAAGTACTATACGAAACCCCAAGTGGCGTTTTGCTGTTTATGATCCAATTTGACAGCAGCAGCGGGCAAAATTCGCCGTTGGAAAATGTCCAAAAGCGCTGGTTTTCGTCCAATAGCGATGTTGCGGCCGCAAACATAGCGCTAAGCTCCTGGGACGATAACACCTTACAACAAGTGTTGATCCAACAAAAATTGGCGACAACGGCTATTTCGGCTACGGCAAAACTCATTTTGGCAAAAACTGGCGGAAATCCAGGATTGGTTGTTCAACTCCTCAATCGTGCTGCCCAAGAACGCCATTTGTTGATGGATGCAAGCAGTCGGCAATTTGTTCCCAATTTAGCCGCGATTGATCAATACGAAGCGGCTGAAAGTGTGGCGCAGTTTCAAATAAAACTGGTGGAGCGCATGCTTCCCGAATTACGTTTGTTTATCGAAATTGGCGCTTTATTGGGGCAAAAATTTCGTTGCGTCGAAGTTTTTGACTTGCTGGAAACCGCTGCCGCCGCTCAAACGGATATCCTAAAGGAGTTACAAACAGCAGGGTTGATTCAACTGATGGGGACAATAGAACCCATCGCTACTTTTACTACCAAAGGATTCCAAAGCGCTTTGCTTCAACAGTTACCGGAAACGGAAAAACAAGTTTGGCTCAAGCGAATTTTAGCAAAAATAGTTGGTCTTGACAATCAGCCATCAGCCTTGCCATACGTGCTGCAATTGCCGCCCGATCAATGTCTTGAATATGCTGCCATACTTGAAAACGGAATCGATGAGGCGGCGAATTCAGGCGCTTTTGACCGGGCTTTTCAGTATTCCGAACACCGCTACCTTCAATTTACCCCAGCATATTGGATCAAGCATCAGCAAGCTTGTTTCGATATTGGTCTTAAATGTCTGCAATATGTAGTTTTTAATGAAGACATTGCCGCTACCGACACCTGGATCCAGCGACTAAAACTCCAGGCCGCCAATAAATTTCAATTGGCCAATTGGGCTATTTTTACTTCGGAGTTATACACCATGCAAGCCCGTTACCAGCAGGCTTTACTTATTGTTTTGCCCGTTTTGGATCAATTTGGCATTCACCTCAATACCCAGCCCGGACTGTTTAGCATTATCCGCGCCATTGTTTTGCTGGATCGCTCGATGAAAGGCAAAAGCGTGGAATACGTCAAACAATTGCCCAATACCCACGATGAGGAAACCTATTGGAAAGCACGGTTGTTGCAGGCCATTAGTACCGCCGTTTTTCTCTCGGCTCCGCAAATGACGCCCTTGTTGATGAGCGTTCAGATACGCTTAGGGTTACGACATGGCCTATCTGATGCTACTGCGGTTTCATTTGCCTCCTATGCGTTTAAATTAGCCGCCTTTGATCAAAAGTATGACCGCGCCAATGAAATGATTGAATTGTCGCATCAGTTGTACGAACGCTACCCGAACCCTTTATCAAAAGCAGTGATCAATTTTTTGGCTGGAACATTTGTACATCATAATTCTCAACCCTTACACCAGGTAGTGCGCGCCCTCCTAGATAACTATCGTTTTTCCAAGGAAAATGGGGTGCTTAGTATGGCTTATTACAGTGCCAGCACCGCGGTATTGTGTGATTTGTATTCGGGTACGCCTTTACCAGAGTTTTTGCAACAACATGCCTCGCTACAACGCCAATCGGAAGTCAACGGCATCAAAACCAGCGCCCAATTGCTGCGGATTATGCTGCAAATAGCGGAAAGTTTTTCAGCCAAAGCATGGAGTGCCCAGCCGCTGACTGGATCTTGGTATGTATTTCCAGCAACCCCCGAAGAAATGGATCAGCCTGATAATGTGGCCAATTCATTTATGTTGCGGGTACTGATGTATTGGTATAATGCCTTGCGGGGGCAAGCCGATGATGCAACAGAATTTTTGCTTAATTACCTAAAAAACTGGCGCGCTTATAGTCCAGGTACAGTGTCCAATCCATTTTTTCGGATGATTATGGTGATTCAATGTTGTAAAACACCGGAGCAAATCAATCGGACGATCAAGAAAAATTTGCAAATCTTTATTCGCGATTTGCAAACCCTTGCTGCTCGTAACCCAGCATCCAATACCGCGCGCTATCATTTAGCTGCTGCCACCTGGGCGAAGTATGAGGGCCAAACTGCTACGGCCTTGCAACATTACGAACAAGCCATTGAAGCGGCAGTTTTAAACCGCAACAACATTGAATTGGTACTTAGTCTGGATGCTAAGGCACAGCTCCTTTTTGAGTTGGGTTTGACGTTGCAAGCCAACACGACCCTGAAGTTGACCTATCAGGCTGCTTTTGCTTGGGGCTGTTTTGCTAAATGCGACGAGCTGAAAAAACAGTATCCCGAATTGATTTTTGAAGATGAAGTATTTGAAACAACTGCACCATCCTCCGACCGACAAGGATTGGATTTGTTGAGTTTTATCCGGGCTTCTACCAGTATCAGCAGTGAAATTAAGCTGGAGCACTTGCTGGAAAAACTAATGCCGGTGTTATCAGAAAATGCCGGAGCACAACGGAGTGTGTTGTTGTTGCCGCAAGGCAAACAATGGCTAATTTACGCCCAGCAAAGGGTGAGTCAACCGGTGGATCTGAATCGATTGGTTGCTTCGGAGGAGTTTTTACCCCTGATGATGTTACAATATGCCCTGCAAGCTCGCCAATCCGTTGCACTTTACAACGCCCAATCCGACCGCCAATATGGGCATGATGCCTACATCAAACGGAACCATACGCTTTCGGCGCTTTGCTTGCCCATTGTGAAAAATCAAGAAGTAAAGGCCATTGTTTATTTCGAGAACAACAGTGCTCCGGGTACTTTCAACCAGCAGCGCATGGAGATACTGCAACTCTTGAGCGCGCAGGTGGCGGTTGCCTTGGAAAACGCCCTTTTGTACGACGAGATGGAAGCAAGGGTAAACTTGCGCACCCAAGAGTTGCAGGAAGCGATGCGCCAATCGGAAGCTTTGTTGCTTAATATTTTGCCGAAAAATGTAGCGGAAGAACTTAAAGAAAACGGCTATGCTGCTGCCCGTTTTTACCCCTCCGCCTCGGTGATGTTTACTGATTTTGTCAACTTTACGCAAGTCAGTGAAAACATGCGACCGGAGGATTTGGTGCATGAATTGGATTATTGTTTTCGGCAGTTTGACGCGATCATTGGGAAATACTCCATCGAAAAAATCAAAACCATCGGCGACGCCTACCTTTGTGTTTCTGGTTTGCCGGCTTCTAATCCGGATCACGCCATAACTATACTTCAGGCGGCAAATGATATTCGCGCCTTTATCAATAATTACCGGCTCCAACGGCTGGCTACCCAACAAACTTACTTTGATATTCGGATTGGTATTGATTCGGGCCCGGTAGTTGCCGGAGTAGTGGGCAGTAGCAAATTTGCTTACGATATTTGGGGCAATACCGTGAATACAGCGGCACGAATGGAACAAAACAGTGAACCCGGCGCTATCAATGTATCGGGCGATACTTGGCTGCTGGCCAAAGATCATTTCCAATTTACCTATCGGGGAAAAATAGCGGCAAAGAACAAAGGGGAGGTGGATATGTACTTTGTGGGGTGATTATGAATCCGTTATTTCTAGCCGGCCAATCGTTCACTACTCAATAAAAAAAATGGACTTGTTTCGCAACAAGCCCATTGTAGCCATGAAATTATTGGGGGAATGAATATCTAGATCAATTCTTCTGATATTCAGTAATCGAAATGTCTCATTATCTCTTCGGAGTAGGCACGGTGTGGCTCAGCTGGTTTCGTACGTTCAAGTTATCGTAGTAGATGTAAATTTTGCTTATTTTCCCGTTTTCTACCTTGCAAGTGGACTGAAAAGGCACGGAGATATCGACATCGTGGATCGAACATTTGTATTTTCCCCATACGCATACCCAATTGCCCTCAAATTCTCCAAATGGCACTTTAAAACTTTGGCTAATGAAGCTCACTTTTCGGTTCATTTGGGTCTTGTAGTTTTCGGTCCAGTGCAAAATTTCTTTTTGAGCATCGCTAGAGTCGACTGCACTCGGTCCATAGAGCATGAATTTGCCCCCCATGAGGGCTTTGACGCTATTTGTATCTGCTGCTGCCAAGGCATTGTAATAGTCCGCTACTATTTTTTTGTCTGATTCGGCGTTAGGGTTTTCAACTACTACGTCCATGTTCTTTGGTTGGACTTGTGCTTTCAATATTGGTGCTGAGACGGTCATGATTAAGGCTGCGAACAAACTGATTTGCATGAATGCTTTCATTGTAATACGGCTTTGTTGGTGAAAAATGTGATCAGCGATGGTGTTTTATCGTGCTGATGATACAAATATGGAGAAAGGGGAGGGGCGGGGCAAGCAGTACCTTCCCAGTGGCGGGTATGGCTGTCCGAATGGTAGAAAATTCATTCCGAATGAAATGGAGCTAAAGATGCCGTTCCGCTGGAACGGGTGGGAAGCAGGGTCGATTGGTTCTGGTTTGAACCCCGAAGGGGTGACAGTATTATAGCAATAGAACCGGGTTTATTTCATTAAGTAAAACCCCGAAGGGGTGGTATGATAAAATAAACCCGATAGGGTACGGTCAAATGGCCAAATAATGTCGCCCCTTCGGGGTTCAAATACATCCACATCCCATTTTTCTAGAATCTTGTCACCCCTTCGGGGTTGAGAACTGTGGTTATTTTAGAACCAATCGACGCTGGGCGGGAAGTGGGCATAACGGTGCTACAAAGATGCCGGTCCTTAGATTTCAATTTTTTGAAAGCACTTTAATGGCTTCCTCCAAAGAAGACACGAAATTGATGTGTCTTCCTTTATTGCTTTCGTAAATAAAGTCTTTGATGCTTTTGCTGGTAAATGTCGAAAAATCACCGACAATGGCCAATTGGACGCGGTAATTGGAAAATTTTTGGAGAATTTCCCCTGCTAAACCGTTTTTTAAGATGAAAAAATCAGGGGTGATGTTTTGCTGATGGATGATAATTTTGTCAAAACCTTGATAATATAGGTTACCTAGCAGATCCAACCCATCTTCTGCAGTATTGATAATCACTTCATCAGCAGTAATTTGGGCAATTGTTGCGCCTTCGAATGTTATGGTTTCGATCTGCATTGCTGCACAATTTTTATTAAGAGTTTGTTCAGGATTCTGGGTCGAGCTAAAATGGCCAAAATCCACACTAATTTCGTTACAAAAATACTCATGTAGCGCTGCTACACTCCGCTTTTTGCGCCTCATTATTGTGAATTTTAGCACATTTTCGCCTTCGAACCAGAATCCCGAACAAACTCTCATGTCACATTACCTAAAAACTGAGCATTGTCTCAAGGCTGAATTGCCCAAGCCAGTCCATCGGGCACACCGCCCACTTCCAAATTGCGGGTAACGGTTAATGTTTTGAGATCGATAACGGCAATATAATTATCGGCAGAACAAGCTACAAATGCCCGCTTGCCAACCGGATCCATCAGGATGCCAGCAGCACCTTTGCCAATCTTCAATCGTTTTATTTCTTTGCGGGAAACGGCATCATAAATGGTAAGCTCTCCAGTTTGAAGACTGGAAATGAAAACCATTTTGCCATCGGGGGTGAATTTTAGCCGGTTGGCGTCATTAACCTTGGCATCGATTTTTGCCGACAGCTTTTTACCTTGAAGATCAATGATGGATATTGTTCCGTCTTCACTGGAAGCCGTCCAGAGTTCTTTACCATTTAACGAGACATCAAATCCTTCTGAACCTCGTGCTGTTGGAATAACCGTGTGCAACCATTCCTCTCGCGGCTTAGCGCCAGAAGGGGCCATTTTTCCAGGCTGAATCAAGGTATCTACCAAAATACTTACCGTGCCGGAGGAGATATTGGTGGTATAAATTCTTTTTGCGTCGGGGGTAACGTAAATCATGTGGGTACGGTCCTGTCCAGTTCCCATACTCCAATCAAGATTACCAGTAGCTGGGTCAAAACGGCCTACCGCTTTTGAGCCTTCTGCGGTAAACCAAGCTTTGCCCTGTACAAAAGTGATATCATGCGGGCCATACAGTGGTCGGGTATCAATGGGGGCCAAAGGTTTTTGAGCAACCAAGTCTATGATGTTGATTTCGTGCAAGCTGCCGCCGCCGTAGATACACACGTAAGCCGTTTTTCCATCACTAGAGGCCACTACTTCATGCGGATCTTCGCCCACGGTAATTTTGGCAACAATGGCCAAGGTAACAGGATCAACAATGGCGAGGGTATGATTGGCTTTAGAAATGGCGAGCAATGACCGTTTGGGGGTTGCTTGGGCGTTACATTCTGCGGCTGTAAAAATGAGAACAGAAGTCATTGCCAGGAGAGAAAAAAGCGTATGTTTTAGCTGTTTCATTGCGAAGCGTTTTAATTGATCCAATGGTGTGTATTGGTAAAAGTAGGGTAAAAGGATCGAATTTTCAAAGGAGCTGGTTTTTGATCAGGGCAAACGCATTAAAATATCGAAAAGTGCCAGAAAAAACTTCTAAATGTAGGTCAAAAGCTTCGATCTAGTAACTC
>JBBANM010000043.1:0-50478 GCA_040401995.1 Saprospiraceae bacterium
GCTCTATTGCAGCTGCCCTCCTCTTTTGGTATTTTTAACCCATTATTCGCATTATCAAGCCGTCCTTAAGATTCCCGAAGGGAATGTATGTTTATAGCATATAGCGACAGTATTTTCCAAATCCTGAAGGGATTATATGTTTATCCCTGGCATATAAACATATAATCCCTTCAGGATTTGGAAAATACCCCTAGACTGTGCTATAAATATACATTCCCTTCAGGAATATAATAGCGTCTGGATAGTTACCGCCTTTTCTAATACAACCAATTAAACGCCGCTGCGAAAGCGCTTCCCCAAAAAGCTTCATTGTGTTTGCCTTCAGCGAGGTTGGTAAACAAGCGCTGATCGGAAAATCCTTTGCGGTGCAATAAATCGCTCATTTTAAGCAAACTCAACCCCATCATTTCGGGCTCTTGTTTTCCGGCCAAAAGGTAAATTTTCAAATTGTGGGCTTTGGGCGCCATTTTTTCAGCAAAAGAAAAAACCTGATTAGAAAACCAAAGAGAAGGGGAGAAGACCCCCGCTTTTCCAAACACTTGAGGGTATTCCAAAGCGCCATAAAGTGCGATCAAACCACCCATTGATGACCCCATGATACCGGTAGATTCCGGACCTTTTTCCGTTCGAAAATGTTGATCAATGTAGGGTTTTAAGGTTTCCACCATGAAATTGAGGTAGGCTTTGCCTTCTCCGCCGCCCATGCGGGCATTTTTCCAGGGAGAATACTCGTTCATACGCAGGGTGCCACCGTTATCAATGGCAACAACAATGGCGGTTTTGCCGCTTTCAGCATATAACTTATTCAGTGCTTCATCTACGTACCATTCGCCGGCAAAACTGGTGCCAGTATCAAATACATTTTGACCATCTTGGATATAGAGCACCGGATAATGTCGGTTGGATTGCGCGTAGTCGGGCGGCAAATAGACCCAAATACGGCGTTTGCGACCCAATTGTGGCATGTTAAAAGCTTCGTCCAAGATTTTCACATTGGCCGAGGCGGTACTTACCGGGTTAGGGGAACTGAAATCTTGCCAATTTTCGATCATAATGTCAATGGTTAGGGGCAGACCTTGGTAGTTTGTCGAGCGATTTTCGATGCTTTGTCCTTGCGCCTTAACTTCTACGCTACTCCAAGCACCACGGGTAAATTTGTATTCCAAGTTGCCGGGTGTCAGTTTCTTAGTTAATTGGTACGTACCGTCTGCTTGCAAAGTTAATTGAAAAGCAGGATCGGCAGGGTTCCAGTTGTTGAAATTGCCCGCAAGGTACAAATTGCTGTTTGTTGGTGTAGCAGCGGGTAGCTTTTTTAACCGAAAGGTAATTTGGGCAATACCTGTTACTGCAAAAAGGAACAAACAACTGAGTAGTGAGATGGTTTTACCGAATTTTTTTTGCAACATACACAACGTTTTTGATGGCGCACTGTTTCTACAACGGAGATTTACAAAAACTAGTCTACATTTAAAATGCTGCTCGAAAAATCCAAGAATATCTCGTATTATTGGTCGGTTTCACACCTTAGTTTTATTTCAAACCTGCATGCTTGTCGAAAATGAGAATAGGATTATTCGTGCCCTGTTATGTTGATCAGTTTTATCCACAAGTAGCCATTGCTACCTTGGAATTATTGAAAGCGCAGGGTTGTGACGTGGTTTTTCCATTGAATCAAACCTGTTGCGGTCAACCCATGGCCAATTCGGGTTTTGCGTCTATTGCCGGAGATTGCAACGCCAATTTTTTGCACAACTTTGCTGGATTGGACTACATCGTCACGCCATCAGGTAGTTGTGCTTTGCATGTAAAAGAACATGTTTTGCCGCATGACGATACTTCTTCAACTTATCGTGTTTTTGAATTATGCGAATTTTTAACTGATGTATTGGAGGTAAAAAACATTGCGGCGCAATTTCCGCACCGAGTGGGCTGGCACAACAGTTGTCATGGCCAGCGGATGTTGGGTTTATCCTCCATGTCGGAAAAAGTGGGGCCGGCGTTTTCCAAACCTCTCTCTTTATTGCGCCAAGTTCAAAACCTGACCTTAGCTGATTTAGAGCGAAACGACGAATGCTGCGGTTTTGGCGGCACGTTTTGCGTAACTGAAGAAGCCATTTCCGTAAAAATGGGCAAAGACCGGGTAGCTGATCACACCGCCCAGCATGTGGATTACATTACTGGCGGCGATATGTCGTGTCTCATGCACCTGGAAGGTATTTTGCGCCGTCAAAAAAGCCCAATCAAAATCATTCATATTGCCGAAATACTCAATACCCGATGAGCCAACATTCCGTAGCAGCAGACCTATTTAATAAAGATGAAGCCCGCGTTGACTGGCACGATGAATCACTGTGGTTCATTCGCCAAAAACGCGATAAAGCCGTATGGCAAATCCCGGAATGGGAGGAACTCCGCCAATTAGGTTCCGACATCAAAGAACATACCTTGGCGCATTTGGATGATTATTGGCGGACTTTCGAGGAAAAAGCCGCGGCCAATGGTATTCAAATTCATTGGGCGGCCGATGCACAAGAGCACAACCAGATCATCCTCGACATCATGCGCCAGCACCAAATGACCCGCATCGTCAAATCTAAATCAATGCTGACGGAAGAGTGTCATTTGAATCCTTTTTTGGAAAAAAATGGCATCGAGGTTATTGATACCGATTTGGGAGAACGGATTGTGCAAATGCGCAATGAAGCGCCCAGTCACATCGTTTTGCCGGCCATTCACCTCAAACGCGAGGATGTAGGGGATACTTTTCACGAGCATTTAGGTACCGAAGCAGGCGCTACCGATCCACAATATTTAACGGAAGCGGCTCGCCAACACCTGCGCGAGAAGTTCATTCAGGCCGATTTGGCGATCACCGGCGTCAATTTTGCGATCGCCGAAACGGGCGGTTTTGTGGTGTGTACTAACGAGGGCAACGCCGATATGGGGGCCCACCTAGCTAAAATCCATATTGCTTGTATGGGCTTGGAAAAAATCATCCCAAAAATGGATCACTTGGGGGTGTTTTTGCGATTACTGGCACGCAGCGCTACCGGGCAGCCCATTACCACTTATTCTAGTCATTTTCATAAACCGCGCGCCGGACAAGAAATGCACCTGGTGATTGTCGACAATGGCCGCACCACGCAATTGGGTCGCCCCGATTTCCGCAATTCCTTGAAGTGTATCCGCTGCGGATCGTGTATCAATACCTGCCCCGTTTACCGGCGTAGTGGCGGACATTCTTACCACAATGCTGTATCGGGCCCTATTGGCATTATCCTTGCCCCCAATCTGGACATGAAGGCCAATGCTGATTTACCCTTTGCATCCACCCTTTGTGGCAGTTGTACCAATGTTTGTCCGGTAAAAATTGACATCCATGATCAAATCTGGAAATGGCGACAAACCGTGGTGGCCGAAGGTTATGTTGAAGGCGGAAAAAAACAGGGGATTCGATTGATGAACTTTGTGTTGTCGAGCCCCAAAGTGTACCGCTTTATGGGCAAAATGGGTCGAAGTCTGTTGCGCATCGCACCATTTTTGGTCAACAATGGCTTAAATCCTTGGTACAAGAACCGGGAAATGCCCGTAGCGCCCGCGGAAAGCTTTAGAGATTGGTACCTCAAAAATGAAAACAATGGCAAGCACAAGTAGACAACACATATTGGAAAAAATGCGGCAAAACAGGCCCACGGATGCACCTGAATTGCCGGAAAACATCCAATTTCCGCCTTTTTTTGACGATCCTGAACTCAAGTTTTGTGATACACTAGCCGGGATTGGTGGACAAGCCATTTTTGCGCCGAGTTACGCATTCATTGCCGAGGATCTGCAACAGCTTTTTCCGGATGCTCAACTGGTGGTACATGCCATTGCCGATTTGCCCTTGTCTGGCGTGCACCCCGATACCATGGTGGATGATCACGATCTTGCCCCGGTGGATCTGGCAATATTACCTAGCGCTTTGGGCGTAGCAGAAAACGGCGCCATTTGGTTGGATGAAAGGCATTTTGGTCGGCATCGAGTACTGCCCTTTATCACTCAACATTTAGTGATTGTTTTGGATCGCAAAAAAATTACCCATAATTTACATGCGGCCTACGGTTTGATTGATCCAACGGCAACTGGGTTTGGAATGTGGCTGGCGGGCCCTTCCAAAACTGCCGATATTGAGCAATCGCTGGTGATTGGAGCGCATGGAGCGCGGAGTTTGCGGGTGTATTTGCTGGGGTAAGGAATTATTTTGCAAAAAAAATACAATTTCTCCAACGTTCGGTATTCAGGCGTCGTCTAGCTTGAAAAAATAACCGAACATGACCATCAGAACCATTTTTCGTTCGGGCTTTATGGCCCTGTTGCTTGGCGCAGCGCTTTCGGGATGCTTGAAAGACAAATGCGAGCAAGAACAAACTTACACGCTTTATCAGCCGCAATATTTTAAGCTGACCGACTTGCGGAAAGATGTGGTTTTAGAATCCGCTCTTGCCCTTGATAACCCCGGTAAAATCTATGTCTACGGTAATATCTTACTGGTCAATGAGTACCAAAAAGGAATCCATATTTTCAACAACCGGGATCCTAAAGCTCCGAAGCCCCTTGGTTTTTTGCCCATACCTGGCAACATTGACATGGCCATCCGCGACAACTACCTCTACGCCGATAGCTACATTGATCTCTTGATTTTTGATTTCAACAATCCAGCAGTGCCCAAATTGATCAATCGACTGACCGATGTTTTTCCTAATTTCGGTGTAGATCCAGAAAAGGGCATTGTGGTAGGCTACAACCAAAGCAGCGAAACCCAAAAATTCCCTTGTGATGCCAATCCCAATATTTTCCAAAGAGGCGGTGGTATCTGGTTGGCCGAAGGTGACTTGTTTAGCGGTAGAGTACTGACGGCATTTTCGGGTAAACAGAGTTCTCCATCCACTCCAGGCGGAAATGTCGGAATAGGAGGATCTACCGCACGTTTCACCATCAATAACGACTATTTGTACACAGTAAGTTTGAGTAATTTATTTTCATTTAATCTTAAAGATGGCGCCAAACCTGTATTAACCAACAACTCACCGATTGGCTACAACATTGAAACCATTTTCCCATACGATAACAAGTTGTTCATTGGTAGTCAGACGGGCATGTATATTTTTGACCTATCAACGCCCGACAAGCCCACTTTTGCCTCCCTTTTTGGCCACATACGGGCCTGTGATCCGGTGGTAGTGGAGGGCGATCGCGCCTACGTGACCCTGCGCAGCGGCACTAAGTGTGATGGCTTCAGCAATCAATTGGATGTATTGGATGTAGCCAATATCAAGTCGCCGGTGTTACTCAAATCTTACCAGCTGACGCACCCGATTGGATTGGGCATCACCGATGGTATTTTGATGATTTGTGATGACGATGATGGTTTGAAAGTCTACAATGCCAAAGATGATTTCAACATTGATGCCAATCAACTGGATCACATCAAAGGCATAAATACCTACGATGTCATACCTTTGGGTTCTAATAAAATTGCCATCGTTACGGGCAAGGACGGCATTTATCAATACAATTTTTCCGATCCTAAAAAATTGGAGTTGCTGAGTAAAATTACCATCAAATGAGAAATCAATTGAAAAAGCTATTGTTGATGCTGACTTTGTGTTGTCTCGCGGGGCAGTTTCTTCACGCACAGGTTGACTTCAAAAAAACGTACCAAATGATCTACGCTCAACCGCAAATAAGTGGAAAAACCGCGGGTTTTGTTTCCATGGGTTTCGGAGCGGGTTATACTTTGGGGCGGCAATGGAACACGCAATTAGGTACTGGAATTGGCATAGGGTATGAATTAGCCGTCACCCGTGGGCAATTCTGGCAAGTAGCGCCAATTATGGCTTCGGTGCGCTGGATGCCTTTCCACCGCTCGAAAAACCAATGGTACCTATTGGCTGAAAGCGGATACGGCTGGGGCAATCAATTGATCAATGCCAACGGCAGTAACTTCAAATCACATGGCGGATTTCGATTTCACCCAGCCATAGGTATGATTTGGAATACCGGCAAAACCAAAAAATGGTTTACTGAATTTGGTTACCTCCGGCAAGACATTGGTAGTATTCAGCGTTTTGACAACAGCAATTCTTATCGCTTGAATCAGACCCTGAATTGTTGGGTTATTAGAACTGGGATTGCGTTTTAAACCATTGCATGAGCCAAAATCAACAATATACCGAAACAGAGTTGGTAAAGGGGTGTGCCGAGAACAACCGCATCTACCAGGAAATACTGTACCGCAAGTATTTCCTGGCCATGATGCGCATGTGTTCTCGGTACACTTCTGATCGGGATATTGCTTTGGAAATTGTCAACAATGGTTTTTTGAAGGTTTTTCAAAAAATCGATACTTTTTCCTTTAGCGGCTCATTGGAAGGTTGGATTCGGCGCATTGTTTTTCATTGTCTATCGGATTATTTCCGCGCAAATGCCCGGCACATCAACCTACTGGAATTGGAGGGTCGCGATGCGCCCACGCGCTCAGAAGCTTTAAGCGATTTGTATTACGAAGACATTCTTGTGTTGGTGGATCGCTTACCCGAAATCAGCCAAAAAGTATTCAAATATTTTGCAATTGAAGGATATACTCATGCTGAAATTGGAGCCATGCTAAACATGAGCGAAGGCAATTCAAAATGGCATTTGTCGATGGCACGTCGACAGTTGAAGGAAATGATCAATGGGCATCACAATCGGACAAATTATGCAGGATAACTGGACCGACGAGCAATTTATGGATTTTGCCTGGGAGCAAATGCGCCAAACTTTGGACGTAGAAATGCCTCAAGAGAAAAAGCGCAGACTACTGATATGGTGGTGGTTAAGCGGTATGGCTTTGGGTATAACTTTGCTGTTCTTTTCCACCAGCAATCGCCCGCATTTGATCAAAACCGAACAACAGCCTTTGGCAAAAAATACTTATCCGCACCAAAAACGCCATGAATTCGAGACAGGTAATGGAGAGATCAGCCCTGCTAATGCTAAATCAACAGCATCCGTCGCTGCTAATCAAATCTTGAAAAGACCTGAATTATCAATAAATAGTAGTCAAAGGAAAACCATCCAGCAACCTATTGCTTTGATTCGTTCATCTTCAGCAAACAACATTACTACAACAAATTCATCAAACGAGGTACTTCATTCAGTTGAAATTCCATCAAATACAGCCCTGAAATCAGCTGAAATTTTGCTTCCAGCTAACAACAGCATAGTTGATAACCAGCCTTTTTCAGCAAAAAGTACATCACTAACCGACACCTTACAAGATACAAAACCTCAAAACCTCACTTTGCCCATTTTAACTGAACCCCTTCGCCAGTTAATCACCAGCGACAGCATCAGGCCTTTGGATGTTCAAGTTAAGCGCAAGCCAGATTTCAGACCAAAATTATGGCTGGATGCCGGCATGCTCTATGGCTATCCTTCAAATGGAGTAGGGGGACAAATCGGTTTGCTAAGCGGTAAATCTTTTGGTAAATGGACTTTGATGACCGGACTAGGCTACCAAACAGCTGGTTTAAATTTGCAATTACAATCTACTGCCCAAAAAACAGTTGGTCCGATAATGCCTTCGCTTGGAGTTTCTGCAGGCAAAGATTCTTCTCAGTCGGAACAAAAAAACACTTATGCCAATGCTTCAATCCGACTTCAATCGCTGTTCTTACCTATTATCATCCAACTCAATCTCGGTAAACGCTGGCAATTAGATGGAGGCGCATTGTTACAGCGCCATTTTTCCTATCAAAGAACCACAGATTTACCTCTGCTACCTGCTACGCCAATAACCAATTCCGGCACAAAGTCGAGTGACAACAACCAGTCTTTTTCCAGCTTTTCAGGTACAAAAGGCAGCAATCTGAATACCGATTTGACCGTAAAAATGAGCATCGCTGTCCAATTAGGCGCTACTTACTGGTTGTCGCCTCGACTACGCGCGCGCCTGGCCCTGCAAAGCACTTTTGCCGATCTTATCAAATCCGATGTTTACAAGTTGCGGCCGCAGTATTTGCAATTGGGTTTGCGGTATCAGATTAAATAAGTGCTATTTGAGATCCGACCCACTAAACCAAAATGGCAACAGATTGCCAACCGATTCAAAAATCAGTACCTCTCCATGAGGCGCTTGTATCAGCAATTCAATTTTGCGCCCATACCGTTGCTCGGTTTCAGAAATCACTTGTCGACAAGCGCCACATGGAGCAATCAAGCTATCTTTTTTTGCCCCTACAACCGCCATGATTTTCGGCGCGCTATGAGGATACAGATGAGCAGCAATTGCCAAAACACTCCGCTCGGCACACAAACACATGGGATAAGCCGCATTTTCTTGGTTACTACCGATCAATATTTCTCCATTTTCCAAGCCTACCGCCGCTCCAACCTGGAAATTCGAGTAAGGTGAGTAAGAAAAATCCAGGGATTCTTCTGCACGGCGTAGTAATTCCCTATATTTGAGCGGAATTTCTTCCCGGTTGTCATACCGGAGATACTCGAAGGTGAATTTTTGCTTTTGCATGGTGATTTCTGTAGTTGTTGTTTTGCGATGAAATTAGTAAAATAACGCGCAGATCAAGAGTGTGTTTTGATATTTAGTTCGCAGGCGTAGTGAGTCAAAATTTGCACCAACGAGGCGTGAAAAACGGAGTGTAGCAGCGCTACATGAGTATTTTCACAACGAAGTTGGGGTGAATTTTGGCCATTTGTAGCGCGAACTAAATATCAAAACACACTCTAAAAAAAAGAATTTGTCGCTCCAAAGATTATTTGATCAGATCCAAAATCCTACAAATGAATAACATTCTTATCATTGGCGCGGGTTTATCCTCTAGTGCGCTCATTAAGTACGTTTTGGATAAAGCCACTGTAAATGGTTGGTTTGTAACCGTAGCCGATGCCGTACTGGAAAATGCAGAAAAAAAGATCGGTAAACACCCGCAAGGTCGTGCTGTTTGGCTGGATGTGATGAAAGTAAACGATCGTCGGGAATTGATTGGTCGGGCCGATGTTGTGGTCTCTTTGTTGCCAGCGCACTTGCACCTTGAAGTGGCTCACGATTGCGTCAAGTTGAAAAAACACTTGATCACCGCCTCATATGTTTCACAGGAAATGTACCGCTTGGGTGACGAAGCCCGGGATCGGGAACTGATTTTCATGGGTGAAATGGGCTTGGATCCTGGCATCGATCACATGTCGGCCATGAAAATGATCAACGATATCAAAGGACAAGGCGGTAAAATTACCTCGTTTTATTCTTATACGGGCGGTTTGATCGCCCCCGAAAGTGCCGATAATCCTTGGAATTACAAATTCACTTGGAATCCGCGTAACGTAGTTTTGGCCGGGCAAGGGACCGCGCAATATCTGGAAAACGGCAAATTGCGCTACACGCCTTACAGCCGACTTTACAAAGAAAAAAAAGAACTTAATATCCCCAACGTTGGGGTGTTGGAAGCCTATGCTAATCGCGATTCTTTGTTGTACCGCGATGTTTATGGCTTGGCGGACATTCCCAATATTCTGCGGGGCACTTTGCGCAATGTTGGTTTTTGCGAAGCTTGGGATGCCCTAATCCAGATCGGATTGACGGATGCCGATTTCCCGATTTTGCATTCTGGCGAAATCAGCTACCATGAACTCATGGACGCCTACGTCGAAAAATACAATGGCGGCTCGGTAAAAGAACGCATCGCGCAAATGTTGGGCGAAGAAGAAAATTCGCCGGTGATGCAGAAATTGGATTGGTTGGGATTGTTTAGCAAGAAGAAGATCAAACTGCCCAATGCCACACCTGCATTGATTTTGGAGCACTTGCTGCGTGAAAAATGGAAACTCAAACCCACTGACAAAGACTGGGTAGTGATGCACCACGAAATTGATTATGTACTAAAAGGCGAACGCCGCCGCCGTACCTCCACCATGTCGCTCAAAGGCAAAAATGCCGAAGATACTGCGATGGCGCAAACGGTGGGTTTACCAATGGGCATTTTTGTACAGCTGGTGATAGAAGGAAAAATCCAATCGCGCGGAGTACAAATCCCGGTGATGAAAGAAGTATACGAACCGGTTTTGGCCGAATTAGAAGAGTTTGGAATTGTGTTCAAGGAAGTGGACACCAAACTACATTAAATAAATACTAAATCGTAAAAAAATGGCGCGAGGTAATTTTACTCGCGCCATTTTCATAACCACCACATTGAACCTCATCCGCGTCATCGTAGCCTATCCAATTACCTCCACCCAAGGCATGCAACTTTTTCAGTTGTTTCGCCAAGGAACGGGTATTTTGATCGCTATTTTTTTGGCCAAAAGCGGTTTATCGCCCTTTGCAGTGGGGCAATATGAGCAAGTCTGGTTTCTGAGTTATGCCTTGAGTTTTTTTTGGATTTTTGGCATGGTGCAAGCCTTGCTGAGTTATTACCCACGGTTATCCCCTGAAAATCAACCAAAATTATTGTTTGTAGCCGGTTCCGTTTTTACTGGCATCAGTTTGTTGCTGATTGGTTTATTGGCCATTTTTCCTGCCTATTTTTTGCCTTTGTTTAGCGGGCGTTCAGATTTACCTTTTTTTTATTGGTCGCTGGTTTTTTTAGCCTTGCAATTGCCTTCCTTTTTAATTGAATACTTGTATTTGTTGTTGCAAAAACCGTGGCGGATAGTCGGCTATGGCGTTGTTTCTTTTTCAGCACAGTTGTTGGCCGTTTTGCTGCCGGTTATTTTTGGCGGCGGGGTAGGGGGCGTGATCATCTGCTTGGCGATTGTGGCCCTTGGCAAATGTTTGCTCTTGGTGCAATTACTCATCCGTCATTCCAGTCCGCAATGGGACAGTCGCTTGCTCCGAAAATGGCTGTATTTATCTCTGCCTTTGGTATTTTACGGCCTGATCGGCGGTTTTATGCAAACCTTCAACAACTGGCTGGTCAATTTTCATTTCCACGGCGATGAGCGACTTTTTGCCCTTTTCCGCTACGGTGCGCGTGAATTCCCCTTAGCATTGGCGTTAGCAGACGGGCTCAACGCAGCCATGATCCCGGAGATCGCCAAAAACTTGGAACAAGGATTGGAAAAAATAAAGGAACAACAACGCCGCTTGATGCATACTTTATACCCGCTCACCTTGTTCTTGTTGTTGACGAGTAAGTGGTGGTTTCCGGCGGTGTTTAGTTCGGCTTATGAAGAGAGCGTTCCGGTGTTCAATGCTTTTTTGCTGTTGCTGATCAGTAGGATCGTTTTTACCCGTACCATTCTTAGCGGAATGCAAGACAATAATATTACCCTGTGGATTTCCGGCGCTGAATTGGCAACCAATGTGCTTCTCGGTTTTTGGTGGATCCAAAAATGGGGCTTGGTTGGGGTAGCCTTAGCCAATGTGGTTGCTTATGGTGTCGAAAAAGTGTTACAGATGCTGTATTTGTACCAGCGCTATAAAATATCGCCCACAAAATACTTGGATTTTCGGTGGTGGTTATTTTACAGTTTAATATTGCTGGGAGTTTATTGGGTACAACAGATGTAATGCGTAAATTTGCAAAAATTCAATAAAAAAAACATACACTAAATGTCCAAAGTACTCCTTATTGGCGCCGGCGGCGTAGGTCGGGTGGTAGCTTACAAATGCGCCCAGCACCCCGAGGTTTTTTCGGAAATAATGATGGCTAGCCGTACCAAATCTAAGTGCGACGTTATCATGGCCGATGTAAAAAAAGCAACGGGACACCCGCATTTGTCGACCGCTGCTATTGATGCGGAAAACGTGCCTGAACTGGTGGCCCTAATTCGCTCGTTTCAACCCAAAATGGTGATCCACGTGGCTTTGCCTTACCAGGATTTGACCATCATGGAAGCTTGTTTGCAGGCGGGAGTACACTACCTGGATACTGCCAACTACGAACCCAAAGACGAAGCTAAATTTGAATACAGCTGGCAATGGAAATTGCACGATCGCTTCAAAGAAGCAGGTTTGTTGGCTACCTTGGGTTGTGGTTTTGATCCCGGTGTAACCGGCGTTTTTACCGCTAATGCCGTTAAACATCATTTTGACGAAATTCATTATTTGGACATCATCGACGCCAATGCGGGAAGTCACGGTAAGGCTTTTGCCACCAACTTCAACCCCGAAATCAACATCCGCGAGGTAACGCAAAAAGGGCGTTACTGGGAAAACGGCGACTGGGTAAGCACCGAGCCGCACGAAATCGGCATGATGATCAACTACCCGGATGTAGGCCCTAAAAAATCTTACCTGATCTACCATGAAGAGTTGGAATCTTTGGTGAAGCATTTCCCAACCCTGAAGCGTGCGCGTTTCTGGATGACTTTTAGCGATGAATACCTGACCCATTTGCGCGTAATTCAAAACATCGGTATGGCAGGCATCGAGCCGGTGAAATACAAAGGCATGGACATCATTCCGTTGGAGTTTTTGAAAGCCGTTTTGCCTGATCCTGGCGATTTGGGTGAAAACTATACTGGCCAGACTTCCATTGGTTGTCGCATCCGCGGCATGAAAGATGGCAAAGTAAAAAACTACTTCATCTGGAACAATTGCAGTCACCAAGCAGCATATCTAGAAACCGGAACTCAAGGCGTTTCTTACACCACCGGCGTACCGGCCATGTTGGGCGCCATGATGATGTTGCAAGGCCATTGGACTGGCGCTGGCGTATTCAATGTAGAACAACACAACCCCGATCCATTTTTGGCGAAATTGGGTGAAGTCGGTTTGCCTTGGCACGAAGAAATTGATGGCGATTTAGAATTTACCTATTAGTCCGTTTCAACAAAAAAACATGACCAACTACCACGAGGTGCCATCGCCCTCTTTTGTGCTCAATGAGCATCGTTTGCGCAACAACCTGGAATTGATCCAGCATGTGCAAGCCCAAACGGGGGTCAATATCATTTTGGCGCTCAAAGGATTTGCCATGTGGCGGATTTTTCCGATGGTAAAAAAATATTTGGGCGGCGCAACTGCTAGTTCGCTCCACGAAGCAAGACTGATTTTCGAGGAAATGGGCGTGAAAGCGCACGCCTATGCTCCTGCTTACGTGGATCAGGAATTTGAACTCATCCTGGATTACAGCAGCCATATTACCTTCAATTCGATCGCACAGTTCAATCGACTAAAAGGGATAGCGCAGGCTTACAGCGAACCGATATCGCTGGGGATTCGGGTAAATCCTGAATACTCGCCAGTGGAAGTAGAGTTGTACAATCCGGCCGCGCCAGGTTCGCGTTTGGGCGAGTTGGCCGAAAATTTCAATGGAGTATTGCCGGAAGGGGTTGAAGGCTTACACATACATACACTGTGCGAGTCGAGCGCAGAAGATTTGGAAATCCTGATGGCCGCAGTAGAAAGTCGTTTTGGCGATTTTTTACCAAAACTCAAATGGATCAATTTTGGCGGCGGACATTTAATGACCCGCAAAGGTTACGATGTAGAGCGTTTGATCCATGTGTTGCGGGCATTTAAAAGTCGCCACCCCAATCTGGAGGTTATTCTGGAACCGGGCAGCGCCATCGCTTGGGAAACCGGTGAATTGGTGTCTACCGTTTTGGACATCATCGTGAACCGTGGCGTAGCAACCGCCATTTTGGATGTATCCTTTACCGCCCACATGCCCGATACCTTGGAAATGCCCTATCGCCCAAAAGTTTTGGGTGCTACCGACCCAGTTCCTGGCAAACCTACCTACCGCCTGGGCGGCGTGAGTTGTTTGGCGGGTGATTACATGAGCGAATACTCTTTTGACCAAGAATTAAAAGTTGGCGACCAGGTCGTGTTTTGGGACATGATCCACTATACCATGGTAAAAACCTCCACCTTCAACGGCGTTAAACATCCCAGCATTTGTATGCAACATGAAAATGGCGGCATAGAACTTGTTCGGCGTTTTGATTATGATGATTTTAAAAATCGTTTATCTTAGAGTGTGTTTGGATTTTTTATTCGCGCTGCAAATGGCCAAAATTCACCCCAACTTCGTTACGAAAATACTCATGTAGCGCTGCTACACTCCGTTTTTCGTGCCTCGTTGGTGCAAATTTTGTCTCATTTTCGCTTGCGAACTAAAAACCCAAACACACTCTTAATGATATTTGGTTTCGGGACGAGAATTTAACCATCTTGTCCCGAAACCTTTTTTTACTCTACCCAATTTTATGACTGCATACCAATCATTTGTCGAATCTTTGACTCCCGCATTCGGCGAATCGGAAGCGCGCAGTCTGGGGCGAATTGTATTTGAAGACGTGCTACATAGCCGCTATCATTATGATTTGTCACCCTCTGAAGTCCAACAAGAACAGTTGGATGGCATCATCGCGCGTTTGTTGCAGCAGGAACCCTTGCAGTACATTTTGGGTAGCGCCGATTTCTACGGTCTCAAATTCAAAGCCGATTCCCGCGCGCTCATTCCACGCCCTGAAACCGAAGAATTGGTAGAGTGGACGGTGAAAAGCGTCATGGAAAAATACTTGCCCAATGCCGCCGTGCGGATTTTAGACATTGGAACCGGTAGCGGCTGTATTCCCATTACCATTAAAAAATATTTACCAGCGGCCGATGTTTGGGCCATCGACATCAGCAAGGATGCATTGGATTTGGCAACCTTTAATGCCCAACAATTGGAAGTGAACTTGCAATTTCGGCAAGTAAATATTCTGCGGGAAGCGCAATGGGTGGGCTTGCCTCAGTTTCATGTCATCGTGAGCAATCCGCCATATATCCCTCAATCAGAAATGGCTTTGGTGCCTGAGCAAGTCAAAGCCCACGAACCGCATTTGGCACTATTTGTAGCCGACGAAGATCCCTTGATTTTTTATGAAGCGATAGCCAAATTTGCCTGGCGACAACTTTTGCCTGAGGGTTTGTTGTTTTTTGAATGCAACGAATACAACGCCCCGCAAGTAGTAGCATTGCTGGAGAAAAAAGGGTTTCAGGAAGTAGAATTGCGCCAAGACCTCAGCGGTAAGGATCGCATGGTAAGTGCCAAACGGAGGTTTGTATTTCAGCAGTGATGAAAATTTGTTATGCTGAAAACCCTTCTAACATCTCCACCAGCACTTGATTCAAATTATGGATGGCCAAAGGAAGGTTCCAATTAGCACGGTTGCGCGGTTCTACATAGTTCGAGATGGAGCGTACTTCCAAAAATGGAATTTTTTCCAACAAACAAACATAAAAACAAGCCGCTCCTTCCATTGATTCTACATCAGCATCAGCGTTTTTTAGCCAATTCTCGATGTTTTGAGCTGCGCCTTGCACTTTACTCACCGTCGTTCCTTTTGCTTTGGTTAGAAAATCAAAAGCGGAGGCAGGATTTTTTAAAACGCCATCCTCAAAAGGTGCTTCGTTAGGTTGTAGCAATTCGAGGGCAAAAAGACTTGTAAACCGACCATCCACTTCTTCAATACCTAGATCACCAAAACTTTCGCTGACCACTTGCACCACATCTCCGATGGCCAGTTGCCGATTGATGGCGCCGGCAATTCCGGCATTGATCACCAAATCATATTTTTGGGTACTCAGCGCTTTCGTGTGTGCGTACATGGCCACGGGCAAGCCTACTCCCGTGAGGAGCAAAGTGACTTTGAGGTCTTTTTTTTGAAAAAGCATGCCTGCTGATTCTTCAAAATGAGCTCTCAAATGATCGTGCAGCGGCGTGATTTCAAAGGAAGTAGCGGAAGTAATGAGGATATGCATCGGTAAGCAACAAGTCTGGTGAAGTGCAAAACTACTTATTCCTCCTTTTTAGACCTGCTTTTTTTTCGATAAACAAACGAAAGCGTTGGTGAAAAACCCAAGTAAGGATGATACGCCGCCGCCAAATCCACTTGAAAGGCTTCAAAAAGCGGAAAACCCGCTCCAAAACTCCAGGTTTCAATGGCTGTGGTGACCCCGCCGCGAAACCAAAAAGCAGAAACCGGGTGGTATTCAAAACCGATTCGGATATCGACAGGATAATCAATGTCTTTGATCACTTCACCTTGTAATAGCAATTTATCCGTGGGTTGGTAGGCAAAACCGATTGACAAAACCGAAGGAGTGTATTCTTTTTGCGATATAGTTTGGCGAACAGGATTGCGCACCAGCGCTGCCAATTGCAATTTTGGTAACAACTCCGCTTGAATGCCCACCGCGATGTTCAACCGCCCAATGCTGCCGTATTCGGGGATTACAATTTGTTGATAACCAATTTGTCCACCCAGACTGATGCGCTCGGATAGCAATCGACCATAAGCCAAATTGAAAGCTTGTTCGCGGTAAGCTGCATAGCCAAAATTTTGAACCGAAACCCCAAAAACGCCCGAAAGGGTAGGGTAGGCCGCCCCTGCGCTATAGGAATTCAAAGCGGCAATGCCAAACCGATTTTGAGCTGAGGCAATGGCAGAAATGGTTCTTATTTTTCCTAAACCCGCTTGATTTGAAAATAGCGCATTGGCATCGGAGAAATTCAATCCGGTATTTCCCATACCCGTAGCACGAGCGGTAGAAATTCCAGTAAGCCCGTTTTGAGCAAGCAGAGGGAGGCAAAACAACAAGCTTAGTACACCGGAGATACCGTACTTGAGCATGATTGGTTGGTTTTATTGAACGGATGGGTAAAGATACCAAAAGGGTCGGTTCTGGAAGAAATTCGAGGATAAGAAGTTTTTAAAAGGAAAAAATGATTTTTCATCCAAAACCCCTTTGAGTTTATTTTTTTAGATTACCTTCTTGCCTACATTACATACACCTAAATCGCAATGAAAAATCAGATCCGTTGTCTCCTCATTTTTAATCTATTAGCCTTTTTTGTCTTCACAACCAATCATTCCGTTTTTGCACAAGCAAATCAGAGTCTTGAAGTCGCGGTGAAAAGCTTTTTAGGCACCTTGAATGCCGAGGAGCTGAAGCAAACCTCATACGCGCTGGGCGATACCCTCCGCAAAAAATGGTCGAATTTGCCGGTTGGAATCATGCCCCGCCCTGGTATCCGCTATGGCGCCTTAAACGATAAAAGTAGATTGGCTTTCCACCGAGTGCTAACCGCTATTTTTAGCTCGCAGGGATACCTCAAAACCACCAGCATCATGTCGTTGGATGACATTCTCAATCAGCTTTTCAAAGAGGACTTTGATAAAGGGACAATTGACGAAAAAATGCTCAAAATGACCCAGAACATGAATTGGGCCCATGGCAATTACTTCATCTCGGTTTGGGGAACGCCGCAAAGCAAAGAACCTTGGGGACTCGATTTTGGGGGACACCACCTGGCGCTCAACATTACCGTAAAAGACAAAACTGTCATTGCCTCGCCTTTTTTCTATGGCACCGACCCTTCGGAGGTGAAATCATCAAAATATGCCGGACTACGGATTTTGAGCAAGGAAGAAGATTACGGTTTTATGCTGATCAATATGTTGACGGAAGTTCAAAAGAAAAAAGCCATCCTTCCGCAAACAGTACCCGGCGATATCCTCACCAATCCCAACAGCAGTCAGCGAATTACCAGCTACTACGGCATCCCTGCCAAGGAATTTAATGAAGATCAAAAGGTAATGCTGCGTATTTTGATTGAAGAGTATATCCACAATTTCGAACACGATACCGCCCACCGTCTTTTTGAGAAATTACAAAAAACGGGTTTGGACAAAGTTTATTTTGCTTGGATCGGTAGCTTAGACAACAACAAGCCCCATTATTACCTCATCAATGCCCCCGATTTTTTGATTGAATACGACAACGTAGGTTTTCAAAATGATGGCAACCACATCCACGCCATTCTGCGGGAAAAAGGCAATGACTTTGGCGAAGATTTGCTCAAAAAACACTATCTGACCGAGAAGCATTGATCTGTTAGGCTTTTAGCGATGGCTTCTAGTCGAATTTATTGCTTTGAATATCAGGCTTATCTTAAATTTAGGTCGCTTTTCTTCTGATTTATCGACCATCCATATAAACATTAGACATCATGAAATCAACACTCTTTACCCTGACCTTTCTATTTTTCAGTCTACTGTCAATTGCCCAAACCGATAAAAAAATAGTAATCGGTACTATTGACAGTGTACAATCCAAGATACTCAATGAAAAACGCAAAATTTGGGTGCATGTACCAGCCGGGGCAGCTTCTGGCCAGCGTTATCCTGTATTGTATCTACTCGATGGCGACGGGCATTTCTCGTCGGTCGTCGGGATGATTGAACAACTGAGCACGGTGAACGGAAACAACCTTTGCCCGGAGATGATCGTAGTCGGCATTCCCAACACCGATCGCACCCGCGACCTCACGCCTACGCGTGCTAAGCCATCCGGATATGTAGATAGCAACTTTGTGCGTACCTCCGGCGGCGGTGAGCAATTTTTAGCCTTCATTGAAAAAGAGTTGATGCCGCACATTGAAGCGCAGTATCCCACCGCGCCTTACAAAATGCTCATTGGTCATTCCTTGGGCGGTTTGATGGTGATGCAAACTTTGATTCACCACCCCCAAATGTTCAACGCCTACGTGTCCATTGACCCTAGTATGTGGTGGGATAAACAAGCCTTGCTCAAAGAAGCCAAAAAAGCATTGGTTACTGAAAAATACGCCGGTAAATCCTTGTACTTGGGTATTGCCAATACCATGGAAGATGGCATGGACATCAAAAAAGTGCCAACAGACACCAGCCAGAATACCGAACACATTCGCTCCATTTTGCAACTCGACAAATCCCTCGCCCTAAACAAGCAAAATCAGCTCAAGTACAAATCCAAATACTACGGCGATGATTCTCATGGTTCCGTGCCATTGATCACTGAGTATGATGCCCTGCGATTCATTTTTGATTTTTATCCCCTCAAAATGACGCAAAAAGACTTTACCGATACAACCGGGATACTGGCCACGAAAATGGAAAAGAATGCAGAACTGCGCTCCAAAAACATGGGCTACAAAGTCGACCCGCCAGAAGGGATGATCAACATGATGGGGTACCAATCTTTGAACGGTAAACACTACAAACTGGCCGAGCGCTACTTCAAGATGAACACCGTTAATTACCCCAAGAGCTTCAATGTATTTGACTCTTATGGTGATTATTTCGTAGCTATCGGCGATAAAAAAAATGCCATTGCCAATTTTGAAAAAGCATTGTCGATCCAGGAAAATCCGGAATCTCGGCAAAAACTGGAGGAATTAAAAAATGGCAAAAAAGCGGAAGCAGCACTATCGCCTGAAGCCCTCCAAAAGTATGCGGGTGATTATGAATTATCTGGGGTAGGGGTTACCATCAAGATTTATGTCAAAAACAATATGCTGATGGTATCTTCTCCAATTCAGGACGAGGCAGAAATGTACTCGACTAGCCCTAATAAATTCATGATTCGCAATGTGAATGGGTATCTGTTGCAGTTTGAAATGAATGGGGATAAGCCGAAGGTGATTCATATTACTACGCCAGATGCGAGTTATGATGCGGTGCCGAAACAGTAAAAATGTTTGATGAAAGGATAAAGGTTGTGCCTTAAGTTGGCGCAATCTTTATTTTGAGTTTTATCTACCTTCACACCAGGCACATTAATTCAGCCACCGCATTCCATTCACCAACCACAATTGCCAACTGTTCAAACGCTTTTCCCAATTGCCGTGCCGTTTCCCGATCGATGTCCAAAACAAAAAAACTCGTTTCGGGTGGCCAATCACCCATTTTTCCCTGGCCATAGCCTTCAAAATAGACATAGTTATTTTGCATCAACGCCTGTCGCAATAGTTCAAGCCGAGCTGCATTTTGTTCATCATCCAATAACACCGATCCCGGATTCCAGGCGGTAATGAAAGCCCAACGTGTAAAACCGTTGGCCGACAGGTAGTTTTGCAAATCGGCATTTGATACGCCGATCTCAATTTCCAAACCCAGCTCAGGAACAGCATAAATCGTATTTCGATAAGCCTCCCACAAGCGCTCATCGACAACAATCGAAGAATTGTCCATAGTATTATTTAGAATGTCCGTGAGTTGTTTTCACAAATTTGGAATGACATGGAACAGATGCTTTAAGTAAAGGCAATTGAAAAATCATCTGTCTTCCCACCTCTTGGGATTGCTGCGCCCATGAAGTATAGCCAAAACATAGACATTGGAGTCAATTACTTTATAAACAAGATTGTATTGGAACCGTTAAATGAAAATTCGACGTTTTTCGCCCTGAATTTTTTGAAATAAGAATGGGTTTTCTTCTAAAAGGGCTATCGCGTCGGTTATTGAGGCGAGTAATTCAAAGCCAAGTCCATTGCGTTGTTGCTCCAGATACTCGTAAGCTTCATCCAAATCAAGTTCTGCTTCTGGCTGAATGATAATGAGATACGATGGCATTATTTCTTATACTTAGCCAAAACCTCGAGTGCAGATCTCCCAACCGAAGTTCCATTTTCCAAAGCAGCTTCCCGCCGTTCTAATTCTTCTTGCCATTCATCTGATAGTTGGGCACTGTCAGACGCCAACAATTCTATCATAAAGTGCATCAATTCAGCTTGTTCAGCTTTGCTTAGTACAATGACTTCATCTTTGATAGCTTGAATGCTCATTTTTTTGTTGTTATTGCTGCTAAAATAAGAAAAAAAGTGTGGCAAATCAACTCTTGTCCTTTTCTCGTAGTACCAAAAATAAAAAACTAGGTGACCGATGTGCCGTAATGGATGATTGGTTCTTGGTCGATGCCCAATACTAAAAAGCCGTTTCAAGTGGCCTCCCACAAGCGCTCATCGACAACAATCGAAGAATTGTCCATAGAATTTACATTAACGACAACAAATTTCTACCTTTGCGCTGCTTTAACAAACGTAGAAAAAATATGCTTTTTCTACTCAAACCGTTCAGTGAAGTTAGGATAAACAGACTATGGATAGGAATACCGTTATTGGCTTAAGCCTTATTTTTATATTGTTCATCTTGTGGCAACAGCTCGTTAGCCCGTCGCCCAAACAAGTAGCAGCTGAAAAACGCCGCGAAGATTCATTGGCTCAGGTAGAACACTTGGCCGATAGCTTGGCTAAGATCAAGGAATTAGAGTTCAAAAAGGAAATCAACAGTCCTTCTGCTCAAGTGCCTGATTCCGTAAAGATGAAAAAATTGTCGGCTACTTTCGGTGGTTTTGCTGCGGCTGCACGGGGCAAAGAAGAAAACTTCACCCTCGAAAACGAGGTTGTAAAGATTACTTTTTCCAACAAAGGCGGACGCATCCGCAATGTATTGTTGAAGCAGTACTACAAAATGCTGCAAGACGACAAGCGCCAAGATTACCAGGCGCCGCTCAGTTTGCTCGAAGATGCCAACAACCGTTTTGAATACTTTTTGCCGGTAGTAGGAGTGGCCGAACCCATCCGCAGCAGCAATTTGTATTTTACGGCAACTAAAAAAGACAATAGCATCGTGTTCCGCGCGGATGCTGGCAATGGTCAATATTTTGAGCAGCAATATGCTTTATCGCCCAATAGCTACCAAATCGATTACGACATCCAATTGAAAGGTTTGGATAAAGTGTTGCAGCCTGGCGCCAAAAGCATCACCCTCAATTGGTTGGATTACCTGGATCGCATCGAAAAAGCAACGACGTACGAGCGCACCTTGGCCACCATCAATTTTAAGGCAGTTGGTGAAAACACCAAACAGTGCTCGCCTACCAAAGAATACGTTGAAAAAGACGCTGAGGGTAAGCCACTAGAATGGGTGTCCAACACTAACCAGTTTTTCAATAGTACCTTGATGGCGGAGGGAACCCCATTTGCCTCGGGAAAAATGAATGTAACTGCGCTTTCACCTGAAAATGAAAACCTTAAGCAAGACCACACCCTGCTCAAAATCCCCATCAAAGGTGGCAAAGACGATCAGTTTGCGATGCACTTCTACATTGGCCCCAACAAGTTTGAAAACTTGCGCGCCATGGGTCATAATTTGCAAGATATTGTTCCTTTTGGCAACAACATACTAGGTACCATCAACCGCTGGGTGATTCGACCCATTTTTACTTGGTTGTCTTGGCTGATAGGCAACAAAGGGATTGTAATTTTAATGCTGACCTTGATCGTGAAGTTGCTGCTTTACCCGCTTACTTACCGCATGATCTACTCGCAGACCAAAATGACCTCATTGAAACCAGAAATGGAGAAGATGAAGGAAAAATATGCTGATGATCCGCAAAAACAGCAGGCAGAGACCATGAAGGTGTATCGAGAGTTTGGGGTGAATCCGCTGGGTGCTTGTTTGCCGATGTTTATTCAAATGCCGATCTGGATTGCCTTATACCGGTTTTTCCCGGCCTCCATCGAATTTAGGCAAGCTACATTTTGGTGGTCGAACGACTTGTCCTCCTACGACGAGTTTTTCCAGTTGCCTTTTTCTATTCCTTTTGGTTTTGGCGATCACTTGAGTTTGTTTGCTTTGCTTTGGACGCTTTCTACCTTGGCTTATACCTGGTACAACTCCAAAAATATGGATTTCTCGGCTCAACCGGGTATGCAATACCTCCAATACATCATGCCCGTTATGTTCATGGGCTTCTTTAACAGCTCAGCGGCTGGTCTTTCGGCTTACATGTTTTTCAGTAACTTGCTTAACATTGGCCAAACGCTAGTGACCAAAACCTTGATCATCGACGAGGCTAAAGTCAAAGCGCAATTGGAAGCAAACCGCAAGAAACCCAAGAAAAAGGGTGGTTTTGGTGAGCGTTTTGAGAACCTGCTCAACGAGCAGCAAAAGGTTCAGCAACAACGCGAGGCAGAGGCCAAGAAAAAGAAAAAGTGATCCTTTGGATTTTTAGCCTTCGGCTGAGATAGGAACACGGATTGAAATGATGGGACACGGATTTTTTTTGCTCAATGCAGGTTTTGGATGCATTGATTGGCAAATTATAGATTTATCCGTGTCTAATCCGTCCAATCCGTGTTCTAAAAAAATCCAATAACCCGCAGGCTAAAAAAATCCGTGCCCAATCCATCCAATCCGTGTTCCAAAAAAATCCAAAAGCCGAAGGCTATAAAATCCGTGCCTAATCCGTTAAATCCGTGTTCCAAAAAAATCCACCAGCCGCAGGCTATAAAATCCAATAATCCCACATCCTAATTGAGATAAGCTGCCATCTCCTGGCCCTCCATCAATTGCACCTCAATATTCTCCATCAAGGTAGTCGCCAGCGACAAACCCACGTAATCCACCCGTATCGGGAAAGCTTTGTGCCGCCGATCCACCAATACCACCACTTCCAGTTTACGGGGCAGCGTCTCTAGTGCCGGTTTACAAGCGTAAAAAAGCGTACGCCCCGTGTTGGCCACATCATCCACCAAAATGATGGCCTGATTGCGCAAGGCTTCAATAGGCAAATCCACCTCAATCGGGGAATCCAAAGGGGCAGCAGGGTTCAAACGGATATTGATCAACTGAATGGGCATTTCGGTAATGGCTTTAAGTCGATCGTACAACAACTGCGCAAATGCCATTCCTTTGCTATTGACACCGGCAAGAATCAAAGATTGTTCTTCCAAATTGCCTTCCAAGATCTGGATGGCCAAGCGTTTTACTTTCTGGAGAATCTGCCTTTCGTTTAGAATTTTCATTTTATTGTAGGTGAAAGTTTAGTACCTCGCCTTCGGCAATGAGACAATAAATTTTTTAGTCAAATTTTTACAAATCAGGACACAAACTGGCGTTTGTGCATCCTTCACGAACGGAGTTCGTGCTTTAATTTGTGAAAATTTGTGCAATTTGTGGCTACATTTTTCAATCGAAGATGGTGGTGCTAAACTTATACATTAGTGGAATTAGTATTCGATCTCAAAAATAAAGGATTTTTTCCCCAATAGCTGCTTATTTTTGGAACCAGCTAAGGAAAAGCCGTCCATCCGCCTTAATTTTTGGGTTGGTTGTTTGGTGATCAAATCCTTATGCGCTAACTTAGCGAAAATTCGCTAAACTTCACATGAATTATAACTGCACACTAACGCATCAGTCTGTATGATTCAACAAATTGCTTTTGTGCTTGTCGCTGCCTTGGCCATTGGCTATGCTGCGCGCAATTTCTGGCAAATTCGGCTCAATATCCTCCTTGGCAAGGATGAGCAGATTAGCGGCGATACTAACCTACGTTGGCGCAATGTCTTCTTGGTGGCGTTTGGCCAATCTAAGATGTTCAAACGCTGGTTGCCTGCCGTTTTGCACTTTTTTATTTACGCCGCTTTTTTACTTACCCAGGTGGAGTTGATTGAAATTTTCATCGACGGTACTTTTGGGATACACCGCTTTTTTTACCATAGTCTGGGCAGTTTTTACACCTTTGTGATCAGCTTCATCGAAGTATTGTCGGTGCTGGCGCTGATTGCCACTTTTGCATTTTTGGCACGCCGCAACGTTTTGCGCATCGCCCGTTTCCAAAAGCCAGAACTGAAGGGTTGGCCGGCAAAAGACGCCAATTTGATCTTATTTCTAGAGGTCGCGCTGATCTTCTGTATTTTTTTGATGAACAGCGCCGATATGGCTGGTCATAATAATGAATACGGCTTTGCCATCAGCCAGTTTTTATCGCCCATCTGGAAAGGTACCTCGCCCGAACTCCTGCACGTACTGGAGCGCATCGGCTGGTGGGGGCACTTGCTGGTGGTTTTCGCTTTTTTGAATTATTTGCCTTTTTCCAAGCATTTGCATATCCTTTTGGCGTTTCCCAATACTTATTTCGCAAAACAGAATTCGCGAGGTGAGATGGAAAATATGCCCGAAATCATGAACGAGGTTAAGTCGATGTTGGGCATACCCGTCGAAAATGCCGAAGCAGCGGGGGCTGAAAGTCTAGAATTTGGCGCCAATGATGTGTTTGCGCTGACTTGGAAAAACATGCTGGATGCTTATAGTTGTACCGAATGTGGGCGTTGTACCGCCGTGTGTCCGGCCAATTTAACGGGCAAAAAACTATCGCCACGCAAGGTGCTCATGGACATCCGCGACCGCGCCAGCGAGGTGGGTGAAAAAATAAAATCTGGCGATGCCCAGTATGCCAAAGACAAAGATCAGAAGGTTTCCAAAACCAACTTTGAAGATGGACGGTCTCTTTTTGACTACATCAGTCCCGAAGAGCTGCATGCTTGTACTACTTGCAACGCCTGTGTAGAAGCTTGCCCTGTATTGATCAATCCACTGGAACCGATTCTCAAAATGCGCCGCTACGAAATCCTCACCCTTTCACAAGGACCAACCGACTGGTTGCCCATGTTTAACAGCATGGAAAACAACGGCGCTGTATGGGCCATGTCGACAGAAAGAGATGCTTGGACCGCAGAATTGTAGCAAAAAAAGAAAGCACCAATGAAAGTAAATACTATGGCCGAAATGGTCGCTCAAGGCCAGGAGCCAGAAATATTGTTTTGGGTAGGTTGTGCCGGCAGTTATGATGCCCGCGCTCAAAAAGTAACCAAGGCTTTTGCCCAAATCCTCCAATCGGTAGGAATGTCATTTGCCATTTTGGGCAATGAAGAAATGTGCACCGGCGATCCTGCTCGCCGGGCGGGCAACGAATTCGTATACCAAATGCTGGCGCTGCAAAACGTACAGACGCTCAATAACTATGGGGTCAAAAAAATCGTAACGGCTTGTCCGCACTGTTTCAATACCCTCAAAAATGAATACCCATCCCTTGGCGGAGATTATCAGGTGGTGCACCATTCGCAATTGCTTCAGGAATTAATCAACGATGGGCGCATCAAGATGCAAGAGGGTGGGGTATTCAAAGGCAAAAAAATCACCTACCACGATTCTTGTTATGTCGGGCGGGTAAATGGGATCTACGAAGCGCCCCGTGCTGTTTTAGAATCCCTTGATGCCCAGTTGGTGGAAATGAAACGCTGCAAAACCAACGGACTCTGCTGTGGAGCTGGCGGCGCGCAAATGTTCAAAGAAGACGAACCGGGCAACAAACGCATCAACATTGAACGCGCTGAAGAAGCGTTGGATACTGGCGCTAGCATTATCGCTGCCAATTGCCCGTTTTGCATTACCATGATGACCGATGGCGTCAAAGCCAAAGACCAACAAGACGACGTGATGGTCTATGACTTGGCGGAATTGATCTTGGACAACATGGTTAAATAACCACCTGTTTTGCGGCAACCATTTTTTGTATACCGTCCTTTATTTTGGCTGCAATTGGCTGTTTTTAGCCTTTTTAGTGCCCGAGCATGGCAACATTTTTTTGGTGATTTGCCTTACCGTGCTTTGCTTTGGGACGAATATTTGCTAAGCGGCCTGGTCAAAACATTTGGATACACTTGGAACGATTATGTCACCGATCCAAAGGTAGAAAATACGATCGTGCTGGGAATCCGAGGATTTGGCGTTTTGCTGTTACTGGGCGCTTTGGCTGTTTTTCCTTGGCCAGTAGTCTCAAATCGCTTGCGGCGTATTTTCTTATATATTGGTGCAGGGGTGCTCTTTATTTTGGTTTTGGCAACTTGCCGAGACCAATTCTGGCAAGCGGGTCAATTTCTAGAATTAACCCTACAATGGGCCACCCCGCTTTTTTTGGCGCAATATTTATCAACAAAAAAAGAACCAGCTAGCCATTCCTGGACTGCCGCTAAATTGGCCGTTGCTGCTACATTTATCGGACATGGTATGTATGCTGTGGGTTTTTACCCCGTTCCAGGTTTTTTCTTGTCCATGTGTATGCGGGTGTTCGCCTGTACGGAAGCGCAGGCGAAGGTTTTCCTTTTGATAGCTGGATTGCTCGATTTTGCCGCCGCGCTTTTGATTTTTGGACCTAGGAGGGCTGCCTATTGGAGTTACGTATACATGGCCGCCTGGGGCGGGCTCACCGCTTTGGCGCGGGTAGTAGCTAATTTATACTGGCCTTTTTGGCTGACTTGGTTGATACAATGGTGGCCAGAGATGGTTTATCGCTTGCCACATAGTTTGGTCCCGCTTTTTTTATTGTTGGTGCAACGACGGAGCAAAACAAAATAAAATGCACCACAGAAAAAAGCAGTTTGCTAAAATCTGTGGTGCAAATAAGATATTACATTGCCAAAATACCCGCCATACGAATCAAATCACTATTGATTGGTTTTTCCTTAGTAATGGCATCAATAAATGGCGTATAAGTAATTTGATCGTTAACTACTCCAACCATCACATTTTCTTGACCCATGACGAGCCCTTCCACGGCAGCATAGCCCAAACGGCTAGCCAACATACGGTCTTGTGAACTTGGCGCACCGCCGCGTTGCAAGTGACCAATGATGGTTACTTTGATGTCGAATGCACCTACCTGAGCCCGTACTTTTTCGGCAATTTCGTTGGCGGAACCCAGAGTGCTGCCTTCCGAAACGATAACCAAGCTAAAGAGCTTTTTGCGCCGCGCATTTTTTTGCAATACATCCACAATGTCTTCAATAGTAGAAGTCACTTCCGGGATGATGGCACTTTCGGCGCCGCTGCCAATGGCGGTGTGCAAAGCAATATAACCAGCATGACGCCCCATCACTTCAATAAAGAAAAGACGATCGTGCGAGTCGGCAGTATCGCGAATGCGGTCAACCGCTTCAATCGCGGTATTTACTGCGGTATCAAAACCGATGGTAAAATCAGTTCCGTATAAGTCATTGTCAATTGTGCCCGGTACGCCAATGAAGGGGATATCATGTTCGCGAGAAAAAATTTCCGCGCCGGTGAATGTACCGTTTCCGCCAATGGCAATACAAGCATCAATATCAAAAGCGCGCAAAGAATCGTAAGCTGATTTCCGGCCTTCCGGCGTCATAAAACGCATGCTACGAGCCGTTTTGAGCACGGTGCCGCCGCGGTGAATGATGTTGGCCACATCTTTTCTTTCCAAACGACGGCATTCGCCATCAATCATACCTTCATAGCCCCGATGGATGCCATAAACATGCAAATCATAAAAGGAGGCTGTACGGACCACCGCACGAATAGCAGCATTCATACCGGGAGCATCGCCACCGGAAGAGAAAACAGCGATACGTTTAATGTCTGATTTTTTCATCCATATAAAATTTAGCAACGCAGAAAAAATAACTTCCCGATTTTGGGTTTTGAACAGGAAGTTGAACGGTTCATTTCACATGAGCTTCCTATTCAAAAGCCTCCCAAAAAATTGGGAAGTAATTTTTGCGTCATACTTAATGGCTGTCCTTATGGAACTGCACCAGGCTGTCGATGGGCTTCAAAATGAAAACCCCGGGCTTCATACCCCGTTCCTCTAAGATCACCTTGAGAATATCTTGAAAGTAATAAGCAACCGAACCAATAAAATGCACGGGCATATCCAGGTGGCCAGGGTATTTGCGCGCATTGCGGTCAATGAATTCGGCAAAAGATTTGTAGATCAGTTTTTGGATAAAAAAGTGGCTTTGGAATTCACCCAAAAAGCGGGTAAAGGACGCCAAATATACGTTGGGAGAAGGTTTGCTGTATACATTCTCCAAAATTTCCGCTTGTCCGCCTGGAACATATTTTTCAAATGCTTCTAGCAGATCGCTTGGCAATTCCCGATAAAAATAGGAACGCACCAGTTCTTTACCTAAATGAGCACCGCTGCCTTCGTCTCCGACAAAAAATCCAAGGTTCACGACGTTGTCAATTACGTCTACACCATCAAACAAACAAGTATTGGAACCAGTGCCAATGATGCAAGCTATACCGGCATCATGCCCGCAAGTTGCGCGCGCAGCGCCCAGCAAATCGTGCTCCACCTCAATCTCCGCATTGGGAAACAAACGCGCCATGGCCCGGTGGATTTTGTCCGCCTTTTCATGATCCCATACCGCAGTACCATAATAGTACATTGCTGTTACGTCGCCGTATTCAACTTGATGTTTGTCGAGCTCCTTTTTACTTTCTTCGTAAATAAGGTCTTCGGAGTGATAAAGAGGATTGAATCCCATGGTGCTGACCATAAGGGCCCCATCCGCATGGATGAGCATCCAATCTGTCTTAGTGGATCCACTGTCTGCTACAATAATCATGTTTGCCTTTTAATTGATGCGGTAAATGTAGTGTAAAACTTACACTAAGTAAAATGCTACCTAGCGCTTTTTTCAGGGTTGGTTTGGAATTCTATTCACTTTGCGAAACTAAACCCAGTTTTTTGGGAGTATGGAAGGTCATAAAAAACAAGTCTGAAAAATTTTAAATCAAAATGTTTCATTTTTTTTTTAAAAACAAATAATTGTTTTATTTTTACTTCCACAAACAAAAAGTCGCGCTATGAATAAGGTAAACACACCCACAACACCTGATTTGTTTCTATCACTGGCCACAGTTGGCCAATTGGTAAACCGTTATTGGTTTCAATGCATTTTAGCTTACTTGAGCTGGCATCTTTTCTTCCATAAAGATGTATCCATGCAAGTTCAGATGAATGGACAACCCCTTGCTCAGGCCCAAGCCATAGCTACTGGTCTTGTTGAACCGGTACAGGAAGAAACTGTCGTTTTTCTTCCGGCCCAAAACATCAGCCAATACTTGGAACAAAAAGAAGCAGCTACGCCACGGCCACACCCACGCCCAAAGCTAATAAAAGCTGCCAACGAACCCACATTTAGCTTGTCTAATCTTACGCCGGCATTAAGTCCCAATTACGCGAAAGAAAAGGGAATTGACCCTGCTTTGGTAGAAGAAAAATTGGCCGTATGCCAAGATTACGTCGAAAAGTTTGCCCCCATGGCCGTACGCGCCATGCAGGAGCACGGAATCCCAGCTAGTATTACCCTGGCGCAAGGCTTGCTGGAGTCTAATGCCGGGAGCAGCAAATTAGCCCGCGAATCAAACAATCACTTTGGCATCAAGTGCCGCAGCAAATGCCGGGGTTGTACTTGTCGCAACTATACCGATGACGATGTCTATGATATGTTTCGGGTATTTTCTTCTTCCTGGGACAGCTACCTAGAACACGCTGAACTCCTTACCAGCGCCCGTTACCGGCACCTGAAAAAATTTGGCTCCGATTATAAAAGCTGGGCTTATGGACTCAAAAAAGCGGGTTATGCCACCGATAAAACGTATGCGCAAAAACTAATCCGCATCATCGAAAATCTAAAGTTGCATCAATACGACGGTAGGGCGTAATGCTGGAAAAAAGATTGACTTGCGCGTCTTCAAGATTTGCTTTTGTAAGTTTTTACCCGACACATTTTAAACACAATACACTTTTAAGGACAACACACCTACAACCAAACTTATTTTTATCCTGATTTGGCTGTCTGGAGCGCCCGCGGGCGTTTTGGGCAGCTATTTTTTTGTTTAAACTATACTGTCTTTTTGATTTTTAAAACAAAAGATAGTACATTGTATAAAATTACCACAATAATGTCAGCGGAAGAAAAACCATCCTCCTTTTTATCGGGTAGGGGGGCACAAATCAATACACCCAATTGATTTCACTATTGGGTATACGATGAGAATCCCATTGAGGGCGAAACGGACACGCAATTTATCGATGTCCACCCCAAAACCATCCTCAACAAAGTTGATAGTCCGGATATTGGCATGGGCTGGTCAATGAATCCTTACCAAGGTTGTGAACATGGTTGCGTCTATTGCTATGCCCGCAATTCACACAGCTATTGGGGGTATAGTGCCGGACTGGAATTTGAACAAAAGATTCTCATCAAAAAAGAAGCGCCGCAACTGCTCGAAGAAGCGCTGCGCAAACCCAAATGGGAACCCACCGCCATCATGCTTTCTGGCAATACCGACTGCTACCAACCGGCAGAACGAAAATACCGCATCACCCGCCAAATGTTGGAAGTGCTGTGGAAATACCGCCACCCGGTAGGTATCATTACAAAAAACAGTTTGATTCTAAGAGATCTGGATATTTTGGAAAAAATGGCGGAAAACAATTTGGTGCGGGTCGCTATTTCACTGACCACGCTCAATGAAAGTCTACGCCGTTTGCTGGAACCCCGTACCGCCACCGGCGCCAATCGAGTAAAAACCATTAAAATGCTGAGTGAACGTGGCATTCCGGTTACTGCCATGTTGGCGCCAATCATCCCCAGTCTTAACGATCACGAAATTATGAATCTTGCTAAGGCCGCTGCCGATGCTGGCGCACGAAGAATGGACCATCAAATTGTACGCCTCAATGGCGACGTAGCGCCCATTTTTGAAGATTGGATCGCCAAAAGTTACCCTGATCGCGCCGATAAGGTGCTCAATAAAATCAAAGCCCTACATGGCGGAACCCTCAACGATAGTAGATTTAGTCAGCGAATGAAAGGGGAGGGCAATTTTGCCGATATCATTGAGCAGCAAGTCGCGTTGGCACGGCGCAAGTACTTTGAAGGCCGCGAAGTGCCTCCTTACAATTTGGACTTGTACCGTCAAATGAAAAATCCGCAACTGAATCTTTTTGATTAAGATGTCATCCCTTTTGAATGACATCTTTGCATCTATATCCAATGTTTTTATCTACGCATCCAATTTTCTTGACCAATACCAATAAAACGGCACACCTGTAGCAATCAAACCCAGACCAAATAAAGCCTCGCGGGGTTGACTCACCACAGTATTGATGATCAACGCTATACAGAAAACAATGAAAACAATGGGTACGAATGGGTAACCCCACACTTTGTAAGTCCGCGGTGCATCAGGCATGCGTTTGCGCAAAATGAATACCCCAAAGGTAGTTGCCCCATAAAACAAAAAGGATCCAAAAATCAACATATCGGTCAATTGATCAAAACTACCGGTGAACAACAACACGCAAGTCCAGATGGCTTGATATAATAATGCAGTATTGGGAGTGCGGTACTCTGGGTGGATGGTTGCCGCTCGTTTGAAGAACAACCCTTCCTGTGCCATGATGAAACCGGTACGTGCCGACAACAAAATAGTGGTATGCGTAGAAGCCAGCGTAGTGATCATGATCAGCGCCGAAATGAAATAGGCGCCGCCATTGCCCCAAAACACTTTTACCGCTTCCACGGCAGCAATGCTATTGGTGCTGCGTTTGATGGCTATCAATTCATCGGTTGATAACAAAGTGAGATAAGTGAAATTGGCCAGCAGGTAAACTCCCATCACTACCATCACCCCCCAAAAAAGCACAATCGGCAAGTTGCGGTTGGGGTTTTTGATTTCTCCGCCGATGTAACCAATGGTGTTCCAGCCTTCATAAGCCCAGAATGCCGCCAACATGGCCGTAAAGATGCCTTTGAGCAATCCCATGGTAGTGGGTGAGGTATAGCCAGTTGCATTTTGATTGATACGCTCGATGTGGGATTCGCTACTTGACAAACCAAAGATGATGATCGTGGAAATCCCAATAAGCACTAAGGCTACCAATACTTTGCTGATGTTGCCGCCCAACCGTACTCCGCGACAATTGACAAAGGTAAGTACAGCAATGACCATTACTGTGAACAGCTTGACGCTAAAGTTTTCGAAGGGAAAAATGACGCCAAAAATGTTCCAATGCGCCCATTCCGTGAGCAGGGGCGGTAGCGGAACAAAAAAATTGAACGACTGCGTGAAAACGTACCCCAATGAAGCGATCGAAGCCGTTTTGATGAACGCAAAATTGGCCCATCCAAACAAAAAAGCAAAAAACCGTCCGTAAATGGTGCGGTAGTAGCGGTATTCACCACCAGTACCTGCCAATAAGCTAGCAACCTCCGCGTTACTTAAAGCCCCCGCTAAACTGACCAATCCTCCCAATACCCAGCAAAAAAGAACCAATTTAGGCGACCCCAAGGTCTCCGACATGGGCGCTACTTTTTTGTATACTCCCGATCCAATAATCGAGGAAATGATCAAGGCAATGGCGGTGGAGAGCGAGATAGTAGCGCTCAGCTGATTTTTGTTATTGGCTTCTAACGACATAGATTTAGGCGTTTTGGATTGGTTTGTATTCCTTCTGCTGGGCTTAAAGATAAAAAAAGCCCCGAAAGCTGGAGAAATATTAATTTTGAAGGTGTTGCCTTTATTTCTCTCAATTGTCATCGCCAAACCCATGTCGGAGTTCCTGTTTTACGATTTTCGCGCTATTGATCAGCCCCTTTCTCCCAAAGAACAAAAAGAAGTTAGCGCTTGGTCATCGCGCGCTAAGGTGAGTGCGCGCAAAGCGGTGTTTACTTACGCTTATGGTGATTTCACAGTAAAACCTTTGGTTGCTATTGAGAAATATTTCGACAGCTTACTATATTGGGCAAGCTGGGGGAACAAAAAGCTCATTTTCCGCTTTCCATTGACTGCGATCAATCTTGAGGTGCTAGAGTCCTTTTCTTTTACGCTTACCTCCTACGATCTCGGGTTTGATTATGGGATAAAAATACATGTTCGGCCGCACCACGTCTTGCTGGAGTTTTACACTACTAATGAAGATGAGGAAGATTATGTAGATGAAGCCGGCAAAGAAATGGATCAATTTACCCAGATCCGCGAGGCGATATTGACCGAAGATTACCGCTGTTTATTTCTGTTTTGGCTGCATTTGGCACAAACACTGGAGGAACACAACCCTAAGCTAATTCCTAATTTTACCCTACCTACCATTCCTTCTGGTTTGAAAAATTTATCGGCAGAATTAGAAACCTTTGTAGATTTTTTTGGCATCGATCGCTTCCTTATTCGGGCTGCCGGCCATTTTAGCCCTGAACCCATTGCCATTGAAAATGCCTTTGCGCAAGCGCTGACGCAATTGCCCGAGTCAGAAAAAGACGAATGGCTTCTGCGTTTAGCTGCCCAAGAACCGCGCCTAGATCGGCAATTCAAAAACCGTTTGGCGTCATTTTTGCAAAAAGAAGATGCTGCCGCAACTAGTACTGAAAAGGTTCAACTTGCCGATATACTAGCTTTGGCTAAAACCAAACCCAAAAATTATTGATATTTACTTCAATCCTTCTTTTCAGCTCATAAGTCCTAACCTTTTTTAGCGTTATAATCAACGTATAATTTTTTTCAAAGTATTCATTTTCTTCTGTTCCTTAATTCCCCCAAGGGTTATGAAAGCTGTAAAACTTTTACTTTTACTTTTGTCTGTGCCATTTTTTGCCGTGGCGCAGAAAATCAACTGTGAAACGACAATCTCGGTGGATTGTGGCGTCCTTACTGCATCCGGCGGATTGGGGACGGGTAGTCAAACCATTTTTTGCGAAGGTCAATTGGTGGAATTTGTCAATAAAACCGATGCCGGACAAGGGGTCGATTCTACTTACTACTGCTGGGGCGATGGCACTATTACCAAGGTAGCTGGAACGCAAAGTGGAACCCACGTTTATAATTTCCCAGATGACACCTGTGTGGCACAACCGCTGATTCCCATCAACATCCGCATGATCATCATCAAACGCTGTGGAAACGGCAAATTCAGCTTACACAGCATTACCACGCCCATCGCCATTCGCTTAAAACCTATTCCCAAATTCACCTTAACAAGTCCCATCTGTGCGGGACAAGCTACTGCATTCAACAATTTGTCTTGCGCCAATACGGCTGCACCAGAGTATTCATGGGATTTTGGCAATGGAACTACCTCCAACAGTGCTAGTCCGCCGAAATTAACTTACCCGACTCCCGGCTTATACACCATAAAACTTAGCATAAAAAACGAGTGCTCCACCGAAGTCTTCACCCGCGATCTGCGCGTATTGGCCTTGCCGGTAGCCAAGGCTTCGATCCGTCTCAATCGACCCGCTTTATGCACCAGCGCATCCGATCCACTCATCGCTACGATTATTGATAAATCGCAAAACGTCAACAACTATGACTGGGTTATCACCGGCGGCAAATTTCAATACCTCAATAGCACCACCAACCGCAGTCAAAACCCGATCATTCAATTCAATGAAGCAAAAACCTATAAAATAACCTTAACCGGCAACGGTTGTGGTAATGCTCAATGGGATACCACCATTGTGATAGAGGCCTTACCGGTGGTGAAATTGTCACCCGTAGCTAGTGATTGTAAATCCATAACTTTGACGCCTGCCAAATTGGTGCAGTATAGCGGCAGCACCACAGACCAAGTACTGTGGACTTTTAGCGGAATCACTCCAAGCACTTCTACTGATAAAATGCCCGCTACGGCCATCAACTATACTCAATTTGGTCGTTACACCATTTCCGTCAAAGCTTCGAATATTTGTGGCAATAGCCGGGATAGCATCCAATTTTCGATTGATTCGCTGCAAAAAGCAAAAATCCAACCCCTGGCCAGTCTTTGCACCAACAATACAGCGATTCAGCTCAGTTTTACCCCTGCTGGCGGACAATGGACGGGTAGCGGCATCGACAATCGGGGCATCATCACGCCTTCCAAAGCGGCGCTAGGCAAAAACACCTACAATTACACCATTGGCTCAGGTACTTGTGCCAGCTCGGCCAGCATTGATGTACAAGTTGGCGCGCGCCCCAAAGTAACTATCCAACAAGTCAGCAGCAGTTGCAAACCCATCACGGTTTCCAACAACAACCTGGCCAACTACCAGGGCGGTTCTGGCGAACAATTTCAGTGGCAAATCATCGGCGCGGATACCGCTCGATTTACAACGGCTCAACTTGCACAACCGCTGGTTTTTACCCAAAGTCGCAAATACAAAATCCGAGTAGCCGTGCAAAACTTCTGCGGCACTTCTGTAGATTCTACTCTTTTTTCTATCGACACCTTGTCCAAAATTATATTGGACACCATTCGGCCATTTTGCCAGACTGATGCCCCCGTACAATTAAAAAGTCAACCCAGCGGCGGACAGTGGAGTGGTAACGGCATCGACAGTAGGGGCATCATCACGCCATCCAAAACGGTTTTGGGCAAAAACACTTACAATTACGTCATAGGCTCAGGCTCTTGTGCCAGCTCTGGAAGCATCAGTGTGCAAGTTGGCGCATTACCAAAAGTTACGATCCAACAAGTCAGCAGCAGTTGCAAACCCATCACCGTATCCAACAACAACCTGGCCAGCTACCAAGGCGGTCCCGGTGAGCAGTTCCGATGGCAAATTATCGGCGCAGACACCACTCGATTTACTACGGCTCAACTTTCGCAGCCGCTGGTTTTTACCCAAACTCGCAAATACAAGATTCGCATTGCGGTTCAAAATTTCTGCGGTACGTCCATCGATTCCGCCCTTTTTTCCATCGATACCTTGGCCAAAATCACTTTGGATACCGTCCGTCAGCTTTGCTTGAGCAATGCGCCCGTACAATTAAAAAGTCAACCCAGCGGCGGACAATGGAGTGGGAGCGGGGTATCTGGCAGCGGTCTTTTCAATCCCGACAATGCCGCATTAGGACTAAACACCTTACGCTATTCGATTGGCTCGGGGTCATGTGCCAACGCCTCCAACCTCAACATCACCGTCAATGGCGCACGGGTGAATGCCGGCGCCGCGGTAGGGGTATGTAGCGATGCCAAACCGATCACTTTGAGCGGCGCTTCGCCCACTGGAGGAGTCTGGAAAGGAAAAGGGATCATCGATAGCCTTGGCGGCGTTTTTGATCCAAAAATTGCTGGTATTGGCGAGCAAACGATCTTGTATACCTTCAAACAAAGCAGCTCGGGCTGCGTAAACCAAGGCAGTAGAAAAGTCACAGTTTTTGGTTTACCACAAGCGGGGTTAGATAGCCTCACCAATGCTTGTGTCGGCGCGCCCGTGCAATTCAAAAACCGCAGCACCGGCATCTCCCAAGCCAACTGGGATTTTGGTGATGGGGGAAAATCTCAAGCGCTTTCCCCTAGTTACACCTATCAAAACAAGGGGGTCTTCAATATCCGCCTGATCGCTCGTTCAGTGGAGGGCTGTACAGATACCGTTTTTCAAAAAATAACCGTTGCCCAGCCGGTCAAAGCTGCTTTTTCTCTGGATCCCGCCAACGGCTGCGCTCCGCTTAAAGTCAATATTCGCAACGAAAGTGTGGGTGACAATCCTGTTTTTGAATGGTATTTGGGGAGCAAATTGATCAGCAAATTGGCAACACCGGCGGCTTTAACCTTGAGTCCGCTGACCCAGGATTCAACTTTTATCATCCAACTCAAAATTGGCAGCGGCTGCAACAACCAAGATTTGCAAAAAAGCATTTTTGTACGCGCTTTGCCTGTAGCCCGGTTTGCTTCTGAAAAACCCAGTTATTGCTCGAGGCAAGAGGTGATTTTTGGCCACAAAAGCTTTGCCGATAGCCTGATCTGGGATTTTGGTAATGGAAAAATCTACCGGGGTGTTGATCCGCCCAAACAAATCTATACCACAGGCTTCGAAAACGACACCATTCGTGTTCGAGTTACCGCTATCAATCAATGCGGACGCGTTACGTCTACCCAAAACATTGTAATCAAACCAACCGATGCGCGGGCTTTTTTTCCTGTAACTGATTCCGTCATCTGCCTAGGTTCTCCTTTGTGTTTGGAGAGTTTTTCGCGTCCCAAAGGCGCAAAATTGGATTGGCAATTCAGCGACGGCAATACCGATTCGGGGGAAAAAGTGTGCCATACATTTGCCAAAACTGGACTTTACAGCATCAAGCTGCGGGTTAGCTCTTGTGGTATGGCCGAAGCAAGCGCCAAAGTAAGGGTGGTCGATAGCCTGACCATTGCTTTAACCTTTGCACCAGAGGCATGTCGGGATGTGCCGGTCAATTTCACCTTGCAAAGTTCAGCAACCGACCACCGGGTGTATTTTTCTAAAAACGACTCGACCGATCAAAAAATCAGCAGTTTTCGTTTTAATACTGCGCGTGTTTTCCGCATCAAAGCTTGGGCGCGATCGCCACAAGGTTGTATCAGTAGAGTAGGGGCGGACCTCCGCATTGTAGCACCACCTAAAGCCACCTTCCGATTGTTGGACTCCGTGTGCGTAGGCGCACCCATTCGCGCGCTCAACGAAACCATTGGTAGCACTGCCTGTCGTTGGGTAGTTGCCGGAACGGCCATCGATGGCTGTAGTCCGGTTTTTCGCTTTCCGGCTGCGGGTTCGTATCCAGTGAAATTGGTGGCGCAAGACCGCCTGGGATGTCGCGATTCTTTGAGTCGCACGGCCTTTGTGCGCCCGAGCCCCAAGGCGGGTTTTGATTTTGCACTGAGTAATTCCTGTACGCCCGTAACACTTAACCTAACCAACCGCAGCGTCAATGCGCAAGCTTATCGCTGGTTGTTGAGTGATGGCAGTAATTCGCGTTTACTCAATCCAGCATTCCGGTTGCAAAAAGGCGGCAATTACAGCATGCGACTCATTGCTAGTTTGGACAGCATTTGTTTTGATACTTTGGTAAAACCCATCGTGATCAATGGAACGCCGCAGGTAAAGGTGGCTTATGAAGACCCACGGTGTCGCCCCGGTGATGATGCCCTAGTTTTGCTCAGCGGCGCACAACCGGGCGATTACACTTACTTGTTCAAGGGCGATACGCTGTTGCAATCGGGCGTGAATCGTTTTCAAGTAAAACAAAGCGGTGCTTATCGGGTAAATGTGAAAACGCAGGCAGGCTGCGATACCAGTTTACAAATCACCATACCCGAAAAACAGTTCATCCTGGCCAAAGTGATGAACGATACTACGATCAAGTTAGGGGATGCCATTCGCATTCGTACCGCCATCAACAGCAAAGACGCTACCATCCGCTGGATTCCTGATCAGTACCTCGATGCGGGAAACATTGCGGAGCCTACTTCCATGCCGCAGCGTTCGGTGCGCTATATTTTGGAGGTGATACAGGGCGCATGTTTGTTAAAAGATACCATCAACATTACGGTGTTATCCGATAAGTCGATCTTTTTCCCCAACGCCTTTAGCCCCAATGGCGATAATGTCAACGACTTTTATCAGTTTTTTCCCAGTCGTGGCGTCAAGGAAATACACGAATTCCGGATTTTTGAACGCAGCGGTACCATGGTTTTTGTGGGGAAAGACTACATCTCGGCGCCCAGTCCAGATAAATGGTGGGATGGGTACTACAAAGGGCAACCGCTCAATCCTGATGTTTTTGCTTATTTTGCCATTGTAGAATTTTTTGACGGAAAAACGGAAATCATCAAAGGAGATTTACAATTGGTGCGGTAAAAATGGGAGTAGGCGCGGGAGAAAAAATCCTTTGTCCTTATTTTTAACAAAAAGACTACTTTTGGCAAAAAACTAGTCCACACACATGTACATTCAAAATGCTGATTTCGGAAAAAACCAATGGTGGCGCTTTCCTTTGATGTTGATCGCCCTATTTTTTGGTGCTTCTTTGCTTTTTGGTTTTTTGACCGTTCCTTACGAATCATTGAAACATGCCATTGAATTGTTTGGTAAAGAACAACTTAACAGCGCGCAAATAGAAGCAGAAGGCGTGAGTCTTAACCAGTTTTTGTTCCTTTTTCTGACCATTTTTGCCTGTGCATTGGTGGTGATGGCGGTAATTTTCCCCAACATCCACATGCGATCTTTCCACAGTTTGGTCAACAACGAAGTTCCTTTTCGTTTTGGGCGCTTTTTCTTTGGATTGGCTTTGATGTTGGTGCTCAACGGCGCATTTGAATTATGGGATTACTGGGCTCACCCACAAGATTTTGTGTGGCAATTTGACCCAGTTAAATTTCTGCCCTTGGTATTGATCAGCTTAAGTATGTTGCCGATGCAAACGGGGTTTGAGGAGGTATTAGTACGCGGCTATTTTGCCCAAAGCTTATTTCTGCTCTTGCGCCGCCCTTGGGTGGTAATTTTGGCAACGAGCTTGATTTTTGGCTTGATGCACACCGACAATCCGGAAGTAAAGGCTTTTGGTTTTTGGCAAATGATGCCTTTTTATGTGTTGCCAGGTTTGCTTTGGGGGATTGTTTCGAATATGGACGAGGGGCTGGAACTAACGATGGGACTGCATTTTGGCGTCAACTTATTCAATGCCTTGTTTGCGACTTATGACCAAAGCGCACTACAAACGTATGCCTTATTCAGTCTCAAAAATATAGAAATCAGCTGGGTTAATTACCTGTGGGAGTTGGTAGTTTTTGCCGTGGTATTGGCCTCATCCGCCTGGCTGTTTAGCTGGAGCGATTGGGAAAAACTGTTGCGCTTGGCTCCAAAACGGGTATTTATTACTGAAGTCATTGTGGAAGAAGATAATGATGAGGAAGAATAGAAATAGCTCGGAAAAATCTTCCAGATCTTGACGATTGGGAAGGTTTTACCTAACAATATTTGTATAAGTTTAGCACACCCATCTTCGATGGAATGGTTTAAAATATAGCCACAAATTGCACAAATTTTCACAAATTAGGACACAAACTGACGTTTGTGCACCCTTCACGAACGGAGTTCGTGCTTTAATTTGTGAAAATTTGTGCAATTTGTGGCTGAAAAAATAAATCTCTCATCGCCGAAGGCGAGGTGCTATTATTTCAGCAATATCCCTAAGACAGAGGCATACACATCCACTCGCCCAAATTGGTAATCTTAGCAGTTTTTAAATCAAAGCTCTTCTTTTGTGCGTAGCCTACATCCAAACCACCTTTGCGCCATTCAGCAGCTTCCGGACAAGCTGGTTTTTTCAACACACTTTTTTCATCTTCCAGCTGGAAATAAATCAAGGCATTTTTTTCGAAGCTGACGTTGCTGCTATCGTACTCAAATTTACCGACTTCTTGGTGAGTCGTTAGGTCGATAACGTGCATGGTACGAGCAATATCGAGGGTACCTTCATCAATCAAGAGGTAATTGCCAACAATACCATTGAAAAAACTCATTTCAATGTTTGCGGTACTCCAGCTGGCCGAGCCATCCTTAGGCATCACCGTTACGCGCTCGCCGCCATACTCTATATCCGTCACTTTGATGGTGTAATTGGGGTAGTCAAAAGTACGGAAGGTATCAGCCGCTGTGAATTTGGCTTTTTCTGCACCCGCAGGGCCAATCAAACTGTCTTTGCTAAACGCCGCGTCAGTTTCGGTAGCATCAGCGCTATCGGTAGGCGTTTTGGGCGGAGCCTGACAAGCGGCAAGGAATAATAAGGCAAAAAATGCCCATGCATAAGGTTTGTTGTTCATGATTTTCAATTTTAGGTTGGTAAAGCGAATGAAAGGTTGCTACGTTTACTAAACTTTGAAAGTTTAGTAAACGTAGCAACCTTTCATTCGCAAATAACTCACACTTCCATATCCAAATTAGCAGTATAATTGGCCGACAAGCGGTTGAAAAGATACGTAAATAGATTGGAGGGTTCCAGTTCGCGGTTGAGCCGCCAAACGGTATCTCTAAATTGATTGTTGAGATACGAACGGCGGGTGGGTATACCCCGAAAATAACTCCGACGATGAATACCATCTACCGCAACTTGATCGATGCTTTTGACCGCTAAAATCCCGAGAACGCCTTCCTTTTTATCCGGGTCAGGCCATTTTTGCAAACCATCCTCGCCTTTGAAAAACAACATGGCCCCCGAACCTTTGATTTTTAAAATAAGCCCTAAAAATACATCTTGGGTTTCTTCCGGCGTTTTGCGCTCGTCCCAATTGGTGTATACGTAGGCTTGACTGGGTTTGGAAGTCGGATTACCTTCCTCGTTCTTTAGTGGTTCTTGATACCGGGCATCGCGGTACCAAATGGCCTGGGTTTGAAGCGAATACCCTCTTTTTTCAACAATTTGCGTATATAATTGCCCCATTTGCTCCGCTGCATCACCATAAAGATGCAAGGAACAAGCGTTGAATTCTTGATTGGAGAGCAGGTAGATTTCTTCTTTGAGGGCAAAAAAATCGGTTTCCCATACTTCTTCCAAACTGAGCTGGCTTTCATCCATGGCTTGCAGACCTAGCACTGCCAGACTGAGGTCTTGCTCAAATTTTTCGATGCTGGTTGTCAAAGCGCCCATTCTTTCCAACAAGCTAGCTAGTTTACTTTTGATTTGTGCCTGTTTGCCATCTAAGCGACCCGTTCCCAATTCTTTTTCCGATTCCTCGATGCCGTCCAGATCTTGTACCAGCAGGGTGTAGTAGTAGCCCTCTTTAAATTGAGCTAATTTACTGCGCAATACGGAAGCCCGATCGGCAGCATTGAGGCGATCCAATTCCTTGATAAGTTCATCTAGCTCGACGTAAATCACATCAATAAAAAGATCCAAAGCGCCATTTTCTTCGGTGATTTTCACTAACACTTTGTCGTTGGCATCGTATTGATTCAAGGCTTTAGCCAGAGGTAAACTGATTAGCTCCCGAATGGCGCGCTGTAAGTACCTACCACCATATTTGGGATGAAAACCCTCTTTGGCCAAAAAATCGAGCGCTTCTTTACTGATGCTAAATTCTACTTTGCGATAGCGAATGCCTTCCCGTTCCTGTAGCAATTGCATTTCGCGTTCTACAATGGAGCGAATCAAACGTGCATCGAGTGCTTGAAATGAGATGATTTGATCGATGCGATTGATCAATTCTGGACGAAAATGTTGCCGTACCGCCCCCAAATGCAGATCTGCAACATTGGTATCTTTATTGGCCATAATGGGCTGCTGGGTCAATCGCTCAGCGCCTACGTTGGAAGTCATGATGATGATGGTGCTGCAAAAATTAGCCAACCTCCCGCGACCATCGGTGAGACGCCCTTCTCCTAGCACTTGCAACAACAGGTCAAAAAAGTTGGGGTGTGCCTTTTCAATTTCATCAAACAACAGTACCGAAAACGGTTCGCGACGCACCGCAGCGGTGAGCAAACCTTCGCTGCCAGTTTCCGCGCCAATCAAGCGGATGATAGAGTAGGGGTTGCTGAATTCGCTCATGTCAAAACGCAACAAGCGATCGCGACTTCCAAACACATAATTGGCCAGTACTTTGGCCAGTTCGGTTTTCCCTACGCCAGTTGGACCGGCAAAAAGGAACGAGGCGATGGGTTTGCCGACTCTGGTCAGCGCCGTTTTTACCGAAGCGATTACATCAATAACCGAAGCAACGGCTTTTTCTTGGCCAAAAATCTGTTGGTTGAACAGCGCTTTCACTTGATCTACATCGAGGTGCATATTGGCGTCAACCATGAATTGCGGCATCCCTGAAGAGGTACAAAAAAAACGAATAACTTCCTGGCGATCCAGTATCTGAATTTGATCTTTTGGGGCTACATCGCTCCCTTTTTTTTGCAAAATGATGCTTTCTAAAAAACGAATAGGTCTGCCGGGCATGCCAGAATAAGGCAAAAAACGCTTGTGTAGCTGAATGGCTTCCTGGACGGCGTCAACTTTCACTTCCACACCGGCGGCTTGGGCGATATTGGTGATTTTTTGCAAAATAATCGTTTCCATACCGGCACGGGGTTCTTCCATGCGCAGCAATTGAAACTGATTCAAATAACTTGGACTGGTGAGCTCGATCCGCGCCATTTGTTCGTCGGTACATTCGGCGATCATGCTCACCTGACCCTGACTCAACATGGGCAGTAAAAAATCAGCCATGCTGACATCGTTGCCCTGGTATTGCCCTACTTCAAACAGATCCATCAAATTGCGGACAAAAAGTAAGTGCGTGGTGGTTCCCAGCTCTTTACACAACTCCGACAAATTGAATTCCCAGCCCCGTTCTTGTGACAATTCCTTGATCATCAAAGAGGCGGTGGTTTCCCAGATTTGGATGGGAAATTGCTGCTTTTCTAATTGTCGGGCGAGCTCCCATACCAATGCGGTTTTTCCTACTCCAGAAGGACCGATCAGCAAGACATTGCGGGTATAACCATTTTGTACCAGGCCTATAAGCTGCTGGAGTTCCGTTTCCCGACCAAAGGTCTCCTGGCGTTTGATGGAGAGCGGCTGGGCAATTTTATCGAGCAAAGGGTGTTTACTCGACAATTGCGCGCTTCGTTTTTCACCCGGATCAAGTATCTCTAAGGTAATCTCTTCTTCTACCAACTCTACGCTACGATACCAAATGGTAGACAACACCTCCTGAGCCGAGTACAAGCGAAAATTGCGGGCAAAATCCACCCGCACCGTCTCTTCTAATTGGATGGGTAATTGTGCAAATTCGCTCACAAAAACTTTTAACCCCATTGCGGGTAAGACACCCAACCAGCCAAATTCTGATTGCTGGTAGAAATAATCAAACTCCAACCAAAAAGGCGGATAAGCATCGTTGGGGCTGTTGGGTTTGAACTCCATCGTAAAATGCCCTTTTTCAAACTTTTCTTGACGGATGTTGCGGGCAATGGAAAGGATATCACCTTGATTAAACAGCTGTTCTTGAAGTGTTTGTTGAAATTCCGTTGCCAAGGCACGCATGGATTGTCCGATCCGCATGGCGGAGTGATCCAACAACGGCTGCAGAGCGCTGACGTTATCAGTAAATTGCAATCGGAAAGCGTAAAATGGCAGGGTTATTTTATAGGGCATGAGCGGTTTTACGGTTGTTAATTACCTGATTTTCGGTTATTAAGTACCCGGGAAAGGTAGCAAATTAAACGAATATTACCCCTTCATCCGGGTCGCCAAATTGCAGATTTTTGCCTTGTTGGTAGCGCCAACCCGTAATCCAAGCCAGCAAAGCATCAAAAGCATGCCAATTCACGACCAATTCGGGGGAAACGGGGAATGGCAATTCGGGCGCCAGCATTTGCAATAGATAGGGTAGGGCAGCCCCTTCTTTTTTGTAACCCATCGCCGTCAAACCCAGCTCGCGCGCCAATGCGCCTGGGTAGGCCTCGTAGGTATGCGCGCCAAGCTTTAAAAATTGTTGTTTCAAACGCATGGCTCGCGCTGTTAATCCGCCCAAAAACATCGGCGACATAGCGCCCAATGTGCGATCGGCAGCCCGATAAAAGTAATCGTCCTTGTCCGTGTTTTGCGCATATACTGCTGGTAAAGACAGCGGCGCATCCAAGAAAATATGTTCGGGTTGATGCATGCTTACCCATTGAAAAAGAAACTGATCGGCGTCTTTTTTCTTTTCCGAATGCGCAAACGTCCACTTATCGCCATCAAAGTGTGCCACAACGGTAGTACCGCTGAGTTTGCTGCCATAATCTACGCCGATGAAAGGGAAGTACATTACTTGTAAAATTTTTCCGCCAGGTCTTCCGCTACGTTTTGATCCAGCTGGGTTTGATGGTAAATAATGTGTGCTTGCGAGTAAAACGGTTCGCGTTCTTCTAGTCGCAACTCAATAAAATCGAGTAGTTGCGATTCGCTGTATTTACTGAGCAGGGGCCGACCTTGGGTTTCGTTGCGCAAACGAAAAGCCAGCAATTCAGGGGCGGTTTTTAAGTACACGGTAATGCCATTGGCGTTCATCCAAGCCATGTTGTCAAAAAAACAAGGGGCGCCGCCGCCGCAAGAAATCACCGATGGGTGAAAATGGGTGGTTTGGCGCAGCACATTGCTTTCCAATTCCCGAAAGTAGTCTTCGCCGTGTTTTTCAAAAATCACGGATATGGACATCCCCGCATTTTGCACGATTTGATCATCAAGATCGGCAAATGGCGACTCCAATAAGGTTGCCAAACGGGCACCAGTGTACGATTTCCCGCTACCCATAAATCCGATCAAAAAAATATGTTGGTTCAAATGTTGCAAAGTCGTTTTGTTTTTTGGATGGCAAAAAAAGCGCTTTCCATCGAACAAGGTATACAAACTCGCGAAACAGTAGATCGGTAACGCCAGAAAATTGTATTTTTGCTCGTGGGAGGCTTAACGTGCTTATCAGCCCGTTTTTGAAATTGCCTTTTTGAAGCAACAACTTAATTTGAAAATTGGAATCAGCAACCATGTTCAGGGTAATTTTTTTTCTGCTAGTTTTGAGTCTAAGCGCTTGTCAAAGTCAGCAAAGCAAAACTGCCGGCGAAGCGCAGGTGCAAGAAATCACCGATCCAGATTTGGTCAACAATGCCGATATCATTCGCAATCCTACCTCGGCCAATGCGCCTAAGGATACCAACAAAGTGGCCAAATTGGTTTTTGCCGAAACGCATTTCAATTTTGGCGGCGTACGCTCTGGGGTAGTGGTAGAACACGAGTTTTCCTTTACCAATACCGGCAAAGTACCCTTGGTGATCAGCCACGCCGAATCTACCTGTGGCTGTACGGTACCCGAATGGCCCAAAAAACCGGTGATGCCCGGAGAATCTGGCGTTTTGAAAGTAAAATTCAACACGCTAGGCAAAGATGGCGAACAATCTAAACCAGTAACCGTCACCGCCAACACGCTCCCCGCCGAAACCAAAGTGTACATCGACGGGTTTGTAAGTGTAGGAATGGAAAAATTTATCCGTAAGAATCAATAGATTTGTTGTTGAAAAACGAGTCGATTAGCTCGCCTTCGGCGATGAGGCTAACAAATTTTCAGCCACAAATTTCACAAATTTTCACAAATTAAAGCACGAACTCCGTTCGTGAAGGTGGAACAAATGCCAAGTTGTGTATTAATTTGTGGCTAAATTTTAAAACCACTCCATCGAAGATGGGGTGTCGAACTTATACGAAAAACGAATACAAACATGTTTACAAAGATGTTATTGTTACAAGCTGTTGGCGGTCAATCTGCCCAAATTTTGAATTTGCTGTTCATTGGATCTTTTATCCTTATTTTTTGGTTGTTCATGATCCGGCCACAAGCCAAAAAGGCCAAGGAGCAAAAAAGTTTCTCTGATAGCCTAAGTAAAGGCGACGAGGTCATCACCGGCAGCGGAATTTTAGGACGCATCACCAAAATCGAAGGCGATGTCATCACCATTGAAATAGGCACTAAATCTTACTTGCGGGTAATTCGGAGCGCCATTTCAAAGGAGTTGACGGAAGCAAATTATGGAGCCGCTAAGAAGAATACGCCAGTCACTACAGAAGAATAAACTGCTCAAACGTTTGGGCGCTGACCGGGCTATCCTGACCATTTGTGTCGGGATAGCCTTTGTCTTTTGGGTGCTCATCAAATTGTCACAAACTTATAACACCCCCAAAACGGTGCTCATAGAGTATGTTTTGCCAAGCGATCGGGCTTTTGTGAATGCGCCGCCCGCCAACATTTCCTTCGAAATTGAAGGTACCGGTTGGGATTTGCTTTACGATTTTATCCGTTCTGCCAAAGTGCATTTGAGCTACAACCTCAATCGCATGAACCATTTTCAGTTGACCAGCGCGCGCATCCGAGCCGATATCAAAAATCAGCTGAATGCCGATAACCTCAAAGTGCTCGACATCGATTTTGATCCCATTGCCGTAAACCTTGAAACTCGGGCCTATAAAAAACTCCCTGTTGTGTTAAAGGGAAAAGTCAAGTATGCAACTGGATATTTTTTGCGGCGCCCCATTAAATTGATTCCCGACAGCATTTGGGTATCGGGACCAAGCTCAAAAATCGGGCAGTTGTACGAATTGGAAACGCAACCCATTGTGCTGGATGAACTCAAAACCGACGCCCAGCAAGAATTGGAACTACAGACCCCGCGTGCCGAAATACGGGTGCGACAACAAAAAATAAAAGTAGCAATCGCCGTAGAGCAGTTTACCCAGAAAAGCATTTTTGTACCGGTGCGCTTGGTGAATGCCGCTGCCAATATGCGGGTGTTCCCCGGGCGAATCAAACTATTGTGTAGCGTAGGTTTAAGCCATTTCAACGAACTGAGTTCCGATGATTTTGACGCCACCGTTGACCTGGCCGGTCAGCGCCCGATGGCGGGCAATAACACCGCTGCGGTGCAGATTTTGCGCCAACCTTTGTACGTGGAGCACATCCGCTATTCCCCACATGCCGTGGAGTTTTTTGAACAGAAGAAGTAATTTTTCCTTAATTTGGTATAAGGAATGGGACAATATAAATTAACATTTTTAACTTGATCTTTTGGACTGTTCCATTACTTAAAATGCCAAACCGTTGATACTACAAAAAAGCATCCAGGAAGTATTGGAAACCGCTCGCATTGAGGATGTGGTAGGTGATTTTGTGAACCTGAAACGTCGGGGCGCCAACCTGGCGGGCTTATGTCCGTTTCACAACGAGAAATCGCCTTCCTTCTACGTGTCGCCCTCCAAAAACATCTGCAAGTGTTTTGGCTGTGGCAAGGGCGGCAACCCCGTGCAGTTTGTGATGGAACACGAGAACCTCACGTTCCCAGAGGCGATTCGTTATTTGGCCAAAAAATACCGCATTGAGCTAGAAGAAACCGCCGTGACTGCCGAATACCAGCAGGAACAGCAGAAGATGGAAAGTCTGTTTTTGGTCAACCAGTTTGCCCACGATTTTTTTCAACAACAACTTTTTGATACTGATAAAGGTCGCAGCATTGGCCTTTCGTACTTCAAACAACGCGGATTTCGCGAGGAGACGATCCGCAAATTTGGCTTGGGTTTTGCGCAGGCCGATAAAGATGCGCTCCTCCAGGCGGGCGTAGCCAAAGGATACAGCGTAGACCTGATGAAACAATTGGGTTTGGTATCGCAATACGACCGTGATTTTTTCCGCGAGCGGGTGATGTTTTCCATCCACAGCATGACTGGGAAAATCATTGCTTTTGCCGGGCGCATCATGTCCAAAGACCCAAAACAGCCCAAGTACGTCAACTCGCCCGAAACGGAGGTGTACCACAAAAGCAGGGTATTGTACGGGTTGTTTTTTGCTAAAAAAATGATCCGCCAAGAAGATGTTTGTTTTTTGGTGGAAGGCTATACGGATGTCATCTCGCTGCATCAATCGGGGATCGAAAACGTGGTGGCCTCCTCGGGCACCTCGCTTACGGCCGAGCAGGTGCGCCTGATCAAACGCTACACCAACAACATCAAAATCTTGTACGATGGCGACTCGGCGGGGATCAAAGCGGCCTTGCGCGGACTCGACATTGTACTGGATCAAGACATGAACGTGCGTCTGGTGGTGCTGCCAGAAGGGGAGGATCCCGACTCGTACATCCAGAAGGTGGGCGTCAATGAATTCAAAGCTTACCTCGATAGTCAGGCCAAAGACATTGTACTGTTTGAAACTGAGCTCTTGCTCAAAGAGGCAGGCAAAGACCCCACGCGACGCGCGGAGGTGCTCACGCAAGTGGCCAAAACCATCGCCAAGGTAAAAAATCCTTTGCGGCGCGACGAGTACGTCAAAACCACCCGCGAGCTGCTGCAAGTAGACGAGGGTAAACTGCTGATGGAGATCAACCGCTTGCTGCGGAAGGACATCGAAAAACACCAGCAAAAAGAGGAACTCGACGAGCAAATTCCGGCGGGTTTGTACGACGATGGGCCACCACCTTTGCCACAAATACCCGAATACCAACTCACCAGCGGCGACGAGTTTCAGGAAAAAGACATTGCCCGGATCCTGATTTGCGGCGGAGATAAATGGTATGACGCGGGCAAAAAAATCAGCATTGCCGCTTACGTACTGGCTAACATGGAGGATTTGGTGCAGTATTTTGACAATGAAATATACCGCCAGGTGGTGCTGGAATCACAAATCGCGCTCAACCGTCAGGGCAACATTAGTGGAGATTTCTTCATCAATCACCCTGAAAAAAAGCTACAGGAGCTGGCGCTACAAGTATTGACTTCGCCCTACGAGTACAGCGAAAACTGGGAGAAAAAATGGGAGGTGCGCCTGAATCAAAAATTTCCGGAAGATAACTTTGTGAACGACGCCGAGCGGGCGGTGAAGCACCTGCGTTTCCGCAAATTTGGCCGACTTATTGCCGAAACGCAGGCGAAGATCAAGGGTTTAACTGCGCAGGAGGAACAACAGCTGATGTTGTTGTTGATGGTGGATCAGAAGCTTAAGGCGGATCGGAATGCGCTGGCTAAGGAGTTGGGGATTGTGGTGATTAAATAACCTTTTCCAGATTTTCGAAGGCCTGTCTTAAGTTAATGTGCTTTGAAATTATTTATTAAAAAATATTCAATATGAAATTGTTATTTATTTTCACTGGAGTAGTTATTTTATGTACTAATTGCAAAAACAACAATTGTAATCTTCATGAATTTAAAAACGTCAGGGAAAGAAAATTTTCATTAGAAAAATGGCATGGCAAAAACCTAGTTAATAAAAATTATGCAGATAATGAATTCGAACTGCATAATGCAATCCTAATTCAACGAGAAGAAATGCTGTGTGATTTAACTAAAAACCATCTAAAATTTGGAAAAAATAACCAAAAAATAATTAATTCATTAGGTAAAACTTCACATATAGATATAAATTCATATAAATTGATTTATGGTAATATGGATTCGACTATTGATTTATCAAGCTATCGCAAATTAATTTATGCAGCTGGCTACAATGCATCAGGCACTTGTTTTCTAGTACTTTTATTAGATAAAAATGACAATTATGTTGGATGCTTGAGAGCGGTATCCAGATAAATGACCCTCACTGGATCAAGTATTCAACAAGTCTAAGTCCTTCAAAGTCAAACGAAACATCGTGATACTGATGGATGCCTGCCGGTTCACGAGTTTCGCTTACTAACCCGCAAAAAAAAAAGCAAAATAGTATCCGCTGGGCGCATTTCAAAATTTCGCAAAACACTCTGTTTTTGTTAATTAAGCGTTTCA
>JBBANM010000044.1:0-38112 GCA_040401995.1 Saprospiraceae bacterium
GGTGCAAATTTTGACTCACTACGCCTGCGAACTAAAAATCCAAACACACTCTAAACCTAAGGAATGACTGGAATAGATGGACGAAAATAAGCAGAAAACATTCGCGATTTTTACTTTTTAGTCGCAGAGGAGACGGTAGTGTACGCCTTTGGGGTATACTTGATTCAATATCTCTTTTAATTTCAGGTAATTTTCATCATTGGTTGCAAAATCAGCATCCTCCAACTCAATGATCAAAATAGGGAGTTGCTCTTCCACTCTAAAGTATTCAAAATAAGCCTTTTGAATTTGCTCCAGATAATCCGGCGAGATGTCTTTTTCAAATTCTCGTCCGCGTCGTTGGATGTTTTTCAATAACTGATTAACTGGTCGGTGCAAATAAACCAAAAGATCCGGTTTGGGGAAATTGGCATTCAGGATGTGAAAAAGGTTTTGAAAAAGTCGGTATTCTTCTTCTTGCAGGTTGTTTTTGGCGAACAGGAGCGTTTTGATAAAAAAATAATCGGCAATAATGTGCTCCTGGAAAATATCAATCTGCCCCAAGCTTTCTTGTAGCTGTTTGTGGCGCTCGGTCATGAAGAACAGCTCAACCGGAAAGGCATAGCGTTCCGGATTTTCATAAAAAACGGGTAAAAATGGATTGTCAGTAAATTGCTCCAAAATCAATTTACTGCCAAATTCGGTCGCCAATTTTTGGCTTAAGGTGGTTTTTCCGGCGCCAATATTGCCTTCAATGGCCAAAAAGCGGTGTGGGAACGGTGTTGTTGACATAGCCCGCGAAATTCGGAAATTGTCGGCTAATCTGCAAGCCGAACTGCTTTTAAAGGATCAGTTGATAGCAATGCCAGCTCGCGAACGCTTTTATTCAATATCGGATGCATCCATTCTGGTTGGATCTCCAGCAAAGGAGCCAAAACAAAATTGCGGTCTTGCAAAAAAGGGTGAGGTATTTGTAACAGCGGGGTATCCAGAATAACATCGTCATAAAACAACAGGTCAATGTCAATCAAGCGCTCGCCCCATTTGATGCGGCGAATGCGCCCCATATCACGTTCAATTTCCAAGATGGTGTCCAATACCACATGGGGTGCAAGGCTGGTTTGCACTACCAAAACTTGGTTCCAAAAAACGGGCTGATCGCGGTTTCCCCAGGCATCGGTAAGGTAGAAGTCCGATTTTTGGACAATCTCCCCTACCCTTTCGGCGATCCAAGTTGCTGCCGTTTGTAGATTGATTTTTTTATCGCCCAGATTGGATCCAGTCCCTAGGATCGTAATTGATTCTTTCAAGGTTTTACATTTCGGAAGCCAAAGTTCAATTTTTTTTCCTTCCAACGCGAAAAAAAATCGACTTTGACCTCCGGGTATGCAAAACAGTTTTCAACTAGTTGAAAGCGTGCGCCAATTCTTGCTCCACAAAAGCTTCCAAGGTAGTTGACGTGGTGTTCTCAGGCGTACGATGATAGGCATTTAAAAAATGGCCATCGTTCATACAGGCATACATTTCATTATATCCTTTGGCGATGGTTTCGGGCAACCCTGCACCTAACATGCCATTTAAGGAATCTTCATAGCTAAATTGAACATAGGGCAACGCTGGTTTTCCAATAGCTTTGCCGATGATCGCTGCTACTTCCGTCATGGTGTATTCACGAGCGCCGCCCAAATCAGCTACTTCAAAACCGCTCCAATCCAACGTCAACAAACGTTTGGTTACGGCATCGCCAATGTCGTTGGTATGAATCATCGGCGCTGGCAAATCGCCGCGCAAAGCAGATCCTAAAATGCCCATGCCTTTGATCATGTCAACCTGAGCGTACAAATTAGACATAAAATACGCGGGGCGGAAAGCCAGTACATCCAAGCCTGATACTGTTTGTACATGTTTTTCCAAATCAAACAATCCTGAAACTGGACCAGCACCGTTTGGTAAATGTGCGCCCAAAGAGCTTAAGATCACTGCTTTTTTCACGCCTGCTTTGCCTAGCGCATTGGCGATGGTTTTACCGATTTCATCTTGCCATGACCGCCAATCTGTTATATTCCATTTTGGTGGAATCATGGCATAAACGGCCGTAGCGCCCTGAAAAGCTTGGGCAAGAAATGCTTCGTCTTCTAAATCGCCTACCGCAATTTCAGCGCCTAAATCTTTTAGATCTTGAACTTTTTCTGCATTCCGCACAATGGCGCGAACGGGTTTACCTGCTTGCAACAATTGAGTAGCTACGCGGTGACCAGTATGGCCAGATGCTCCGGTAATGATGTACATAGTGGTGGTTTTTTTATGTTAAAAATACATACTAGTATGTATGTTATTGGGTAAAAAAATTTATTGCTTCAATGACAACAAGTACGCTTTCAAATGCACAACCCCTTCGTCAAATACTGATTTGCGTTGCAAGGATTTGGCGATGCTGTAACAACCTTCGATAGCTGAAAGAATAAACAAAGACAAACTATTGGGATCGACATCGGATTTTAGCTCTCCTGCATCCATAGAGAATTTGATGGCTGCTTCTATCAATGCCCGTTCGCGCTCAACAATGCTGCGCAAACGCAGGCGAAATCCTTCATCTAAAGGCGACATTTCTTGAATCAAATTGTTCAAAGGACAACCTAGATGCACGTTTCCATCGGTTACGTAGCAAGTTTGGCGTTGAATGGCAGCTAAAATATGCTCTAATACTGACCCATTACCCGTCAATAAATTACTCCAGTTGCCAATATACATTGGCGCAATGATCTCGTCGGTTACTGCATACCCGACACTTTGCTTATCCGGAAAATAATGGTAAAAAGCGCCCTTGGTAACCCCAAGTTCGGAGATTACTTTATCGGTCCGTAGCCCTTGATAACCATGCAATTTGATGGCTTCAAAAATGTGTTGTAATATTTGTGTACGTGTATCCATGTTTGTCGCTACAAATATATACCTACCAGTTGGTATGTGCAAATTTTTCTTGATTTTTTTATACCTCCGATGCAAACAGGCCATCTACTTCCTGTTCAGTTTGCCGAAGTTTTTCCCGACAAAACTTAATGAGTTCTGCCGCACGGGATAATTGTTCCGAAAGTTCATCGATGCCAATTTGTCCTTCTTGTAGGCTTTGTACAATTGTTTGAACCTCTTGTAGCGCATAGGCGTAAGTAAGAGGGGCCGAATCAGGTTTAATTTTTGCCATTTTTCAAGGTTTCTGTTTGGCAAAATCATCTGCCAACTGATTGATGGTGGTAGTGTCTAATTGCCCGGAAGCAACGATCATGCGATAGCGAAACGTAACTGAACTACCCGGAGCCAGCTTAAAATTGAGTGCTTGTTTGCCGTTGGAAAAGACTTTAGCCCCAAGCGGGTTGGCAGCAAAAAGTCCGTACCCTCGGGCATGCCAGTAGGTTGGGTAGTTTAAATTCTGGGGGTGATCAATTAAGCAGATGGCCACCTCGTCGGTTCCAATTTTACCGCTTAGATTGACCCACTTCGCACGAGTGCTCCAAACAGCCTCGCCTTCAATGCCTTCGCTACTCCGATAATGACCGGTGATGTTGGTATTGTCGAGTTTGTCAACTTTGGTGGTAATGCCATTGGCGTCGACAAAAAAATCAGCTTGGGTGGAAGGGTGTTCAAGCTCGCGCGCTACCCGGATGGCATAAAAACCATCTTTAACGTCGTTGAAATAAACCGTATCCTTTTCCGCTTTTAAGGTAGTGTAGCGGTCAATAATGCGCAATTGATTTTTGGCTTGAAAAATAAAATGGGAGGTCTCGGTCAGCACATGTTGCCCTTTACCATCCGCCAGCAGCCAATTGGCAACTGTTGAAAGTGAGCCCTTCCCTTTTCCACTATGAGTTTTCACGATTTTTTGATGCAAAATAGTACCGTATTTGGAGCGGTCTTTTATGGCGGTAGAATTATTCCAAAAATCGTAACCATTAACAGATTCATAATTCAACCAACTCCCTACGTGATGCGGGTGGTCAACACGCTCGCCAGCCCGAGGCGCCAAGGGATAACCCCGGGTTACAACCGTGCCTTTTGCATTGTATATTGGGAATAGAACCGGTTTTTTCAAGATAGAATCGCTGAGATAGATGTAACTGGTAAATGGTTTGCCATCCACCATTACTTCCACTTTGCGTTGAGCAGGTAGGGAAACAACTGATACTTGTTGAGCTTTTAAAGGCTGAAAAAGCCCCAGCAAGGCTAAAATAGAGCAGAAAAAGCGAGTAAATCTTGTCATTGGCAAAGTTGTGATGAACTTACCAAATATAAACATTTATTCGAAAAACTATCCGCACTCAAATTTTCAAAAGTGAAAAATCAAATTAAAGGTAGGCGTAAAACCCAACATCTGAAATTCAGTACCCACAACAGTGTTTTGTATGGTAGTTTTTCCGGAACCACTGCCATTACTCCCCCCGCTTCCATTATTGCCGCTGCCATTACCACCACTTCCATTACTACCGCTTCCACTATTCCCTCCGCCATTGCTTCCGCTGCCACTGTTGTCAAGTGTTGTTGGATAAGCATAGATGTACTGCCGGTATTTTACATTTTGGTGATTGAACAAATTGAACAAGGTGAATCCAGCCTGCACTTTGGTTTTGCCCCAATTGAAATTGTAGTTACCAGATAGATCGGCCCGTTGGTAGGATTCCAGATTGGTTTGGCGCGCTGAGGGAGTCAAATTTCCGCGTTCGATGTAAGGTGTCGTTAACTTTGAAAGATCGGTATATGGCCGGCCAGAGGCGTAAATGTAGGTAAACGACGCATCAAACCGCCCTAGTTGATATTGGGTGATCCACTTCAGTTGATGCCGCCGATCGGTTGGCGCTAAGAAAGGTCGCCCTTGATCAATTTGCGGAAAAGATTGGGTGGTTTTGCTCAAGGTATAGGCAATCCATCCGGAGAAATGCCCTACCGTTTTTTTGATCAAAAGATCCATGCCAATAGTTCTTCCCGTACCTTGAAAAAGGGTGAAATTCCGCAACACCGGCAAACCATTGATAATCGATAATCCAGTCAGGTTTTGAGCCTGTTCAACAATGCCATTGGTATTTTTTTGATAAAATTCTACATCTACATCAAACCAACGATTGCGATGGGTAGCGCCCAACATCGCTTGCTGGCTTTCTGCCACCGGAAGTCGATTATTGGCCATAACCCAATACAAAAAACTGCGCCCGTAACGGTCTTCGTGGTTCAGTTGATAGGTATATTGTTGATAGATACTCCAAGCAGCTTTAACTTTTAACAGATCGGTATTGCCAATCAATAGGCTCAATCGGGGGGAGAAATAATTGTTTTGCCGAAAATTGGTCATCCGCAAACCAAGGGTTAAGTCAATCATCTTATTTTCGGTAGTGACGTGGTATTGACTGTACAAAGAATGCTGTGCTGCCGACCCCGAATTGCTCAAGAGCAACCGATTGTCTTCATTGATTTGGTACTTGACATTGTTGTACGTCAATTGATAACCAAATTGCAACGATTGTCTTTTGTTGATCGTCCACTCATTTTTGAGGTGCACATCAGCGCCGCTTAGCGTATTGTAATGCAGGTTTTCGTAGGCGTTGATTTTGGTAATGGTATCGCGGCGACCAATCATTGTGCGGGTGTCCACATTTACAATGGAACGATTCACGGTATACTGCGATTGAGCAATCGTCAGGTGCGAAGTGATCGGCGCTTTCCATTTTTGCTGCAATTGTATGCTCCAGCCTTGGTTGTTCCAAGTGCCAACTTCTTTGTAGAGAATGCGTTGAGGCAACAAAGAATCGGGGGCTGGTTTGCTGCCTGCTGGTAAAACTTTCTGATCATAGTTGTACCTAAATTCGTCGCTCCCTTTGAAAAAACTGAATTGTGCTTTAAAGTTATCGCTTGGTTGCCAGCTCCATTTTAGGTTGGCGTCGTAAAAATGGAAATTGGGTTTTTGGGAGACCACCTTGCGTGACACCAGCGGATTGGGATCTTTTTCTTCTTCTTTGTATACCGGAGATTGCGGGGTCGTTTGGTTCACCAAGCCAAATAATTTGGTATTACCCAGATTTTGATTGGTAACGCGTCCGCCGACCATGATTCGCATGTTTTTGGTCAGTGGCGCATCAATGACCGCATCCGTCGACAATAGATTGGCATTGATGGTAGCGCGGGTTTTTCCAGGATCAGGGCTAAGGGTTGTCATGTCCAACACCGCGGCGGTACGACCGCCATATTCAGCAGGAAAAGCATTTTTAAACAACCGCACTTCTTTGATCACGTCGGAGTTGATGACGCTAAACACCCCAAAATAGTGGGTTACGTTGTACAAGGGAATCCCATCGAGGATCACTAAATTTTCATCGCCTGTACTACCGCGCACATTGAGATTAGCCGATAAATCATCAAATGCAGCGATCCCGGGCAATAATTGCAGATTGCGCATGATGTCATTGCCAGCCAAAAAAGAGCTGACGGCTAAAAATTTGCTTGGAAGGGTGATGCCGTCTTGTTTCAGCGTTTGTGAAGTCAGCGGCGGGTGATCAGATAGCGTAAAAGCCTGTAATTCTTCAACTTTTGGGGTTAATCGGATGTCAATTTTAGCCGGTTCCGAACCAGGATTGAGGTAATACGATTTGGTTTGGTAACCCAGGTACTGCACTTCCAATTCGGTGGTGACGCTGGCATCGGCGAGTTCTAAGGAAAAATTGCCGTCGTCGTCCGATACAGCGCCTTGGCCTTGACCTGATAGAATATGTGCAAAAGCCAGCGGTTTACGGTTGAAATTGTCGAAAATAGTACCGCTTACTGTTCGCGGGTTTTTTGGAGCGGCGCTGCTTGTTGAGGCTTCTGATGTTTCGCGTTCAATGGGCGCTGGTCTTACCAATACTTGTTTGGTTCCTGATACTTGAAACATCAATCCAGTGCCGGCAAACAATTGTGCAAGCGCTGTATTGAGATTATTGGCGCGGATCAGTTTATTGATGCGAATGGATTCGATAGTGGAATGGTCAAAGGCAAACTGTAATCCGTATTTTTGATCCAAAATCACGAATACCTGACGTAGCGGAATATTCTGAAATCTTTCATTAAATACCAATCCTGACTGCGCGTTCGACAAAGGAAGGAGCAGAAAACAACATGAAGACAGGAGTATTGCTTTGTACAAAAGTCGCATACGCACCTAATATAAATTGGCAGCAAATGGCGTTAAAGGAGTTCATGAAATGCGATTTACCTTGAGCAATTATACTTCGGTTTTTTCACCAACAGCACTCCTTTTTAACATCGCTAACCAAACGTAAATTCAAAGAGCTGAAGTATCAACGAATCTGGATCAACTTCCCTTGTTTTTTTACCTCCAAGTTCGACGGCCAGCATATTTTATACAAGGCTGAATCTAAATTTCCTGCTTCAAAATAACGGCTCACCTGACGTTCAGCAATATCGGGGGTGGTACTAATTTGAACATCGAACTGCCGTTGTATCTCGGCAAAAATTTCGCCTAGTTTTGCATCCTGGAAGTCAAATCTTCCTTGTCGCCAAGCACCGATCTGCTTGGTTTCTGCAGGGTAAGGATCCTTTAAAGCCGCTTCCCCTTCGGCGTTTGTGGCCAAACCAGGGGTTAAGATTATCGCTCCCTTGGCGTTACTAACCCGTACTTTCCCAGTTACACAGCCTACTGAAAATGAATTGCCGCGAACACGTACATTGAAACTAGTTCCCAGTACTTCTACTTCGCCCAGTTTGGTTACAACGGTAAATACTTGACCTTTTTTGACTTGAAAAAAAGCCTCGCCATCCAATTCTACTTTGCGCTGACTGCCCCATCTCCCTGATTTGTAAGCGATGGTACTACCAGCGTTCAGCGATACTAGGGAACCATCTGGCAAAACATGACTCAATTGTTCCCCAAAACCTACTCTAACCTTAGTAGCTGGCGCATACAAAACAAAAAAGAAAAACACCGCGATGCAGGCAGCAGCAGCGTACCCCATCCAGGCCCGCAATACACGCCGACGCGCAGGAAGTACCGGTTCAGCTGGCGCATCAAAGTCGATGGCTTCAGATATTTTTCCCCAGAGCGCATCGATCTGCAAGACGCTGGGTTCAGTCTCTTTTACCTGAATGCTATTGACCAGGTTGCGGGCTTCCGCTACGGCTTTTTCCTGCTCCGGATGTTCCTGGAGCCATTGATGCCAAAAACGACCAGCCGTTTCATCCTGCCTCTTGACCCAGCGGATAAAAGATGGCTCCTGGGCAAAATCCAGGGGCGTGTAGTTGGTAAAATTTGACTCCATATGCAAAGGTTGCTTAGCAATAAGTTGAATAAAGTTAATACCTCAATCAACTTACCCGTTCAGCTTTTTTATTTGTGCAAAAACAATTCATCCAAATAACTAGATCTATTCTGTGCAGAGTATACATTTCTACAAGCGCCTGATCCGCTAGTCATCATGCTGGCACAGGTGCCGTCAGCATTGGCGTCGTCGAGGTGTACCCGATTCAGCAAGCAATGTCCGAGTTCATGAAATACCACAAATTCCCGTTTCAATGCGGTAGCCGTATTCCAGTACGGCAAGTCTATCAGTACAAGGTGACCCGTTGCGGCGCTGTATTGACATTGACCAGCTACTTTGGCATCGGCAATGTCCGTCAGTTCCCCTCCTACTTGTGTAATGTCGACAGTTACCCCACGTTTGAGGGCTTCGGCGGCAAAACTGTTAAAGTAAGGCTGCAATTCAGCCTGAATGGTAAAGGATTGGATCGTAGCGATGTCTGTTTTCTGACAAAAAGTTAGGAACAAAGACAGCGCTGGAATCAACCACTTTAAGTTTTTGGTCATGGTTTTAGTGTTTAAAGCATGCATATTAAAATAATGCACGTGGTTCTTTAATTCATAAGCCCCAAAACCTATGTTTGTACTCACCTCACCGAAAAATATTTTATCAAAAACAACAATAAAATCTGACCTAGAATTTCGCGAAGCGCCTGTAAGGCTCGGAAGGCCAAATTGCGCACCGACTGATAGTTGATGTCCATCACTTCACAAATTTCCGGATAATCCATATCGCCAAAATATTTCAAGTACAACACCTCTTGTTGTCGTTCGCTGAGTTGGGCAATTGCCTGTTCCAATTTTTCTTTTTGTTCGGCAAGTCCTTCTTCTTCGATGATTTTTTCATCAATGGCAAAATCGGCCTGAAAGAGTCTTTCCTCTGGTTCTTCGCTGGCCACTCTTTTGATGGGATTGAGGTTGCGGATGATTTTTCGACGCATGGAAACAAATAAGTACTTGCGGATGGAATCGGTTTCGCTTAAGCCTGCCCGGTTTTTCCACAACTCAATAAAGAGGTCTTGTAGACTGTCTTCCACCAACTGGCCATCCTGACTAAATTTTTGGCCATACTTCAACAATGCGGCGGCATGAGCGCGATAGATGGTTGCTAGCGCCTGTTGATCTCCGGTTTTGAGGGATTGCCACAGTTTTTGATCCGACATGCTTTGATGGTTCATTGATTGCAAGGACTACAATTATAGGTCAATTCTGTAATTCCAGCAGCGGTTTTTACTTTTTTTCAAAAAAAATAAAAATTCGTGAGTACAAAATACAAAATCCTGACTTACCCATACGAACGATGAATTTTTAACCCAAAACTTAAATAAATCATGATGAGTCGTATGATCAAATTTGGCGCCGCTTTTATGCTTTTCGCCATTGTCCTTTTCACAGCTTGCCAAAAAGAAGATCTAGTAGTTAGTGAAAACTACACACCTGAAGATTCCGTAGCGATGGATGTTAAGGGGCATGATGCTCTTCGGGATTCTTCAGATCGCTGTTTCGAATTGATTTTCCCAATTACTTTGGTTTACCCTAACGGAACTACCAAATCTATTGGTTCTGTAGATTCATTTAAAGTTGCCATCAAAGCTTGGCGCGAAGCCAACCCAGGCAAAAACGGTGGACGCCCACAGATTCAGTTGCCTTTCAGTGTAAAACAAAAAGATGGTACCGTAGTAACGATCGCCACCGATGCTGATCGCAAAAGCTTGGTAGAAACTTGCCACACCGAAGGCCCACGCGGCGGTTGCGGACGCAAGGATTCCACGCAGTTCTGCTTGAAGCCAGTGTTTCCAGTAACCATCAAGTTCCCAAATGGCTCTACTGTTACCGTAAAAAGTGGTTTGGAATTGATGCAAGCGGATATGAAATGGCGTTTGCTGAACAAAGGTGAAAAAGGCCATCCAGTGTTTGTATATCCTATCACTGTAAAATTGGCTGACGGAACTACCAAAGTAGTCGCTAATGAAGAAGAATTGAAAACATTGGCAAAAGGTTGCCGCGGTTTTGGTGACGGTCCTCATCGTGGCGACCACCACTGATAAAATCTTAGTCCTTTTTCACCCAAACAAATAAGGACATTGTAATTAATCCCAAAAAAACATTATCCAAGAATCCTTTCAGGAGGGCAGCCCCGTGGTTGCCCTCTTTTTTTATTTAACGTGAATTTGGAGATTATCGATAGCTTAAATCAATATTCGTGCCGTCGCTAGCGCGACTTGATCCCAGAAGATGACCATTACTATAGACGGAAACGCCACTAGCGTGGTTTTGATGCTACCAAAGGGCGCTAGCCCTGTTTCCGTTTATAGAAAATTTCAGGCACCAGACTCCTTAAGCCACGTAGTGGCGGCACGATTTGGTTTGTTACTTCCCTTAAATCCATTTCAATTCCCGAACTCACGTTATTTAGTTACCCATCTCTTCTCTAAGTATACGAAAGCGCCTCCGCTAAGCAAAGCATACACCAACGCGCCAATTGTCAACTTCGGATCTATTGGATATTGTAATTGTGCCAGCGTCAAAAGCGCTACGGGTAGATACAACAACCGGATGAGCTCTAATCCAACCAACCACCTGCTGCGGTTTTCAAATAAAAAACCAAAGATCATGCTGGTGAAAACGATCCAAACAACTACTATAATTTTCACGGTCAGATCCAAATGCTGATTGTTGAACAAGTAGTAAGAAGTGACGCCCAGAGAAATCAAAAACTGTACTAAAATGTACACATTGATGGCTAGCGTAGGCGCTTTATTGTCAAATTTTTGATAGTTCCCTTCAACTACCGGCGCTTGCTGAAACCCGCCCAAATAGGCAGGATACCAACCTGGCGGCATGAACAAAATACGCAAGCCGTCGCCCAAGGAACGGGCTTTTTTTACTGCTCCAAAAAGATCCACATAATGCGCAACGTTGGCATACACTGGATTCCAGCTTTTCAAAGGCTTGGTAACGCCGTAGTTGGGCCGCTCCTCTTCTTGTTGAAAACTTCCAAACATCCGATCCCAAATGATGAATACGCCCGCGTAGTTTTTATCCAAATATTTAATATCGCGACCATGATGCACACGGTGATGGGAAGGCGTGTTGAAAATGTATTCAAACCAGCGTGGCATCAGGTTAATGTGCTCGGTATGAATCCAAAATTGGTACAATAGATTGAGGCCGCCCACAATGGCAAACTGGATCGGGCTAAACCCCATCAAGGCCAATGGCAAATAAACTGGAAAGCCCCAAAGGACCGAAGTAGAACTTTGTCGTAAGGCAACCGATAAATTATATTCCTCGCTTTGGTGGTGCACCGAATGACCGCCCCAAAATAAACTGATCACATGTTGGAAGCGGTGATCCCAATAGTAACAGAAATCCCAGAGGATGAATATGGCGGCAAAAGTATACCAACTGCGTTCCAAATGCGCGAAGGCCCAGTGTTCATAGACAAAAACGTATACGCCAATTTTTAGGATTTCCAAAAAGGTACCGGTTATTTGCTGAACCACGCCAGCATTGATATTGGTAATGGCATCGTTGAGGCGATAAGTTCTTCGACGGGTGATGGACTCTACTGTTAACTCTACTCCCATCAGGGTAAAATACATTGGAATGGCAATTACGACCGGACTCAAATCCATGTGCTCTAGTTTTTTTGGTCTAAAACCCCCAAAATAATACAAATTGCTTAGACCTAAAAATCCTGCGAGCTAGTTAAAAGTTAGTAATTTCAGCCGCGTAAAGCCTGACATACCAGGCCAGCTTAAAAAACCAAAAAAACACCACTATGAAGTTGACTCCTTTTGCACGGATTTTAATCGTTGTGCTTGTTGCCTTAGGTATTTTCTGGGCAGTCCGCAAATTTGTTCCTGGCGTTGCTGGCGGGGTAAAAACCACCACTACCGAGCAACCGACTGAAAAACCGACCACAACTACCACCGAAAACAAAGAAGTAGTTCCTAACACAACAACAACCAGCACCAAGAGTGCTTTTACCTACACGCCAGCTGAACCGGTCGACGGCAAGCTCAAGGGTGTGGTAGAATTGGGTGCTTCGGGCTTTAATGCTTTCGTCATTTCCATCGACAATCAAAAAAATTGGTCATTGGAAAATGCTGAATACGGCGCCAGCTTGGTTTACGAAAACATGGCTACGGAACAGGACATCCGCGCTAGCTTAAAGACTTACATTGCAAAAATGTTGAATTTTGGCGTCAATGGCAAAGATATCCATTTTGTGGTCAGCTCTAGCGCCATCAAATCAGAAGATGTTCAAAAAATCATCAAAGGTTTGAAAAGCTTGGGTTATTTTGTAAACCCGGTAAATGCGGAAGAAGAAGGCATTTATGCGTTGCAGGCCACTTTGCCAAAAGCATTTGAAGATAATTCATTTGTGGTGGATATCGGCTCTGGTAATACCAAAATTTCTTGGATCAAGGATGGCGAAATCATTAGCAAGGAGACGTATGGTTCAAAATATTTCGAAAACGGGGTAAGCAATGAAACCGTTTTCAGTGAAGTACAATCGCTTTCCAAGCAAGTACCGGCCGACAAAAGAAAAACGTGTTTTATCATTGGCGGTGTGCCTTTTGAATTAGCCAAACAAACGCGCAATGGCAAAGAGCGCTATACAGTGCTCAATCCTGCTGACGGATATGCGGGCAAAGGCGAAAAGCAAAAATCGGGTCTGAATGTGTACAAGGCCATCGCGGCCGGTACCAAGTGCCAGACTTTTGTTTTTGACTGGGACTCTAACTTTACGGTTGGATTCTTGTTGGGGCTCAAAAAATAAGCGGTTGTATTTTGAAGCATCCCCAAGGAATTACCAAGGGGATGCTTCAAATTCCAACACATAATGCCATTGTCCGTTTTGTAGAAGCGGCTTTTCCCTGCTCAAGTAAAATCCTCCATCAGACATGTTTTTCATAATGTCTTCCCTTGATTGCAATACCGGACAACAATCGTTTTTACACTCCTCTTTATAGGCTTCAAACAAGTATAGCTTGCCGTTTTTGTCCAAAGATTTGCGAATGGACGCCAACATCGCCGTTTTTCGGTCAAAATGATGAAAGGCATCGCGAATGATAATCTTATTGAGTTTTTCACCTTCCAAACCCGTTGAGGTCAAAGAACCTTTTACTACTGACACGCGGTTTGTCGAATTCAAAAAAATGGAATCGTGTACTAAGCTCCATTGAATGTTCTTCAATGCCCTGGTATTGATGTCATTGAGGAAAAGTGAAACCTCTTTATTGCTCTTTAACAATTCCCGAGCGAAACTAGCGTCGCCCGCACCTACCTCTGCAATCCGCTCAAACGGATGAAGTTGATAAGCTTCCAGTTCATCCGTTTCATCGCTGGGAATATACTTTTTATCAGCTGTATTTTTTTCAATAGCGGTCGCTGAATCATGGTGATCAAAAATGCCAAGTTCAAATAAAAACCCTACCAATGCGACTACCAATAATAAACCGCTGGCTTTTTTTCCCCAATCATCAAAAATCATCTATTTTTCTATTTACTAGCTTTTGGTGTCGACCCACCACTCCATGTTTTCCCAGTAATCATCCCAACCCAGGTTGCGGTAGATGGGATTGATTTCCACTTCGCGTTCACCTACGGAAAAATCTTTGAGGATATCGTTGGCAAAACGGAAGATATCTTTGGCCCAGATTACCGGTTTGGTTTTGCCCGTTTTGTAGCTTTTCCAAATGCCATCGTAACGGATTCCGCTACCGCGATTGGGTGTATCAGAAAAATACCACAACTCGGGGTTTTCTGCGGTGGCGGAATAATCCATTTTAAACCGTCCGGTAAAAACGCCTGCGCCTTTAGAAGTACTGTCTTCTTGAATTTCAAATCGACCAGCGGAAGTAAAAATTTTATTCACCCCCAAATCACTTACATCACTTTGATCCAAATTGGGATCCTGAACATGCGCAAGGCTATCGATGTAAATTTTACCGGTGAAATTGGTGACGTTTTTCTTAAACCGATTTTTTCCTGTAACCAAGTATACTGAAGGATCGGTAGGATCTTTTTTTACATCGCTGAAATAAAATTCGATGCGGTAATGATCCTCGCCATAAAAACCAAAGTCAGCCATATCTTGGTTGCGCATCAGGCTGGATAGATCTGATGTGTCTAAGGTTTTCTTGAGGGTGTTCGTTGCCAGCCAACTGATTTTTATAGGTTTAATATCATCCAAGCCCTCTTTCCGAATGGTGTCTTTGCCTTCCTCATGCGTGAGTAACTTGGTTGGTTCCTGTTCAACTGTGTTTTTGGACGCTGTTTTTGAACATTGCCAAAATAGCAGCATGGAAGCGCATAGCGCCAAAACAAAGATGGCAAATTGTTTCTTGAACATTTGTTGCATAGGTGTTATGGTTTTTTATGGTTTTCAAATTAAAGATAAGAACAAAGTGTCTATTATGCCCAAAATTTAGACTGATACGCTTTTGAGCACTAGTGAATCAACTCATTTCTCCTCTAAAAAATGCGCGCATCATCCAAGCTGGCCACCCCAATTGGATCAACGTGTAAGCAAGAATAAGGTTTCCAACCCACGACAACCAGGTTACGGTAACATAAGTCTCGATGGGTTTGGTATCAAATAATTGCACCATCAAGTAGCTCTCTAGGCGCAAACTCATGGCCGCCAAAGTTACGGCTAAACTGCAAAGCATGGCCGCAGCATGTTGTTCCCACTGTTTTTTTCGCGCCAATTGCCATGCTTGGTACGTCAAACCCCACCAAATCAAACATTGCAAGGTAAACCCAACTTTTGCCGACAAACCACCGTTGGCGTAAAAAGCCAGTCCCAAACCCGATGGCGCCGCAAAAACAAGTATGCCAATTACATAGATCTGACCTACAATACGATGAAAACGCGGTTGTTGCCGATAAAGTACGGGCAGGAGTTGTAAAGCTCCGGCAACCATCACAAAAAAGCTACTGGCAATGTGGATATAAAAAGAAACTTGAAAATGGGGTTTGCCCAGCACTTGATCAGTTTTAGTGCCCAAAAAGCCATGAATGGGTTCAAATTTAAAATAGGGAATAATTTTGGTCGCCATCAAAAATGCAAATGCCAAAACTGCTGCTGAAAACAGCAACAGCAACACCTCGAATAGGTTAGAAGGATTAGATTGGCGACTTTTCATGAATTAAAGATATAAGTTTAACATCCTCATCTTCGATGGAGTGGTATTTAAATGTAGCTATAAATTTCTCAAATTTTCACAAATTAGAACACAAACTGGCGTTTGTCCACCCTTCACGAACAGCGTTCGTACTTTAATTTGTGAAAATTTGTGAAATTTGTGGCCGAATTTTTTTTCACATCGCCGGAGGCGAGGTGCTGAACTTTCACAATTAAAGGTAAAAAAGCGGATCTTTGGATTCAGCTAAATACTTACTTTTTGCCACTTCTACTATTGCAAAAAACGGTTGTAGCTCTTCCGTACGTTCCGGTAACCATACCATGCGCATCTCTACCTTCAGTGGGATATGTTCTAATTCAATCGCTTGCACTAACGGTCGCAGGCTGCGCAGTGTAGACTTTGGCTCAATGGAAATCCCAATTCCGGCCTCCACCAAGCGTAAAACCGTGTTGGAGTTCCCGGACTCATGTACAATATGCGGCGTAAATCCATGTTGCTGGCACAATTGCTCAATGGATTCGGTATAGCCAGAACTCTCCAATTTGGGTGGCAAAATAAAATCTTCCTGGGCAAATTGACGCAGATCAACGGGCTGGGTGATGGGCTGAGGGTAATTTTGTGGAAGCAGCAAAACGAAATTTTCCTGATAAACAATCTTACTGCCTAGATCTTCAGGAATGAGCATGTTTGGTGCAAAAGCAACATCAATTTCGCGACTGCGCAGACGGGCAATTGCGGAGGTGTTGTTGATTTCGGAGAGTACGGATTTGAGTTCGGGCAATTGTTGACGGATTTCAGCCAAAATAAGTGGCAAAATCGATTGCATCGTAGAGCTGGCATGACCAATGCGGATGGTGCCTGCTTCTCCCCTACCAATTTGCGCCGTGCGAATACAAATATTGTCCCATTGCGCCAACATGCGGCGGGTTTCCTGCAAAAAATGCTGCCCGGCTAGGGTCAGTGCTACCCTGCGGTTGTTGCGTTTGAACAAGGCAACACCGAGCGTTTTTTCCAGCATTTGAATTTGGCGACTCAATGCCGGTTGGGCGATGTATAAGGATTCTGCTGCTTTGCGAAAATGTAAAGTTTCAGCTACTAAATGAAAATTGCGAATGGTTTCTAAATCCAATTGATTGATTTTTTTGATCATTTAATCAAAAATAAACATTTTTTTTAATCAATAAAAGGCTTTTTATTTGTAGAAATCGTATTCAACATGGAATCAAAATTGCAAAAAGCTTATGACCCTTCCATTTTTCGGCAACAAGGACACGCCTTGATCGATTTGCTGGCCGATCATTTAGCGGATTCACAATCCGGCAATTTGGAGCAAGCCATTCCCTGGCAGACACCTGATGCCGCGTTGGCCTATTGGGAAAACGATTTCCAATCGCCAACCAATGCTGATCCCCTTCCCCTCTGGGCGGAGACCATTACCCGTTCGGTTCGTTTGCATCATCCGCGTTATATGGGACATCAAGTATCGCCGGTACTACCGATGGCGGCACTTAGCGGTCTGGTCAAGCAAATGCTCAACAACGGCATGGCGGTTTTTGAAATGGGTATGGTAGCAAATCCCCATGAGCGGATCGTGCTGGGGTGGCTGGCTCAAAAAATTGGTTTTGCCAAGCAAGCAGGCGGAATTATCACTTCTGGCGGCACTTTGGCCAATTTAACCGCCTTATTGACCGCGCGGGCAAAAAAAGCGCCCAGCGATGTTTGGGAACATGGTGTCCAAGAGAAGTTGGCGGTGATCGTATCTGAAGAAGCACATTATTGCATCGACCGGGCAGCGCGCATCATGGGTTTGGGCAGTGAAGGCATTATTAAAATTCCGGTCAATGCCCAATTCCAACTTAAAACCGAACTGCTGGAAACGGCTTTTGAACAGGCACAGATAAAAGGCTACCAAGTTATTGCGGTTATTGGCAGTGCTTGTTCCACGTCCACCGGTGCGTATGAAGACCTCAATGCCATTGCCGATTTTTGTGAAAAACACCAACTCTGGTTTCATGTGGATGGCGCACATGGCGGCGCAGCGGTGGTATCCAAAAAATACCGTCATTTGGTAAGCGGATTCGAACGTGCGGATTCAGTTGTCATCGATTTTCACAAAATGATGATGATCCCTGCTTTGGCTACTGCTGTGGTCTATAAAAATGGCAGCGACGCTTTTCAAACCTTTCACCAAAAAGCTCAATATCTTTGGGACAACCAGCAATCGGAAGACTGGTTTAACTCCGGTAAACGTACTTTTGAGTGCACCAAAGGTATGATGAGTACCATGGTATACTCGGTACTCCGCACCTATGGCGAGCAAATTTTCGAGGAAAACGTGGATGTATTGTATGATTTAGGAAGACAATTTGCGCAAATGGTTCTAGCGCGGCCTCATTTTGAGCTGGCTACTTTGCCCGAATCCAACATCGTTTGTTTTCGTTACGCGCCCGCTGCAAACGAAGACATTAACTTGTTGAATGCCAAAATTCGGCAGCAGCTCCTGGAGGAAGGCGTTTTTTACATCGTTCAAACCCAATTGAATGGGCAGTTGTACTTGCGGGTTACCCTTATGAACCCGCTGACAACGCTGCAAGATGCCGAAGATCTTTTACAACGAGTCGAAGAAATAGGGAACTATGTCTCTGCACTTAAGATTCCCGAAGGGAATGTATGTTTATAGAATATTTCATACGTATAATCTAAATCCCGAAGGGATTATATGTTTATCCAGGGCATATAAACATATAATCCCTTCGGGATTGGGAAAAATGTCATAGACCATGCTATAAATATACATTCCCTTCGGGAATTAAATAGCGCACGGATTGTGGCAGAAATAACTAACACATTTCAACTTCAAAACACCTTATATGAACATCATTAGAGCTACCGTAGCCGATGTGCCCGACATTGCGCCTTTGTTTGATGCCTATCGTCAATGGTATGGAAAAACGGGAGATTTGGCGGGCGCCAGCGTTTTTTTGCATGAAAGATTGCTGCACAGCGAGTCGGTCATTTTTTTGGCCTTTGAAAACGATCAAGCCATTGGATTTACGCAATTGTATCCGGTTTTTTCATCGGTATCGATGCGTAGGGAATGGATATTGAACGACCTTTTTGTGGATGCAACCATGCGCAATACGGGTGCAGGAAGTGCGCTGCTGCAAGCGGCCAAAGACTTCGTAATCAGTCAAAACGCCAAAGGTATCCTGCTGGAAACCGCCCCCGACAATGCCCATGCCCAGCATTTGTACGAAAAGATGAACTGGGAAAAAGCCGAAAACTTTTACTATTACTGGACAGCTTAGAAATTCCTTAACGGACTCGAATTTCCAAAACTTGCCGCGCCCCCAAGTGATCGCGAACTTCAATCCGGTACTCGCCGCGTACCAGCACCAACGGTACATGGTGAGCAGCGCTTACAAATTCAACTATATCCGTAGGTACCGCATTTTTATGTTCGCCTCGTCGGTACGCCGAAACCAAACATGGATAGCCAACTGTAAGCATGGCAGCTGGTAGATTGTAGGCACGGCGGCGATCTTGGAGAAACAACCATTCTGCCCTACCCTGTCGATAATGGGTGAAAGGGTGAAAAACCTGGCAATCGCCAAGGGTATTGCTGGCGAGGCCATTGAAGCATTTTCCTTCTTCATTGATCATGACAACAGACTCATCGGGCGCCACCCAGTCCAAAAAAGCACTGTTTAGCCTTTTTTCGCTGTGTTCCATGTTGGCCACCTGATCAAGGGCAAAAGGCGTAATATTGGTAAGGCTTTTGATTTCGTTGGCCAGAGATTGCAGTTTATTGGGTGTTGTTTCATTGGGTTTTTGTAGCAAGTCAGCCAAGATCAAAACTTTGGCATTCGTATCCGCTTGCAGGGTTTTCTGGATATTTTGAGCTTGTTCTTTGCTAGAGGTATGAGGACCTGCATGGTATACAAGAATAGTAAATCCCAAACGAACGGCTTCCCGAATGAGTTCGCCATACTGCGGCTCACACACATACTTTCCGCTGGACAGCAAAGGATACTTGCGATGGTTTACCCCTGTATCGGCAAGTGCTGCAATGGCTAAATAGTGAAAACCCTGGCGGTACATGCCTCCCAATAACGAAAGCATAAACACCCGATGTCGGGGATTAAACCGAGCTTCATCCAGGATGATGATGCGCTCTTTTTCCGCCCGATTAATCAAGTATTCGCTGGCCAACTGCGGTTTGAAAGCGCGAAAATAAGCACTATCCACTGATGTAAGTTTGGGATGCGGTGGATGTTGTAGATCCCAGGTTTGCAGCGCTTTGAGGTAATGCCCAGTCGCGGCATATTTCCAGGCTGCGGCTGGGTATTTATCAGCAGTAGAGTCGCGTTTAAGCGTATGTTCAATTTGCGTGGAAAAGAGATAGATCTCATCGGGCACTTGACCGTTGACCTGAGCAAAAATAAACAGGCAGAAACCAACAATTACAATTTTGTACATCATACCAAAGTTAGATCCCCCAATAACGGCAAATAAGGTAATAAAGTGCCGCTATAAAAGAATCGTTTAACCAGGATAGTTTTCGGTTTCAGAGTCATTGAGTGATTCCAATTGCTCCCTATCAACTCGCCTTGGCGGTTTATGCGTCCACCAATACAAAGGTGGAAGAATAATGGGCGCAAAAAATAAAGTACTGGTTAGTCCGCCAATAATTACCGTTGCCAAAGGCCGCTGAACGTCGGAACCAATGCCTTTAGAAATTGCGGCTGGTACCAATCCAATGATCGCCACCACCAATATCGAAATGATTGCCGTCAATTGTTCCTTGGAAACTTCGCTAACAAGATCAAGGGTAAAAAGTTTCAGACTCTTAGCTCGATTGAAAGCCGAGACCATCAATACCCCGGCCATCACCGAAATCCCAAAAATACTTACAAAACCCACCCCTGCTGATACATTAAAATAGTAGCCTCGCAAAAGCAGTGCCGTGATTCCACCGGCTAGTGCAAAAAGGATACAAGTTGTAGTGATTAATGTATCTTTCATGTTCCCAAAAAGGATGTACAAAAACACGATGACCAACACGATGGTCATCGGAATCGTTATCACCAATTGCTTACCCGCCCGTTCTAGGTTTTCGTATTGACCACCATAAATTATGCTGTAACCTTTGGGTATGCCAATTTGCTTTTCGATTTTTGACTCCAACTCCTTAACAAAACCACCTTGGTCACGCCCCCTGATATTGGTGCGCACGGTGATCATGCGTTTGCTGTTGTAGTGGTAGATGTTCGTTTGGCCTTCTACATAATTGATATCCGCAAGCTGACTCATGGGAATTAATGACCCCGAGATCGAAGGAACCAAAAGATTCTTTATTTCATCAAAATTGTTTCGAAACTCGGGCAGATACCGCACGACAATATCATACCGTTTGGTGCCATCATACAAAACTGAAATGGCTTTGCCGCCAATAGCCGCTTCAATCATATTTTGAATATCCAAAATATTGATACCATAACGAGCTGCATTTTCACGGTCGATTTTTATGGCCAACTGTTCTTGCGGTCCTTCCTGCTCGATATTTACCGATTCGCTGCCTTTCATCGCTTTTACGATGTCGACAATTTGATTGGTTTTTTCGCGCATCATTTTCAGGTCTTCCCCAACAATAGAAACGGCCAAGTCGGCAGCACTACCGGTCACGATCTCCATTACCTGATCAATGATGGGCTGACCCGAAGAAAATTTAACGCTGGGCAATGCCGCTTCCAAATCTGTACGAATGCGTTTTACCAATTCTTTTTTGGTGATCGTATCGCTCCAAAGGCTATAATCCTTTAACCCAACCAGAATTTCATTGCGGTCGGCAGGGAAAGGATCTGTTCCATCGTCATTACGGCCCGTTTGCGTAATCACAAATGCAATAGGCGGGTATTTGGCAATGATTTTCCTGATGGTAGGCGCATTTTTGGCATTTTCCTGAATGGTAATCCCCGCCGGGAAGTTGCCCCTTAAAAATATCGACCCTTCATCCAGTTCTGGCAAAAATTCAGTACCTAATTTTGATCCTAAAAAAATCAAACTGCCCACTACCAAAAAACCTAAAATGACAGTAGACCGAAAATTTTTCAGGTAAATATTGAGTAAGATGCTGTAGATTTTTTCGATAAATCCCAGCGCAAAGTTTTTGTGTTCTTTGAGGTGCGAGTCTGGTTTGGAAAAAGCGCGATTATAGGCAAAAGACACCAAAACAGGAATTAAAGTCAAGGCGGCAATCATCGAACCAATCACTGCAAATGCTAACGTCAAGGCCATCGGAGAAAACAGCTTTCCTTCCACCCGTTGCATCAACAAGATGGGCATGTACGCCAAGATGATGATGGTTACGGAAAAAAAGATTTCTGTCCCTACCTCTTGTGCCCAAGCTGAAGTAGATGCTACAATTCCGCGTTTTTTATCCTCAGGCGTAGCGCTGCGATACCTTCGCATTAAATGCTCTACCATCACACAGGCGCCGTCTACGATAATCCCGAAATCTATCGCTCCCAGCGACAAAAGGTTGGCCGGAATTTGGGCAATTTTCATCAAAATAAAGGCAAACAACAAAGAAAAAGGGATGGTCAAAGACACTACTAAAGCGCTGCGGAAACTTCCCAAAAAGAATATCAATAGGATGGTTACAATACTAATGCCTTCAAATAAAGTACGCCCAACCGTCTCCAGCGAGTGATTAATCAAAAAACTGCGATCGTAGAGTGGTCTAATTTTTACACCTTCTGGCAATTCGCTAGCTTGCAGGTCAATGATCCGTTGTTTAAGTGCCGTCAAGGCTTCACTAGGGTTTTCATAGCGCCGCAGCAGGATGATACCCTCCACTCCATTATTCGCGTCAACACTATCGGCATTCACTGTATACCCCAAAACGCCACTAGGTGGCGGCGGAGTAATTTCTACACTGGCCACATCGCGAATGTAGACCGGAACGCCATTATCTGATTTTAAAACAATGTTTTCAATGTCGGTTTCCGATTTGATGGCGCCTAAACTGCGAACGGCGAAACCTTGTCCGCCGCGATCAATGATATTTCCACCGGTGTTTTGGTTATTGGACTGAACCGCAGCCTGAATTTCGTTGAGGTTGAGATTGTATTTGCGCAACTTATCGGGAGAAGTCAGGATGTGGAATTGCTTCAATGGCCCGCCAAAAGTAACCACATCGGCGATGCCTGGGGTTTGTAGTAAATAAGGTTTGATCACCCAGTCTTGTAAATCGCGGAGCTGAGTAGGCGAGAAAGTAGGCGGTGCCTCCACCACATAACGGAAAATTTCCCCTACAGCCGTTGACAAAGGCGCCAACTCTGGTGCCACGCCATCAGGCAACTGAGCCGTAGCTAATCTTTCCAATACTTGCTGGCGAGCGAAATAATCGTCGGTACCATCTTTAAAAGTAAGCTGAACAACGCTAAGCCCAAAGATGGTACGGCTACGCCGATCCAATACATTTGGGGTATTTTGCAGTGCTCTTTCGATGGGGACAGTCACTTGCTGTTCCACCTCTTCCGATGCCCTGCCATTATAAGTAGCCACTACTATTACGTTGGTATCGGCAATATCAGGGTAGGCTTCAATTTTTAATAAGGTAAAGCAGTAATAGCCGGCAGCCATCAGCGCTAGACTCAAAAAAACCACCGTCCATCGGTTTCTCAGCGAAAAAAGGAGCGCATTTTTAATCATTGACTGTTTTCTTCTCTTTGTGAAAAATCAGAGTTTTTCCATGTCAACGCAGTTGGAATTGGAGTAAAATAAATTTCTAGTCCTGATTAATACCCAAAAGACAATCCTTTTAACTGCATAGCGCCTTCGTTGGCAATTAACTCTCCATTTTTCAGGCCACTGAACACCACGACTCTATCACCAACTTGTTGTCCGATTTGAATCTCTCTACGCTCAAATTCGTGTTCAGATCTTTTCACAAACACATAATTTACCCCTTGCACAGTAATCAGTGAGGTTTTGCTGACGCTGATGAATTTGCCTTCGTTCAAACCAAAAGCAACAGTAGCAAACATGCCAGCTTTCAACTTATTGTCGGAATTATTCAAGGTAATCCGCAGTTTGACCATACGGGTTTCGTTATCTACCACATCGGCAACCGCATCAATTTTTCCCATTACTTTTTCATCTGGAAAAGCATTAAAAAGAATAGAACAAACATTCCCTTTCTTGATTTTGCTAATTTGGTTTTCGGGGATATCACAAATAAGGTAGGCGGTGCCGGCTTTGGCTGTTCTCAACATTTCTGGTACAAATCCGTTGGATTTCAATCTGGTCTCGTGTTCAATCAAAGCGGCTCTTTCATTGGCCAGATTGGTTCTTTCCATACTTAATGCGGTTTGAGCATCCAAGAGGTCTTTTCCAGTTGCAGCGCCGTGTTCTTGCAGGTCCTTTATCCGATCTAGCTCAATCTGTTTTTGTTTGATGTTAATGTTCTGAATTTGGCTGATGTTGATTTGGTGTTCAATCAACAGCGTAAAATTACCCGCCAAATCAGGATTCTCGAACAAAACAATGTTTTGCGATGCGCCTTCACTTGAATTGACAACGGTAGCAGCAATTTTACCGGGGGCGGTAAGGTCTACGTTGACATCTCCGGTGAAAGTCATCTCCGTTTTAAAGAAAGCATCGGTGGCCACATCAGGAAAATAAATGAGTGTACCCCCATTTTTTATGATTGGCGTGGTGTTTTTTTCTTGAACAACTTTCGTGTTATCTTTATGCGTACATGCTGTAAACAACAGCAACGCACTACATATCAAAACTAGATGCTTCATTATTGTGCCAATTGATTGATTAAGCCCGTAGTGTAGAGCAATTGAATGTAACTTTGTCGGTAAGATTGGAGCGCATCATAATATTGTTGCTGGGTTTCCAGCCAACTCCGTTGTGCCTCTAAAAAATCGATAATGGTTGTTCCGCCTCGCAGATAGGCATACTGTACATTATCCAAAATGGTGCGCGATTGGATTAAAATCGTTTCGAATTGCTGTACATTTTGACGTTGCAATTGATAGCGATTAAAGGCTGTGGTTATCTCTGTTTGGATTTGAGTGCGTACCGCCAGCAGTTGTTGTTCTGATTGTGTTTTTAGCACAAAAGCCTGATTGATCTGTCCTTGGTTGCGGTCAAAAAACGGCAATTTGATGGTGCCGTAAAATCCCAGATAAGGAATACCGTTTTGTGGGTTAAAAATGACCCCAATTTCTGGTTGAGGTATAGCCAAGCTTTTTTGCAAATTGATGTTGGAATTGGCAACGGAAATTCCGGCTTGGATAGCTTGAACATCACTCCGATTTTGAACAGCTTGATTGAGCAAGGAATCCATGTTCAAAATCGCATTCGGTGAAAAATTTTCATTCAGATCTATGGCTACACTATCGGTTACACCCATTAAAAACCGAAGCTCTTTTTGGCGGTTCGTTACTTCTTGCCTTGCAGTTTTGTATTGTAATTCGTATTTAGCAGCCAGCAATTCAGTGCGCAACAAATCAGTTTGCGTAATCACTTGATCTTTAAGTCGTAAGCGATTAATTAACACCAAAGAATCCAGGTTTCTTCTAGCTACCGCAATAATGTCGAGTTGTTTTTGAGTCGTCCAAACTTCCAGCCATTTACCAGCCACCAGTACAAAAAGATTCCGCTCAGTTTCGACGTAGTTTTTTTCAGTCGCCTTTAAGTTTTGATTGGCCAACTCAATTTTGTACTGCCTTTGCAAAGGCAATTGCATGGGTTTGGTAAGTTGCCACCAGGTTTGGCGGTTTTTCCCGCTCAAAAAATCAGTATTAGCAGGATACACCGATGGCCGAATCAACTGCAATGTCTGGTTGTTCAAAATCGGGTTCGGGCGCAATCGAGCGGTTGTAATGTTCGACTGTGCTAAGTTGATGTTGTAGTGCTCGGTCTTTAAAAAGAGGTTGTTGAGTCTTGCAGATTGGAGTGCTTGAGAAAGCGTGAAGTTGGATTGAGCACCAAGAAAAAACGAAAAACAAAAAAAATGAATAAAGAAAAAAAAATGTTTCGGGCTTTGCATAGACTTTATGATAAATACTAACGAAAATCGTCTCTCTATTTTTGCAAAGGTAGTCAAACAATTTTCATAAAAAACTCAAAATTAGAAAAATAATTTTTGCCTAAACGCTAAACTTAACCCCAACGCTTGGGTAGGGTACTTTATTTTACAGTATTTTTTTTATTTTATAAAGTACTGATAAATAAATACTTGATTCAAATTAGACCATATGACATTTTAGCGTTCAAACAAGTCATATTTTTTTTAAGCTACCGATGAAAAAAAATCCATGATAAAAAAGATTCTTTTACTCTGGTGCAATATTTTATATTTGTAGCGTTTATAGCATTGCTGCATTTTCATGCTTCTTTCCCATCCAATCTTTTCCCTAAGACTAAGTTTTAACAAGCGTTAATCCATCTAAAATAGGTTTAGAGCTTGTTCATGAATCTGGTTCGATGGCGAAAATGAGCTAATAGTCGCACCAATGAGACGCAAAAAGCTTGGTACATCCCGACTTTGTCGGGATAGATCAGCGCTAAATGAGTATTTTTGTAATGAAATTGGGGTGAATTTTGGCCATTTGTAGCTCGAAACAGCATTTTGAACAAGCTCTTAGTCGTTATTCTCACGATCCAATCCAATCTGCGCCATAATCCAAATGGTTACACAAAACTACGCACATGTATAGTCAGTCTTTTGTATTATCCAGACCAATGGGTCTAGGATGGTTTTTTGTCTTACTTTTTCCTGGATTGCTGCTCGCGCAATCCGACAAAACCCGCCCGATGTCCTTGCAAGCTTGCCAGGCATCTTTCCTAAAAAACAACCTGGAACTTTTGGCCACCCAATACAACATCGATGGTCAAAAGGCGCAAATCATTCAAGCCAAATTGTGGGACAACCCCATCGTTTCCACGGATCTTGCGGCGTATAGCACTGGAAGAGGTCGGGTATTTGATGTTGGAAAAAACGGCCAAAAAGCAGTAGCCGTTCAACAGCTGATCTACTTAGGTAAGAAAAAACAATACCAGGTGGAACTGGCGCGCAAAAATTCCGAACTCGCAGAATCCGAATACAAGGTGCTACTGCGCAACCTGCGTTTTCAATTGCGCATCAGTTTTCACAACGCTTATTTTGACAACCTAACCCTGCAAGCGGTAACCCGACAGTTGCAAAGCTTGGATACATTGATCACGGCTTATAATGCACAAGCAATCAAGGGCAATGTACCGCTGCGCGACGTGGTTCGATTACAATCGCTTTTTCTGAAACTCCGCAACGATCGCGCGGAATTAACCAACAACATCATCGCTGAACAACAAACTTTGGCGATCATTACCGGTTTGGATTCCTTGATTATTCCAACCCCAACGGCAACTGAATCGGCCATTTATACCAGCAGTCAAAAAGTTGTACGCGATTCTTTACTCAATCTAGCCCTTAAAAACCGGCCAGACTTGCAGTACAGCGAAAAAAATATCGCAGTAGCCCAAGCCAACCTCAATTGGCAAAAAGCCCTGGCCAAACCCGATATCGTACTGGGATTGGGTTATGACCAACGCGGCAACGCTTTTGCCAATCAGTTTTCACTCACCGCCAGCATCCCTATTGTATTGTGGAACCGCAACCAAGGTAACATCCAAACGGCCGCCGCTTATGTTAAGGGAACGCAAAGTCAACGCGATTACCAAATAATTGCCCTAAAAACGGAAGTGAACGCGGTGTATCAAAAATACTTGGAAGCGGTAAGAAATTATCAAAGTACCTCCTCCGCGATGGAAGGCAATTTTGAAGCCGTTAACAAAGGTATTTTCGAGAACTTCCAAAAACAAAACATCACCCTTTTGGAATTCACCGACTTTGTAGAAAGCTACAATGAAAGCATCAATGAATTAAATCGAATTAAAAAAATACGCACCAATGTGTACGAAGAGATCAATTACATCACCGGGTTTAACCTTTTTTAAGATGAAACACATCGTTTCCCAACTGTTTTTTGTACTGCTTTTGATCGGATTATTTCAGGGTTGCAAAGGCAAAGTAAAAGTAGAAGAAGACGTCGATCAGCCTTTTTCTTTAACCGATACGATGTTCAACGCTGTTGAAATGGAGCCCGCTGAACTGGAAGTACTGCACAATGAGTTGCGTTTTTACGGCAAAATCACTGCCGACAACAATAAACTGGTGGAGGTTTACCCCGTAGTGGGAGGTAACGTAATCAACGTTTTTGCTGAATTGGGCGATTATGTTGAAAAAGGCAAATTGCTCGCCACCATTCGTTCAACGGAGGTGGCAGGTTTTGAAAAAGATTTGCAAGATGCTGAAAACGACGTCATTGTAGCGGCCAACAATCTCAAGGTGGCGCAAGAGTTGTTTGAAGGCAAATTGAGTGCCGAGCGCGAAGTAATTGTAGCCAAAAGTGAATTGGACAAAGCCAAATCACAACTCAGCAGGGTAAAGGAGACATACCGCATTTACAACCTCAAGGGAAGTTCTATCTATGAAGTTCGGGCGCCATTGAGTGGTTTCATCATCGAAAAAAAGATCAACAAAGACATGTTGCTGCGCAGCGACCGCACGGATAACTTGTTTGATATTGCGCAGATCAACGATGTTTGGGCCATCGCCAACATCAATGAAAGCGATATCAGTCAAATCAAATTGGGTGAAAAAGCCGAAGTACTCACTTTGAGTTATCCGGATCAGCCTTTTATGGGGCATGTCGACAAAATCTACAACATGATTGATCCTGAAACCAAAGCCATGCAGGTGCGGATCAAGATCAACAACAAAGATTACCTCCTCAAGCCGGATATGCGGGCAACAGTTAAGCTGTCGTTTGACGAAAAAGAATCAATGCTTTCTGTCCCTTCTAAAGCCATCATTTTTGACAAAAGCAAAACATTTGTGATGGTATTCAATGATCGCAGCCACATCGACACCCGCGAAGTAACCGTTTTCCGTCAATTGGGCGATCTGACTTACATCTCTAGCGGATTGAAAGAAGGCGAAAAGGTCATTACCAAATCCCAATTATTGATTTACGATGCCCTAAATGATTAAGGTACTATGAACAGATTCATCAAAAATATCATCGCCTTTTCCATCAAAAACCGGTTTTTTACCTTCTTTTGGGTAGGATTACTGGCCATTGCTGGATTGGTTAGTTTTATCAATATGCCCATCGAGGCATTCCCCGATGTAACGAACACCCAAATCATCATCGTTACCGAGTGGAACGGGCGTAGCGCCGAGGAGGTAGAACGCTTCGTTACCGCGCCAATCGAAATTGCCATGAACTCGGTGCAACGCAAAACCAGCGTACGCAGCATCACCATGTTTGGCCTTTCAGTCATCAAAATCATTTTTGAAGACGGTGTGGAAGATTTCTTTGCCCGTCAACAGGTTAACAACCAATTGCGCAACATATCGGTTCCAGATGGGGTAGAAACCGATGTGCAGCCGCCTTATGGCCCTACTGGCGAGGTGTACCGCTATGTACTGCGCAGCAAATACCGCGATACCCGCGAATTGCTGACCATCCAAAACTGGGTGATCGACCGCCAATTGCGTTCAGTTCCTGGGGTTGCAGATATGGTTGCTTTTGGTGGACAAGAAAAAATCTACGAAATCAGCGTAGAACCCAACAAACTCAGTAAATACGACGTCACCCCGCTTGATGTGTACAAGGCAGTTAGCGAAAGTAACCTTAACGTAGGCGGCGACGTGATTGAAAAAAATGGTCAGGCATACGTGGTGCGCGGGATCGGATTACTGCAATCAATCGACGATATCAATAACATCATTATCGACGATGCCAATGGCAACCCTATTTTGGTAAAAAATGTGGCCGAAGTACGCGAAAGTTCAGCGCCGCGGGTTGGTCAAGTGGGTATGAATGGAGAAGACGACGTGGTAGAAGGCATTGTGGTGATGCGCAAAGGGGAAAACCCCAGTCAAGTGCTTGCCAGAATCAAGGAAAAAATTGCCGAGCTCAACGAAAGCATTTTGCCGCAGGACGTAAAAATGGAAACGTTTTACGATCGCGATAAGCTCATGACCTATTGTACCGAAACGGTGATGCACAACCTGTTGGAAGGGATCATTTTGGTAACAGTTATTGTGTTTCTGTTCATGCTCGACTGGCGCAGTACCATCATCGTATCCATCATCATTCCTTTAGCGTTGTTGTTTGCCTTTTTGTGTCTTTACCTCAAAGGCATGAGTGCCAACTTATTGTCGCTTGGCGCAGTCGATTTTGGGATCATCATTGACGGTGCGGTGGTCATGGTGGAAGGGATGTTTGTGGCCCTCGACCATCTGGCGCATAAGGTTGGTATGGAAAAATTCAATAAATTAGCCAAAGCCGGTTTGATCAAAAAAACCGGGGTAGAAATGGGGAAAGCCATTTTCTTCTCCAAATTGATCATTATTACCGCTTTGCTGCCGATTTTCTCTTTTCAGAAGGTGGAAGGTAAAATGTTTTCTCCTTTGGCTTATACCTTGGGATTTGCGTTATTGGGCGCCCTTTTATTTACTTTGACTTTGGTTCCTGTCCTTTGCCACATCCTCTTGAATCGCAATGTGCGGGAGAAAAACAACGCCTTTGTCAATTTCTGGAACTACATCACCGAGCACGCTTTCAAATTTACTTTCCGAAACAAAAAACTGAGCCTTTTGGTCGCCTTTTTGATTCTGGGCATAACGCTTTTTTCGGCCAAATTCATTGGTACCGAATTTTTGCCCCAGCTCAATGAAGGCGCTTTGTGGGTAGAGGCCAAACTCCCGATGAGCTCCAGTTTGCAATCGACGGTAAAAATGGTGAGTAAGTTGCGAAATGTGTTGCGCACCTTCCCCGAAGTCAATGGGGTATTGTCGCAAACGGGGCGCAGTAACGACGGTACCGACCCCAGCGGTTTTTACTATGTGCAAATGCAGGTCAACCTCAAACCTAAGGAAGAGTGGAAACGCAAAATCACTCCCGATCAATTGGTGGAGGAGATGGATAAAAAACTGCGCCATTACCAAGGGATCAACTACAACTATTCCCAACCGATCATCGACAACGTAGCGGAATCGGTAGCCGGAATCAACGCCAATAACGCCATCAAGATATATGGTGTAGACCTGGACAAACTCGACGCTTTGTCGAACCAAGTGATCAATGCCGTCAAAAACGTACCGGGTATCAAAGACATCGGCATTTTGCGCAACGTAGGCCAGCCAGAAATCAGCGTACTACTTGATAAGGAAAAAATGGCCGCCTATGGTGTCACGGTGGCCGATGCTCAAGCGGTTTTGGAAATGGCGTTTGGCGGAAAAACCGCTACGCAGAAATACGAAAACGAACGCAAATTCGACGTGCGTATTCGCTACGAACGCGAGTACCGCAAAGACGAAAACGACATCGCCAATCTTATGGTTCCTACTATGCGCAATGTAAAGATTCCGCTCAAAGAGATCTCTACGATCAAACGCGTTACCGGCCCTGCGTTTATTTATCGTGACAACACCAAACGCTTTATCGGGGTAAAATTTTCGGTGCGCGAGCGCGACTTGGGTAGCACCATTGCCGAAGCACAAGCGAAGGTAAAATCGGCAGTGAAATTGCCTAAAGACTACACCATTGGTTGGACGGGTGAATTTGAAAACCAAGTGCGCGCTACCAAGCGACTAGGACAGGTAGTGCCCATTAGTTTGGTGGCTATTTTCATGTTGCTGTTCATCATGTTTGGGAACATCAAAGACGCTGGTTTGGTGCTTACCAACGTACCATTTGCTTTGATTGGCGGTATTTTGGCGCTCCACATTACGGGCACCAATTTCGGGATCTCGGCCGGGGTAGGTTTTATTGCCCTTTTTGGGATTTGTATCCAAAACGGGGTAATCCTTATTTCGGAGTTTCACAAAAACATCAAAGCCAATATTCCCATCAATACCGCAATACTAGACGCGGTAAAAGTGCGTACCCGTCCGGTAGTTATGACCGCCCTAATGGCTTCAATTGGTTTGATGCCGGCGGCTTTATCGACCGGTATTGGCTCTGAGTCGCAAAAACCGCTGGCCATTGTGATCATTGGCGGCTTGGTTTCTGCTACCATTTTGACTTTGTTGATTTTCCCGATCATCTTTTGGGTATTCAATAGGATGCACCATGAGTCGATAGAATAAGATTTTTGGATTTTAGATTTTTTTTTGAACACGGATTTGACGGATTGGACACGGATTTTTTTGAACACGGATTCGATGGATTGGACACGGATTTTTTTTAGATTTTTTTGAACACGGATTTAACGGATGAAACGGATTTCCAACAGCTTTTTTTCCTATTTTCATAAGAATGCCGTTTTATAAATCCGTGTCCAATCCCTCAAATCCGTGTTCCCTAAAATCCCCATCGCCGCAGGCGTAAAATCCAAAAAAACTATCCTAGCATAAATCTTTTCCCGATAAAAAAAACAGCCAGCGCTGTGGAGCTTGTTAACACTACACCCCAAGCCATATCAGCTACCGTCACTATTACTGGCCAATTTTTTAAAGTTGCCAGATTAGTCAAATCATAGGTGGCGTAGCACAACAAACCAAGCAGCGCGCCATTGAACCAGGCCAACTGCCATTGATCCGCTTTCAAGCCCGGTAGTATAGCAAAGTAGAGGATCCCGCCGATGTACAGGAAATAAAAAATCAGCGCGGCCGTCCAGTTTACCTGATCCGCCATCAAGAAACCGATTTTTTCACGGTAGAAATTGCGGGCAATCCAGCCGATCCATACCATGTCAATGACAAAAAACACCACGATGCTCAGCAAATAGAGATAAATGTTTTTCATAAATTGTGTTTGATTGAATTAACGATAACTTGCTCACCATTGTTTACCTTTGAGCTTAGAGCTTGTTCCGGATTCTAGTTCGACGGCGTAGTGAGCTAATATTCGAAGCACAATCCAGAACAAGCTCTCAAATACAAACCATATTGAATTCCAGTACAACCAGTTTTCGCATGCAGCTGAGCGCCTTGGTCATAGGCATGGCACTCATGGGCATCAAATTCATTGCATGGTGGTTCACCAATTCTAATGCCATTCTTTCCGACGCTTTGGAGAGCATCATCAACGTTATTGCCGGGGCCTTTGCCTTGTTCAGTCTCCTTTTTGCCGCCCGTCCGCGCGACCGCAACCACCCCTATGGTCATGGCAAAATCGAGTTCTTATCCGCCGGTTTTGAGGGAATTTTGATCATTTTGGCCGGAATAGCCATCATCGGAAAAGCCATTTACAACCTCTATTTCCCACAACCATTGGAAGGATTAGGACTGGGACTTGTCCTCACCGCTATCGCCGGAGGAATCAATTTTGGTTTGGGATGGATTATGGAAGCGCAAGGCAAAAAAACCAACTCGGTACTGATGGTCGCCAGTGGAAAACACCTGATGAGCGACGGCTGGTCGTCATTGGGTTTAATCATCGGTTTGGCTTTGGTTTTTTTCACCGGCATCGCCCAATTCGACAATATTTTGGCCTTAATATTTGGCTGCGTGATCATTTACACCGGTTTGGGATTGGTGCGCGCGTTTATTGCCGGAATTTTGGATGAGGCGGATTACGCCTTGGTCAAAGACATTGTGCAAAACCTTGACCTCCGTCGCACGTCCAACTGGATCGACATCCACAACCTACGCGTCATCAAATACGGCGCGCTGCTACATATTGATTGTCACATGACCCTCCCTTGGTATTTCAATCTGCAACAATCCCATGAAGAAGTAAAGATGCTGGAAAAATACGGCAATGAACAACATACCAACGAAGTTGAATTTTTTGTACACTTGGATCCCTGTTTACCCGATTCTTGCGGCATTTGCCTGAAGGAGGATTGCCCCGTTCGGCAACACCCTTTTGAAAATCGCGTGAATTGGACCTTTGAAAATGTGATGGAAAATCAAAAACATACGGTATAATCATCCAAATCCATGGAAAATCTATCGCTTTTTGAGTTACAAGAATTTGTGCGTCGGATCATTGCCCTCAATTTTCCCGATACCTTGTGGATTCGAGCGGAGGTAGCACAAATCAAATCCTCGCGCGGTCATTATTACCTTGAACTAGTTGAAAAAGCGCCCGAACAAGACGAGGTTATCGCCCAAGCTTCAGCCGTGGTGTGGAAAGGCGCGTATACCCGTTTGGTAAAAAAACTCGGCGCCGACCTGCCCGCATTACTCCAAGAGGGTCGGGAATTGTTGTTGCAAGTACGCGTTGATTTCCATGAACGCTATGGGTTGAAACTCAATATTGAAGACATTGACCCCGCTTATACCCTGGGCAGAATGGCCTTACAACGCCGCCTGTTGTTGCAACAACTCGAGACCAAAGGATTATTGGGTAAAAACCGCGAGGCGCCGCTAGCTCCAGTTGTACAACGCATTGCCGTTTTAAGTGCCGAAACTGCTGCCGGTTATCAAGATTTTTTGCAACAACTCGCCGAAAATCCCTACGGCTATCAATACCAATTGTATCTTTTCCCCACCGCAATGCAAGGCGCACAGGTGGAAACCGAGTTGCTAAAACAATTGCAACAAATCCAGAAAATGGCCGTACCGTTTGATATGGCCGTCATTATCCGCGGCGGCGGCGCGCGCTTGGATTTGGCGGCATTTGACAGTTTGGCGATTTGCGAAGCGGTAGCGGCATTTCCATTACCTGTTTTGACCGGTATTGGTCACGATGTAGATGAAACATTGGTCGATTTGGTCGCTTTTCGAGCTTTAAAAACGCCTACCGCCGTGGCCGAATGGCTGATCAATCACAACATGCGATTTGAAAGTCAATTGTTGGAAGCAGCGCAGTGGCTCAAGCAGTTGGCCAAAGAACAATTGTACGTAGCGCAAACCAACTTGGAAAGACTAGGGCGCAATCTGCAAATTGCCCCCTCGCGCACGCTAGCGGGCGAAGCGGAAAAACTGGAGCGCATGGCGGTACAACTCCCGCTTATGGCGCAGCACCAGTTGAAAAATCAAAACCAGGAATTGACACAATTGGAACAAATTGCGCAATTGCTGGGCATCGAGGAAACCCTGCGCCGTGGATACAGTTTGACTTATAAAAATGGCCGAGCGGTTGGGTCAATTCAAGAGGTTAATATAGGCGATCAGATCAGTACCCGATTGAAGGATGGAGTGATTGAGAGCAAAATAGAGTAATACCATACTACTGGACATTTTCATAATGATCTGTTGCCAAACCTTCCAGGTCTCGAAGACCTGGAAGGTTTACGCTTATCCGAAACTCAGGAACGGTTAAACAATAAAGTACCACATTTTCCTTGCTCTTTCACAGCTACTCTTCCTATCTTTTTCGTTAAATAGCGCTGCTATTCGCCTCAAAAGATAGTCGATTAGCTGCAAAATAGCGGCGGATAAAATGGCACTTTATTATTCACCCATTCCTAAGAATGTCCAGTAGTATGGAGTAATACAGTCTTTTTTACCAAAACCCTTATTTATACCTTTACCAAATTAGACAACACCTCCCCTTAAGTTGTTTATCCGACAAATTTCCTTCCACCAGGCTGCGTTTTAATGCCTTATTGCGTCTACTCCATCATCATCTTGAACCGCCTAACAGATGACTTTAGAAGAACTGGAAATGCTGCTGGAGGGTTGCAAAAATGGCAACCGCTTGAGTCAAAAACGGATATACCATAACTTTTACAGTTTGGGCATGTCCGTCAGCATGCGCTATGCCCAAAACCAAGAAGAAGCACAAGAAATTTGCAATGATGGTTTTGTCAAAGCCTTTGCCAAAATTGGCGATTGCGCTAGCGTTGGTTCCTTTAAGGCTTGGTTGCGCCAAATTTTTGTACGTTCTGCCATTGACTACTTCCGGAAATACCGCCAGAACAAACCCATGATGGATGATTTGGAAACCGCCAGTCATGTGTCGACAAAAAGCACAGCGGTGGAGTACTTATCGAATGAAGAAAAAATGGGATTGATCCAGAAACTTCCTCCCTCCTACCGTGTTGCATTCAACTTATATGCAGTGGAAGGGTATAGCACCGCGGAAATAGCGAAACTATTGGAAATAGCGGAAGGTACGGTACGCGCCAACTTGGTCAAAGCAAGAACTAAACTCAAAGTGATGATTGAAGCATCCAATAAAATCAGCCCAAGCAGATGAGTGACTTCGACTTTTTAAAATCTTTTAGCGAAAATCTGGACAAAGAACAGCCGTTCGAACCCGCTGAGGGCGAGTGGGAAAAAGTAGCTGCTACGATCGATAAACAGGCGGTTCAAGCTCGGTTTTGGCGAATGGGCAGCAGGTGGTTAATTGGCACGGCTGCAGCGGTGGCTTTGATAGCTTTGGGTTTGGGTTTGTACCACACCACTCAAAAAATGGAAGAGCTCCAATATCAGGTGCTCCGTTTGCAGCAACGTCAGCAAATGGCCGAGGTAATGGCTATACACAAAAACACCGATCATATCGCTTCCGATTCCTGGCAAAAACGCACCATTGTTTTACATGACACCATTTATCGAACAGTGGTGGTGCAACAAAAAATACTGACAAACGTGGCACAATCTGATCTTGATCCAGCCTTAAGCAACAAATCCAGTTCAATTACTGCTTCAAAGAATACCGGCGCAATTCCCACGGATGAGATAAATTGGGACAAAAACCAAGCTATTGCGAAAAAAAATCAAGCCGATGATAAAAGCTTAACTCAAAATACTAAGGAGGGAACCCAAAATGCCAATCAAGTTCCCATTTCCCCCGATCCAAGCAACGCCGAGCATACAACTTCCATTAATGTAGATGCAATCGTGGCGCCGCTGCCGATTGATACACCAGTTTCAATCCCCTCCTTGCACCCGCTGATAAACACCCCGGTTGCCAGCATCCCATGGCCAGCGGATCCGATTGCGGATGCGCTGGCGCCGATAGTTATCAAACCTGTTTCGCGCAAACCATTGCCACTGTCATTCTCAATAGGTTATACCGCTGGTGTTTTGTTCACCAAATCTTTGAATCCTGAAAAATTCAACGCCATTCCTACGGGATTGCAAACGGAATTGGGTTTCGGAAAACATTTTAGACTTCGAGCTACTGCGGAATACTTAAACAGTCATTACAGCATTGAGCATTATGGCGAGCACGACAGCTATATTCCGCCGCTTCCCCCTTTAAACAGTAGCGATAAACTCTATTATGTCAACGGTCAACAAGTGCTATGGGATTTCACCTTTGGCACGCGTTACCTTTTCTCATTAGGAAAAAACCAGCGGGGATTTGTATCGGCAGCCTGGCTCAACGAACAAGCCGGAGAACAAGCCTTGCAATACGAATTCAAAGACCTTATAACTGGCGAAGATACTCACTTGATCAAAGAAGCACACAATACGAAATTCCACAACCAATTCGTTCAATTTGGCGCTGGTATGGAGTGGAGTCTTTGGCGAGGTTTATCGCTACAAACCGAAGCGGTATATCAACGCCAAATCCCCGTTAAGATCCCGCTATTATCAGAGCGATTCGGACTAAAATTGGGTATAAATTATCGGTTTTAGTTTATTCATAGACGATTTGAACAAGTGTGCTGCGTTTTGAGTTCCGCTTTCGTCTTCAAGATTAATATAACACAAAAACAGTTTTATCAATGACCAGAAAAGAATTTATTGGCACTTTGGGCCTAGGAGCAGCATTTGCGCTCACCGCTACTTGTTTGAACAGTTGCACTAAAGACAGTAACGCCACTACTTCTGGAGTAGATTTCACCATTGATTTATCTGATCCCACCAATGTTGGTTTAGGAACCAATGGCGGCTACGTAGTGCGCAACAGCGTTGTGATTGCCCGTACAACTGCCGGCGCATTGGTGGCAGCTACTGTCATTTGCACCCACGAAGGCCAGCGTCAGGTCATCTACGACAAATCGGCTAATGGCTTTTACTGTAACGCGCATGGCGCACGTTTTGACCTGAATGGAAAAGGACTCAACAGCAATGGTAGCGGTGGTTTGACCATTTACAAAACAACGCTTACGGGTAATTCTTTGCGGGTGTACTCTTAATTTGGGGTTGGTTCTAGTTGCTAATCAATCAGTAAAACGGCTACAAGTGGAGGATCTTTGTAGCCGTTTGTTTTATAATACAAAAAATACTGATCGTTCAGAACATTGAGGTTTATACCGAGCCCTCGCCAAAAGGGTATCGAAATATGCAGATTCCCTAAGAGGGAGAATGGATTGAATCGGCTATCACCGGACGTATTTTGGTGGATCAAGTGCTGAATTAAAACTTGTTCTATCGGGCGAGCTAAAAAATTGAGGTTTAGCACGATATAGTAGAGCCACATTGCAATGTGGCTCTACAGAATCGGAGCTTTTCATCAACCTGATTACCAGGGTTCATCATACAGCATTTTGGGGAAACCACAACACTCCATTTCGGAGCGAGCTAAAGAATTGAGATTAAGCACGATGTGGTAGAGCCACATTGCAATGTGGCTCTACGAAATCGGAGCTTTTCATCAACCTGATTACCAGGGTTCATCATACAGCATTTTGGGGAAACCACAACACTCCATTTCGGAGCGA
>JBBANM010000044.1:38212-49947 GCA_040401995.1 Saprospiraceae bacterium
AAAGAATTGAGATTAAGCACGATGTGGTAGAGCCACATTGCAATGTGGCTCTACGGAATCGGGGCCTTCCACCAACCTGATTGCCAGGGTTCATCATACAGCATTTTGGGGAAACCACAACACTCCATTTCGGAGCGAGCTAAAGAATTGAGATTAAGCACGATGTGGTAGAGCCACATTGCAATGTGGCTCTACGGAATCGGGGCCTTCCACCAACCTGATTGCCAGGGTTCATCATACAGCATTTTGGGGAAACCACAACACTCCATTTCGGAGCGAGCTAAAGAATTGAGATTAAGCACGATGTGGTAGAGCCACATTGCAATGTGGCTCTACGGAATCGGAGCCCGATCTGATTTTGATTTTTGATCAGATCAATTTTTTTCTTTTCTAAGGTACTCCAATCATAAAAGTCCAAGGTGTTCCCCGATTTCTATTTCAACCCTTACCAATAAATCCAAATACCTTTAAAATTAATTCAAAACACCTTAAATACCTCATTTTTTTCACATACTTATTTAATTTTAATACGTCGCCACTTTACATATTTACCTCTCAAAAAATCACCGAACAAAAGCAAATTTACTGCGTATTAAGATTGAAAAGATGGAATAGAAACGTTATCTTTGGTTGAGTTATAGGCTAGAATATTCCTTATTTTTTATTATCTATTTCATTTTGGTCTATAATTCAGCTAGTTACCTATCACACTACTTGCCGTTCAACAAAATCAGTAGTTCTTACCTTCCTTCAATCGTTGACTTGCTATCACGCAGGGCTTTATGACGTTTGTTGCGCTTATCTCAATTTTACAAAAGCCAGGAAATACCATTTTTCAATTGCAAATGTAATCGTTGCAACAAGGCATTTTCATGCTTTCCAGCAACCTCTTTTATAACGACCGCTGTAAATTGTCATCTCATGAAGTATTTCTACCACTTTTCTGGCCTTTTTCAGAAAATAAGGGCGCTGTTTTTGCCCAAAATGGATCCTTTCCAAACCAAGCAAGGGTATTTACCCGGATTGACCTTTGCCACTCGGGTCAAAACCAATTCACTCAACAATCGAGCGCAGTTTCCCAGCCTTATTGCGTTTTTCGTTTTGCTGGGTTTGTTTTTGCCCAAAAATCCGCCCGCACCGCCCTTGAAAAAAGACAAATGGCCGGTTCATCACGCTCAATTGGGTGCCTTGCAAGAGGCGCACGCCTGGGCTACAACGACTGTCTGCTCGGGAACGCAGCTGAATATTGCCCTCATGTCTATGTATGACACTTCGCCAAACCCCGATCCCAATTCAAATCCCAATAATACCTCTCCTGGTTTTACTTGGTATGCCGATGACAATACTTTTGTAACCGGTGAAAGTTTAATCGCTCAAACTCAAACCGGGCCTACGATCAACAATATCTTGGTCAATAAAAGTGGCAGCAATCAAACGGTTACTTACCACATCACCGACCCGAACAGCCAGACCTACCTGGAAACGGTGATCGTAAAACCGGAACCGTCTTATTCCAATGCCACGACTACTACCTGTTCGAACGTGACCTTGAATTACACCCTTGATGTGCAAGTCAACACGTCCATCGATCCCAATCAACCGCAAAATGTGATAACTGGCCCAACTTTTAGCTGGGTAGCTGCCGCGAATGGCAATGTTGGGGGCGAGAGTACCACTACCCAAACTGGCCCAAAGCTGACCGATAAGTTGACAAATACTACGCTGACTGATCAAGTGGTGGTTTATACGGTCACTCCTACTGGTACTAATGGCTGTGTGGGACGGACCTTTACGGTGTCTGTTACCGTGAAACCAGAACCGGTATATCCTAATAACACCACCTCCATTTGTTCCAATGTTGCCTTGGATTATGCGTTTGTGCTGCAAAATTATACCACTGCCAACCCTGATCAGCCGCAAGAGGCACCTGCAGGCAACACTTTTAGCTGGGTGGCTGCCACCAACAACAATGTCGGAGGGGAAAGCACCACAGCAAAAACGGGCTCAAAGCTCAACGATAAATTGACCAATACGACGCTGACGGATCAAGTCGTAGTTTACACCGTTACCCCAACCGGTGGCAATGGCTGCGTGGGACAGAATTTCACCGTGTCCGTAACGGTAAAACCGGAACCCGCTTTTTCCAATACCACTACCTCAACTTGCTCCAATGTTGCTTTAAATTTCAGCCTGGGCGTTTCTATACCTGACCAGCCCAATCCCACCCAACCGGAAAATGGAGTGGCTGCTCCCACTTTTAGCTGGGTAGCCGCTAGCAATGCCAATATCGGCGGAGAAAGCACCACTGCGCAAACCGGTTCTAAGCTGACCGATAAATTGACCAATACCACGCTGATTGATCAAGTGGTAGTGTACACGGTTACCCCAACTGGCGTCAACGGCTGCGTAGGGCAAAACTATACAGTATCAGTAACCGTTAAGCCAGAACCGGCTTTTTCTGATGCCACTGCTTCCACTTGCTCCAATGTAACTTTGGATTATACGCTTGGCGCCCAAGCAAATGGAACGATCGATCCCAATGATCCCCAAAATCTGAATGCAATGCTATCCTTTAGTTGGGTAGCTGCCGCAAATGCCAATGTGAGCGGGGAAAGTACGAATGCAAAAACGGGCAACAAAATCAACGATAAGCTGATCAACACTACCTTTTACAACGAACAGGTCGTTTATACAGTCACGCCAACTGGCGCAAATGGCTGTGTAGGACGAACCTTTAAAGTAACAGTTACCGTCAAGCCAGAACCCGTTTTTTCCAATTCTACTACCAACACTTGCTCTGGAGTAGGGTTGAATTACGCGCTCGACAATGTAACGCTCCCACCGATTATCGGTGCTTTGGGCAATCACACCTTTAGTTGGGTGGCAGCAGCCAATGCCAATGTGGGTGGTGAAAGTACGACTCCTCAAAACGGGGATAAACTCACCGATGTCTTAACTAACTCCACTCAAACCAATCAGACGGTAGTGTATACGGTCACACCGAGTAGTTTAGATGCTTGTATTGGTGCAACTTTTACCGTAACGGTTACGGTGAAACCTGATTTTGTTTGTCAAAACGCAACAACCGAAACCTGTTCCAACGTGGCGCTTGATTATGCTTTGGGAACGGTGCAAAATTTGTTTTTTCCCAATACTCAGATTGCTAATACCGAAACCTCTTTCAGCTGGGTAGCCGCCGATAATCCCAATGTGAGCGGTGAGAGTACCACCTCGCAAACTGGCGTAAAAATCATCGACAAATTGGTCAACAAAACCCTCTCCAACCAGAGTGTGATCTATACGGTTACCGATGATTTTTCCAATACCTTCACGGTAACCGTTACGGTAAAACCGGAGCCGGCTTTTGACAATGCTACTACCATGACCTGCTCCAATGTGACTTTGGACTATTCCTTAGTACAAATTGATGCACTTCCCAATGCTAATTACAGCGGACCTACTTTTAGCTGGGTAGCCGCCAACAACGTCAATGTTACTGGCGAAAGCACCAGTGCAAAAACGGGCAATAAAATCAATGACAAGCTCATCAACACTACCCTGAGCAATCAGTCCATAGTATACACTGTAACTCCTACCGGCGCGAATGGCTGCGTAGGTGCTACATTTACGGTGACTGTGACCGTGAAGCCGGAACCGGTTTTTGACAATGCGACTACCTCCACTTGCTCCAATGTGACCTTGGATTATACATTGGGGAATCAGCCCTCCTTGCCCAATGATCCGAATGGCGCCTTCGCCGGACCTGCTTTTAGCTGGGTAGCCGCTGATAACGTCAATGTTACTGGCGAAAGTACTAGTGCAAAAACGGGTAATAAAATCAATGATAAGATTGTCAACACCACGCTCAACAACCAAACCGTGGTGTATACCGTAACTCCTACTGGCACAAATGGCTGCGTAGGCACTACTTTTACGGTAACGGTCACCGTTAAGCCGGAACCGGTTTTTGACAACGCTACTACCTCCACTTGCTCCAATGTGACCTTGGATTATACCTTGGGGAATCAGCCCTCCTTGCCTAATGATCCGAATGGCGCCTTTGCCGGACCTACTTTTAGCTGGGTAGCCGCCGACAATGCCAATGTTACTGGCGAAAGTACCAGTGCCAAAACGGGTAACAAAATCAATGACAAGCTGGTCAACACCACGCTCAACAACCAAACCGTGGTGTATACCGTAACCCCTACTGGCGGAAACGGCTGCGCGGGTGCGACTTTTACAGTGACGGTCACCGTGAAGCCGGAACCGGTCTTTGACAACAGCACTACCATGACTTGCTCCAATGTGACCTTGGATTACACCTTGGGCAATCCTCCTGCTGGTCCTAATGATCCAAATGGCATCTTCGCCGGACCTACTTTTAGCTGGGTAGCTGCCAACAATGCCAATGTTACTGGCGAAAGTACCAGTGCAAAAACGGGCAATAAAATCAACGACAAACTCTTCAACACCACGCTCAATAACCAAACCGTGGTGTATACCGTAACTCCTACTGGCGGGAATGGCTGCGTGGGTGCTACGTTTACGGTGACGGTCACCGTGAAACCAGAACCGGTTTTTGACAATGCTACTACTTCTACTTGCTCCAATGTGACGTTAAATTATACCTTGGGCAGTCAGCCCTCTACCCCTAGCGGTAACAATAATCCCAATGAAACTAATGTTGGCCCATCGTTTAGCTGGGTGGCCGCCAACAATGGCTCGGTAACCGGCGAAAGTACTTCCGCAAAAACCGGAAATACCATCAATGACAAACTGATCAATACCACCGGAAGCGACCAAACAGTAGTGTACACCGTTACCCCTACTGGGGGAAATGGCTGTGTGGGCGCCACGTTTACGGTGACGGTGACGGTCAAACCCGAGCCTACTTTTGACAATTGTGGTACCGAAATTTGCTCCAACGTGACTTTAGATTATGGCTTGGGAGGAACATATGGTCTTCCGGCGGGGACAAATGTAGCGGCGCCCAGTTTTAGTTGGGTAGCTGCCGCCAATAACAACGTCGGCGGCGAAAGTACTACGCCGCAATCCGGTAGTAGCATCAATGATAAACTCATCAACAAGACCCAAATAATTCAGCAGGTGGTCTATACCGTTACGCCTACTGGAGAAAATGGCTGTGTAGGGGCTACGTTTACCGTTACGGTCTCCATTAAACCCGAGCCGGTTTTTGGCAATTCCAAAACTGAAATTTGCTCGGAAACAACTTTGGCCTACCCACTTGAAGGCAGTTTACCTACTGGCGTTGCTCGACAGGCCGAAAATTATTTCAGTTGGATCGCGATTCCCAACGACAAGGTAAACGGCGAAAGTACTACAGGACGTACTGGCGGAAGTTTAACCGATAAACTCATCAACCTCACCGGTAGCGATCAAACCGTGGTGTACATTATTACCCCAACCAATGGGAATGGTTGTGTGGGTGATACTTTCAATGTAAAAGTAACCGTTCATCCCCTACCCTCTACTAAAGTATCGAGTTTGAATTTTGTTTGTACCGATAAATTCATCACCCTCAAAGGCAATCCCACTGGCGGAACTGCTGCTTATGCTACCCATAACTGGCGGCAGTCGGGCGATGGTGCAGTAACCATCGACAACAAAGAAAATGGTACGGCTGTCGTAACCGGAAAAACGCCAGGTATTGTCTATTTCTCTTACCAAGTCACCGATCAAAATACGTGTAGCTCGGCTCCGGTTTTTGATACGGTTACCGTAACCGATTGTAATCCGGAATCACCCAAAAGCGTCAAGGCCATGGATGATTTCATGATTGGCGATCCCTGTACATGCAACAATGATCAAAGCGCGAACGGCGCCAAAGACGGTACTTTTACGGAAACGGTTACGGTTTTCCCAACCCAGGCAAACATGACCTGGACGGTTAAAAGCATCACCGCATTGGCAACTGGCGGCACGGCTCCCCTTGGCATTAAAGCCGGAGATTTACTGCTTTTTGACCCCAAACAAGGCATTCATTACATCGATTTCAAACATGTCGACGATGCTGGTTTTTTGATTAAAGTGGAAGGTCCTAACGCCTTGGGCGATGAGGGCAATACCGTATTATCGGTTTCTAATATTTGCCAATACCCGGAAATTGCTTTTGACCCAAGTATTCCTGCGGATGTATGCGCCAGCGATCCCAGCATAAAATTGGGGGTAAGCGAAGTCAACGAATTTACTGGCACGGCAACTTTCAAGGTCAACGCCGCCGATTCTACCATTTTCAATCCCGGCGGACTTCCTGCGGCCAATACCTACCCAATCGTGGCAGTTTTCAAGGGCGACAAAGTCGGTGACCGCAGTGTAGACGTCAATAATCCGGCGTTCCCGGGTTGTGTGACCAGCATCACTCAAAATGTGGACATCCACCCGGTTGCTACGGTTGAAGCGGGTACGGATCAAATCATTTGCTCCAATTCGGTTACTAACTTGACTGGTTCCAGCATTGGCGGAGCGGCAAGTACCGGCGTTTGGAGCATCACCAATCAGCCCGATGGCGGCAATGGACAATTGACTGGCGCTGGCCCCGACAACAGTCCTGACAATGCACAGTTTTCGGCTACCAAAGGCGGTCTGTATACCCTAAATCTTACCACCGACAACCCCGACGGTCCTTGTGGTGCGGTACTTGATGTGGTCAACATTCGGGTATTGGAACATGAAAAAATTGACTTCCTGGTTTGTCAATCCCTTGTGAACATTACTCTAGCACCCAATTGCAAATTTGAATTAACTCCCGAAATTGTGCTAGAAGGGTTCTCCCAGTATGCCTATCCAAAGGAATTGATAAACGCCTTAGAAGTCATTGTTGACGATGGCAATACCGATCATTTTGTGGATTGTCCTGGCGAGTACAAGTATACGGTTCGGGTAAAAAAAGAATACGAACAATGTTTTGATTACACGCCTTGTTGGGGGAAAGTATTGGCGGAAGACAAAACTGCGCCACTACTCACCAACCCTGACGGCATTTCTACTCCCTTTCTTTGCACCGATATCAATTTTGTACTCAATAACGCCAAAACGATCGGGGCAACCGGAACGGTAGATGGCGATGGTATAAAAAACATCGGCGAATACATTTTTACCGACAACTGCAAAAACTGCGCTTGTGTAATCACTAAAAAATGGAGTGATCGGGTGGTTTATTATGGTTGCGATAGCTTGAACAGCACGCGAGTACCGCGTTTATTTGCCACCATTTTCCGTACTTGGTCGGGCGTGGATTGCAATGGTAATACCACCACCGCAGTACAAGAAATCAATTTTGTACGCCCGCTTTTGGCAGATTTCCAATTTTTAACCGATGCCGAAACCAAACTTGGCGACAACGACCCTTATGATGCAGTCACCGTTTACAACCATTGCAGCCCAGATGAGAGCGTTATTCGGGAAAATGACTACATCCCCTATATCGTCAATTATTGGGGCAAAAAAGTGTATCTGAACCAAGTTGAGTGCAACTTCTCGGTCAGCACGCCTTATACCGATGTGAAATTCCCGATATGTGATGGCGCAGGCATCAAAATTGATCGCACCATCAAAGTCTTTGATTGGTGCAGCGGCGTCATCGTCAGTGAATATCGGGTACTGATCAAAATCGGCGACTTCGAAGCGCCTACATTGGCACTACCGGCTAAACTACCAATCATCTTGTCAACTGGGCCAATGGATTGTACGGCATCCTTCCTCGGCACCTCGGTGGCAGGCTTGAAAAACGCCTTTGGCATCACCTTGTCTGACAACTGCGACAAAGCCGTTTCGGTTGCTACTCGCGTACGCACACTCGGAAAAATCGTCTACGGCATCGTAGTGGATCAAACGACTTGGTTTGATGTGGATTACAAAGTGGTCAATGGCTACACCAGCGGCTTACCAGTAGGTCACCATCAATTGGTCATCTCGGCTTACGATGGTTGTTACAACACCTTGGAAGAAACGGTTGACTTCTATGTGCTCGATCGCATCGCACCAGTGATGAAGTGTGATGACCAAATCACCGTAACCTTATCGAATGCCAACGGCTACACCACTGGTTATGCCCGAGTAGACGCCAAAGACATCGACGAAGGCAGCACTGATAACTGTAACCTCGATTGGATCCGCGTACGCCGCAGTGTACCGGCTAGCTGCTACCAAAGCTTCATCGACAAAGGTTACGATACCAACGGCAACGGCAAACTCGACACCTTGGATGGTTTTGACAACAACGGCAACGGCAAGTTGGAACCAGCATTGCTCGAGACCTTCCGCAACAAAAACGGAACCCTGATGACGCCATTGCAGTCTTTTGTCGAGTTCTTCTGCTGTGATGCTGGTAATGCAGTACGCACCGAACTCTGGGGCAAAGACGGCGAGTTGATCGTTGGAACTTACGACAATAAGAACATCGTATCAGGTGGCAACCTCAACTTCTGCTGGCAAGACATCGTCATCGAAGACAAAGTAGCGCCAATCTGTATGGCGCCACTAGATGTAACCATCGATTGCCTGGACAAAAACCTGCAGTACTTGCTGGGTGATGCCAAAAACAAATCGATCGCAGCAGCCACTGCCAAAATCTTTGGCGATGTGACCATCATGAGCGGATCGGATTGCGCCAACTTGGATACTACTTATACGGTGAAAAGCGACCTGAAGTGCGGCTATGGTACCATCAAGCGGACTTGGACTTTGACCAAGACCACCTCGAAAGGACCACTAAGCACCACATGTTCGCAGACCATCTACGTCAGACCAGTTCACGAATACAACATCTGCTTCCCGAAAGATGCAGTGGTGAATTGTAGAACAATGGTTACTGCAGATACAGTAAAAGTCGACGAACTGGCTTGTGATATCTTGGCGGTAAATGTATCGGATAAGCGCTACGCCGCTTCCGATGACGAGTGCTACAAAATCTTCCGGACTTACACCGTGATCAACTGGTGTACTTACGATGATCGTTGTGGTGATCCAATGTCACCTGAAAACGTCTACACCGTAGACCGCAAATGGGGTGAATTTGGTAAATATGCCACCTATGTACTGGTGCGTCAGTGGGAAGAAATTGCCCAGCGCCGCCGGGGATTTGGCCATAACCAATTCTTCTTGTCACGTGATACGATTGTCGATAACTGGAATACAGCTGATTACGGCAAGTTATCCAACAAAGTAATCGATAACCAAGACGATGAGCGAATCTTCCCAGAGTCAGATTGCAAAGGTTGGGGCAATGAGCACGCTTACCGCGATCGCGATGATCGCCAGCACCGTGGTTTCATCCACTCTTGGATGTACACCCAGATCATCAAAGTATACGACACCGAGCGTCCGGTAGTGTTGCAGCCAAAACTGCCCACTTGCCCAGTGTCCAGTACAGTACCAGCCGCTACATCGATCAATTTCCCAATTGATCCAGCAAGCTGCTTGGGAACGGTGAGCATTGCTTTCAAAGGCAGCGACAACTGCTCAACAACACTGGAATTGGAGCCAGCACAGATCAGCATCGCTCAGGGTCAGGATACCCAAATTGCCAAGTACTTATGATGCCACTTGGAGCACTGCTCGCGTCACAAGCGATTCGTTCAAAGTGATCGTGAAGAAAGTGCCCGCGGGCAGCTATGACTTGATCGTGGTACTGCGCGATGAATGTGGCAACCTAAGCGTACCAACCCGAATCCCATTCGTGGTAGGCGACTGCAAAGCGCCAGTGCCCATTTGCGTCAACGGATTAGCCACCAATTTGATGCCTGATGGCAAAGGTGGCGGCGCCATGACGGTATGGGCCAAGGATTTTATTGCCAGCCCCGCTTACGATTGCAATGGTCAAGGCCCCGACACCAAAGACGGCTTGAAACTGATCACCAAATACTCGATCAACCGAGTTGGCCAACCCAAGAATGTTGATGCCACCAGTTTGACCGTAACCTGTGAAGAAGGCGGAAGACAAGTACTGGTTGAAATCCACGCCTGGGATGAAAAAGGCAACGACGATTTTTGCGTCACCTACATCATCGTTGAAGACAATCTCAGCATTTGTCCTAGCAGCACCAACAACCAAGGCGAGGTGGCAGGAACAATCCAAACCGAGGCCAAGCAATCCGTACAAGGCGTATCGGTTGAGCTTTCGGGGCGTGCCACTAAAAACATGGCCACCGCCACCGATGGCAAATACCAATTCAGCAACTTGGAAAAAGGCTACGATTACACGCTTACGCCCAGCTTGGATGCCAACCCCCTCAACGGAGTATCGACTTTAGATTTGGTATTGATCCAAAAACACATTTTGGGCATCGAGCCATTGAATAGTCCCTACAAACTGATTGCTGCCGACATCAACAATTCGCGTTCGATCACTACGCTAGATTTGATCCAACTGCGGAAGTTGATCTTGAACCTGGAAACCAAATTTACCGCCAATACCAGCTGGCGTTTTATCGATGCCGCTTATCGCTTTCCAAACCCCAGCGATCCCTGGGCGGAAGTTTTCCCGGTAATTTCCAGTGTCAACAATTTACACGGGGCAGTGAATACCGATTTTGTAGCCATCAAAATTGGCGATGTCAACGGCAATGCCAGCACCACGGCAGCGAATGCGGTAGAAACGCGCAAAACCGGCGTCTTTGAGTTGCAAACGATCGAGCAAACCCTGCAAGCGGGCAACAGCTACTCCGTCAGCTTTAGTGCCAAAGACTTGGAGCAGGTTACCGGCTATCAATTCACCTTAGAACTGGATCGCAACAAGGTAGAACTAGTTGACATCCACTACGGAATTGCGCAGGCCGAAAACTTTGGGGTTTTCCAACGCGAAGGGCTGCTTACCGCCAGTTGGAACCGCAAAACCAGCACCATCGATCAAGATGCGACGCTTTTCACCTTACAGTTACGCGCCAAAAATGCCGGTAAACTAAGCCAAGCCATTGCAATCACCTCGCGCTATACGGCCAATGAAGCCTATACCGAGGCAGGAGATTTCCTACAAACCACTTTACAGTTTGGGAAATCTAATGTGGGAATCGACCGTGCCGAGTTGTTGCAAAACACACCCAACCCGTTTGCGGAGCAGACACAGATCGGCTTCTACCTACCGCAAGCCACCGAAGGTCGCCTCACGATCCGCGATGCCAAAGGCGCCATTGTTTATCGCCTGAAAGCCAACTACAACCAGGGTTGGAATCAAGCGATCATCAAACAAAGCGATCTCAAGGCCACGGGTGTCTTGTACTATACTTTGGAGACTCCGGATTTTACGGCAACGAAAAAAATGGTGTTGATCAATCGGTAAGAGAATTTGTTGAAGACTAACAAGCGGCTACAAGGAGGAATCTTTGTAGCCGTTTGTTTTTGTATTTCCTCCTCATTTACCTTTGGCGCAATATCAGTACCCTTAGGAACGAGTGAAAAATAAGTTCGTAATTTTGACGACGGTATTTTGAGTTGAATCAACTGTCTTTTGAGGCGAATAGCAAGCCTATTTAACGAAAAAGTCAGGAAGAATAAACTCAAAAGAACAAGTCAAAATCTGAATTTATTTTTTAATGCGAAAACACCCATTAACAGTGGTGCAAAATTCAAAAGGATTTTACCATAAAAACCAGACGACCCATCACAGAGAAAAAAGAAGGATTTTTTTAAGCAGGAAACATTGAGTTAACAAAAAAAAGTTGAGATGAAATGGGCGGCAATTTTTGTTTAAAACAAAAAACGATTACCACCCCATATTT
>JBBANM010000045.1:0-48062 GCA_040401995.1 Saprospiraceae bacterium
TGATGGTACTGCCGTTAGGTGGGAGAGTAGGTCGCTGCCAACTCAATACAACACTTTATAAAGCCCGCTCCCGGTTATTCCGGTGCGGGCTTTCGTGTTTTCATGCCAGAACAAAACCTAATCTTAAACACAAAACCTACCCACAACCGTAAAAGACGCACGGCCGTGCGTCTCTACAAAATGCACAATATGTAATTCATCCAACCACGGCATTGGTTCAATTTAGAATAGCTGCAGTCGTCTGCGGTAAAAAGCCGGAGTGAGGTGTTCCAACCACGGCAATGTTTGAAATGTAAGGCCCATTTTGTACGGAATAATAACTTGATCTTTTCATTTGCTTGAATAATTCCTATATCACTCCAAATAATAGCTATTCTTCTGCTAACATCTCCTCATAATAGCGCCAATAATCGGCGGCTCCCTCTTGGTCTACCGTTTTATAATATTCCAATAGTTGGATGAATTGTGCTTCCCCAACTCCTAGCAGCGTGAAATTGAGAAAATTGTCCAACAAATGCTCAATTCGATTTCCATCTTGGCTATGGGTGTCGATTAAAAAGTTCAATTCAGCCTGTAATGCGGGTAATTGGGACTTAGCCAGGTTTTGTAGACTCTGTATTTGCGGCATTATTTGGTCGACAAGGTCTTTCATCTTGTTTGAATTAAGGCATTAAGATAAGAAAATTGCAACTAAAATTAAGATTTTTCTACTTTAAAAACTTTTTGTATTTTTATTCCAACATATTTGCCAATTATGGAACCTAAACCAGTCGATTCACTTTATCAGCAAATTCGACAAATCCTTCTGGAAGGACGAAGACGTGCTGCAATGGCAGTTAATTTCGCTACCGTTGAATCTTATTGGCTTGTTGGGCAGGCAATTGTAGAAGAAGAGCAAGGAGGAGAAGATCGTGCGGTATATGGCAAGTATCTCCTCAAGGAACTATCCAAAAGATTGACATTTGAATTAGGACCTGGCTTTGACGAAAGCAACCTAAGGAATATTCGTAGTTTTTATCAAGCCTTTCCAATTCGTGACGCACTGCGTCACGAATTGACCTGGACACACTATCGCATCCTCTCTCGGGTAGAAAATGAACGTGCTCGAAATTTTTATATCTCAGAAGCAATTGATTGCCAATGGGATACCAGGTTGTTGCAAAGACAAGTTAATACACTTTACTACGAACGTATTCTTTCCAGTCAACAACGAAAGGAATTAAGAGAGGAAGAAAATGCAGGTAAAAAACCACTACAAGCAGAGGATATACTTAAAGATCCCTATATTCTTGACTTCCTGGGGTTAAAGACCTACCCAAAATTGAGCGAAACTGATCTTGAAGAAGCACTGATCAGCAAATTGCAAGAATTTCTCTTGGAACTAGGTAAAGGCTTTGCCTTTGTAGCCAGGCAAAAACGCATCCGAACGGAAACAAAAGACCGCTATATTGACCTTGTTTTTTACAACATCCTGTTGAAATGCTATGTCTTGATTGACCTCAAGGCTGGCGAACTGGAACACGGAGACATTGCACAAATGGACATGTATGTTCGGATCTACGAAGATAAAGTTCGTGGAGCTGACGATAACCCAACTATTGGACTTATCCTTTGCACGGAAAAAGATGCAACAGTTGTACGATATTTTATTCTGGATGAAAGTAAACAACTGTTTGCCTCTAAGTATAAGCTTTACCTACCATCCGAAGAGGAACTAGCTGCTGAATTAATGCGGGAACTGGAACAGCTCAAGAGGGAGAAGCGTTTGGAAGATAATGAGTGATCTATTTTGTCCGACTGGCAAATTTTAAGGCCGAGTCCGAGAGCTTGACTTTAATTTTCAGCTGCTGTTAACTCAATAAATACAATACGAAGCCTCAGCTGAATTATTGGCTGAGGCTTCGTATTTTAAAAATATTTACTTTGTTTGCTTTATTGATGCTTGTTATTATTTTCTGATTTCAAATCAAGAACAATTGAGCATTGATAATTTAGTAACATGATCCAAGTTGATAACGAGGCCAAAAATGCCGGCGAAGCTATTACTTCAAATTTATCTTCATCTTTAAAGTATATTCCACAAATTGTGGGCTCAAAGGTCGAATGAGCTAATGCATTGCGAAGATGCCGGATATAATCACAGCGCAAAAGCTTATTTGCCTTTTGTGCAATTGGTTGTTTATTAATAGCTGTCGTTTTGAGCATTTTAATTAATGGGCCTTCCTTCATATAGACCAAAGTAATGTATAAACGGAAAATTAAAGAGCCATGCAACCTCAAAATATGTTGGCTTATTTTTGAAAGAGATTTTGGCATGGGTATGTCAATACCAAGACTTTGAGAAGCTTTAGGGTCTAAAGTATTAGCAAGATAATGCCAAAACATTCCATTACTTAAATGTTCTCTTTCCGGTTCACTAGAACTCAAAATAGATTGATTAAGTTCTTCCATAAATTTGGCATCAGTTAGTGCATTAGCAACACTATCCAATAAATCTTTGCATTCTGAATGTTTTCGAATGGCTTCTTGATTGCAGCAAATACTCTCGATCCTTTCAATATCATTTAGAAAATTCGTTGAAGGAAGCAAGCTATTTACATTCAAATTATCAGGAGGACCTTCGTTCTCAAAGCCAAAAATTTTGTAATATTGCTTTAGTGCATTTCCAATTTTGTCAGAATCCAAAGTATTCGATTTTCTAAAGTAAAATCTACAACGGTAATAGAATAATGAAGGTTCCTTGCTAAGCATAATATGGGAAACTATCAAAACATATTCAGTCAATGGCGAAAAAATCCAAAACTGTTTGGGCGCGGGTATCATCTAATGACCCGGTAAAACCTACCGAAGCAGAAAAGAATCGGATAACGGTTCTCTTTTTTCCTTTTGTTCAAGCGCTTAATGCATCCCTGCCCCCTTTGGCCGAACCACAAGAATACAACCAAGTAGTCAAAATCGAGGCCAAATGGCGAGGTAATTACTTCTATCTGATTTGTCATTACAAAAGTGCACCAAGGCCAACCAACATTCAGGATGGATTTGGAGTGGGTTATGCTCGACTGACGGCTAATGGGAAAAATAAGTATGACTTGGCATATTTTCGGCATACTGGGAAATGGGTTACGTTTCTTTTTGATCTTTCTGCTGAGGAATGTCTAGAGCACATCAAAACTGAGCCGATTTTTGAAATTTAATCACCCAATTAATAGGCCATGCTAAAAATAAATGACTCGGTCAAAGTAAAACAAGGCATTAAAGATCCTGATTCTGAAAAATACGATCTGGGTGGTTGGCAAGGACACATCATTGAAATTCATGAATTAGGAGGTGAACTGCCGATCATCACCGTTGTCTGGGATAGCATTACGCTAAAAGCTATGCCCAGTGAATTCATAGAAGAGTGTATTCGAGATGGTTTTGGTTTTGAAGAAATGAACTTGTCCGAGGATGAGGTGGAGCTTGCCGAGGCAAGAAATCAAGGTCCAGATAGACGAGAAGCTGTTCAGTTTATAGAGCAAGCATATTCTTGGGCTGATTTTGGTGAGCAAGGTCGTCGGATAAAGGCAGTGGAAGATGCATGTGAAAAAGATTATTTTATCATGCAGCATTGGTTTGAGCATTTAGAAGACAACTTAATAATTCCGTGCACAGCAATTTATCGCGGAGATTCGAACAAAAAGCTTAGAAATGGGGCAGAGATTACCATCAATGGTTTTGTAGATGCGGATGATGACTATGGTGTAATTGGTTCGGCGATTTACAACAGAAGTTGGATTCAGGTTTTACTCTGTGATGTAGAACCAGTCGAAAAAACAAAGAATACAGAGGCTTTATCTGATTATGCGGTGTGGTTTGCCAATCGCTGAAAAATGTGATTTGTAAAAATACGCTCGTAATTGCCGAGCTAAAAATGAAAGTAATTGTTGTAAACCCGGATAAAAAAGAAGTTGTCCAATGGATAAATTAACTAAATACCGGAAAATAATTGCGGAACTTTTGTCAGAATATGCCAAAGTTAAACCAGTAGATCTTGTCGATGTTGAAAATCAGTTAGTATTGGATGAAAAAAATGACCATTATCAACTGTTAAGGATTGGCTTCGAAAACCGACGCAGGGTTTATTATTGCGTATTTCATATGGATATCAAAGGTGGAAAGGTTTGGATCCAAGAAGATTCCACTGATTTGCCATTGGTGCTAAAATTGGAACAGGCCGGAATACCTAAGGAAGATATTGTATTGGCTTTCCATGCTCCTTATAAACGGGCTTTATCTGGATACGGGGGGTGATTGCTGATTATTGGAAAATCGTGGCGCTACCAACTCAATACAACATATTCAATAAAGCCCGCTCCCGGTACATCCGGCGCGGGCTTTCGTGTTTTTACGGCAGAACGTATTTTTTAACCCCCCACCAATCGCTCTATCGCCTTCTGATGGTGACCAATGTGGTAAACCATAAAATAAAGCATCTCGCGAACGGTCATATTTCCCAGTGCTGGATGCGGCAATTGCACTTGATCCAATTCCTCTTCCGAGTACGCATGTAGCGATTCAACCAATGTTTTGTGCTCTAAATCATAGCGATCCAATACACTAGTTCGCGTATCGTCGGGGGATGATTGGGCTACAAAACTGCTGGGGGCAATCAACCCACCAGCCAAAGCGGCTTGATAACGCTCAACGACTGCTTCATAATCTTGCGAAGGTGCATTTGCTGTCCCAAAAAAAGTAAGCAGCGCGGTTGGTCCATTCACCAGCCCTTTGTGTACTGCCTTGGCTGATTTGGCAAGATGAATCAGGTTTTCAGCAATGCTCCACTTCCCAGCGCTATTGTCAAAAAAACGCTTATCATCAACGCTAGCTGCTGCGGTACGACAACCTGCTATGGCAGCATTCAAATGTTCAATTAAAGTTGGTTTGTTCCACATATTGGGTGGTTTATTGACCCAAAAAATGCTCCAGGGTGTCCAACGCTTCACGCCAGATGGTATCCTGAAATTTTTTCCGAAAAAATCCAAAATGATCAATCTTGTCAGCTCCCAGTTGTTGAGGGTCAAGACATTGGAAGCTTATCCCTTTTTCGCTTTTGACATGCTTCCAAAACATCGGTATAGATCGTTTATTGCTAATCGGGTCATCATTGGTCCAGACTACGTGTACCGGAAAAGGATATTCTTGAAAAAGGCCTATGGGTACCGTTTTTCCATAAAATCGCGCATTGAAAAAATAATCCTGAACATTACACCAGTCCCGCCATTCGCGCACTACATTTTTTGGTAAGTCCTCCATAATTTCGAAACGCTTGGCAGCTACATAACCGGTGAGCGCAATGCTAATGGGCGAAAAAATAGAAAAAAAATAGCGCGACACCCAGCTATATCGCCAGGGCATGAATCCCATGTAACCCACCGAAACGGCATAAGCCAATAACCCTTTGATTCGGGAAAGGTCTTTCGAAAACCCCAATTGTTGCCCGCCTGCACTATGCCCCACTATCAATAAAGGAAGATCTGGAAATGTGCGGGTCAAAAAACTGGTAATAGCCGGGATGTCGTAGATGCCATAATCTTGGAATCGATAGGTGCAACCCTTCAAACTACTGGGCGCTGATTCTCCACTTCCCCGATAATCCCACAAACAGCATAAAAACCCATGTTGCGCCAAGTATTCCAAAAATGGCCGATAAAATTCTTTTTTTGCGCCAGTACCTGCGTTGAACTGAACAATGGCACGGGGCTGCTCAGGCTCGAAGAGTATTCCGCCCAGCTCAACGCCATCGGCGCAAGTAACGCGGAAAGGTGTAGTAGTTGTATTCATTTTACCGAACGTTTGGTAAATTAATTGGCAAAAAAATAGATAGAATAGAAGGTGTAGTTAAGCTATGAGTTTGGTCATCACTTCGTCCTTTATTTCTAGCAAATAATTTTGATCGCGATACAGATAGCTGAGCATCACCGCACCCTCAAATTCCATAACGCTGCGTCGAGCCAGTTTTAAGGCTATTTCAGGAGAATGACAGTCGCCAAAAAGATGTTGAAAAGCAGCCACCCAATGATCAAAGATTTGCCGCAAAATTTGCTCAAAAACCGGAATCTTTTGGGCGGTTTCTAAAGTAGTATTGCCAATAAAACAGCTGCCATCACTGGCTAAGAGCACTTTTGCCAGTTTTCCAAGAATGCGTTCCATGCGCGTTGCAACGGGCTGTTCCGTTTCATAAGCAATCGAAAAAACCCGATTCTTTAAGTACAAAAAGGTATTGTTCAGCAATTCTTCCATCAAAGCCTCTTTGCTGGGGAAATAATGGTACAAGCTGCCTTTGAACAAACCACAAGCGGCGGCAAGGTCATTCATCGTGGTATGGTAGTATCCCTTCCGACGAAAAACTTCCATGGATCTAACCAATATCTCATCCTTGGTAATCTTTTGTACAGGCATTTTGCTTGATTATTGACCAAAATTATCAATTTATTTTACCAAACGGTTGGTTGGTAAATCTTTTTTGTTAAAAATTTTAAGAATTTTTTCAAAAAAGAGTGTCTTTGGATCGTTTTGGTCGTCGAAATGGGAAATTGTGCTTTTTGTTTATCTTCGTCGTGTAAATCAACACCACGAAACATTGAGTACAGCGACCTGCAATAAAACGATGAAGGATCTGGAAGTGATCCATGTGTACTTGGCTACACAAAACAACCCATGCTTCACCTTATTGTACAACCGCTATGTCTCGAAAGTCTATGCCAAGTGCATCTCCATATTAAAGGAGGAAAATTTGGCGCATGATGCAACGCAGGAAATTTTTTTAAAAATCTTCCTGAATTTGTCCAAGTTTGGCGAGAAAGCCCAGTTTTCAACCTGGATTTACTCGATCACCTACAATTTTTGCATCGATTACCTACGCAAAAACAAAAAGTACGACGCAATTTTTAGTGACAAAATTGAACAAGCGCCTGATCTTGCCGATGAGGTGCCTGATGAGGTACTGCTAGAAATGGAAGTAAAAACTTTACGCCAGGTAATCGACAAAATTCCGGAAGGGGATCGCATTATCCTTTTCATGAAATACCAGGATGATCTGCCGATTAAGGACATTGCCGAGATACTGCAAAAAACCGAGAGTGCCGTTAAGATGCAAATCAAACGTGCGAAAGCAAAAGCCCAAAAAATTAAAGAGGATTTGATGGGCGAAAATCCAGCTAATTAACATGAATAATTTTAAAAAACTATTTGAGGAGGATGCAAGCAATATCTCTCCCAATCAATACGAACGAATCGAAGAAGCCGTTTGGGGCAATCTTGGACTCTTCCGTTTGATGGGCGAAGTTGCTGATATCTTTATGTCGAGAATGGTGGGGGTGGTGATTATGGCTACTGGTGCAGAACAACCGGTAGATATTACGATGCCTAAATCACATATGCCGCCACCGGATCAATTAGAACGTCAACCCCCGGAACCCGGAAAACATACGCCCGGTAATCCTGATACACCTAAAATATAAATTCTCAAATAAGCACAACCTAAAGCTATGTCTATACTACTACTCAATATTGGCGATTGGGCCACTGGATTTTACGATCGCTACAAACCAATTCTGGATCGCGTTTTTGGTGATTTGGCCGCTTTTTTGCCCAAGCTCTTTGGGGCTTTGTTTCTACTGATCATTGGTTGGATCGTAGGGCGTACCATTGCGCGCCTTATCAAACGCTTGTTGGAACGGATTGGCGCGGATAAACTAGCCGACAGAATCAACGAAATCGATCTGTTTGCCCGTTCGCCGGTCAAATTGAAGCCAAGTTTGTTGTTTTCAAAGTTTTTTTACTACCTCATTTTCTTTATCTTTTTTATGGCTGCTACCGACGCGCTGGGGGTAACTGCTGTATCGGATATGATTCGCAATATTTTTGATTATCTGCCACGGGTCATTTCTGCCTTATTTATGTTCGTAATTGGCATTTTGTTGGCGGATTTACTGAAAAAAGCGGTTCTAACCGCCTGTACTTCGCTTAATATTCCCGCTGCCGGCTTAATTGCCAATTTTGTTTTCTACTTTATTTTTATCAATGTGGCCATGTTGACTTTATCGCAGGCTGGGATCGAAACGGGCTTTTTTCAAGACAATATTTCCATCATTCTTGCCGGCGTAGTGGGCGCTTTTGCCCTGGGATATGGTTATGCCTCTCGCCCTTTAGTGGCTAATTTGCTCTCTTCCTATTACAACCGTAACAAAGTAAAGGTAGGCGATGTAATCGGTATAGATGACGTAAAAGGCCAGATTGTAGAAATGGACAACTCTACAATGACCATAGCCTCGGAAGGCAAACGCACCGTAATTCCCTTGGGGAGACTATCAACGGATAAGTTTGAGATTTATAACTAAAAAAAACTAAGTGATGACTAAGCGTTCTTTACACTCGCTAGCAACATTATTCTTGTTGCTTTGCGCCACTATTTCTATGTATGCTCAAGATCCCGCTGCTGCTCCGGCTGCCGCACCCGCGCCACCCGAGAAAGCTTGGAAAGTTGGCGCTAGTTTGGGTTCTGACTTTGCACAATTGCTACAGATCAATCCAAGACCAGGTTCTGGTCAAAACCGCCTAGGTTTTGGTGGCGCCATCAATATTTTTGCCAGTTACAAAAATAATCGCCTCGCTTGGGACAACAAGGGCAGCTGGCAGATTGGTTTGCAGCGTTTCGGCTCAGGACCTATTGCTGGTGGAAAGAAAATCCCTTTCCAGAAATCCAACGATGTCGTGATGTTTGCTTCGGCAATCGGTTATAAAATCAATGAGACTTCGAAGTTTTCTTACGCGGTTGACTTTAACTTCATCAGCCAAATAACGCCTACTTTTCAAGGACCCAATGATTATCCAGGATTGTTTTTGACGCGGGTTCAGAATGCTTCTTTGCTTTCGCAGTTCTTTTCTCCGGCCATTATCAACCTTTCTTTGGGTATAGGCTACAAACCCAATGATAAGTTCTCCTTTTTCTACTCGCCAGTGGGCGCCAAATGGGTAGTGGTAAACGACAATGCGATTGCTGCCTTGGGCGTACATGGTAACCCAGTCACGAAAAACGCCGGCGGGGTGATCACTTCTTTCCAAAATGTTGATGCGCAGTTGGGTTCGGTGATTCGTGCCACCTACGCCAATAAATTTTTGAAAGATCGCATAACGCTGACTTCTAACCTGTTGCTATATTCAAATTACTTGAGAAATCCTCAAAACGTTGACGTTAATTTCAACAATGAATTGGGCTTCGCTATTTTCAAAGGCCTTCAGCTCAGTTTGTTGACCAACTTCTTCTACGATGATGATATGCGGATGCAGATTACGGATTACAGCTTTCCCAATGGCATCAGGCCTGGTGATGGCGGTCCGCGATTGAGTGTTACTGAGCAGTTGTTGTTGAAATATGCGGTAACGTTCTAATTTTTTGATGAAACACGGATTTCTTGATTGAACACGGATAACACGGATTGGACACGGATTTTTTTAGCCTGCGGCTATGGATTTTTTTTGGAACACGGATCTTTGGGATGGGACACGGATAAAACGGATTGGATGGATTAAACACGGATTTTTTAAAGAACTAAACTCCAGAAAATGAAACATGAAGAGATTACCAGTAGGGTGATTAAAACCTATTATCAAGTTTACAACGATCTTGGATATGGTTTTTTAGAAAAAGTATATCAAAACGCTTTTTTCATTGCCTTACAGGATGAAGGTTTTCAAGTTGAAGCCCAAAAAGGAATCAAAGTATTGTTCAGAGGGGTAGAAGTAGGGCAGTATTTCGCTGATTTGATAGTGGATGCCACGGTTATCATTGAACTAAAGGCCGTAGACGCATTTTCGGATGAACACAAGGCTCAGTTAGTCAATTATTTAAGGGCAACGAATATGGAAGTAGGTCTACTTTTCAATTTTGGCAAAACACCATCTTTTTTTAGAAAAGTTTACGATAATGATCTAAAACCCAATTTTAAACGCCATCACAATAATTGGATTTAGAAGGATAAAACACGGTTTTTTTTGATAGAACATGGATAACACAGATTAGACACTGATTTAATTAGAGGATACATTCAAGTTTAAATGAGGTGTTCCTTAAAAAAATCCGTGTCCAATCCATAAAATCCGTGTTCCAAAAAATCCCGTAGCCGCAGGCTAAAAAGATCCGTGTCCCATCCCAAAGATCCGTGTTCCAAAAAATCCCATAGCCGCAGGCTAAAAAAGATCCGTGTCCCATCCCAAAGATCCGTGTTCCAAAAAATCCCGTAGCCGCAGGCTAAAAAAATCCGTGTCTCATCCATATAATCCGTGTTCCAAAAAAAATCATCCCATCCATCTCCAATCAAAAATACCCGCCCCATCCTATCCCCTTTCCAGATTTTCCCTATCTTAAACCCCGAAAATCAACCGCGACCCATGTCTGACAAACGCCTTTTTCTGCTGGATGGCCATGCTTTGGTATACCGAGCACATTTCGCTTTCATCACCCGACCGCTCATCAACTCCAAAGGATTGAATACTTCGGCCATTTCTGGATTTACACGCACCCTGGTAGATCTGATCCGCACCGAAAAACCAACCCATATTGCCGTAGCTTTCGACCCGCCTTCGCCTACGTTTCGCCACGTCATGTACGAACCGTATAAAGCCAATCGGGAAGAACAACCCGATGATATCCGCATCGCTTTTCCTTGGATCAGAAAAATTGTGGAAGCTTTCAGGATTCCCATTGTAGAAGTACATGGTTTTGAAGCCGATGATGTAATTGGTACTCTAGCCAAAAAAGCAGAGAAAGAAGGCTATAAAGTCTACATGGTTACTCCTGATAAGGATTATGCCCAGCTCGTTTCTTCCAACGTGTTTATGTACAAACCCTCTCGACAAGGGAATGGTATCGAAGTACTTGGTGAGCCGGAGATTTTGGCCAATTGGCAAATCAAACGCGTAGACCAAGTGATCGATATTTTGGGATTGATGGGCGATAGCGTCGATAATATTCCAGGCGTACCAGGAGTAGGCGAAAAAACTGCCATTCAACTCATCGAACAATTTGATTCGGTGGAAGGGGTTCTGGAAAATGTTGCCCAACTTAAAGGCAAGCAAAAAGAACGCATTGAAATGTATGCCGAACAGGCCAAATTATCGAAGGTTTTAGCTACCATCGATATCAATGTGCCCATCGCTTTTGAAGAAGACAAGTTGATCATCGATCCGTTTGACCGCGATGCGCTATCGGAAATTTTCCGGGAGTTGGAGTTCCGCACCATGGCGCAACAGATATTGGGCGAAGATAAACCAGCGGTGCCAACCGGTAAAGCAGCTCCTGGCCAGCAAGGTTCTCTTTTTGAAGACGAAAACATGCCGGCTCCGGCCAAAGGGCCCAACTTGCCATCGCACTCCGTTGCTGATCTCAGCATCGAAAATACGCCCCACCAGTACCATTTGGTGACTGAAAAAAAAGAAATGGAAGCGCTGGCCGAACTTTTGGCGGGCCAACCTGACATTTGCTTTGATACCGAAACCACCAATATTGATGCTACCCAGGCTGATTTGGTGGGTATGTCTTTTTCCATTAAATCCCATGAAGCGTATTATGTACCTGCTGTGGTGGAATGGGGCTCGCCGCAAGATGTGGTAGACATCTTTAAACCCGTGCTGGAAAATCCCGCCATTGTTAAAATTGGGCAAAACATCAAGTACGATGTCATTGTATTCAAATGGTATGGGGTGACGGTTGCCGCGCCTTATTTTGATACCATGATTGCCCATTATTTGCTGGAACCGGAGCGCCGCCACGGCATGGATTACCTCTCCGAAACCTACCTCAAATACAAACCGATCCCTATTGAAGACTTGTTGGGCAAAAAAGGCAAAACCCAGCTCAATATGTCTGACCTAACCCCTCTGGAGATTCGGGATTATGCGGCTGAAGATGCCGATGTGACCCTCCAACTCAAAGAATACCTGGCTCCGAAACTGATTGAAGGAGAAGTACTCGAACTTTTTGAAAATATTGAAGCGCCCTTGGTGGCGGTATTGGCTGATCTTGAGTTTGAAGGCATTCGCATCGATTCGGAATACCTGGCCGTTTACTCCAAAGAATTGGAAATCAGCATCGCCAAAATCGAGCAAGAAATCTATAAATCTGCGGGAATTCCTTTCAATATCGGTTCGCCCAAACAGGTGGGTGATGTGCTTTTCGAGCGCCTTAAAATTCCTTACAAAGGCGCCAAAACCAAAACTGGACAATACTCTACCGATGAAGATAAGCTGGTAGAAATGTCGACCGAATTTCCGATTGTCGCCGAGATTCTTAATTTCCGCGGACTGAGCAAATTGAAATCTACTTATGTCGATTCTTTGCCCAAACTGGTTAATCCGCGCACCGGACGTTTACATTCGTCTTTCAATCAAGCCTTGACGGCTACCGGGCGTTTGAGTTCTAATAACCCCAATTTGCAAAACATTCCCGTGCGCACGCCCGAGGGTGCTCGGGTGCGCCAGGCTTTTATTCCTCGCGATGCCGATCATGTTTTACTCGCCGCCGACTACTCGCAAATTGAATTGCGCCTCATCGCTGAAATCAGCAACGATGAAGCGATGCTGGATGCTTTTCAAAAAAACTTAGACATCCACTTGGCAACGGCTTCCAAAGTCTTTGGCATTCCATTGGATGCGGTTACCCGCGAGCAGCGCTACCAGGCCAAAACCGTCAACTTTAGTATAATTTACGGTGCCGGCGCTACCAATTTATCGCGCCAACTCAACATCAAACGCACCGAAGCCAAAGACCTCATTGATGCCTATTTCCGGGAATACCAAGGTTTGAAAAACTACATGGAAAGTATTGTGGAAGAAGCGCGTAACAAAGGATACGTGACCACCCTCATGGGCCGCCGCCGCTACATCCGCGAAATTAACTCCAAAAGCGGTTTGGAGCGCAGCAATGCTGAACGTATCGCGGTTAATACCCCCATCCAGGGTTCGGCGGCTGATATGATCAAAGTTGCCATGGTCAATATTCACCGCGAGTTGAAAAACCAAAAATTAGGCACGCGGATGATTTTGCAGGTACACGATGAATTGGTGTTTGATGCGCCAAAAAACGAAGTGGAAACCGTCAAACCGATCATTTCGGAATTGATGCGTACCGCGCTGCCCAAGCTGAAAGTTCCCATTTTAGTGGAAATTGGTACCGGTAATAATTGGTTGGAAGCACATTAACAACAGATCAATGAAACTGGATCAAAACATGTCTTTGCCTGATTTGACGGCGCATTTGCAGCAATTGGGATGGCTAAAACCCACCGATGAAGCAGTAGCGCTTGAAAAACCAGGCGAAGGCAATATGAATGTGGTATTTCGGGTGCTTACCACTTCCGAAAGTCTAATCCTCAAACAGGCCAATCCTTTTGTGCAAAAATACCCCAGCATCCCCGCGCCACTGGAGCGGATTGCTACGGAAGCGAAGTTTTATGAATTCGCCAAAAATCGAGAGTCAATCCAAGATTTTTTGCCCCTCATGATTGGTTATGACGCTGACAACCATCTTTTGGCTTTGGAAGATTTGGGATCGGGAGTCGACTACACGTTTCTTTACCAATCCGATTTGGGTATTGACCCCGACGAGGCCGCGCAGTTGATTGATTTTTTGATACTGCTTCATCAGATTGATTTTTCTGAATCCGATCGCCAGGCGTATCCCGATAACCTTACTCTGCGAAAACTCAATTACGAGCACCTTTTCGTTTTTCCCTACGCCCTGGATCATGGATTCGACTTGGATACCATTCAACCGGGTTTGCAGGAACTTGCTTTGCCTTATAAAAATGATGAAGACTTAAAAAAAGCAGCATTGGCCTTGGGCGAGGTGTATTTGTCTACTGGCAGCTCCTTGCTACACGGCGATTTTTACCCAGGCAGTTGGCTTTTTGTGGAGGATTATCTACAAGTGATCGACCCCGAATTTAGTTTTTTTGGTCCACCAGAATATGATTTGGGAGTCATGCTGGCGCACCTCCTCCTGATGCCCACGCCGGTAGCCTTGATTGATGATCTGCTCAATCGGTACCAATCCCAGCTCAGTATCAACGAGCGCTTGGTGGAGCAATTCATCGGCATGGAAATCATTCGCCGCTTGATTGGATTGGCGCAATTGCCATTGGTGCTGGATCTAAATCGCAAATCAATATTGCTCGAAGCGGCCAGCGCTTTGCTGTTGGGCAAAATCACCTTGCCTGTTTTTTTGCTTAACTTATCGTAACAAAATTATATGCGTCAGCAACTTGGTTTGGTTTTACTGGGCTTGAGTCTATTCTATGCTTGCTCAAACGGAAAAGAAACATCGGCTAGGGTCATCCCTACGCCGGTATGGCCGCCTGCTGCGGAAAAAGATTTTGTTTGGGATACGGCATTGACAAAAGAAATATATACAGATAAACTTTTAGGAGCTCTAGTTGGATCGGCTATCGGTGATGCTATGGGAGCGCCAACCGAAATGTGGCATCGGGATCGCATCCGCGCAGAATGGGGGTATATCGAAGGTTTTGACGAGGTCATTCGCCCTGGCGATGCGGAAGGGCCTTGGGAAGACAACCTACCACCAGGCAGTACCACCGATGATACCCGTTGGAAATATTTGCTGGGACAATTTTTGGCCAAAAAAACGCCTGGAACGGCCCAATCTGCAAAAGCCTTTGCCCAATTTATTGATCAAACTTACGCAGCAGAGGTCAATCAAGTCAAAGATGCCATAAGCCTGGATCCCGAACCGCTTGAAGTAAGCATCCGCCACATGGCTTTTTTGCAGGAATGGGCCAAAGTGGCAAGGCCATATGCCAACAACGACTTGGAGGGTTACAGCAAAGCTTTGGCTAAGTTTTACGGCGGGGAGATGTCTTGTGCGGGCATGCTGTACGCGCCTGTGCTGGGAGCTTTTTTCCCAGCTCAGCCCCTACAAGCTTATCAGCAAGCCTACAACCTCGGCATATTTGACATTGGCTATGCCCGGGATATTACCGGGTTAACGGCAGCATTGGTATCACAAGCCATGCAGCCAGGAACTAGTCTGGAAAAAATCCTCTCCGTTTGTCGTACCGTTGATCCCGAGCGTTATGCCAACAGCCGTTTGGTAGGGCGGATTGCGCAAAATATTTTTAATACCGCAAAAAATATAGTATTTACTGCCAAACAGTTGGATCAAGTCAGCCCCAAAGCGGTTCGCTTATTTGGGAGTACCGCAAAACGCGATGCCTTGTACCTCACCCAGGTGAATAAAGCTTACCTGCTGTTGGATGAAAAATTACAGGATATCCCTTTCCATGCCGGTGAAATTCATTTGATCAATCTGACGGCCATTATTTTTTCAGAAGGCGATTTTCAAAAAGCGCTGGAATTTGTAGTCAATTATGGGCGCGACAACGATACGGTTGGCGCAGTTACCGGCGCTATCCTGGGCGCTTGGTTGGGATACAAAGCTTTACCGCCAGCATTGGCAAAAAAAGCCCTCGCGGTAAATAAAAGAACCTTGGGTATTGACTTGGAAAAAATTGCTCTGGAATTGACCCGCTAGTTTTTGTTATGGGCAACCGTAGCCGACATTTTATCGCCGCATTCCTCCTCGGGTAATTCAAATTCTATGGTGGCGTGGAGCACATCCAAATGCGCCAATCGGTGTTTAATCTCTTCTTTTAAGCAACCCAAGGCCTGCATGGTTTGCTCCTGCTCCACCACTACATGTAAAGTCAGCACATGGTGATCGCCATCAAGTGTCCACAATCGTACATCGTGAATGTCCTTGATATCCGGCAAATCTTGCAAGCTGCTGCGTATTTTTTCAGAATCGATTTGCTCTGGGATGCGTTGTAAAATGATTTTTCCCGAAAACCGTAAATTATTGAAAGCATTGTACAAAATAAAAACGGCAATCGCGATGGAGAGTAAAGGATCGATCCAATAAATGGGGTAAAAATACATGATTGCGCCGCCAGCCAGCACCGCTAACCAACCCAACACATCCTCCATGAGGTGCAAACGCATGACCCGCTCATTGATGCTGGATCCTTTTGCCATTTGCCAAACTGCAGCTCCGTTGACCATCACTCCTAGCACAGCAAGTGCCATCATACCGGCAGCATGGGGCATTTGAGGTTTGAAAAAACGCGCCACGCTTTCCTGAATGATCCAAATGCTTCCCCCTACCAAAACGACGGCGTTGATCAGCGCACCCAACACATTAAACCTTTGATAACCGTAGGAATAAGTGCGATCTCGCCCCCGTTGAGAAAGTATCTGCAAATACCAACCAATGCCCAGCGCAAAGGCATCGCCAAAGTCGTGGAGCGCATCTGATAAAATAGCGATGCTGTTGGTCCAAAAACCGCCCGCTACTTCAATGACGGCAAAGGCCAAATTGAGCCCAAACGCAATCCCCAAATGCTTTGAACTAAGAATCGATTCAGGATGGTGATGATGGTGGCTGTGGTTGTGTGCCATAAGTCGCTGCTTGTATATCCCATTATTAAAACGCTTTAAAGATCGCCATCAGTGCTTCCCCAGCCGCCGCCGCCAGGGGTTTCGATTACGATCCGTTCTCCTGCTGCTAAGTTACGGCTATCTATACCACTTAATGGCACTATTTGGCCATTTTGTAGTTTCAAAAATTGTTTACCTGTTTTTCCAGCTTCGCCGCCTTCCATGCCATAAGGTGCTTCTACGCGGTGTTGGGACAAAATAGTGAATTGAACAGGACTCAAAAACTCCATTTCTCGGATAATACCATCACCGCCTCGCCACACCCCATTTCCGCCAGATTCATGCCGAATGGCAAACCGGTGTAAGCGCACCGGGTAACGGAATTCCAAATCTTCAGGGTCAGTGATTTTGGTGTTGGTCATGTGCTGGTGTACTGCCGAACGCCCAGTAAACCCTGGCCCAGCGCCCACGCCGCCGCCAATTGTTTCATAATAACCAAAGGTATTGTCGCCAAAAAGGAAGTTGTTCATGGTGCCTTGGCTGCAGGCTACCAAGCCAAATGCTTTGAGTAAAGTATCCGTTAATCGCTGGCTGACTTCGGTATTGCCGCCCACCACCGCTGGACAAGCCCTGGGGTCATCTACAAAATGGGGGTGTAAAAAACTTTCATCGGGCAAAATAATCTCCACTTGTTCCATCAAACCCTCATTGAGCGGAATCGATTTTGCACACAACAAACGCAAAACATAAATCACTACACTGTACACAATGGATATATTCGCATTGAGGTTGCGAGGATGCGTAGCTGAAGTACCGTTAAAGTCGATCGTCATTTTTTGTTCCTCCACTTGGATGGCCACCTTAATTCGGTGCCCATCGTCCAGAGCTTCACTTGCTCGGAGCTGGGTTCCGGCAAGTCCTTGTAGCACTGGCGTAAGCGCCGCGCGCGCACTTTGCTGAAGCCGCTGCATGTAGGTTTTAACTTTCTCCAAACCATGTTGTTGTGTAAGTTGCAGCAAGGCTTGCTCGCCCGTGCGTAGGGAGGCGACGGCCGCGTGCAGGTCAGCCAAGTTTTCGGCTAAAGCCCGGGTAGGAAAAGAGGCATAACGGAGCTGATTTTCAATTTTTGTCCACTGTGGCGTACCATTTTTGATCAAGTAGGTAGGAATAAATGCTACTCCTTCTTCCTCCAGGGTGGTTGCGTCAGGCGGCATAGAACCTGGCCGTTTTCCGCCTATTTCTGCGTGGTGCGCTCGGTTGATCACATAGCCAATTAGTGTTCCCTCAGGGGTAAATACGCCGCTGAGTAAAGTGACATCAGGAAGATGCGAGCCGCCATATTTGGGGTGGTTGGTAAGCAATACATCGCCGGGTTCTAGTTTTATTTTTTCCAAAATCAAACGGGCACAAATACCCAAACTACCCAAATGAACCGGTATATGTGGGGCATTCACCAAGAGTCGACCATCAGCATCCAATAAAGCGCAAGAAAAATCCATTCGCTCTTTTACATTTACGGAAAAAGCAGTGCGTTGCAATTGTACGCCCATCTCTTCGGCAATGCTGGTAAAACGATTGGAAAATAGCTCGAGATCAACTGCTTCGCGATGTGTTTTTGCGGAGTTTTCTTCCTGACTTCCCTGCCAATGTAGCAAAGCGTCTTGATTGGCTTGGATCGTCAATTCCCAGCCTGCGGCCACATAAGCGGTAGCATTGGACTGGATCAGTACCGCAGGGCCAACGATGGCCTCGCCAGTTTGCATTTTTTCCCAATGAAAAATGCGGATGGTTTCATCCGATAGAGGTGCTTCCACCAATTGATGAGGCGCCGGGAAACTTTGCGCGCCTATTTTTTCCGTGGGCTCAATTGGTTCAGCGATAGTTGAAGCTACTACCCGAATGCTCTCCAATTCAATATCGCGATCTGCTGGACAATAGCCAAAAAGCAGTTCGTATTTGCTGCGAAAATTGGGCAATATTTCCTCCAGGTCTTGATACGGAATTTCCAAGGCGCTGTCTTGTCCTTTGAAGCGCAAGAAAAGTAGAATTTCGCGCACCTCGATTTGGATGGAATCAAACCCTTCGGTGATCAAACTATTCAATACGGTTTGGGAAGCTTCCGCTATCCACTGTTGCAACTGAGGAGCGACAGTATCCCAACTTTGTAATATTTGCACCCCCGTCATTCGCTCGATCCGAGCTTTGCCCATTCCATAAGCGCTCAACAAACCGGCATCAAAAGGCAAGATAATGGTGTCAATATCCAACAACCTGGCAATCCGACAAGCATGCAAACCGCCGGCTCCGCCAAAAGCTAGGAGCGGATAATCCGCAGGATTGAAACCGCGAGTAACGGATATTTTGCGAATGGCATCGGCCATTTTTTCATCGGCAATGGTTTCTAGTCCCTGAAGTATTTCAAGGGCATCATAGTTTTCCTGGGTATGTCGGTAAATGTTTTGTCGGAGGGTAGTTAATGCCTGTTTCGCGGCATCCAAACGAATGGGAATCCCCATGGCGGAGGGATGCAATTTTCCGAGCAACAAATTCACATCGGTGATGGTAAGCGGACCGCCTGCTCCATAGCAAGCCGGACCAGGGAAAGCGCCGGCACTTTCCGGGCCAACACACAATTTTTTATCGGCAAAAAAACAAATAGAACCACCCCCCGCCGCCACTGTTTCGATGGCCAGTGCCGGACTTTGCAGTTCAATGTCGTTGATTTTAGTAGAAAAACGGTAGTCGAATCGACCTTCAAAACGCGCTGTATCGGTGCTGGTGCCGCCCATGTCGAGGGTAAGCACTTGGGTGAAGCCCATCCGCTGCGCAATCTGGGTAGCCCCCACAATACCGCCAGCCGGCCCGCTCAATAGACTATCTTTTGGAAAAAAACTTTGACTGGCAACCAATCCACCGGCACTGGTCATGATGCGCATAGAAGCTAGCGGATTGTCTTGTAGCAATAGACGCCGGATGCCCTCTAAATAATCATGCAAAATAGGAGCGAGGTAGGCATTGACAACCGCCGTTTGCGCGCGGGTAAGCAACTTGATGTTGGGCGATAGTTGGTGTGATAAGGAAATAAAGCGAATACCCGCATCTTCTAATGCCTTTCCCAATAACAATTCATGAATGGGGTTGCGATAACTGTGTAGTAGTGCCACTGCCACGGTGGTAAAGCCAGAAAATTGAATTTCACCCACCAAGCGGTCAATCTCTTCGGTCGACAAAGTTTCCAATACCTGACCATCGGCGGCTAAGCGTTCATTTACTTCAAAAACCTCTTGGTAAAGCAACTGAGGCGGTGGAATATCCAATTGAAAAAGATCAGGCCGTTGTTGAGTGCCAATGGCCAGCAGATCGCCAAAACCTTGGGTAATCAGCAATGCGGTGGGTGCGCCTTTGCGTTCTAGTAGCGCGTTGGTGCCCTTGGTAAAACCCAAACGAAGATCGATGGGAGGTAAAGTTTGATCAAGTGCGGTATTGGTAATCAAACGGATGGCTAAAATAGGCGCTTCCTCCTGAGCAGTGATTTCAAAATCAACGGGAAGCTTAACGGGGAATGGATGATCAAGTTGAAGCTGATGGTTGCTCATGTCCATTTCCAACACCCTCCGCGGGCCTAATTCGGGAAACCTGGGAAGACGGATGGTATAGGTGGAAAAAATATTTCCACTTTGCGGCCAATTTTTAGAAAAAAAATAAACGCCGCGATCTTGGCCAGAAGACTCGAGTTGCCCCCTCAGACAGCTGTTACTCAATACTTTGGCTCTTTTGATAATTCCTTCAGGTGTTTGAGCAATGCAGTCGGTAAAGGTACCGCCCGTATCAATCCATATGTCCCATTTCGCTCTCATGTTGCCAAAAGTAAGGATAAAATTTATATTCGTGTTCAGGAGGTAGACGCAGCGTTTAAACGGATAGCTGTCGATGCCAACAATCAACTAAGCAATATGGAGGCTCCGGATAAAAACATTGCGGTAATTTTTGAGAAAGCGCAGCAGTACGATGTCCGCGGCGACGTCTACAATGCCGTTAAATTGTACCGTAGAATCCTCAAATTGGATTCAGATTGGCTTCCTCCTTATTTGAAATTAGCGGCAATTTACAAACAACGACGGGAGTGGAAACCCTTGTTGCACTACGCCAAAAAAGCACTTGCGTTGGATCCCAGCCAGCAAGATTTGTGGTGGGATCTTGGTATTGCAGCCCAGGCTTTGGGGAAGTTGCGTTTGGCGCGTACGGTTTGGAGTAAATTTGGCGAAAAAAATAAAACAGCAACCCTGATTTCGCTACAACTCAATCACAGTGGCCTATTTGAACTCATTTGGGCAAGGGCCTTGGATGCGGTGCAAGCGCAAATTCAAAGTATTCCCCATCCTGATAGCGGGTTGCATTTCCAAGATTTAGTGCTTTTTGATCGCCATCCCGTTGGTTATCAAGTCGCCAAGCGCCGGCGGTATCCGGTTTATCCCGAAATGGGTTTGGTAAAACGCTCTTTTTATCGAACCTATTCCTGCATTCTAGAAACTGAAACCACCAAGGATATTAAATTGCTGGAAAGACTGTGCAAGGAAGCAGGTTTGGGTTTTGAGGTATGGTCCAATGCTGCCAGAGCAAAAACCATTGCCGGTAAAGCAGAATATTACGATGGCGCCCTGATTTCCGATACGGCAATGCCCTTAATTGCCATCGCTGCCAAACAAATCGACGAAGCGCAAGAGGTGCTTGCCGCTTGGAGCGTTATTGCCCTGAAATCGTTTATCCATTTTGAAGACCACGGGTAAACATCGGCGTTCGCTACCTCGCGGCCGATAGGATCCCTGTTTGGATTTCCATATCCCCTTCGCTATTGATCGCGGTCAATTCCACGGCATGAATTTGATTGATCCAATCGGGTTGGATAGGAGCTTGGATTTTGATGTAGTTGTCGGTAAACCCAGCCATGTAGTTTTTGTTCTTATGCACCTCAAACAAAACCGGACGGGTTTGTCCTAAATGTTGGGCATAAAAATACCGTCTCTTTTTTTCGCTTAAAATGGAAAGCATTTCATTGCGCTCTCGGCGCACTTCCATCGGCACTGGATTGAGCATCGATGCTGCTGGCGTGTTGGCGCGTTCAGAGTAGGTGAAAACATGGAGATAAGAAACATCAAGATCGTTGATGAAATGGTACGTATCAAGGAAATCTTCCTCTGTTTCGCCCGGAAAACCGACGATAACATCAACGCCGATACACGCATGAGGAATTTGTTGTTTGATTCTAGCTACCCGATCAGCGTACAGCTCGCGGGCATAACGTCGGCGCATCTCACGCAAGATTTTGTTGCTTCCGGATTGCAAAGGAAGGTGTAAGTGTGGCACAAAACGAGCAGATTGCCCTACAAAATCAATGATTTCGTCGGTGCATAAATTGGGTTCAATAGATGAAATTCTGAACCGCGAGATGTCTTCAACCTGATCAAGAGATCGGATAAGATCGATAAAAAGGGCTTGTTTTTTGGGCGACGTGCCTTCAATAACCTCCGTACCATTTCCAAAGTCGCCAATATTAACACCGGTTAGGACAATCTCTTTGACGCCCAAGGCGGCTATTTTGTTGGCATTTTCTACTACGTTGCTAATTTCATCGCTACGACTTGCGCCGCGTGCTTGCGGAATGGTACAAAACGAACACTTGTAATTGCAACCATCTTGTACTTTGAGGAAGGAGCGCGTACGATCACCAAAAGAAAAGGCTTCAATAAAATTTTTGGCTTCGCTTACGGCTCCTGCTTGTACCATGCCTTTGCCGGGCGATTTCGTCAAATCATCGATGTAGTCGAGGATGCGAAATTTTTCGGCAGCGCCTAGTACCAAGTCAACGCCTGGAATTTCGGCAATTTCTTCTGGTTTTAATTGGGCATAGCAACCCACTACAACGATAAATGCATTGGCCGACGCGCGGAGTGCCTGTCGGACTACTTTGCGACATTTGCGATCGGCAAAATCTGTAACCGAACATGTATTGATGATATAGATGTCAGCTCCTTGCTCAAAAGGAACTTCTCCATAACCCGCATTTTCAAAAAGCCGGGCTATAGAGGAAGTCTCGGAATAATTAAGCTTGCAGCCAAGAGTATAAAAAGCTACTGTACGCGGTGTCGCCATAATGCCTGATATCGATTCTCAAAAAAATGCGAAGATAAGGTATTTACCGATGTTGTGCAGGGTACGGATTCAATTGAAGGCAACGTTTGAAATAATTTCTGCCAAACCTTGCAGTAATCCTGCAATTTTTTTATTTGTTTTGCGCAACATTGCAGTATATCGATATTACTGCTTGCGGAATAAGGAACGGATCAGCACTTATTGTTCATCCGTTCCTAAGGATTGGAACAGATTTTTTAGCGGGCATCAATTAAAAACTCTAGATCAATATGTACTGGACATTAGACCTTGCTTCTCACCTCGAAGACGCACCATTTCCGGCAACGCGCGACGAGCTCATCGATTTTGCTGTCCGGGAAGGACATCCTATAGAGGTTATTGAAAATCTACAGGATATGGAAGTAGATGAATCGGAATTATTCGAAAGCATCGAAGATATTTGGCCAGATTATCCAAGAGAGGATGACTTCCTTTTTAATAAAGATGAATATTGATCACTGCTTTTTTGAAAGAAGTAATCAATTTAAAAAGAAGTTCTGCCATTCGGTAGAACTTCTTTTTTTTTGCCCACTCGCCACCCTTCCTCATTTTAACGTACCTAGTTAGAGTGAAAAAAATAAAAAAATTTCTAAAAATCGGGAACGCCACCACCTATTGAAAACACTTATCCTTGAACGTTCACTAAAAAAGTCATGAACATGTGGTGGATAAACCTAATCATCTTGGCAATTTTCCAAACTACCCCCATTATGATCCCTGAACACGACACCATTCGCGCCAAAGCAGGCGAAAAATTTGAGATTAAACTACCCGGTAACATTGCAACCGGCTATAGTTGGGCATTGGCTGCTCCAGTTGATTCACAATTGATTACAATTGATCGCCAATTTTATGTAGATGCGGTTTCAAAAATTGATGGTAACCCTGGCATGGATGTATTTCTGTTCAAAGCACTGAAAGAAGGCAAGACCACGCTGGATTTTTTTTACCGTCGACCATTTGACCGACAGATCCCAACCGATGCCAAACGAGAGCACTTTAATGTACTAATTGATTAAACGCTAAGGGGTGCTGAAAGAGGCCTCGTAAGCTTAATATTCCAAAATTCCAATCATTTACCTTTAAACCCATTTCCATGAAAACGACAAACTTTTCTGGTTTCAGCATGCTGAAGCCCTTGTATTTCTTTGCCTTATTGTTTACAGCTTGTAGCTTACAGGCTCAGGTTCAAGTACCTCAATTTTACATTACGCGAGAAATTCAGGCGCCCCAAGAAATTAAAATCCAATTGGGTCAGCAGCGCCAGTTCATCAACGCACAAAAATTACCCTTCGCAGTAGGTTTTACGTCTGTTTCTGGTCGCCAAATCAGCCAAATCACTGGTGAAAAAGAACCTACCCCGCTGCAGTTGCAAGGAATTGAAAACTATCTGCGCACTAAATTTTTTACTTTTGATCCAGGTGTTTTTGCCTGCAATGCTGGAAATGCAGCATATGACGCACGCAGCAAAGGACAGGTAACCTCCGTTCGTGATCAAGGAGGCTGCGGCGGTTGCTGGGCATTTGGTACAACTGCGGCTTATGAAACCAGCTATCTGAAGGTAAATGGCGGCTCAGAAAACGCCCTAAACTTATCAGAAGAACAAGTATTGTGTTGTTCTGGCGGCGGTGATTGTACCGGCGGGATGTCAAACATAGTTTATCAATGGTTGGTAGATGGACACAATACTTTGGCTGTAGAGTCAACTTATCCTTACACAGGAGCCTATATGACTTGCCAACCCAAACCGGCTACGGGTTATGCTGCTGAAGCATGGGGTCTCGTTGATCCAGCTGCAACTTACGTAGGGATTGCATCAGTGGCAAAAATCAAGGAAGCGATATGCAAATATGGCTCAGTGGCCTCCAGCGTATGGGTAGATGGATTGTTTCAAAACTATGTTTCTGGCGTCTTCTTTGGCTTTGCCAGCAATTATGCCGCACCAACATCTAATCACGTAGTACAGATTGTAGGATGGGACGACGTTAAAGGCGCTTGGCTCATCAAAAACTCTTGGAACACCAGCTGGGGAGAGGACGGATTCATGTGGATCAAGTACAATGCCAACAACATCGGTCGACGTGCCATTTGGGTAAAAGCTAAGTCCAATAACATTGTTCTCAACCCAGGGGGTATTGTAGTGAGTCCAGGTGTATTAGTTGCTGCTTTGGACAACTGGGTAAATGTTGACCCCAACACCAATAGCCTTACCAAAATTAATTTTCTTGACAGCGGCGCCAACCTTCAAACTTGGGGACAATGCTCCCCTCAGGATTGCGAGTGGGGGAAAACGAAAGTTGATAAAGTAGCTGGGAACCCAACTTATCCATACTGCGCGGTTTACAACCAAGGTTTTGTATTGCGCACTATCTATTTCAATAAAACTACATCAAGCATGAACGTCATGATGGTCAGTAAGTTTAATGATGCTAGAGGCACGCAAACTGCGATGCTGACCTTCAAAAGGCCATAAGTACAGCACCTTAAGATACGAAAAAAGGGTTGCTGACATTCATAGTGCCGGCAACCCTTTTTAATTCTCAAAAAAACGCGATTAGTTTTTACCCTTAGCCGCCTGTTTTTTGGCTTTTTCGGCCTCCTTCTTGGCCTCCTCTTTGGCTTTTAATGCGTCTTTTTTAGCCTTTTCGGCCTCTTTTTTCGCGTCTTCTTTGGCTTCTTCCGCGTCTTTTTTAGCATCCGCTTTATCTTTTTCGGCCTCTTTTTTGGCCTTTTCTTTTTCCTTAAGCGCCCGTTCTTTCTCTTTCATGGCTGCTTTTTTTGCGTCTTCTTTTTCTTCGGCTGCATCTTTTTTAGCATCTTCTGCATCTTTTTTAGCCGCATCTTTTTCTTTGGCTAGTGCTTTGGCTGCTTTTTCTTTTTCTTTAGCAGCCTCATCTTTAGCTTTTTCCGCATCTTTCTTGGCATCCTCTTTGGCTTCGAGCGCGTCTTTTTTAGCCTTTTCGGCCTCTTTTTTGGCGTCTTCTTTAGCTTTTTCGGCGTCCTTTTTTGCGTCTTCCTTCTCCTTAGCGGCTGCTTTATCAGCTGCTTCTTTCTCTTTCAACGCTTCTTTTTTTTCTTTGGCAGTAGCGTTGCTTTGTGCGGTCATTTGGGCTACCGGCAGCGTACAGCACAACAGTACGAGGAACAGTAAATTCTTCATGGATGAATATGGTTTTAAGTTATAAATGATTGATCTATTCGTGCCAGCAAGATAGTGAGCCGACTATAAATAATGGCTTAGAGTGGCTTCAAAAATAAAAAAACAAGTCTACTCTTGGTCAATGAAAACAATTTTTCCAATCGCGGTGCTGGGTTTTCCAAAACCTGCATCTCGAGGATTGGAAGCGGCTAATACCAAATAAACCCCAGAATGCACTTTCCGTCCTTGATAATCTCGTCCATCCCAAATGGCTTGTCCGCCAAGTGCTTTGGTTTCAAAAACCAATTGCCCGCTTACATCGGTGATTTTTACAATAGCGTCGCGGGCGAGTCCGCGCATAGCGATGGAGCCTGTGTAGCCAGGGCGAACGGGATTTGGGTATACCTCAATCGCCGCTGCATTGTATCTATCGCCAACGGTGGCATCGCCTTGGTATACGTTGATACCACTTTGGGTGCCAATGAATACTTCGCCATTGCTAGGGTTTACAGTGATATCGGTAATGATATTGGAAAGTAAGGGCGAGTTTTTTTGATTAAAACTAGCCAATTGTTGTTCTCCATTAGCAGAAAGAAGAAATACGCCGTTTTTGGTGCCTACCCATTTTCGATTGGCGCCATCTACCGCGATGGTTTGGATGTCTTCGGTTTTGAGCAGCAGACCTAAAAAACCATTTTCCGAAACTGCGCGGGCACTACCGATACAGGAATTCTCAAAAGGGTTGGAGCATTCAAAAATGATGATGCCTTCAGTGGTGCCTACCCACACATCGCCGTCGATATCTGCTTGTACGCAATTGACCCGGTTGGTGGTGAGTTTGCTATTGCTTTGATTGAAGATGCGGCAGCGGTCATCGTTTGGGTTATCCAGTTTTCCCTCATCAAAAACGATCAAACCATTGGCATTTGAGCTACTTGCAAACCATTTGTACCCATTGCGATCAATGGCTATCTGATGGAGGGCAGTTTCAAAACAACTGGGTTTGAAACTTTGCCATTTGCCATCGGTTTTGAGCACCGATATAGGTCGGTCAGCTAAGTGATTGGCTACCCAAAGGTTGTTATTTTTGTCAAAAGCCAATCCGCTTACGCGTGTGCGTTGCGCATCGCCAATAGTGTTATTGAGCGAAGAATTTTTATCATTGTACAAGGTAAATTTATCCCCATCTTTCTCTACCAAACCTTCTAGGAAAGAACCTGCATATACCTTGCCATTGCTAGGATTTACAGCGATGGTGATCACGTCGCGAACGTCATCGTCGCCGTCCTTGGGGTCTACGCCGCGCATCACCGGTTGATTGAACAGGTTGTAAATGGTCCATTGCCCATCGATGTACGAAGCGAAGCCATCGCTGGTAAAGGTGTAGCTAAAGCGCTGATCAACTCCCCCGGCGGCAGTCCAAATCTGGTTGTTGTAAATGGCAATTTCACGTACTTTTTCGGAATAAGGCGAGTTAAACACCAATGTGCTACAATTGCGATCGCTAAGGCTGTTGAGCCTGCGAAAACTTTCCACATCGCCAAACCAAATACGCCCTTTTTCATCTTCTATGGCATAGTTTGGCAACGAAAAACAATCGTTGGGTACATCGGTTTGTTTGCCGTTGGCATCAAGATATACCATTTCCCCCCGAAAACAAGCGCCTGTAGGACAACGAAACCCCATCAATAAATTTTTGCCCTCGCTGGTGAGGTATTGCAATTGTCTACCATCGCGGCGCAAAACGGAAACGGGACTATTATTGACCAATTTAAACACTTCGTGGTTGATGTCAAAATACAGTTGGTTGTTGAATACTCCTAACCGATGCGCAGCATAAGACCTTGGAAACCCTTTGCTGGAACCCAAAAACTCCCAGTTACCAAAGTTTTCTGGATTGGGGTTAGTGACTTGAATACGGTACATTCCAGCTTCAGTGGCGGCGTAAATGTAGCCCTGAAAAACCGCCGTTGAAAAGACTTCCGCATTGCTAAAGGTGGAAAATACAAATTCACCGCGTTCCAGATTAAGCTTGCTCAGCCCGAAATTGGCCGAAATCAAGACATTGTTGTTGTCTTCGAAAAAAAGATCGTAAATCGTTTTTTTGCCTACAATATTGGAAAAATTGGCGATCTGATTGAGGGTTAGTACCTTCCCGTTGTCGCGTACCAAATCGATTACACTGTTATCATAAACCACCACTAAGGTTTTGCTACCGGCATTATAGCGAATCAACTCAATGCCCGAATTGCTTAATCCTTCTACTTTAGTGATCAGATCAAGGGCGTTTTCCGTTTTATCGAGTGTGAGAATGGCTTGGCCGGTGGAGTAATAAATTTTGGTAGCGCTTTGTGTTACGTACTGCCCGTTGCGTAAGGGCAACATGGTGCGCCATTGCCCAATAGCCAAGGCTTTAGCGGCTGGTACAACAGTTTGTGCAGCCAAGTTTCCTACAATGGAACACATAAAGCCGATGAACAAGGCAAAGAAGATTGGACGAGGGTACATGACAGTGCGTTTTTCTTTGCAAAATAACTAATGACTAGATGAAATATTGTGTATTTTTTGTCACTTCCGATACAAGGAGCTCCCCATTAAATAAGTGTACACTGTTTCGGGAACAAGATATTGAATGGATTGGCCATTTATCAGGCAATCCCTGATATAACTAGCAGAAATTTGCATCATTGGTACATCAGAAAAAATGCGAACGCTAGGATGCGATGCCAAAGCCCCCAAATCGTAATCCGGCCGTGCATAAACGTACAATTCATAGTCGCGCAACAGCAGCTCGTAGTTTTTCCATTTGGGAATGGTAGGCAGGTTGTCGCCGCCCATCAACAACGCAAATTGGCGGTCAGGGTATTTTTCTTTAAGATAAGCCAAGGTGTCAATGGTATAAGAAGGCTTTGGTAAGCTAAATTCTACATCGCTCACCCGTAAACGCGGATTGGCATCAACGGCAAGGCGCGCCAAATACAAACGATCATGATCGCGTGCCAAGGTCGACTTTACTTTGAGCGGATTTTGCGGAGAAACAACCAGCCACACTTCTTTCAAATCAGTTTGTGTAGCCATAAAATTGGCGATGATCAAGTGCCCAATATGAATGGGATTGAACGACCCGAAAAAAAGTCCGATTTTATGGGCGGTTGATTCTTGCATGCAACGCTTACACTATGCTTAATTTTGGATGTCGATAAAATTAATGAGCGTATCAGCGCCACTTTCCAGCATTTCATCCGGCTGTGCCGATTCTTGAGGCGCATCAACCAGCCATTGACCTTTGATGCGGATCAATCGGTATTGTACATTGTAAGTTCCATCCTGATCTTTGAGGAGGCATTCACACAATGAAGTATCGCCTTTGGTTTGGCATTGTAGGTGAACAAACACCGTTTTCAGCTTCGTAGAATCGGCAGAAAGACTGCTCACCATTTTGGTCAAATCGTTGAGGCGTTGTTGTTCCGCTTGCGTACTCAATTGTTTGGCTTCCTCAAACTGGTTGTTGTCGTAATACGCTTGATACGCTTTAATGACATCTTCCGGGGTATTGGGCAGTACTTGTTTTTTTTGACAGGCAGTTGCCATTATTGACAACCCCAGCCATAGGACGGTCAAAGGTTTTCTCATTTTTTGGCTTTGGGTATAGCATTTTTGGTAAAAGACAATGAATTGCTTTTGCCGTAAATGCAAGGTTTAGAGCTTGTTCAGGTTTTGGATCTGAGGCGAAGGAGAGCAAATTTTATTTCAGACGAGGCAAAATTTGCAGCCGTATGCGGGTAATACGGCGAAAATTTTAACGAAGTATGAAATAATATTTGCCTCATGGAGCCCAGAATCCAGAATCCAGAATCGGAACAAGCTCTTAGTTGCTCAACATAACCGGCATTACCAACATCAGAATGTCTTCGCCTTCCACTTCTTCCATAGGTAGTAAGATGCCAGCACGGGTAGAAGTAGACAATTCCATCTTCACCTCGTCAGACTCCAATACGCCAAGCATTTCCACCAGAAATTTAGCGTTGAAACCAATCATCAATGGCTCGCCATCAAAAGTACAAGGCAATTTTTCAGTCGCTTCGTTGGAAAAATCCAAATCCTGAGCGGAAACGGTCAAATTGCCCGAGTTGATATTGAAAATTACTTGGTTGGTGGTTTTATTGGCGTAGATGGCAATGCGTTTCAATGAACTTTGCAAATCGGTACGCGAAATGGTCAGCATGTGAGGATTGTCGGCAGGAATAACCGCATTGTAGTCTGGGTAACGCGAATCGATCAAACGACAAACCAGTTGCGTATTGCCAAATGCAAAAAAGGCATTGGCTTTGTTGAAAGACATGGTAACATCTTCCCCAGCAGGCAACACGTTTTTCAACAAGTTTAACGCCTTTTTAGGGATGATGAAAGTAGTTGAAACCGCGCTGTTGAGGTTGGTAAAAGAATAACGCACCAATTTATGCGCATCAGTAGCTACCAACGTCAGTTTGTTGAAATCCACCTGGAAATAGACACCCATCATCGCCATGCGCAATTCGTCGTTACTGGTGGCAAAAATGGTTTTATTGATGCTCTGTACCAAAGCGTTGGCAGAAAGCGAAATAGAATCCACATCGTCAGGCTCGGGTAGCGCCGGGAAATCCTGACCATTCTCACCCGCCAAACGGTATTTGCCATAGGCTGAGGTAATCTCTATGGCAAAATTATTTTCATCGATCGAAAAAGTAATGGGTTGCTGTGGTAGCGCTTTAAGCGTATCCAATAAGATTTTTGCTGGAATAGCCACCGAGCCATCCGCATCCGACATGACTTCCATGCTCGTGGTGATCGAAGTCTCCAGATCCGAAGCGGCGATGGTCAATTTGTTGTCGGCAATGGTAAATAAAAAGTCCTCCAAAATTGGAAGAACGGGGTTTGAACCAATGGAGCCAGCTGCCACTTGCAACTGCTTCAATAACTCGGTAGATGATACGCTAAATCTCATTACTTTCAGGTATTTGACTTGGGTTTTAGCACTGGTTTGAACGCTAAGGGTAAGCAGCAAATGGGCTAACTTAGGCCGCAACTTTCAAACCTGCGCTACTTGGATCCAATTTTAATCCATAAAATTACACTTTCGAGCACATTTATTATCAGTAAATAATCAACAAGCTGTTGATAACTTCAATGTACAGACAAATTTATAGCGACTGTTGGCTTTGTCTTTTTTGATTTATTCCCAACGCAACGAAACAAATACCAGCTAAGGTTGTATTTTTACCGACTTTATAAAGCTGCTGCATTTTTTTCACAGGTATGATAAACAAGATGATCAGCGGATTTGAGGCAGATTTTTACCCGAAAAAATTGTTTGCAGTCAATCTTAATAGTCTTGTTTGAATTCAAGACTGCTCAAAACCTTGCATCCATATGCCAAATCGCCGTAAAGCGCCCAAAATAAATATGTCCATGAGCTTGGAGTTGCCCGATATACAGGTGCATCACCTTGATAATGGCATCCCGGTACACGTTGTCGCCATGGGCACGCAGGAAGTCCTCAAGTTAGAAGCTATCTTCCATGCGGGGCGTCCTTTTGAACACAAAAAGCTGGCTTCGCGTGGGGTTTCGTCCATGCTCAAAGAAGGCAACAGCCGTTTGAACTCCGCACAGTTGGCGGAAGAACTGGATTTTTATGGCAGCAGCTTAAGCGCCCCTTTTAATATTGATACCGGCAATCTGGTTTTGTATTCTTTGAAAAAACATTTTGATCAGGTATTGCCCCATTTTGCGGATACCCTCAAAACGCCCAGTTTCCCCAAAGACGAACTCGAAGCATTCATTCAGCGCAATCAGCAACATTTGCAGATTGATTTGCGCAAAAACGAAGTGTTGTCGTATCGCAAAATCACCGAGCTGATTTTTGGCGAAAACCACCCCTACGGTTACAACAGTTTTCCAGAAACATATGGCGCCCTTTGTCGCGATGATTTGGTAGAACACCATGAACGGTTGTACACTCAAGACAATTGCCAATTGATCCTCAGCGGTAAGGTGGATGATCATGTACTGCAACAAGTAAACCGATATTTAGGAAAAGAATGGCGCAAAAATGGTTTAATTACGCCTATCTTAGAGGTTGAGACCAGCAAACCCCGAGCAGTATTTGAGGTGATGCCAGAATCTTTACAAGCTTCTATCCGCATCGGTAATCGCTTATTTAATCGCCAGCATCCGGATAGTCATGGGTTGTCGGTACTCAATACTTTACTGGGCGGCTATTTTGGATCGCGTTTGATGGCCAACATCCGTGAAGACAAAGGGTATACCTACAACATTTCTTCGGTAGTTGACTTCATGCAATTTGACGGCTGTTTTTATATCTCCACCGAGGTAGGGAATGAGTTTGTGCAGTCGGCTTTGCAAGAAATTTATCGAGAAATGGAGCTGCTGCAAACCGAATTGGTGGACGAAGAGGAATTGCTGATGGTGCAAAATTATTTGATGGGCAATTTCCTGGCCGCATTGGACGGGCCTTTCAATGTATCGGAAGTGGTGAAAATTATCGTGAGTGAAGAACTGCCCCTTTCTTTTTTTCGGGAAGGCGTTCAAAATGTACGCGACATTACCGCAGAAGAAATCCAGCGTTTGGCACAAATTTACTTGCAACGTGACAACATGTGGGAGGTAATTGTCGGTGCAGAAGCATTATCCGAGGTGAAAATATAAGTTAGCAATTTTCATCAAACAACATCTGTAAAGGAAACTTTGAAATGTGGTTATTTTTAGCTTGATTTGCAGCGAAGCCACAATCCTTATTTAAAGAACTTGTTCAGGATTCTGATTCGCGCTACAAATGGCTAAAACCCACCCCCATTTCGTTGCGAAAATGCTCATGTAGCGCTGCTACACTCCGCTTTTCGCGCCTCATTGGGGCGAATTTTAGCTCATTTTCGCTATCGAACCAGAATCCTGAACAAGCTCTGAGGGTATGTGCAGTCTGTTTTACTTAAAAAAGCAATACGCATCAGCCTTCAAGCGTTGCGTTTGCACCAGACTGCAGATGATGGTTATTTAGAGCTTGTTCGGAATTCTGTTTTGATGGCAATTTTTTGTCATTTATAGTACGAGCCAGAATTCCAAACAAGCTCTTCAACATCAATGGGGTCTATAATTGAGAACCAGGTAAAGGAATTGAATGAAACTTTTTAGTTTTTTTAAGCAGGAACTAGCGATCGATCTTGGCACAGCCAACACATTGATCATTCAGGATGATAACATAGTGGTAGACGAGCCTTCAATTGTAGCCATCAACCGCAAAACCGGCGAAACCATAGCTGTTGGCAAACGAGCCATGCAGATGCACGAAAAAACCCACGAAGACATCAAAACGGTTCGCCCGTTGAAAGACGGCGTAATTGCCGACTTCCAGGCTGCCGAAAGCATGATCGAGGGGTTCATCAACATGATCGACGGTCGGCGTCGCTTTTTTTCACACATGAAAATGGTGATCTGTATTCCATCAGGTATTACAGAAGTGGAAAAACGCGCAGTTTTTGATTCTGCTGATCACGTTGACTCCAAAGAAACCTACCTTATTCACGAACCAATGGCTGCGGCTTTGGGAATTGGCTTGGATGTTGAAGAGCCCAATGGCAACATGATCATTGACATAGGTGGCGGTACTACCGAAATTGCCGTAATCGCTTTATCGGGCATCGTGTGCGATCAATCCATTCGCATCGCTGGTGATGAATTTACCAGCGATATCGTCAGCTACATGAAGCGCCAACACAACATCCTCATTGGCGAGCGCACCGCTGAACAAATCAAAATCCACGTGGGTTCTGCTTTACACGATTTGGAAGACGGACCAGAGGATTTTGCGGTCAATGGTCGCGACCTTATGACTGGTATCCCCAAGCAGATCAAAGTAGGTTTCCGCGAAATAGCACTTTGTTTGGATAAGTCCATTTCAAAAATCGAAGACGCGATCCTCAAAGCATTGGAATCAACACCGCCAGAATTGGCTTCCGATATTTTCCGAACAGGTCTTTACCTGACTGGCGGCGGAGCATTGCTGCGCGGATTGGACAAACGGATTGCCGTAAAAACCAAACTGCCCGTTCACGTTGCTGAAGATCCATTGCGCGCTGTAGTACGTGGTACTGGGATCGCATTAAAAAACACGGATCGCTTCTCCTTCCTCATTGATCGGAAGAGCGTATAATAAAGGCGCGTTATGTATAGCCTCTTTCAGTTGTTGCTAGGGCGATTTGGTCCCATCTTGACTTTTTTGTTTCTGGAAGGGTTCTGCTTTTTCCTGATTGTTCGTACCAACGAAAGTCAGAGTAAAATCTTTTGGTCATCCGCTAACGTAGTTACGGGCTCGATGTACAAAGTAGTAGCAGGCGTAAGAGGTTATGGCGATCTAAAAGGTCAAAATCGCTTACTTTCAGAAGAAATTGCTAAGATCCGAACCCAATTGGCGCCCTCTTTTTACGACAACAACTTGCAAGGAGATACGGTAAGTCAAAGGATCGATTCAACTCGATTGCAGCGTTATACTTTCCTACATGCCGAAATAGAAAAAAACTCCATCACCAACCTCAACAATATGATCACCATCAACCGGGGTAGCCTGCATGGCGTAAAACCGGAAATGGGGGTGATCTCAAGTGATGGGGTGGTGGGTATTGTGCGTAAAGTATCCAAACACTATGCCTTGGTGATGTCGGTTTTGCATTCACAATCCAAAATTAGCGCCTCCATTCGGGGTAGTGATTATTTTGGAACCTTGGTTTGGACCGGGCTTGATCCCCGTTATTTAGAATTGCAGGACATTCCCAAGCATACCAAGGTAAAAGTAGGTCAGCTGGTAGAAACCAGCGGATTTTCTACTTTTTTTCCAGCCGGAATATTAATCGGAAAAGTAGAAGCAGTAGATCTCCCTTCTGGCGAAAGCAATTATCGCATCAAAGTAAAATTGAACTTGGAAATGAGTAGCATCCGACACGTCTACGTTGTCAATAACCTCCACCAAGACGAATTGAAACAACTCGAACAGGACGATAAGGATGAATAGCAACCCAATTCTTCGCAATGTAATTCGGTTTATCCTATTGGTACTGATGCAGATCTTGGTTATGAAACAGATCGTCATCAGCATTGGTCCGTTTGCTGCCGAAGGGTTTGTATACCCGCTGTTTATTTTGCTTTTGCCCATCCGCACTCCGCGCGAGTTGCAGATGTTGTTGGGGTTTTCAATTGGCATTATCGTTGACGCTTTTTACGATAGTTACGGTCTTCACGCTGCCGCTTCGGTACTCATTGCCGGTTTAAGAGATTTTTGGTTGCCTCGTTTGGAACCCCGTGGTGGTTTTCCCGCCAATGCTAGTCCTACCAGGCGAAGATTGAAATCCGGCCCTTTTTATCAGTATGTCGCAATTTTTATGGGCATACACTTGTTCGCTTATTATTTGACGATGGCTTTCAGCATTTTTCTTTTTCTGACAATTTTAATTAAAACGGTGCTGAGCTTCATCATTTCCATGATTTTTATCTTTATATTGATGTCAACTTTTGATCCTGAAGATTAATTATGGATAACCACCGCAATCGGCAATTCAACATCCAAGTGTTGTTCGTACTTTCTACCGTGATTTTGGTAGGGAAGGCACTGCACTTGCAACTCCTCGACAGCACATTTCAACAAAAAGCCAGTACTGCGGCGGTTGAACCTTATACAAAATACCCTTCGCGCGGGCTGATTTACGACCGCCACCACAAACTATTAGTGGCCAATAACCCCATGTATGATTTACTGGTTACTTACAGCCAAGTGGATAAAAACATCGATACGGCCAAGTTTTGTAAGTTGTTGGGGATTACCAAAGAAGATTTTGTCAAAAATTTGGAAAAAAACTGGAAGAGCGGCCGTTTTTCTAAATCGGTGCCCTATGTTTTTTTAAGTAAAATTCCAGCGCGAACGTTCACCACTTTTCGCGAAAGCCTACACGAATTCCCTGGGTTTGAAGAGCAATTGCGCAACGCCCGCGAATACCCAGAACCCGTAGCCGCTCACCTACTCGGGTACATCCGCGAGGTGAATCAAAGAGAAGCAACGGAGCAAGAGGAATTGTATGCTCCCGGCGACTATATTGGCGCGTCGGGTTTGGAAAAAGCCTACGAAGAGGAATTACGCGGCACCAAAGGCATCAATTTTATCTTGAAAAGCAATTTTGGGCGCAAAGTTGGCGCGTACAAAAACGGAGAACAAGACGTTGCTGCTGTTTCGGGCGCCGATTTGGTCACTACCATCGATCGTGACTTACAGGCGTATGCAGAAATGCTGCTTCATAACAAAAGGGGGTGCATCGTTGCCATCGAACCGCAAACGGGGGGCATATTAGCCATGGTCAGCACGCCAACTTATGATCCAAACTTGCTTACCATCACCAACAACAAACGCGGCGCTACCTACGATACCCTCCAAAAAGATCCCAACAAACCTTTGTTCAACCGGGCCATGATGGCGCAATATCCGCCAGGATCAACCATGAAGCCAATATTGGCGCTCATTGGTATGCAACTTGGAACTTGGAGCGTCGATCGCGGCGTACCCTGCTCTGGCGGTTACTTCTCGGGCGGTCAACGACTCACCGGTTGTCACCATCATGCTTATTGCGGCGATGTGACCACCGCTATCCAGCATTCTTGCAATGCTTACTTTGTGTCGGTATTCCGATCTATCGTTGATAAATATGGATTTTATTCTCCACAGCGTGGCATGGATAGTCTCAATCATTATTTGGATGCCTTCGGGTTTGGACACAAAATGGGGGTAGATTTCCCTGGGGAACAAAGAGGAAATTATCCTACTTCTAAATATTTTAATGAGTGGTACAAAGAGGATCGCTGGAATTCCGTTTGGATTCGTTCGCTTGGTATCGGTCAAGGTGAATACTTGGCTACCAATCTACAACTGGCCAATGCTGCCGCTGCTATTGGCAACCGCGGCTGGTATTTCACCCCGCATATTGCCAAGCGTTTTGAAAGCAGAAGAATTGATGTACCTGAGAAATACCGGGTAAAACATTACACCGGCATAAATAACCGCTTTTTTGATCCGGTAATCGATGGCATGGAACGGGTAACCATTGCCGGTACTGCCCGTGCTTCTTTTATTCCCGATATCCCCATCTGTGGAAAAACGGGTACCGCCGAAAACAATAAAGGGGAAGACCATTCCATCTTTTTCTGTTTCGCTCCCAAGGTAAATCCAAAAATTGCCATCGCAGTATATCTAGAAAACTCGGGTTTTGGCGGTACTTACGCCGCGCCAATTTCAAGTTTGCTGATCGAAAAATACCTGAAAAAATCAATCCGTTCAGAAGCACGCAAAGCGCTTGAGAAACGCATGTTGAATGCTGATTTGATTGCCAAAGCGCCCAAACCTTAATTAAGAGTGTGTTTGGATTTTTTATTCGCGCTGCAAATGGCCAAAATTCGTCCCAACTTCGTTGCGAAAATACTCATGTAGCGCTGCTACACTCCGTTTTTCGCGCCTCGTTGGTGCAAATTTTGACTCATTTTCGCCTGCGAACTAAAAACCCAAACACACTCTAAGCTTTTTTAAAACATTACCGCCATGTTGAGATCGATTGGTCTGTTTTGTGGGATGGTGTTCTACTTGCTGCCGCTTGCTGCCCAAGAGAACCTCAGCCAACTCAAACTCGTGTTTGTAGGCGATATTATGGGGCACAGCACCCAAATTGCATCTGCGGCAGTTGAAAAAGACAAATTATACGATTACTCGCCTTGTTTTCAATTTGTTGCGCCCTTGCTGGAACAATATGATATGGCCATCGGCAATCTTGAACTCACCTTGCCTGGCAAACCGCCTTATACGGGTTACCCTACTTTCCGTAGCCCCGATGATTTGGCTTTGGCCTTGCGCGCTGCAGGCTTCGACCTTTTGGTTACTTCCAACAACCACGCCAACGATTCAGGTTTAACCGGCGTTACCAATACCATCAAAACGGTACAAGGATACGGATTCTACCAAACCGGTACTTTTCTTGATTCCGCCAGTCGCTCCGCTTTGTACCCGATGATCATTTACAAAGGAAATTTCAAACTGGCGTTTTTGAATTATACCTATGGCACTAATGGCATCCCAACCACCAAACCGGGAATTGTCAATGTGATCGATGAAAAAGTGATCAAAGCTGATTTGGATGTCGCCAAACAGCTGAAACCCGATGCGATATTTGTGGTGTTGCACTGGGGAAATGAATACCAACTGACCGAAAACGAAACTCAACGCCAATTGGCTCAAAAAATCCTTTCCTGGGGTTGCGATGTGATCATTGGCTCTCACCCGCATGTGGTGCAACCCATCAAACAATATCAAACGGTACAAGAAGACGGTACAACAAAAAATGGCTTGGTGGTGTACTCCTTGGGTAATTTCATTTCGGGTCAAACCAAGATCTACACCGACATTGGCTTAATGGTGGAAATAGGGCTGGAAAAAGACTTGACCACCTTAAAATCGCGTATCACAGGACATCAGTTTATGCCCGTATATCGGCACATCTACCGCAATGAAGCCGGAAAAAGCACCTATACCACGCTACCCGTATCTGCTTTTGAGCAAGGTGATCAGCCCACCTTGAAACTGCCAGAAAGCGTCAGAACTGCCATGCAGAATTCGGCTAATGTGATTCGCAAAAATCTACTGCAAGCTGGGAGTACCGAACGCAAACTCAAGGTTGAAGAGCTGAGTGTGGCGGAAAAAAAGCGATAGTAATCGCGCACTTTTTGAATTTTTTGTCATTAAGGAACGCAGAAAAATTAACTTCCCGATTTTGGGTTTTGAATAGGAAGCCGAACGATTCATTTCAAGTGAACTTCCTATTCAAAAGCCTCCCAAAAAATCGGGAAGTAATTTTTTGCGTCAAACTAAAAATCGATTCATGTTAGTTTCTGCTATTGCGGCCATGGCCAAAAATCGGGTGATCGGGTTTCATAACCAGATTCCTTGGTACTTGCCTGCCGACCTCAAGTACTTCAAAAAAACAACCCTCAATCACCATGTGATCATGGGCAGAAATACTTTCCATTCTATCGGCCGCCCGCTGCCCAATCGGGTCAATATTGTAATCACCCGCGATCCTTTTTTTCTAGCCGCTGATTGCATCGTCGTTCACACCATTGAAGAAGCGCTGACTGTTGCGCTGGATCATGGCGAAGAAGAAGCCTTTATCATTGGCGGCGGACAAATTTATGACCGCAGCCTACCTTATTGGGACAAAATTTACCTCACCGAAGTGGATCTGGAACCTGAAGGCGATGTTTTTTTTCCCGCTATCGAAAACAAGGATTGGAAACGCATCTATCAAGAAAGCCACCCTGCCGACGACAAAAATGAATTTGCTTACCAGTTCAAAGTTTTGGAACGCATTTTTAGCAGCGGCGAAGAGGAATAATTTTTACAATCGCCCTTGACACCTTAATTAAAGCTTTTTAACTTGCCCAGACTTTCCAGCATGCACCACTCGTAAACAACTTCGTCCTCTGGGGTAAACTCAAAACCCTAGAAAAGATGACAGAAGATTTTTTACACTACGTTTGGCGCTACAAACGTTTTTCTTGGCTGAACCTTCAATCCACCCAAGGCCAATCCATTGAATTGTATTTGCTGGGTGAGCACAACCACCACGCTGGGCCTGATTTTACCAATGCCCGCATCCGAATTGACGATACCCTTTGGGCGGGAAATGTGGAGATCCACCTCAAAGCATCGGACTGGCTAAAACATGGCCACCAAGATGATCCCGCTTACAACAATGTCATTCTGCATGTGGTGTTGGATGAGGATTTGCCCATCTATCGCGCCAACGACGAGCGCTTGCCCTGCCTGGAACTACGACATTACATTCTACCCAATTTGCAGCAAGCTTACCTACGCTTACAACATGCAACGGAATGGGTGCCTTGTCAAAATCAGTGGCATGAAGTACCACCACTTACCCAAGCCATGTGGTTGGAACGGCTGTTGGTAGAGCGGTTAGAAACCAAAATGACCGAACTACAAGTACGCTTGGAAGCCAATCGCGGCGATTGGGAAGAAACATTTTTTCAATTGCTGGCAAAAAACTTGGGACTGAGCGCCAATACCGAGCCATTTGAGCAACTGGCGCGTAGTTTATCCTTCAAACTATTAAGCCGTCATCGAGATAATTTGCTGCATTTGGAGGCCTTACTTTTGGGACAAGCCGGTTTTTTGGAAACTGCATTTGAAGAACCTTACCCTCGTCAATTGCAGGAAACGTATCGATTTTTTCAAAAAAAATTCCAACTAAAGCCGATGGATAAAAGCTGCTGGAAATTTTTGCGGATGCGGCCAGCCAACTTCCCAACTGTTCGAATTGCCCAGTTGGCGACATTGATTTACCGAACTGAGCACCTTTTTGGAAAAGTGATGGCGGCAAAAAATGGAAAGGAACTAAAAAATTTATTGGAACATACGCTCCATGCTTACTGGACTACCCATTATTTATTGGACAAACCAGCGGCTAGGAGTCTCAAACGTTTGGGCGAAACCAAAATTCAACTGCTAATAGTGAATGCCATTGCGCCTTTGCTTTTTCTTTATGGCGCTCGTAATGGTGAAACGGCTTACCAAGAACGCGCCCTACAATTGCTAGAATCGGCGCCAGCGGAAGACAATCACTTTATCGAGGGATGGAAAAAAATGGGCGTTCAACCCCAATCGGCAGGGGAGACGCAAGCGTTGCTGCAACTCAAACAAAAATATTGCAGCCCACGGCGTTGCTTGCATTGCGCTATTGGGCACGCCATATTTCAAAAAACAACAACCGTCAACACTTAAAACGGTCACCTTACCATCATGAAGGAAGTATAAGGAATAGATGAATAATAAATTGACATTTTAGCCGCCGCTATTTTACTGCCAATCGACTATCTTTTGAGGCGCAATGTGGGGCATTGTAACGAAAAAGATAGGAAGAGTGGCGGTGAAAGAGCAAGGATAAAGTTATTATTCAACCATTCCTAAAGTTAACGAGTTACCACTTTGTGCCGATTCTTTTTAAATTTGTGTGTTTGGCTAACTGCATTATGTTGTTTGGCTTTAACTTAATCCAAATATATGGAGTCCTTCTCTGAGTCGCTAAAAGCATTTTTTGTCAAAATGGGTATCGCCCTGAAACCCGTTGGAGACGCTATTCTTGCCGTACTGGTTTGGCCGCGCAACTGGAAAATCATCCTCGCTTACCTTACTGTAGGGATAGCCGGTGCCGTGGTTGCTTTATCGATCCTTGCTTCCTTTATCATACATGGTTTTTTTGGAACCATGCCCAGCTATCAGGAATTGCGCGACATTCGCAACAACACTGCCTCTGAAGTATATTCTCAGGACAGTGTTTTGATGGGACGTTACTTCCTGCAAAACCGGGTGAAAGCCGATTATCGCGAAATTTCTCCCAACGTCATCAATGCCTTGATTGCCACCGAAGATGCTCGTTTCCTCAAGCATGGCGGCATTGACTATCGCGCCTTGATCCGCGTTTTGTTCAAATCAATCATCATGAACGATGATTCGCAAGGCGGAGGTAGCACCCTTAGTCAGCAGTTGGCAAAAAACCTTTATCCACGTCACCCGCACCGCGTCGCTACCATGTTGATCAACAAAATGAAGGAAATGATTGTGGCGCGCCGTTTGGAATTGCTGTACTCCAAAGAAGATTTGATTGGCATTTTCTTAAATACGGTGCCTTTTAGCGATAATGTATTTGGTATTAAAGTAGCTTCACAGCGTTTTTTCAACAAAAAACCCAAAGATCTTAAGATTGAAGAAGCTGCGATATTGATCGGGATGTTAAAAGCTACCACTTCTTATCACCCGGTGAAACACCCCCAGGAAGCCTTGGAACGCCGCAATGTGGTGCTCCAGCAAATGAAAAAATACAAGTACCTGACCGATGAAGAATATGAAACGTTGTCGAAAAAACCGCTGGAGCTGAATTATATCTTAGATACCCACAGCGAAGGTTTGGCAACTTACTTTCGGGAACATGTTCGCTTGGAACTGGAAAACATCCTCAAGGACTACCCAAAACCCGATGGCACTTATTACAACGCCTACACCGATGGCTTAAAAATCTACACCACCATCGACCACGATTTGCAAGAATATGCCGAAAAAGCGGTGCGGGAACAAATGCCCAAATTGCAACGTCGTTTTGAAAGCCAATGGTCAGCTAAAGAATTGCCTTGGACAGACGAAGAAACCTTCAAAAAAATCATCCAATCCAATTCGTTATACCTCAAACTCAAATCAGAGGGATATTCAGTGCGGGAAATTGATGAGTACCTGAGCAAACCGTTCAAAACAGAATTGTTTTCCTGGAAAGAAGGCTCCATTGAAAAAGAACTCAGTCGCCTAGATTCCATCAAATATTACCTGAAAATTTTGAATACCGGTCTGCTTTCAGTTGATCCCAAAACCGGCGCAGTAAAAGCTTGGGTAGGCGGCATCGATCATCAATTTGTGAAATACGACCACGTTAAAGCCCGGCGTCAAGTAGGCTCTACCTTCAAACCTATCTTGTATGCACAAGCTGTTGAACAAGGCATGGATCCTTGTCGCTATTTCCCCAACTACGTACATACTTACCCTGAATACGAGAATTGGCAACCCAAAAATGCCGATAACCGTTATGGCGGCGCTTATTCGCTAGAAGGAGCACTGACTAACTCGGTCAACACAGTATCGGTTCAAATCATCATGGAAACAGGGATTAACCCAGTACGGGAAATGGCTAAAAAAATGGGCATCACTACAAAGATTCCCTATGCCCCAGCGATTGCATTGGGTGCGGTAGAGATTTCCTTGTTTGATATGGTACAGGCATACTCCGTCTTTGCGAATCGCGGCGTTAAGCGCAATGTTTATTTTATCGACCGTATTGAAACAGCCGATGGGAAATTGATTGCCCAATTTGGCCCCAAAAAAGATCCGCAATCTAACCGCGTGTTGTCGCAACATACGGCAGATGTAATGATCAAAATGATGCGCTCGGTAGCCAATAGCGGTACTGCCGCCCGCGTTCGCTGGGAATACAACATCACCAACGACATTGCCGGAAAAACTGGTACCAGCCAAAACCAATCTGATGGTTGGTTTATTGGCCTTACGCCTGATTTGGTTACTGGAGTATGGGTTGGTGCCGGCAATCCATCGGTGCATTTCAAAAGCTTGGATAGTGGTCAGGGATCTTCTACTGCTTTGCCAATCTGGGGCAATTACATGCGCCAAATTTACAACGACGGTCACCATGAAACTTGGCGACAGGCGAAGTTTGCAAACCTACCCGACTCGGTTTTAGCTAAATTGCAATGCGCCCATAAAATTGGTTATGCTATCGATTCGCTTAGCGCAGATAGCTTGGGCGTTTTGCCAACAGATTTGGATGGCGGGGTGAAATCTGATACGACTCAATCTTTCAACGAACAAAATCAAGATCTGGGTGCTTTGAATACTCCTCAGCGCAAAGAGCAAGGCAAAAATCGACCAGAGCAAGAAACAGCTTGGTTGCAAAACAGCACAGGATCAAATCGGTTGAAAATACAGTCGATTGCCAGGTTAGGTGTCACACTAAAATTATAGCGACTTCAGCATCGTGTGGATAATTCGATACTGCTGTTTCATATACTTTAGATCAAGCGGCGCAGTCCCAATGATTTCGAATCCAGCGCGGCGATAAAATGCCTGTGCTTCAATGCTGCTTTCCATCACGCGTAGCCACAGGTGGGTGCGCCCAAGTGCGTGCGCGTCTGCAACAGCTTTTTCCAAAAGTAACTGCCCCAAACCTTGTCCGGCGGCATTGGCTCGCAAGTAGATTTTATCCAAACACATGGCATTATGGTATTCGGTTTCGGGAATGGGACTGTCGAGATACAGCTTCATGAAACCAGCGGTTTGACCGCCGTTATTCTCGATGAAATAAAAAGCTTGATTGGGATGAGCAAGACTTTTTTCTAAAACCTCAAGCTGGGTCAAGTTACTGATGTAATTTTCTCCGCGGTCATCCCAAAGATATTGGTAATGATCAAGATAAGTTTCGCGCATCACCTGCTGTAATTGCAGCACTTGTGTGGGCAGGATGGGTGAGATTAAGGACATACTCAGATAAAAAATAAGCAATGAATGAAAAATGATTTGCAGCAATAGGCTCACTAGTTAGTAAACCTTTGGCATTTTTTCATCCATTGCCCATTACTTAAGAAGGTGAATGTGCATTTTTCACCAGTTCCTCAGATCCGAAATCCGAAGAAGCTCTTAGTTAAATTTTTTCTTCAAAAACGCCAAAGCCAAGCCATTGGCTTCTTTAGCCGCGTTTGCATCAAATTTTGGATTGCTAGGGTTGGCAAAAGCATGGTCCGCATCATAAGAATGGATTTCCACTTTTTTGCCTGTTGCAGCTGCCAATTCTTCAAATTTCTTCACTACAGTAGGATTAATGTAAGCGTCTTTACTGCCAAAAAGACCTAACACATCGGCTTTCAAAGGCGCCAAGTCTGCTGCTTTTTCAACAGGCATGCCATAGTACATCACGCAACCAATGCCTTGAGCACCGGCAATGATTGAAGAACGCAAGGACCAGCCACCGCCAAAACACCAACCGATGGTTCCTATTTTGGCTTTTTTACCAGCCATTGCAATGGCGCCTTTTACGATGGCTTCCGCGCGAGTGGGGGCGATGGTGCTCATGATTTTTCCTGCTTCATCAGGCGAAGTGGCTACTTTGCCATCATAAATATCAAGGGCAATAACGTTCACCGTTTTCAAGCTATCTGCTAGTCTTTCGGCTTCTTTTTTGATGTTATCGTTCAAACCCCACCATTCGTGGATTACCAACAAATATTTTTTGCTGGGTTTGGCCGCCATTAAGGCATAAGCTGAACCGGTTTTGCCATCAGGTGTTGGGAAAGTGATGGTTTTACCTGTACCGACGAAATCGATGACCAACGGCTTTTCGTGTGCATTGATAAAACTCTGGTCTTTAACAAAACGAGCCATGGGATCGCTTTGATTTTGCTGCTGACAGCCAAATAGACAAGCTATTACCAATAGAGTCAAAATGGAGGTTAAATATCTCATTTTAAGATTTTTATGTGTAAAAATATGTGTGATCAGAAATTGCGTGTGGATTGGTTTACTAAATAACACTCGTGGCAAGATCAATGCTAGAACAGTTTTTGCTATAATAAGTTGAGAGAACACCGATCGGTAATTTTGCAAATAGACCTTCCAAGAAACCATTTTTTGAATAATATTGTTGCCAAGATCGAGCCAGTGTTTGCTACCTTACAATCACTCGTATTATTTTGCCCTTTTATACGCCAAGACCAGAACCACTATGACCACTTCATCCCTTACTTCTGCGATGACATTCAACCGTGAAGGCTTCTCTGATGAGCTTTTACGAATGCTATATCGCCAGTTGCTTTACCCCCGCCTCATCGAAGACAAAATGCTCAAATTGCTGCGCCAAGGTCGAGTGACCAAGTGGTTTTCGGGCATTGGACAGGAAGGGATTTCGGTAGGCGCTACCCTGGCTTTGCATCCCGATGAAATGATTTTTACACTGCATCGTAACTTGGGGGTATTTACCAGTCGCGACATGCCTTTTGAGCGACTTTTCGCCCAGTGGCAAGGCAAAAAATCGGGTTACACCAAAGGGCGAGATCGGTCATTTCACTTTGGCACTTTAGAACATCATATTGTTGGGATGATTTCGCATTTGGGACCTCAATTGTCGCTGGCAGGAGGCGTCGCTTTGGCGCATAAATTGAGCGGTGAGGGCAAGGTGTCGCTGGCTTTCTCCGGCGAAGGCGCCACCAGCGAAGGTGAATTTCATGAAGCGTTGAACGTAGCAGCAGTTTGGCAACTACCCGTCATTTTTTTGATCGAAAACAATGGCTACGGGCTTTCTACCCCGCCATCCGAGCAATACCGTTGCACCCGACTTTCCGATCGCGGAATAGGGTATGGCATGCGCGCGCTCACCATTGACGGCAATAATATCTTAGAGGTATACCGTACAGTGAAACAGTTGGCAGAAGAAATGCGCGAGCACCCAGAACCCATTTTATTGGAGTGTGAAACCTTTCGAATGCGCGGGCATGAAGAAGCATCTGGTACCAAGTATGTGCCACAAGAATTGATGGACTACTGGGCATTGCGGGATCCATTGTCCAATTATGAGCGGTTTTTGCTAGCAGAAGGCGTGATCAGCGAAAGCGATAAAAAAAGCATGACCGCCGAGCTAAAAAAGCACATCGAAGCCGGTTTGGTGCAAGCATTTGAGGAAGGTGATCCGGAAAATTCAGTAGAAGAAGAGTTTGCCGATGTATATGCGCCTTTTGAATCACAAGAAACATTACCTGCTACTTCCCATACCAGTGAAAAACGCTTCATCGATGCCATTTCCGATGGTCTGAGTCAAGCGATGGAGCGCCACGAACGCCTCGTATTGATGGGACAAGACATTGCCGATTATGGCGGAGTGTTCAAAATCACCGATGGCTTAATGGCCAAATTTGGCAAAGACCGCGTGCGCAACACCCCGCTTTGTGAAAGCGCGATCGTTGGTATCGGACTAGGATTAAGCCTCAAGGGTTACAAAGCCATGGTAGAAATGCAATTTGCCGATTTTGTAACTTGCGGCTTCAACCAAATCATCAACAACCTCGCCAAGTTGCACTATCGCTGGCGCGCGCCTGCAGACGTGGTGGTACGCATGCCTACGGGGGCAGGTACGGCCGCGGGACCGTTTCATTCACAAAGCAATGAAGCCTGGTTTTTTCATACCCCGGGTTTGAAAGTGCTTTATCCTTCTAACCCGCACGATGCCAAAGGCTTGTTGCTGGCAGCTTTTGAAGACCCCAATCCCATCTTGTTTTTTGAACACAAAGCCATGTACCGCAGCGTTAGCGGTCAAATACCGGATGATTATTACACCATACCCATTGGTAAGGCGAGCATTGTTCGACCAGGAAATGCTGCAACGGTGATCACTTACGGCATGGGTGTGCATTGGGCGCTAAAAACCGTAGAAGAGTTGGGCGTAGATGTAGAAATCATCGATTTACGCACCCTTTTGCCGCTAGATTATGCAACTTTGGAAGAAAGTCTACGTAAAACCAATAGGGTCATCATCTTACATGAAGATACTTTGGTTGGCGGTATTGGCGGCGAAATTTCCGCTTATCTCTCCGAACACCTTTTTGAATATCTCGACGCACCAGTCATGCGCGAAGCCTCATTGGATACGCCGATTCCATTTTCAAAAAACTTGGAAGATCAATTTTTACCAGCCAAGCGGTTTAAAGAAAAATTGCAAAAATTATTGGCGTATTAAGCTGACTAAAAATATTTTTTTCACTGGCCTTGCATTGCCAAAAGTCTTAAATTGAAATGAGTTAAATCACTCTGCCGATCCCTTCTGCCTCTTATTTTGCAATAAATATAAAACGATAGGATCATGAACGTACTAGCGCCTGTAAAAACCATTATGAGCACGGACTTAATCACTGTTAGTCCAGCGGATAAACTAAGCGTTGTCAAAGACATTTTTGACGAGCATAAAATTCACCATCTTCCCGTGGTACGTTTTCGGGAGATCGTGGGGATCATTAGCAATACTGATTTTGTGCAGTTTTTGCGCGGTTTCTCTCCTAATAACGATGATCGATTTGTCAACTACGCTCGACTTCGCTCATTCAGCGCTGAAGAGATCATGACCAAAGGCATGGCAAAATTAGATCCGGAAGATCGCATCAATGTAGCTTTGGATCTTTTTTTGGTCAATCGCTTTCATGCTATTCCTGTAGTATCTCATAATGAACTGGTTGGTATTGTTACGCCTTTTGATATCATAAAAGCTTTGGCTGCAGAAAAAATTGATGCCAATCAGATCTTAGAAGCCCATAAAAGCTATGATGGTGGCGGTTTTATAGGGTAGTAAAACAGCTTTTTCTTTCACCTGCTACTTTTAAAATTGAAGGGATAGGCTCAAGGACGTCAACCAATTCTTCGATACGGGTGTTTTTTTACAGGTTCCAAGGTTCATTTCGCAATCTTGGAACCTGTACTCAGTTGCTTTTATTTAAGAGTGTGTTTGAATTTTTTATTCGCGCTGCAAATGGCCAAAATTCACCCCAACTTCGTTGCGAAAAT